>JAFQQJ010000016.1 GCA_017411325.1 Clostridia bacterium | reverse complement strand
TTTCTTACCATTTCGATTGCAGGAAGTTTTTCTTCTACGATGGAAAATCTGTCTTCAAAGTCTTTATATGCAGCAAGGATAGTACCAAGGATATATTTTATAAACGGTGTTGCATCCTCTAAACCTTCATGCCAACCATCCTGAGATTTGTTAAGGGAATCGTAGTATAAATCTTTGCTCTTTGCAATTTTAGCTTCAAGCGAGATGTATTTACCAACATAAAATCCGCTTCTGTAGAGTAACAATGTGGTAAGCAGTCTTGACATTCTTCCATTACCATCATTAAAAGGATGAATGCAGAGAAAATCGTGAATGAATGTGGGAATTGCAATCAATGGTTCAAGTTCAAGATTGCCGATAACTTTATTATATTCCTCGCAAATTTTATCAAGCGCTTCTTCCGTTTCAAATGGTGCAAGCGGAGTAAATAAAACCTCTGAATGTCCGTCAGGGTAAGTTGTGCTTATATAATTTTGCACACTCTTTGTTCTGCCAGCCATGGGGTTATTCATATGACTGTACATTATTTTATGAAGTTGTAAGATATAGTTTTTGGAAATTGGAATCGCATCAAAATTCTCGTGGATGATATTAAGAGCATCTCTGTATCCCGCAATTTCTTGTTCATCACGATTTCGGGGAGAGGTCTTTTCTTCTACAAGCTGTTTAATACGTGTATTTGTTGTAACGATACCTTCGATTGCATTGGAAGACTCTGTGCTTTGTACCTTTGCGATTTCCACAAGTTTTTCAAGCTCTTCGGGGCGTCTTTTCAGATAAAGGTCCTGCTTGCCGACTTCTTTATATATTGCAGCAACAAGACCGAGAAGTTCAGAATCCCATTTATGTTCTTTTATTATCGAATAATTAAATACTCTCATGCCCTTAATCTCCTTTCTTTCCCTTAAATATTACCACATATTAAGGGAAATGTCAATATATTAAGAAAATTTACCCTTATTTATTGTTTCGTTTTAAGGTATAGTTATTCTGTCAAACTGTTTTATCCTTTCATATTTTTATCTAACATTTTTCTAGCACTTTTCTAGCGAAAACCCAAAAAAGCTATCTAAAAGTGGCAATACGAAATTTGCGAGAACAGCAAAGGCTTTGAAGGATTTTAACCCCTCAAAGCCTTGATTTTATGCGGTTTTTATCGCTTTTTAAGTTCCTTTAACTTCCGCTAATTTACGCTAACTAAAAACACTGTCTAACAGCTCGAAATGCTTTTCCACTTACGAGCACGATGGTTCAAATTTCTCCGTCTCCGCCAAAACAAAAAGCATCCTTCTGGATGCTTTTATTTTGTCTCTTTAAGGCGCTTTTTTGCTTCCTCCACGGTTTCGCCTTCCTTTGTAAGAAATGCATCAACAAATTTATCTTCTATTTTCGTATAGCCTTCCACAACACCGTTTTCTATTTTTTTATAACCTTCAACGACGCCTTCTTCTATCTTTTTGTAGCCTTCAACTACCTTTTCAGCAATTCTTTCATTTGCTTTTACAATAGGTGATTTACTCATTTTTGTTCTCCTTTTCTTTTTATTAATATTATTCCCAAAACTAAAACCACTAAGCATACTCCTGCTCCGGTAAGGCTGTTCATAAGGGTTATTTCCTTTGCCGTCATCCCCTCAAAAGAAACCAGCATTGATCTTTGCAGAGAAAAAATTGATACTGCCGCATCCGATAAGCTAATACATCTGAGCGAAGTAATAAGAGGCGACTCTGTCTTTTTCACCTTAACCGTTTTTATTACGGCAAGAGTCATCTTTGTAAATGCATAAAGAGCAATTGTTATCATAGCTATTTCGTGAATCTCACGTGCCATATCAAGCCTTATGCTTAGATATACGGAGCAGGAAAGCACAACGCTTAAGAAAACAAGCATTATTCCGGAAAACCTTTGCACAAAAAGTTCATCTCTATAACTTTCCTTCCGCCGCTTATAGAACAAAACCGCCGCAAAGCGCATTACTCCGAGCACCATATAATATGTTCCCGAGGTCATAAACCAGTAAGATTTCTGAAACAGTCCCAACAGAAAGTTTCCTATGGCATATGCCATATTTATTATAAGGCTTACTGTTGCAAAAGAAATTACTCTTTCTCTTTTATAATCCTTTTTCAAATCACTTCAACCCTTTTATAAAAGGTATTAAAAACAGCAATGTTATTATGCCGAACATTCCGATTACCGTTCCTAAAATTATATTATTCCACACAAGGCAAAAACACATACCAACGCCTAAAAGCAATGCGCCGAAAACAGAAATGAGAATTGCTCCTACCGTTTTTTCACCTATCTTGATGGGTGCTTTGTTTTCCTTTTTGCGCCATACAAGGACGGTGACAAGCCCTAAAATTATGCCGGCAGCTCCCAAAATTATTCCGGGAACAAAGGCGTTCCATTCAGGAAGAAGCGCCATACACATACCAAGAGCAAACATACATCCGCTGACCGTACCCATTATAAGGGCAATAAAACTGCTTTTTTTCATAAATAATACCTCCATTAAAACAACACTTGTATTTTTAATACATTTATAGTATAATATTAAAAACACAAAAATTCAATCACCAAAATTGCAACATCTGTTGGTTTAATGGAGGAGCTATGAATACAAAAAACAATAAACGCCGCCGTGACAGCATCGAAAAAATGGAAAAGGTTTTTATAAACCTAATCCAGGAAAAGGATCTTTCAAAAATTTCAGTATCGGATATATGTACCGGTGCAGGACTTAACCGCAGTACATTTTATGCAAATTACTTAGACATATATGACCTTCGTGATAAGGTTAAAGAGCGTCTGGAAAAGGAATTTTTATCACTTTACAGCGACGAGGTTGCAAAAAAGAGCAGCTCACACAATTTCCTCAAGCTTTTTTATCACATCCGCGAAAATCAGCTTTTCTACAAGACATATATGAAGCTTACTACAGACAGCGATGCCATTATAGGTTATGACAAGGAAAGCGCCGAAAAATTTTTCAACTCGGAATTTATTGACTATCACATTGAGTTCTTTAAAAGTGGGCTTAATGCCATCTTAAGAAAGTGGATTAACGGAGGTTGCAGAGAAACCCCGGAAGAAATTGAGGGAATATTAAAAAGCGAATACTTAAGAAAGTTTTGAAAAAGCTTCAGGCAATGCCTGAAGCTCTTTTTTATATAACCTCTATCTGCACCGCTCTCATGGCATTAAGTGCGTTTTCGTGACTTTCCTTTGTGACTCCGGCACAGCCCTTTGAATCCACAACAATTCTCATTTCCGGAAGTGCTGCTTTTAATATCATTGCATTGGATATTACACATATATCGGTACACAATCCGCAAAGCTCAATTTCCTCATTTGCGGCATCGATTATATACGGAAGCTTCATACTGCCAAAGGTATTTTTATCAAATGTTTCCCGAACATAAGGAGCAAGTTCATCACATATATACCAGCCCTTTGTCCCCCACATACAATGCTCCACGGGAAGTTTTTTTCCTTCCTGGGTATTAAGATAGTTCTTATTGTGGGTATCCATTGTAAATATTACTCTTCCCTCAAACTTTTCCACCTTTTCTTTTACATAGGGAACGATTTTTTTCGCTTCTTCGCTTCCGAGGCTGCCTGTTATAAAATCATTTTGCATATCAACAACAATTAAAGTTTTCATAGTTTTCACCTTATCCTTCAAATAAATTATATGCAGTAAGTATATGTTTTCCTATTTCGTATAATAATTTTTCGCTCATTTTCTTTATATGAAGCGGCGCTTCCATTAGCTTATCGGATTTTTCGCACTTCTTTCTTCTGTAGGCAGGAACAGGAAGGTTGCAGGCCTCAAAGGTAAAATAGCCTTTGTATCCGATATCTGAAAGTCCCGTCATAAGAGAATCAAGGCTTAAGCTTCCGAAATAGGGTGCATAGTGTGAGTCATCATCTCCCGTATTATCCTGAATGTGCAGAGCGTACACATAGTCGCCTAAAATCTTAAGGCTTTCTTCCTGGCTTACATCAATCATATTTCCGTGACCGGCATCCCAGCACGCCTTAAGGTAAGGATGATTCATATAGTCAAGAAAGTCCTTTAAGTCTTTGGCGTTATCTATCCAGTAAAGCCCGGGAATACACATCTTATTGAAGTTTTCAGCCAGTATATAAACATTATTCTTTTCAGCCACAGGCAAAAGCTCATCATAAAACTTTTTATTACGGCAAAAGGTTTCTTCTATTGTGAGTCCTCTTTCATAGCCCGTATGTATAACGATATTCGGGATGCCGAGCTTTCCGCAGGCTTCGATGCATTTTTTGTTCATTTCAATAAAGCCGCGCCGTCCCTCCCACTCTCTTATGGGCTCGCCCATGGGCGCGTGGGACTGAATGAGTTTCATATCAAGCTCTGCCAAAGTATTTTTCAGGCTTTCAAGATGCTTTTCGGGACTATCACCCAAAAAGCCGTTGTTTCTTTTATAATCCTGACCAAAGCTGTAATCAGCATATGAAAAACCCGCTTCCTTTATATGCCTGAGTGTTTCTTCCTGGGAGATACCGTATTCGTTAAAATCTCCCGTAGTTGTTGCAAGGTACATATTATCAACTCCTTAAAGATATTATACAACTCCCTTTAATAAAAGTAAAGGGGTATTCCTTTCGGAAATACCCCTTATCATTATTCTGTTTTTCCTGCAGCTTCAAGCTTCATCTTACGACGATGCTTAACCTCATCACTCATAGGCTTGATATCGCCTGCGGCGGTAAGTGCCATTCTTGTGAACAAGGGACCGAAGAGCTCGTATATAAGAACCGCAAAGAGCGTAATATTGCGTATAAGTGCCCCCTCTGCTCCGAGAGACATGGCAGTTGTACACATTCCCAGAGCAACACCTGCCTGAGGAAAGAGTGTGATACCAAGGTATTTGCATATTTCCGGTGAGCACTTTGTTGCCTTTGCACTGGCAAATGCACCAAAGTATTTTCCGAGCGAACGGAAAATGATATATACAATACCGATTACAACAATTGCCCAGTCGGCAAATACGCCAAGCTCAAGCTCGGCACCGCTTATTACGAAGAACAGTGCAAAAAGCGGGCTTGTCCATTTATCAGATGCCGCCATAAGGTCGTGTGAAAGTGAACAGATATTGCAGAACACCGTTCCGAGCATCATACATACCAAAAGTGAAGAAAATCCTATATGTACAGGACCGATTTCAAACTTAAGCATAGAAAGTGACGCTGTCAAAAGCACTGCACCGATTGTAAGATTGAGGCGGTTTGTGTTGGAGTTATAGAGCTTTTCAAGCTGTGTTAATACCCATCCCATAATTGCACCTAAAATCAATGATGCAACAATTTCGATTATGGGATTTACAAGGATAGAAACAAAGTCCATCTGTCCTGAATTTATGGTTTTTGCCATACCGAAGGATACGGCAAATACTATTAAACCAACCGCGTCGTCCAATGCAACGATGGGAAGAAGAAGACTTGTCAAAGGTCCTTTTGCCTTGTACTGTCTTACAACCATAAGTGTTGCGGCAGGGGCTGTTGCAGTTGCAATTGCACCAAGTGTAATAACCTGAGGCAATGTAAGCTTATCGGGCATTAAAAGATGCATTCCGTAAAGAGCCAGGTCAACAAAGAGTGTGGCAACAAGCGCCTGAAAAACGCCAATCACGAGAGCCTGCTTACCTGTTTTCTTAAGTTCTTCCGTTCTGAATTCGTTACCGATTGCAAAGGCTATAAAGCCAAGCGCCACATCTGAAATTATGGCAAGACCTTCCATCTCCTCCATAGACTTGAATCCAAGTCCGGGAATTCCGCATCTGCCAAGTACATAAGGCCCTACCAGGATACCCGCTATTAAGTATGCAGTTACTGCGGGAAGCTTTAACTTTTTCATAAGTCTTGTCATCAAAAGCCCCGCAAGAAGAGCTATTGATACCGACAACAATGTTGTATCCATGTTATATCTCCTTTTTTAATAAGAAATGTTTTATGTATTTTTTAACGACCTTATAGATAATAGCACAAATAGGTAAAAAAATCAACCTTTTTCAGGTAAAAATACCACTAAAAAACAAAGCCCGACGGGCTTCGTTTTTTACTATTTTAATCGTCTGACATATCAACGTTCTCATCAATACCGGGGATGGGATTGATAACAGGCTTGTCATCATCGTCCGTTGAAGGCTTTGAGGGCTTAGATGGCTTTGAAGAGCCTCCGCCTCCCGTTGTTCCTCCTGTCGAACCGCCCGTGGAAGCCTCCTCCTTTTTCTCTTCGGTCTTATCCTCTGTCTTGGTTTCTTCCTTCTTTTCTTCAAACAGACCTGCTTTTTTAAGATTAAGCATAATCTGCGCAAATTCCTCTCTTGTTATGTTGTTTACGGGATTAAGCTTATCGCCTGAGCCCTTTATGTATCCCGACTCAATCATAGCTGCAGTTGCATCAAGAGCCCAGGAAGCAATTAAATCCTTATCGGAAAATGCATCAAGCACTTCCGCCTTACCTCCCGTTAAGTTAAGCGCACGGGATAAAACAACAAATACCTCCTGGCGGGTAATATTGTTTACGGGATTAAGCTTCTTACTGTCGTCTCCCTTGAAGAGTCCCTTTGCACAAGCCTTCTGCATATATTCATAATACCATGCATCGGGAGCAACATCGGTATACTCCGAGATATCAGCCTTATCTGCAAGCTTATATGCTCTTACAAGTATTGTTGCCATTTCCGCCCTGGTAAGATTATTTCTAGGATAAATCTTTCCGTCAGAGCCGTTTAATAGCCCGTCAGCTACCGCAGAACTGAGTGCTTCATAAGACCAGTAGCTTTCCTCCGGCATATCTGAAAAATCAGCCGCAAGACAGGCGGTGCAAAGCATAATACCTGCCAGCAATACACCTAATATTTTTTTACACATATTTATCACCTCAGATTAATTATACAAGCTTTACGCTTTTTAGTCAAGACAAAATCAGCTTTCAAGGGTAATTAAAATTCCTTCAGCTATTCCTTCTGCCAGACTGTAGAGAAAATCAATATCCATTAAATTTTCCAGCTCTCCGGCGTTGGTAAGGCATCCGCATTCTACAATAACAGCAGGCATAGCGGTATTTCTTATAACAGCCATATTAGTTCCGTCCCTGAGCCCTTTATTTTCTGTGTTTGCCGATTTTGTCATTTCCCTGAGTATGTTTGAAGCAAGAACCTTTCCTCCCTTGCTTTTAAGGCTGTAGAGTACCATCGATCCCTTATATTCGGGATCAGGTATACTGTTGTTATGTATGGAAACAAAAAGCTCTGCATTGTGTTTATTGGCATATTCCGCTCTTTCAAGAAGCCCCAAATAAGTATCGTCCTTTCTTGTGAGAACAACCTTTACTCCCTGCGCTGCCAGCATTTCATACACCATAAGCGTCAAAGTAAGGTTCATATCCTTTTCATTTGCCAGCACGGTTTTTCCGTCCTTATCAAAGCCGAGCGTTCCGGGATCCTTTCCTCCGTGACCGGCATCGAGAACAACTATTCCGGTTTCATTTATAATCTCATGCTTAACCTCTTCATTAACCGTAAATACCACATTGTTCTCCGTCACTGTAAAATCCGCTGATTTTTTAAGGCTGATATCTATTATTCCGCCTTTCACGGTAACCGTATCAATAAGCTCATCGTTTATTTTAAGGCTTTCATCTTCAAGCTCTGTGTTTGATGCAAATCTTAATACATTTCCGTTTTTCTCTTTGTAGCTTACATAGCTTCCTTCCTTAAAGACAAGGCGGTGCTCCGACATTCCGATATAGTCAAAATTACCCTTTTCCTTAAAAAGCTTAAGCTCTGTAAAGCCACCTGTGTCAGTAAGAATATATCTCGGTGTATTTGGGTTTTCTGCGACGATTCTTACAAAATTGTCATGTCCCCCGTATCTGACCTCCGAAACAGCACTTCCCGTGTAGCTTGCATTTTTGACTGAAAGAGAAGCATTCTGGATATCAAAAACAATCCTCTCCGGCTCCTTGAGCCTCATAATGCTGACCGCCGCTTTACCTGACGATGTCATAGTAAGGGAGTCATATCCGTCCTTCTTACTGAAATTAACATCTTCTATTATCACGGGAGGCACCTCCTCCGGAGATGTTATGTAAACGCTTCTGGTTTTATCCTCCCATAAAACATTGGAGCCCACAGCCTCCCCTATAAATCTTAAGGGAATCATTGTTCTGTCATTTTTTATGATTGCAGGGGCATCCAGCTTCATTCCCATACCGTTTACCGTTGCCACATCAGAACCGATTTTCATTTCTATTTTTATTTCTTTATAGGAAACCGAAACCGTCCTCGTCTTTTCATCCCATAAAACCTTTGCTCCCATTTTTTCATAAACCGCTCTCACCGGTATCATGGTACGGTTGTTTATAATTTCGGGAGCCGGATCACAAGATACTTTTTCTCCGTCCAGATAAAGGGTAATCCCGCCTTCGGCATAGACAGAGCAAGTGTTAAAAAACAATATAACTGCCGTTATTAAAATCAATATCTTTTTCATTTTTTACCTACCGATTGTATTTCTTTTGTTCTTTTTATTATACACGAATTTTGTCGGAATGTCAACGAATCCTGTTTTCCATTTTTTACTTTACGGATATTAAATATTTTCACAAAAATCACCGATAATAAATAGGGTGATTAAATGGTTACGCTGTTTTTGAGAACTATTATTTTATACTTTTCCATGATTTTTGCAATGAGGCTTATGGGCAAAAAGCAAGTAGGCGAGCTTCAGCCCAGCGAGCTTGTGGTTTCCATTGCCATCTCCGACCTTGCATCCATCCCGATGCAGGATATGAATCAACCTCTTTTAAGCGGTCTTATCCCGATAGCCACGCTGATGTGTATGGAGGTAATGCTGTCATTCATATCTCTTAAAAGCCGTAAAATCCGCAATGCTCTTACAGGAACGCCCTGTATTTTAATAAGCCACGGCAAAATTTCCGAAAAAGAATTGAAGAAGCTGCGCTACAGCATATCAGATCTGACCGAGGAGCTCAGAACCGCCGGCTATTCCGACATACGCGATGTGGATTATGCAGTGCTCGAAACCACAGGTGCCTTAAATATTATACCGGTTGCCGACAAACGACCGCTGACTCCCGGAGATTTAGGACTTTGCGTTCCATCTTCAAAGCTTATGATTACAGTTATTGCAGACGGCAAGGTTTTATCCGACAGCCTCAAAGGAACAAATCACGATGAAAATTGGCTTTTTTCCGAGCTTAAAAAGCAAGGCGTTAAAAACGCAGGCGAAGTTTTTTACGCCGCCGTATCGGGAAACGAGCTTCATATTCAGAAACGGAGTACAAAATGAAAGGTTTTTTGACAGCGCTTATCATTATGCTGGTTTTATTATTCCTGCTCTTCATATATTCAGGATATGTGGAAAATACCTTTTCCTCCCTTTCCCGCCATATTGGCGAAATAGAGGTTGCCATAAAAAGCGAAAGCTTTGAAAAAGCCTTGTTTTTAGCAAAGCAGCTCAGGGAAAAGCTTAAAGAGAAAGCCGGAATTCTTTACTTTGTAACAGACAGAGCACTTATCGATGAAGCCTTTACCGAATGCGAAAAGCTTTTAAGCTTTATAATTTCCGAGGACAAAGCCGAAGCCCTTGCCTCAGCCTCGGGAATTCGGGTAATGATAGAAAAGACCGAAGAAAAATCCACAATCCGTTTTCCTTAAAATAAGCCGCGGACAAACTGCCCGCGGCTTATTTACTTATTTAAGGGTTACCCTTATAACTCTGACTTTTCCGTTTTTCGCCTTGTCGGCATAAATACTTATAATGTTGGCCTTCCATTTTCCTGAATCAAGATTTTCGGAAAGGTCACCTAAAGTTGTCATATTCCATTCCGATTCTCCTATACTTTTATATACTACAGATACTTCATCGTCCATAGCATAAACCTTTCCGTCAACCTTTATTTTTGTATCTGTAAAGCTGTCTATTTTAGTGGCGGAGGCAACTTCTTTAAGCTCGTATATTTCTTTTAATTTCCCGTCCTTTGCAAGAACCATCACAGCTTCGCCCTTAACGAAGGACCAGCCTGCACTTCCGGAATAATTCACAGTTCCCGAAGAGGACTTAAGCTCATAGCTGTAGTTTGCCTCTCCGTCGGATACAGCCTTATTAAGCACCCCGAAGGTATAGCCGTCAAATGTTATGTTATTCACATAGATTACTGCAATATCTTCCATTTCATTTGCATATTCCACATGAATCACATCTCCGCTGCCAAGCGAAGATACCGATATATCCCTCAGATTCACCTTTCTTACTATCGCCTCGTCATATTTTTCCGAATACACAAGCTCAAGTATGGAATAGTTTTGCTGCAGGTCGTGTTCCGCATAGGAAGGCACGCTCTTATCAAAGCTTCCCGTAAGACGGTTTTCCTTTGCAAGCTCAATTTTCACTGTGCCGTCGCCGTTGTTCATTATATATACAAACTTACCGGTGTACTCCTTGTATTCCTTATCGGAGTATTCTGTATCTGTCTTATATGTCACCTTGTTTCCGCTTGCAAGCATAATATCGGCAAAATATTCCTTTTTGCCCTTTGTTTCCTCATCGGAAGACACTAAAGAATAAGCTTTGAGAAGTACACCCATATCGCTTAAGGTTCTTCCGTCTATGTCTACAACATCAACCACGGAACCGTCCCTTCCGAAAAGAAGGGTTATTCTGTCATTTATCTTAAAGGAGCCTTCGGTATCGTCAAGCTTCTTTTTGGCATCAATGTCAATTGCAGAATATGTTGTACCCGAAAGAACAATCCCTGACAGATTTTCCTTGGAGGGAATTGCTTTTTCATAAATTCCCGTTTCACGGTCTGTGTATACATAAAGCCTTTTGGTTATGTCGTTAAAATAAACAACATCAAAGCGCTTAATATCCGAAAGCTTTGCCGCCTCGCCGTCAATTGTCACTGTCACATCATCCGTATTTCCGAAAAATTCCGATACCTGATTGTAGTCCTTTGTAACTGTATAGGGGCCTTTAAGCTTATTTTCCTCCACATAGATATAGTCATCGTATATGTAAATTCTGCTGCCCTGCATAAAAGAGGGATAAAGTGCTTCATATGTGGATTTTGTTCCCTTGTAGTATGCAGCAATTTTTCCGTCAATATCGAAAAAGCCTGTTTCGGCAGTTTCAATTTTATCCCCGGATGCCGAAAGAAGAGTATATGCATCATTCTTTTCCTCTTCGGGGGTTATCATAACTATTTCTTTATCGGAATTCACCCTTAAAGTGACCTTTTTACCGAGGTACTCATCGCTGTATGCGCTGCCCTTCTTAAAGGTTCCGCCGGTAGTTAAAACCTCGTCTGCCGCAATTCCCGAATTGACGGAGTTAACGCCGTAGATTATTACATCCTCAACCTTAGTCAAAACCTCGCCGAAAGAATCGTAAATCAAGGTGTAATCAATATCTTTTTCTTCCGTTTTCTCTTTTTCGCTGCTTTCTATATAAATATAGTCTCCGTATATATAGGCCTTGCTGCCCGCCGTGATGGCCGAGCTCACGGAAGGATACGAAACCTTGGCTCCCTTATAGTACACATTGCTTCCGGAATCAATTTTCACGGTTCCGCCTTCAATGGTTTCGATTTCATCCTGATAGCCCGAAATCACAGTATATACCTTAGCTTCCTGTTTTCCGGGAATTATCATAACTATTTCGTTGTCGGTATTCACCCTTAAAGTAACCTTTTTACCGAGGTACTCATCGCTGTATGCGCTGCCCTTCTTAAAGGTTCCGCCGCTGGTTAAAACCTCATCCTCGGCGATGCCCGAATTTATTTCGTTTACGCCGTAAATTATTACATCCTCATATTTTGTAAGCTTTGATATTTTGCTTCCCGCTCCTTCCTTGGCAGAAAGCGAATTGTAGATAATATATGCTGCCGCTTCTCTGGTAAGAATATCGTTTCTTCCGAAAGAGAGCTTATCCGTAAGCGAAAGCTCAGATGCTTTATTTATGTAGTCATTGGGCCAGTTTTTGCCCACCTCTGCTTCGCTGTATCCGAGCATTCTTATCACCACGGTAAGAGCCTGTGCATAGGTTATCTTTTCATCTGCACCAAAGCTTCCGTCAGGATAGCCCGTAATAAGACCAAGGGCAGCTGCTACATTTATATAGCCTATTGCCCAGTGGTTTTTATCCACGTCTGTAAAAACTTCTGTGTTATTGGCCTTCGCTGCTTCCTCGTTTCCTGACAGGGCAACCACAATTTTCGCAAACTGCGCTCTTGTGAGAGGATCCTTCCCTCCGAATTCTCCGTTTCCGTAGCCCTTGAGGATTCCCGCTCCCGAAAGGCTTTCTATCGCTTCTTTATAAAGACTTTCATCAGCAACATCATTAAATGCCGCAAACGAAGATGCCGTCATAAGCAGAACAAAGCAAAGCATAATGCTTAATATTCTTTTTATCATTCCGGTCATTCCTTTCCAATGAATTATTCTGAGCGCAATGCGTCAATGGGATTAAGCTTAGATGCCTTTCTTGCAGGATTGAACCCGAAGAAAAGCCCTACCGCACAGGAGAAAAGCAAAGCAAGCATTATAATTCCCACCGTGGGTTTTGCCGCTACTCCTATTATTTCTCCGACAATTACCGCCACAACTATACCGAATATAACTCCAAGCACGCCGCCGCAGAAGCTTAATGTTGTCGCCTCCACCACAAACTGGAGGAGAATACTGCTTCTCTTTGCGCCTATTGATTTTCTTATACCTATTTCTCTTGTCCTCTCTGTTACCGATACAAGCATAATGTTCATTATTCCGATACCGGCCACAAGCAGGGAAATAGCCGCAATTCCGCCAAGCACGCCCGACATCATACCCATCATTTCATCAAGAGTATCAATTATGGTCTGCATATTATTTACAGTATATCTGTCGGTATCCTTATATATATCGTACATAAATTCCTTGGCAATATTTACAACCCTGTCCACATCCTCGGTTGATGCGGCATCCAGGGTAAAGCTTGAAAGCGCACCTATTCCCAGCGCTTTGACCGCCGTGGTATAAGGCACATATGCACAGTCATCCGCACCATATTGCTCTACATCGTCCGTCTGCCTCTCAAGCACTCCCACTACCTTGAAGGGGCGGCCGTTAACCTTGATTTCACTTCCCACCGCCTCCTCTACGGAGCCGAAATACTGAATGGCGTTCCACTCGCCTATAACAATTACCTCAGAGTCGCTTGCAAGATCGACATCGCTTATTTTTCTTCCGAGCTGTGTGTCAAGGCTGTTAAGCGTCCAGTAATAGCTGTTCACACAATTAACTGTTGTATTGCCGTTATTTCCGCCTTTTCTCAAGGTTACCGATGTGGCTGCCGAAGGAACAAAGCCTTTTATAGAGTCGGCATTTTCCCACACAAGCTCTTCTACATCCTCATATTCGAAGCTTCTCGTCGCAAAGCTTTGCCTTGCGGAAACCATAATGCTTGTTGTACCCATTTCACTGAAGCTGTCCTCAACCTCCGAGGATACACCTTCAATAAGGCTTACAAGTATGATAACAGCTCCGACGCCGATTATTATACCGAGCATAGTTAAAAAGCTTCTCATTTTGTTTGCGATAATGCTTTCCCATGCCATTTTAAGTGCTGAACCAAAGCCTCTCATTCGCAAACCACCTCGCTGTCGGCGGCAGAATCCCTCGTTATTTTTCCGTCCTGGATTCTGACAATTCTCTTTGCCTGCCTTGCAATATCAGAGTCGTGAGTAATCAATACTATGGTGTTGCCCTCGCTGTGAAGCTCTTTAAGCATTTCCATCAGCTCCGCTCCGGTTTTTGAATCGAGCGCTCCCGTCGGCTCATCCGCAAGAATCATAGGCGGTTTTCCCGCAAGAGCGCGGGCGATTGATACTCTTTGCTGCTGTCCTCCCGAAAGCTCCTTGGGAAGATGGTCGGCACGTTCTGCCATTCCAACTCTTTCAAGTGCCTCCATTGCCATTTTCTTCCGTTCGCTGCCGCCTATTCCCCGATAAATAAGAGGAAGCTCCACATTTTCCCTTGCCGTCAATTTAGGAAGCAGATTGTACTGCTGAAATATAAAACCAATCTGTTTGTTTCTTATATAAGCCTGTTCGTCATCCGTAAGGTCGCTCACATCATTTCCGCCAAGAAAATACTTTCCGCTTGTAGGAACATCAAGACAGCCTATCATATTCATAAGGGTGGACTTACCGCTTCCCGAAGGCCCTATTATCGCCACAAATTCCTTGGGTGCTATGTGGAGATTTATACCGTCAAGTGCCCTTACTTCACTGTCTCCCATCTGATAAATTTTATATAAATCTTTTATAAGTATCATAGGGCACCCCGTTATCTTCTCATACCGCCGGGCATAGATCCCATCTGACCGCCTCTCATGCCGCCGGGCATTCCTCCGTACATACCGCCTCCGGTAAAGCCCATCTGACCGCCAAAGGAGACAGGCGTCTGAACATCGTTGTTTTCTGCAATATAAACCTCGGTGTTTTCGTCTATTCCCGAAAGAATTGCTATAATAACTCCGTTTGTAGCCCCCGTCCTAACCTTAACTGCCGTAAAGCCTTCCGGAGTCATTTCCTTTATTCTTTCTTTTATCGCTTCACTTCTGTCCTTGCCCTGTGCCTTTTCAGCATTTTCTGCCCTTTCTTCCCCTCCGTAAGCTTCTTCACCCTTTGCAGGATGTGTCATTTCTCCCGGAGCTTTCTCTGTATTTCCCGAAAAAGCCTCTTTCTCCTCAGATGCAGAAGAATCCGCAGTTCCCTTCACGAACACATAGGATTCGCTTCCCATACTCGTTACGGCAGAAACAGGAACGCACAATGCGTCTTCCGCCTTTTCGTAAACAATCTCTGCGGATACGTTCATTCCCGATCGAAGCATCCCCGATTCATCATTCTGTCCGTAATCCGGCACCGTAACTTCCACATTGTAGTAAGAAACACCGTTTGAGGCCGTACCCTCTGTTGCAACGGATTCAACTATTCCTTTGAATATCTTGTTTTCAACAGCCTCAGCAGTAACCTTGACTTCCTGTCCTACCTCTATTTTATCAATATCTGTTTCATCAGCCTGGAAAATAAACTTCATAGCAGACATATCCGCAATAACCATAAGGGTTGTTCCGTTGTTTCCGCTGGATACCGTATCTCCTTTTTTCGCATTTTTCGTTATAACCGTTCCGCTTATGGGTGCCTTTATGTTGTAGTCGTCCAGTCTGTCTTCCGCGTTTTCAAGGTTGATTTCAAGGTCGTGATAGTCCATTTCCGCAAGAGTTTTCTGTTCAAGAAAATCAGATGCATCAATTATGAAAAGAACATCTCCTTTTTTAACCTTTGCGCCGTTTTTTATGTTGGAAGGAACAGACTCAACTTCACCTGCCACCTCTGCAAAAATGCTGACGGGATCTTTATATCCCAGATTTCCCGATGCCGGTGATTCCACATCTCCAAAAGCCGTGTGCACAGTTGCGCTGACGCTTGTATCCGTGAGAGTCAGGCTGCTTCCGTCAAAGGTTATTTCCACATCATATACAACGGCTCCGCCGATGCTTCCCGTGGTCTTATAGCTTTTATATGTAACAGTTCCTTCAGATTTGTACATTGAAGGATAAAGATAAACCGTAGCCCTGTCGCCTTCTGCTATTTTTTCAAACTGAGCCGCATTGAAGGGCACCGTTGCAATTATCTCATCAAAGTTCTGGATAGTTCCCAGCTTCCCGTTAGCCGTAACTTTGTCATCTGCCTCCAGATTGAAATCGCTGATTATTCCGTCCTCTTCTGCCTTTACGGTATATTTTGCAAGAGTTTTATTGAATTCCTCCCTGTCAAGATACATCTTGTTTCTTATTTTAGATTTTGTAAGGGAGTTTTTCGCACTTTCAATATTTTTATCCTGCGCTTCATGGTCGATGACAAATACGGTATCATCCTCTTTGACCATATCGCCCTCCTCGAAAGGAGAAGATATAATATCTCCGCTCACAAGAGAAACTATTTCATATCTGTCAAGCGGCTCCACGGTTCCGGATCCTGAAACAGTAAGTTCTATTGTGCTTACATAGGGCTTTGTCGTCATAATCTCCTTAACCTTATTATCTTCTTCTGTGCCCCTGCTCATTGCAAAAGCCGCAGCAATAATCCCCGCGATAACCAAAGCCAGCACAACCGAGATTATTATAATGCTCTTTTTTCTCTTTCTTTTTTTTGCGGGTGACAGTATTTCTTTTTCAGCCATAGTCATTCCTCCTAAATAATACTAAAAACAGTTTACCATAAACTTATGTATTAGAGATAATCAAGATGTAAATATTATGTAAATAATAGTAAATCGCATTTACTATTATAAAAAGCACAAAAGGACAAACCGTTTTGGGTTGTCCTTTTATTTTTATTACCTTGAATACCGTTCAAGCATAGATTGCTTCATCTTCCAGAGCTTATCTGAAAGGTCCACATAATATCTGTGAGGATTTTCAAATCTTAAAACCTCTTCCCAGAGTGCATCAACCTGCTCTGCACAGTATTTCCTTATCTCCTGTATGGGCTTTGCTTTATATACACAGTTTCCGTCCTTGAATATTGGCATAAGAAGCTTTCTGGCGGTAAAATCAGTTACTACCTTTTTCTTCCATGTTTCGATGGGATCAAAAAGCGTATACGGCTCATCGTTGTTTATTTCTTCATCGTGCATTGTCACAACGTCGGCAATAGCCTTTCCCGTTTCATTGTTATAGAGTCTGTAAACCTGCTTGAAGCCCGGTGTTGTAATTTTGGCACTGTTCTCGCTTATCTTGATTTTAGGGATAATTTCTCCGTTTTTCTCAACCGCAACAAGCTTATATACCCCTCCGAAAACAGGTGCGGAGCTTGCGGTAATGAGTCTTTCGCCAACGCCGAAGGAATCAATGCATGCTCCCTGCATTATGGTGTCTCTTATAATATATTCATCAAGAGAGTTTGATACAACAATTTTACAATCGGGGTATCCCGCTTCATCCAGAGCCTTTCTTATCTTCTTTGAAAGATATGTAACGTCACCGCTGTCTATTCTTACTCCTTTAGGACGGAAGCCCTTAGGTGCTATAACCTCGTCAAACACCTTTATCGCATTGACAAGACCTGATTTAAGTACATTATACGTATCAATCAGAAGCGTACAGTCCGAAGGATAGCATTCGGCATACGCCTTGAATGCTTCGTATTCTGAGTCAAACATCTGAACCCAGCTGTGTGCCATTGTGCCGAGAGCAGGTATTCCGAAAAGCTTGTCTGTCATTGTGCATGCAGTGCCTGTACAGCCGGCAATGTAAGCGCTTCTCGCGCCGTAAATTGCACTGTGATAGCCATGAGCACGGCGTGAGCCGAATTCCATTACAGCCCTTCCCTGAGCAGCTCTTACAATTCTGTTTGCCTTTGTACCGATTAACGACTGATGATTTACCGTAAGAAGAATCATAGTTTCCACAAACTGTGCCTGGATGGCAGGGCCCCTTACGATAACAATGGGCTCACCGGGAAAAATGGGTGTTCCTTCTTCCATAGCCCACACGTCACAGGAAAATTTCATATCGGCAAGATATGACAAAAACTCTTCAGAAAAAATCTTCTTGCCCCTCAGATAGCTGATGTCGTCCTCGTCAAACTTGAGCTTTTCAATATATTCCACAAGCTGCTCCGTTCCCATCATAAGAGCATAGCCGCCCTTGTCGGGAATTGTTCTGTAAAACATATCAAAATATGCAACCTGGTCCTTCATTCCGCTTTCGAAATAGCCGTTTGCCATGGTAAGCTCATAAAAATCGCAAAGCATAGTATAGTTGTTGTTATCCTTCCAGAACTGAGACATACAAATCTTCCTTTCTTAAGCAGTAAGTTTTTTCTTTTTCAGGCCTTCATAGCCTCAAAAGCTTCGTTGAGCCAGTATTCTCCAACATCAAATGCACGGAAAAGGCCGTCACGTTCAGCCTGCTTTATAACCCTGTCCTTTTCGCCCAAGGTATTCTGCAGAAGCTGAACCTTTACAGAATCTGCAACCTCTTTTTCCCCCACCTTTGTGTAGCTGTTTATTGTAAATTTAACGATGTACTTTTCCTTGGGATCTCCGTAAAAGAGAACATCTCCGCGGCGGATAAAGGGTTTACCCTTATATTCAAAATATTTCTTTTCGTCTGCCATATTATTCACGCATCCTTTCATTAAATTAATATAATATATTATTATACCACTTATTTTTTAATAAGTAAAGTTTTTTTTGATTACTTATTTATCATCCCGCAGAATTTATCCGTATACTTCTTTTCCAAAACCGTAATTGCAACCGCTGTAAGTATAAGCATAGCAAGACAGCCCGGTAATCTTATCCATACGGCATACAAAAAGTCATTCGGCACATATCCCACATCGGCAAGAATTTTCGTTTTAAGGAACATATCTGCCGCAAAGCGCAAAACCGCACACAGTGCCACCTTGCCGTATACATTTTTAATTCCGCTGCCGTTTTTTCTTCTGTAAAAAAACAAACCGTACATAAACCCATAGCAAAGCTCTATAAGAGAAAGCTGCCATATAAGCGCTCCCACCGGATTCACTAAGCAGGATATAATATCCGCCATAGCTCCCACAAAGGCTCCCGCCATCGGGCCGTAAAGTGCGGCTGTCAGATACACCGATACAAAGCTTACAGAAAGCTTTATACCTGTTCCTATCCTCAAGTATCCCGAAAGATAGGAAAGAACCACTGTAACTGCCAGAAGCATTGCTATTACGCAAAGCTTCTTCGTGCCTGTTTTTTTCATAAAAAAACCTCCTTATGTATTTTCTCGCCACATACACAAGGAGGATTCCTTTAATATGTACAGCGGGATGCGAAACCTCTACCGCAGTTTCAGCCGGAAGGCTGTTACTTTCGTCCCGAAGACAACTCCCCGTCCTTCGGACACTTTACGCAGAGGATTCTACTCTGATTTCTTCTAATATATTACCACAATTTATTTTTTTATGCAAGTGTTATTTCAAACACCGTACCCGAAACCCCGGAAAAAGCAATATAGCCGTTTTCGGGAATGACAGCTTCAAAGCTGTCCTTAAGGGAGGAATACACACACATTCCCGTCGCGTCGTAGAGTGCAACCATTCCCTCTCCCTTAATTTCAGCATTTATTTTTCTGCCCTTTGCCTCTCCCGACTTAAACCATCTGGTATATCCGTCCGAAAGGATTGTGCAAAAAGACTGTTCCCCGGGATAAAGTGAAGGAATATAATCAAGGCCGACAAATGTCCACTCCTGAGACCTTATATACTCTTTATCGTTTTCCGTAAACACCTTTATATCCGTCAGATCCCTTCCGTAGGTTCCCGGAAGTGCTATATCAGAAAGAGCCTCATTATCGCTCACCGTTTTCATATAACTCAGATATCCCGGCATCTCGGATGAAAAGCCGATTGATACGGCACTTATTCCCTGCATATACAAAACGGAATTGTATTTTTCGTCGCACATAAAATACAGCTTATTATTTCTTTTATGCCACGCCTCATTTGCTGTTCCGCCGGAATCGGTTTTTACACCGTAATATTCCGTATACCTTGCGGCTTCCTTTTCTCCGAGCTTAACCAATCCCTCTGCCATCATATAGGTTTTGCCGTCATCCTCACAGAAATATATTATGCCGTCTCCGGCATCAAAGATGCCGTTTCCCAGATAAGTAAGCGGAGTGGATTTACCTCTCAGAATGTCCGTTAATATTCCAAATCCGTTCCCGAGGCTGAACTTAAGCTGTCCCATTCCCGAAAGATAGAGCCCCTCATATTCTTTTACGGAAAGCATATCATCTGTGTTATCTGCTGCGGGCTTTTCATATGGATAATATTCAATTTCTTTTCCGTATTTTTCCTGCAGATAGTCAATTATGAGATTTTTTGCTTCCGCTTCCGCAAGCCTGCTGTCCCCGCCTTTTAATATCACACAGGCTGTAATGCCGTATCCGGGCAACGTCACAAGAGCAGAGTGATAATAAAGTGTATCTCCGCCTTTGCTCAATGCCTTTACGCCATACTTATCAAAGGGATACGCCGAAACGCTGTCCCATCCAAGCCCGAACTCCTCGCCTTTTTTCGCACCCTCTCTTTTGCTCTGCATAAGGGCTGCCGACTCCGGTGTCAATATACTGTCAGCTCCGTGAAGCAGATAAACCGCACGGCACACATTTTCAGCATCGGCATAAATCCCGCCGGCGGCAACGGAATTCACAAATTCCCGGACTTTTGCATCAGCATCCGCCGCTGTCTTAAGACTGCAATCCCGAAAAACCTTTCCGAGATAATCCGTATAGCTCATTTCCGATGCCTTTTCCACTATAAGCTCAAGAAGTGAGTATCCGTCATTACAGTAATTCGCCATGGTTCCGGGTGCATATTTAAGTCGCTGATTACCGAGAAGCTTCAGAAAATTATCGTGATTCCACGAATCCTTCGTCTTATAGAGTATGGAATTTTTCATAGTTGTCCCCATAAGACCTGATGTATGGTCAAGCAGCTGCCTTACCGTAATATCCTTATATCTTTCGTCAGCCATCGAAAATTCCGGAAGGTATTGTGTTACCTTCCCGTCAAGCGAAAGTGCTCCTTCTTCACATAGCTTAAGCACAAGAGCCGCCGTGAAAATCTTGCTCAAAGATCCTGTTGCCGCACAAGCTCCCTCTCCATAGGATGTGATTTTTTCGTCTTTATCAAAAAGTGCAAAGGACACTTTCTCATATAAATTATTTTCCTGAAGCGACCTTGCCTGAACAGTAATAAAAGCAAAAGCCATTGTCACTGCGACAAAAAACGCCAATGTTTTTTTCATAACAGATTCCGCCTTTATAAAATGGGGTTATTATAGTAAAAACGTGAAATAATCACTGACTCTTCAAGCTGGGAAACAAGTGCTTCCTTAAGGCCTGTTGACATAAGAAGCGTAAGCACCCAGCAGAGAATAATCATAAATATGTATGCGTTAACCGCCCCCGCCAGAATGCCGCCTATTTTATTGAAGGTTTTAAGTATTGGTAATTTTGCCACGGCATCGAGCAGAGCGGCAATGATTTTTATAAGCAAAGTGTATATTATAAAAAGTGCTATTGCACAAAGTGCCCGAATAACAAGATTTCCTAAGGATTCCGATATATTCTCCTGAATCTTTGCAACTTCTTCCGCTATACCGCCGGTATCGATAATTCCGGAAAGAAGGTTCTTTTCGTCCTCTGCCCCCTGTTCAACCTCTTCCTCCGCTTTTTCAGTAAGCACAACCGCTGTTTTTTCATACACCGACCTTCCGAAATCGGTATCTTCAACATATTCCGCAACAGGGTTAAGCGTCATTACCGTAAGCAGCAATGCAATAAGAAAAGACAATGCCGAAAAAATACCTTTCACAAGACCTTTTTTCATTCCGGAATATATAAAATAAGCTATTATTATAATTCCCACAATGTCAAGAATCATAACTTTTCCTCCTTGCTATCTTCCAAACCTCTGCATAACTGCCTTTTCCGATATCATAAGAACCTTATCGTTTCCGAACAGCTTTATGCTGTCCGTATTCTGCTGTGCTTCAATCTCCGAAACAACCTTGCCTCCGGAATTCAGAAGTATAATCTTGCCGTTGACACAAACAGCCGTACAGCCCTCTGAAACATCAAAAGCCGTAATCTGGGCATCCGCCGCATATCTGCCCTTAAGCCTTCCGCCAAGCTTGAATGTAATAATCTCTGCCGCTCCGAAGTTGTCTTCAGACTTTACAGCCATCGAAATATAATTGCCGGAAAAACCAATGTTGTAAATATCCTCCGATCCAATATCATAGCTCCACTTTTCATTTCCGTTTTTATCATAACAATAAAGCGTTCTGCCGTTTACCGAGAAAACCTTATCCCTATAAAGCTTCATATAAGAGTTTATTCCGTCCGCTTCAATTTCTTTCTTTATTTCTCCCCGCTTTATATCGGCGTAGAGAATTTTACTTATGTAGCCGTTATCCTTATCATCAATGACATTCATAACAAGTGTTTTATTGTCCGACATAAGATATGCCCCGAGAATGTACTTTTCACCAAAGGAAAACTCCGCCATAAGCTTACCGGCATCAGAATAAACAAAGCACTGTCCCTTGTATCCGCGGTCAGACGTCAGAGCAGTTATACAGCCATTTTCATTTACAGATGCCCGCCTTAAGGCTTTATCGCTTTTAATATCGGTCACAATTTTCCCATCTTTAACCGACACGATTCTGTCATTTTCACCGAAGAGAAGAATATACTTCCCTTCCACATAAACAGCCGCTCCCGCTTCATCAATCATACATACCCACTGCTGCTCCATATCGGAATCGTAGTGTATAAGCTCCACCCCGTTGTATGTAACAAAGCCGTCATCGTATTTATCCAGGATGTAATCCTTTGTGCTTTCTCTTGAGATGATTATTTCCCTTCCTTCATCCCCTCTGTTATTAAGAGTGTAAAAGAGAATTCCCGAAACGGCAATTGCCGCTGCCAGAATATATATCAAAACATTTTTTCTTTTCATAGTCATTCCTCATATACTACAGAAATAAGCTTAAGTCCTTCAGGCGGTGCTGTTATTCCGCCCTCTTTACGATCCTTTGACTCAAGTATTCTACCCACGTCCTCGGGCGTAAGCTTTCCCGCCCCGCAATAAACCAGCGTTCCCGCTATAATCCTTACCATATTGTACAAAAAGCCATCTGCCGTTATCTTTATGGTTATAACCTTGTCTTTTTCAGTTATTTCTATATTTTTCACCGTTCTTACCGTTGTCTTTGTCTGTCCCCCGGACGCCATAAATGCCGTAAAGTCGTGCTTGCCGATAAGATAACGGGCGCCTTCTTTCATACGTTTCGAATCCACAAAATAATTATAATGCCATGCATAGCGTTTAAGAAACGGATCTGCAATTTCATTTGTGTCTATGGTATATTCATAGGTCTTTTCTGTCGCTGAAAAGGTTGCGTGAAAATCATCAGACACCCTCTCCGCTTTATAAACCCTTATGGTATCAGGAAGAGCTGTGTTAAGAGCCACCGGAAGCTTTTTATCGGGAATTTTCGTATCCGAACGAAAGTTTGCGGCATACATATATGCGTGAACACCTGCGTCGGTTCTGCTGCAGCCAATAACAGGAGTTTTCGCCCCCGTAATTTTTTCTATGGCCTTCTCTATAAGTTCCTGAACGGTTATTCCGTTTTTCTGAATCTGATAGCCGTGAAAATCCGTGCCGTCATATTTAAGCCAAATTCTTATATTAGCCATAGCGTATCCTTCCCTTAAAGATATATTTTAAGAAGTATAATTGCCGCAAGAATAAGAAGTACAACAGCAAACGCCAGATAATCCCTTAAAGCAAAGCTTAGCTTTTTGAGACTGGTTCGTCCGCTTCCGCCCCTGTAGCATCTTGCTTCCATAGCCGTTGCAAGCTCGTCCGCTCTTCTGAATGCACCCACAAACAGCGGAACAAGAATCGGAATCATGGCTTTTGCCCTTGACATAAGGCTTCCCGAAGAAAAGTCCGCTCCGCGTGCTCCCTGAGCCTTTTTGATTTTATCCGCTTCCTCTGCAAAGGTGGGTATAAAGCGAAGTGCAATTGTCATCATCATGGCAATTTCGTGAGACGGTACTCCTATTTTTGAAAAAGGCCTTAAAAGTGCCTCTATTCCGTCCGTAAGCGTAACGGGCGATGTTGTGAAGGTAAGCGCCGATGTTCCGATTAAAAGAAAGCTTAATCTTAAAACCATAAACAAAGACAGCTTAAGCCCTTCATCCGTAATTGTCCATCCGAGATAAGGAATGGTGTAAATAACCTCTCCGCCTGACAAAAACAGATTTAAAAGGGATGTGAAAATCATAATAATCAAAATAGGCTTAAGTCCCTTGAAGTAGTACTTAAAAGGCACCCTGCTTAATATAATTACGGAAAATGTGAATATTCCCGCCAGAAGAAAGCTTGGGACATCCTTTGCAATAAAGACAATCACCATATATATTATGACTGACAAAAGCTTCGTTCTGGGGTCCATTTTGTGAATAACTGAATTTCCGGGATAAAACTGACCGATTGTTATATCCATATCAGTGCACCTCCCCAAATAAAGCAACGAGCTCACTTACGGCATCCTCCATACGGAAAATGTCGTCTCTCACGGGAAGCCCCGCCTTTTTAAGCCTCATCATTATTTCGGTAACATCAGGCACAGATAATCCGTGCTCCTTAAGCTCGGTGCTGTCTTTAAATACATCATCCATATGGGAGCATTTTAAAATACTTCCGCCTGACATAACCACAATTCTTTCACAGATTTCAGCAACATCCTCCATGCTGTGGGATACCAAAATAACGGTTATACCGTACTTTGAATGCATCTCCTTGATTTCTCCCAAGACGCGGGCTCTTCCTCCCGGGTCAAGTCCTGCCGCAGGCTCATCAAGTATAAGCATTTTAGGCTGCATGGATAAAATTCCCGCAATGGCTACCCTTCTTTTCTGCCCGCCCGAAAGCTCAAAAGGAGATTTATCAAAAAGCTCCTCGCTTATGCTGGTCATCTTTGCAGCTTCTCTTACCCTTTTATCCACTTCCTCATCACTTAGTCCAAGATTTTTAGGGCCGAAGGCAATGTCCTTATAAACAGTTTCTTCAAAAAGCTGATATTCGGGATACTGAAAAACAACACCGATTTTCCCGCCCAGCTTCCGTGTGACAGACTTCATTTCCGTTATATCCTCTCCGTCTATAAAAACCCTTCCGCCCGTGGGCTTCACAATTCCGCCCATAATATTTACAAGGGTGCTTTTTCCGCTTCCGGTGTGCCCGATTATTCCCACAAATTCGCCTTCTCCGATGGTCAGATTAACGCCCTTAAGCGCCGCCGATTCGTAGGGAGTTCCCTTTGCATATACGTAGGAGATGTCTTTTAGCTCTATCATAACTTTTCCTCCTTTTTTGAGAAAAACGCAGCTATATCATCAACACATTCTTCTATGCTTATGGCGTCACTTTCTATACCGATTCCGGATTTTTTAAGCAGATATATGAGCATTGTGCTTTGCGGAACAGAAAGCCCTAAAGCCGTAAGCTCCTCAATGCGGGAAAAAACTTCCTTTGGCGTGCCGTCCATCTTTATGAGCCCCTTATCCATAACAACAACACGGTCAGCCAATGCCGCCTCATCCATAAAATGAGTAATCATAACCACCGTTATTCCGTTTTCCCTGTTAAGCTTCTGAATTGTTTTCATAACTTCTTCCCTGCCGCTTGGATCAAGCATTGCCGTGGGCTCATCAAGCACGATATAATCGGGCTGCATTGCAATAATTCCTGCAATGGCTACCCTTTGCTTCTGCCCGCCCGACAGGTTCTGCGGCGTTTTATGACGGTGCTCATACATACCCACCGCTTTAAGGGCAAAGTCCACCCTTCTTCTTATCTCCTCACGGTCTACTCCGAGGTTTTCCGGAGCAAAGGCAACATCATCCTCAACTATGGATGAAACCATCTGATTATCGGGATTCTGAAAAACCATACCGGTTTTCTGCCTTATATCATAAATGGTATCTTCGTCCGATGTGTCAAGACCGTCGACGGTAACACGACCGGAATACGGCAGCAATATTCCGTTAAAATGCTTTGCAAGGGTGCTTTTGCCGCATCCGTTATGACCTAAAACCGCCACGAATTCACCTTTTTTTATTTCAAGATCAATCCCGTGGATTACGATTTTTTCTTCTCCGTCTTCTCCGTATTTAGCTTTTAATTTTTCCGCTTTTATCATACAAGTCACCACAATATAAAAGATATCATAATATTATACCATTTTTTATTTTCTTTTGCAATATGTAAAAATAATTTATCCCATAAATTAAAGTTAACATTTTGTTCTTATTTAGGCTATAGTTATTTAACAATCATATGTTATTATAACATTGTAAGGCAATACCTTACAAGTTTTTCATTTTCCTCTCCTATATCTCATTAAAGCAAAAACACAGTTTCCCCAACTGTGTTTTTTGCATTTTTATATTGCTTTTTGCCCTTTTTCGTGTTAGAATTTAAGAAAGACTCATTCCGGAGGATTTTATGAAAAGCTTTGTTGCAAACGAAAATGACGCAGGTCAGCGTCTGGATAAATATATACTTAAAATTGCCGACATTCCGAAAGGACTTTTATATAAATACTTAAGAACCGGGCACATCAAGGTAAACAAAAAGAAAAAGGACGGCAATTATGTTCTCCTTCCCGGTGACACAATAGCCTTTTTTATTGATGACTCTTTTTTCAAAGGAGCAAAGGAAGAGCAGGAATTTGCAAATTCCGACTTTTCTCTCGATGTGGTTTTTGAAAACGAAGATATACTTATTATAAACAAGCCTGCAGCTCTTAAAAGCCAGCCGGATAAAAAAGGTGAAGCTGCTCTTTCAGAATATGTAAAGGCCTACCTTAAGGATAAGGGCGAATATAATCCGCTGCTTGAAAATACCTTTTCCCCCGCCATCTGCAACAGGCTCGACGTAAATACTTCGGGACTGATTATTGCAGCAAAAAACGCCGAGGCATTAAGGATTATAAACGAAAAAATCAAAAACAGAGAAATCAAAAAGTTTTACCGCTGCATCGTTTCAGGCACACCCGGAAAAAAAGCCGATATTTTAACGGGGTATATAATAAAAGACAAGGCAAAAAATGTATCTGAAATCATAAAAACCGAAAAGAAAGGCTCGCTTTCTGTAAAAACCGGCTACAAGGTATTGAAAAGCAACGAAAAAGCCTCACTTCTTGAGGTTGAGCTTTTTACGGGGCGCTCCCATCAGATAAGGGCGCATATGGCATCAATCGGTCATCCGCTTCTGGGAGACTTCAAGTACGGCGGCGGAAAAGGAACACAGAAGCTTTGCGCTTTCCGCCTTTTATTCGATTTTACCGCCGATTCAGGAAAGCTTGATTACTTAAAAGGCAAAGTCTTTGAAATCAGAGAACCCTTCAGTCTCTGATAATGAAAGGAAAATACATATGAGATTAGCAAACGAGTGGAAAGATTACGAAATACTGGATCTTTATAACGGAGAAAAGGTTGAGCGCTGGGGTGAATTCACCCTCATCCGTCCCGATCCTCAGGTTATATGGCCCAAGCAGTCAAAGGAAAACTACTTAAAAACCGCAACTGCACACTATATCCGTTCATCAACGGGCGGCGGAAGATGGGAATACTTCAAGCCCCTTCCCGAAAAGTGGCAGATAAACTACAAAAACCTGTCTTTCTATGTAAAGCCAATGGGATTCAAGCACACCGGGCTTTTCCCGGAGCAGGCAGTAAACTGGGACTATATGATTGATAAAATAAAAAACGCAGGCCGCCCCATAAGGGTTCTTAACCTCTTTGCCTATACAGGCGGAGCAACTGTTGCCTGCCTGTCCGCAGGTGCTTTTGTGTGTCACGTTGACAGCTCCAGGGGAATGACTTCCTGGGCAAAGGAAAATGTAGCCCTGTCAGGACTTTCCGACCGTCCCATGAGATTTATTATCGACGATGTAAGAAAGTTTGTTGAGCGTGAGATAAGGCGCGGAAACACATACGACGCCATCGTTATGGATCCCCCTTCCTACGGCCGAGGTGCGGGAAAAGAAGTGTGGAGCCTGGAAGAAAACTTATTTGACTTAGTTGCCCTCTGTGCAAAGGTACTTTCAGACAAGCCGCTCTTTTTCCTCATCAACTCCTACACAACAGGTCTTGCCCCCACGGTTCTTGAAAATATACTTCATATAACCGTTGGTTCTAAGTACAAGGGCACAATCTCCTCGGGAGAAGTCGGACTTCCCGTTAAAAACTCCCCCATCATTCTTCCCTGCGGTATATACGGAAGATGGCAGGAGGATTAATCACCAAAGGCTTCAGAATAAGGCGCTTTGTTTAAAGTGCCTTATTTTTATGCAAAAATACTATATATAGTATTTATTTTTTAAAAACCATACAATATGTATTGACAAATCGATTTTTGTCGTATATAATATGAATGTCATATAACTGACGGAAGTGGAGTAACCACGGGGAGTATGACTTTATTTGCCGACCGTCTGGGCACAACATATGTCCTCCGGCCTGCATTTTTTATGCAGAAAACCGGAAAATTTAAAAGAAAGGACGGTCTTAATGGTAAAGGGAAAAATACATTCTATGGAATCAATGGGGCTTGTTGACGGCCCGGGTATCCGTGCCGTGGTTTTCTTTCAGGGATGCTTACTTCGTTGCCGCTTCTGCCATAATCCCGAAAGCTGGGAAAAAAATGCAGGGACAGAGGTTGATTCCGAATCACTTTCCAAAAAGCTTATAAAGCTTAAACCCTATTTTGACAAAAGCGGAGGCGGAGTTACCGCTTCAGGCGGGGAGCCCCTCCTTCAGAAGGATTTTTTAATCGATTTATTCAAGAAACTTAAAGAAGCAGATATTCATACCTGTCTTGATACAGCCGGAGTCGGAACCGGAGGATATGAAGAGATTCTCTCCCTCACCGATCTGGTTTTATATGATGTAAAGGCAATTGATAAAAAGCTGTATAAAGAGCTTTGCGGAAGAGACATTAAAGAAACCGAAGAGTTTCAGAAGGCATTAAAGAAAGCTATGACAAAAACCATAGTCCGTCAGGTTGTAATTCCGGGATACAATGACAATGATGAATATATGCTTTCCTTAAAAGAATACATAAAAGAAAATATCCCCTCAGCAAAGGGTGTTGAGCTTTTGCCCTATCATCTTTTGGGGCAGCATAAATATAAAAATATGGGAATCAAAATTCCTATGGAAGATATTCCCGCAATGGATAAAGATAAATGCAGTATGCTTTATGAAAAGCATTTTGCGACCATATAAGGAGGTAGTTGCCATGGCAGAAAGAAAATTATTTAAAGGCGGAAGATGGGAACGCGAAATTGACGTGCGCGATTTCATACAGAGAAATTATACGGAATATACAGGCGACTCCTCATTCCTTGCCGCACCCACCGGAAAAACCAGAAAGGTGTGGGCAAAATGCGTTGAGCTTCTGGCCAAAGAGCTTGAAAACGGCGGTGTTTTAGACGTTGATACCGAAAGAATTTCAGGCATATGCAACTTTGAGCCCGGCTATATAGATAAGGAAAACGAAGTTATTGTCGGTCTTCAGACAGATGCTCCCTTAAAGCGTATGATAAACCCCTACGGCGGTATGCGCATGGTTGAAAAGAGCCTGGCTGCCTACGGATACGAAATGGATGAGAAAATACACGAGCATTTTTCCGAGTACAGAAAAACCCACAATCAGGGCGTTTTTGATGCATATCCCGAATCTGTAAGAGTTGCACGCCATGCAGGATTAATAACAGGTCTTCCCGATGCTTACGGCAGAGGAAGAATTATAGGCGACTATCGTCGTGTTGCTCTTTACGGCACAGCAAGACTTATTGAAGAAAAGAAAAAAGAGCTTTTGGAGCTTGACGGAGAAATGAACGATCACACAATAAGACTCCGTGAAGAAATCGCAATGCAGATAAAAGCGCTTTCCGATATGGAAAAGATGGCTGAAAGCTATGGCGTTGACATTAAAAACGCCGCTGTATCCGCAAAGGATGCTGTCCAGTCCCTTTATATGGCATACCTTGCCGGCATAAAAGAAAACAACGGTGCCGCAACCTCCCTCGGAAGAACCTCCACCTTCCTTGACATTTATATAGAAAGAGATCTGGAGGCCGGAATAATCACGGAGGAGGAAGCACAGGAATTGGTTGACCAGCTTATTATAAAGCTCCGTCTTGTAAGACACCTTCGTACCCCCGACTATAACGAGCTTTTCGGCGGAGATCCCACCTGGGTAACAGAATCTGTCGGAGGCCTCGGAATAAACGGTCAGAGCTTAGTAACCAAAAACTCTTTCCGTTATCTTCACACGCTCATAAACTTAGGTTCTTCTCCCGAGCCTAACCTTACGGTTTTATGGGATGAGCATCTTCCCGAAAACTTCAAGAAATACTGTGCGGAAATTTCAATAAAGACAGACTCCATTCAGTACGAAAACGATGATGTAATGCGTCCCATCTACGGTGACGACTATGCCATAGCATGCTGCGTATCTGCAATGCGTATGGGCAAGCAGATGCAGTTCTTCGGCGCAAGATGCAACCTTGCAAAGAGCCTTTTATATGCTATAAACGGCGGTGTTGACGAAAAAACCGGGGCTCTGGTTGTTCCCGGCATTGAACCCATAACCGATGAATACTTATCCTTTGAATCAGTATGGGTAAACTACAAAAAGGTTCTTAAGGAAGTCGCAAAGCTTTATGTAAATGCAAACAATATTATTCACTATATGCACGATAAATATGCTTATGAAGCAAGTCAGCTTGCCCTTCACGATACCGATCCCGAAAGACTTATGGCCTTCGGTGTGGCAGGTCTTTCCGTTGCAACAGACAGCTTGTCTGCCATAAAGTTTGCAAAGGTACATCCCATAAGAAATGAAAACGGCATTGCAGTTGACTTTGAAATCACGGGAGACTTCCCCAAATACGGAAACAATGACGATGATGTTGACTCAATCGGTGTTCACATCGTAACACGTTTCATCCACGAGCTTAAAAAGCACAGGCTTTACAGAGATGCGAAACATACACTTTCCGTTCTTACCATCACAAGCAACGTAATGTACGGAAAGAAAACAGGAAGCACACCCGACGGACGTAAGGCGGGAGAGCCTCTGGCTCCCGGTGCTAACCCTATGCACGGAAGAGATATATCAGGAGCCCTTGCTTCACTTTCCTCCGTCGCAAAAATCCCCTACAGAGATGTGTGTCAGGACGGTGTATCAAATACCTTCTCCATCGTTCCCGAGGCTCTCGGAAAGGATTTAAGCTCCAGAATCACAAACCTTGTGAATATTTTAGACGGATATTTCTGTCAGAGTGCTCAGCATCTTAATGTAAATGTATTGAACAGAGAAACATTGATGGAAGCCTATGAGCATCCCGAAAAATATCCTATGCTTACAATAAGAGTTTCAGGCTATGCCGTAAACTTCCACAGATTATCGAAGGAGCAGCAGCTTGAAGTAATAAGCAGAACCTTCCACGATGCAGTATAAATAAAAAACGGTCGCTGATGCGACCGTTTTTTTATTTGGCAAATTTCATAAGTGCTTCTGCAAAGCATCTTCCCAAAGCAACCCCGTCTTTTCCCGAAAACACATTTCCTTCTTCCCCGAAGTAAGCTGTTTCCAGCGAAAATGCCATTTTCGCTCCTCTGTTTATCATATATGTCGTGAAGCACGGCGTATCGCTTTTATTCCATTCGGTATCGGGAGAAAGATTATTTTCCGCTTTATAGCAAAAGGAGTCATCTGAAATTTCTCTCTCAAGCAGACACGAAAATGCTTCCGCATTATCCTTTATCAGATGGCTTTTTTCAACGATGAAGCATTTATCGTTTCTGCCTCCCATATGCCAGGGCGAATGAAAATCAAAAGCATAAGCGATTTTACCATCAGCAATTTTTCTTATCGCTTCGGTTTCCGGATAAATTGCCGCTTTGTCAGTTTCATAGTCTCTGTTGTGATCATGTGGCGCTCTTCCCTTTCCCTGATCTCCGTCGGTTACTCCGTCAAAGTCAACAAAGGGAATACATATCACCTTAAAGTCAGGTATATTCTTACTTATCAGCCTCTCAAGCACCCCTTCAAGCACATAGCTTCCCGTGCTTTCACAGGCGTGGTGCCTCGCTGTAAGAAGTATGATTTCCTCCCCGTCTCCGAATGTCACAACAGGAACACTTCTTCCTTTTTTTGTTTTACACAGCTCTTTGATTTCAAGATTCTGCTTCTCAGAGAAGGCGTAAAACCTTTCGGGAAGATACAACATACTGTGGGCAAAATACACTCTTCCGTCTTCCTTAAATTCGTAGGAAAAAGTGTTTTTACCGTCTTTACCGAGCCAGCCCCATTCAAATAAATCATAGCTTACGGCAGGCCCGAAGGGGCCGAGCCTTACATCAGGAAAGGAAAATTTTGCCTTTTCTCCCTTTTTACCGTCAACGGCAAACGCCCAGTAAAACCAGTCCTCCGTGCTGTCTCGAAGCTCATTGTCAAGGATGTATATGCCCTTTTCTTCTTTTATAATTCTGATATTTCCTCCGGGAAAAGCTTTAGTTATTTCCATAAACACTCCCATATGCAGCCTGAAGCTGCCTGCATTACAGCTTTATAAATATTTATACCAGGCCAAGTCTTCTCGCAGCATATACATAGTTAAGCATACAGCTTGAATACCACTCCGATGACTTTGTGGGAACGCCTGTTATGGGGTCGATTTCCTGAGCCATTTTAATTTCGTCATAATGCTCAGTCCAGGTTTCAAGCCATTTACTTAAGATATATTCATAGTCTCCGCTCCAGCCGTAATAATCCATCCAGCGGGAGCACCTGAGAACAATAAGTCCCTGAGTGTAATAGCCCCAGCAGTTAAAGTCCTTGTGACCTTCAACAGAAGGATCGTTTATCGCCATTGACGGGAAGGGATAATTTGTCCAGAATTCTTCGGGATTTTTAATGTGTTCCCTATAAATTCTTTCGATTACATCCTTGTCCTCTTCCTTATCAAGCACCTTTTCAAGGAAAAGATGGAAAATGGTGCTTGACTTATATTTACGCTTGTTTCCGTTTCTGTCAACGTCATAGAAAAAGGCATCCTTTTCATCATAGCAAAGCTCGAAGAGCTTTTTCTTTACCTCTGCGGCAGACTTTGCCCAAGCCTCGTATTCTTCCTTCTTTCCTAAGATTTCAGCCATTTTTGAAAGGGCAACTTCATCTGCATAGAAGTTGCAGTTCATATCAACCGCAAGAATGGGTGTGATTCCGTCATCGGGAGGAAGTACGTCAGCCGTCTGCGTAACGCCGTTTACGGAGTTATTTCCCTTGCACGCCATCCCTGTAAGTCTTCCGCTGTTGTCGTGGCCTGTGTCATAGCCTACAAACATTTCGATAAGTCCTCTGCCCGTGGTCATTCTGTAAGTACGAAACCACTTGTTCCACTTTACTCCGGCATTATACACCTTTTCAAGAAACGCCTTGTTATTATTCATCTCATAAACTTCAAGAGCAAGAGTTAAAAATGATACACACTCCTGAATCTGCCCGAAGCCCACCATTTTTTCGGGCGGAAGTCCGGGACGCTTGTTCCCGTCCATTACGGTGAAGGGCATCTGTCCGTTTTCCTTCTGTCTGTCAACAAATAAATTTATCGCGTTTTCTGCCACCTCAACATATGAAGGCTCCATTTTTGCAAAGAACACAGAATCATATGTATGCTCCATCCAGAGTCCCGGATACTGCTCTGAAATTAAGAACAGAGGCTTTTCCATATCCTTAAAGCAGGCAATATGCACATTTTTGATTTTGTCCATTACCTCTTCGTAAATTACTTTAACTTTTGTCTTATCCATCATAATTATCCTCCTTTTGAATATTTTACCACTCACACTCGTAAAATCCGTCTTCGTTAACTTTAATCTTCGTTCCGTAAGGTTCCGACATTTCTCTTAAGTATTCGAAAATTTCCATATTATCGCATCTTCGCGGAAGCCCGATTTCTGACTTATGCCCGTCCATTTTCATTTCTATCGGCATAAGTACTAATTTTGTAAGGCGTGTACCGTCCGTCTCCCAGTAAGGAATTACAGAGCGGAACATTCTCTTATCCGTCATAAGCCCTACAGTAAAGTCCTTTGAGCGCTTTTTAAGTAGCTCGTGCACGGTAGATGCTGAGGTAAGTCCGTGCTTGTCAAAAAAGTCCTCGGGCGCAAATTCAACACTGTATAACTGAAGCACAAAGTCGCCCAGCGAATAGAATATGGGAGAATTTTTATAAATTTCGATAGGTCTTAAAAGATGGGGCCCGTGACCTACGATGGCGTTTGCCCCCGCATCAATACATCTGTGTGCAAACTCTTTTAAAAACTCTGCCGGATTTTCCTTTGCATCTCCGCTTATGTGATGGGAATGCACCGATACCATTATGTAATCCGCCTGAAGGCGGGCCTCGTAAATCGCTTTTTCGATCCGCGCCATATCCTTTTCGTTTGCCTTCATCACATAGCGCATTTCTTCGCCAAGAACAAACTTAAGTGAGCCAAGCTCTGCCTCTTTATCGGAAAGCTCAGGAAAGTATCCTTCCTTTCTTACAATATCCATTTCGGCATTTATTTTAGTCGCCTTTGCGATTTTTTTAATTTCGGAAAGCTCTTTTTCGGGAAGAGTAATATATTTATCAAGCCTTAAGGCGTTTATTCCGGGGCGTCCCTTAACTCTTGGCGATGCCTCTCCCGCTATCATAGAAGGGTCAAAATTTGCATTTACCGAAATAAGCGCAACTCTTCCGTTTTTGGTTTCAAGATATTTGGGTGCCGAAGCCTCAGCTAAGTTTCTGCCGGCACCGCTATGTACAAGACCGCTTTTTTCAACCGCTTCCCATGTTAATCGAAATCCGTCATAGCCATAGTCCATGGCGTGATTGTTGTTAAAGCTGGTCATATTGAAGCCGAATTTTATAAGATCATCCAAAACCTCGGGATTTGTACGAAGGTATGTTCCTCCAGAAAAGGCAGAAGCAGAGGCTTCTCCCTCGTGGTTTAAGGTGGTTTCAAGATTGAAAAATCTTGCATCTCCTTTTCCGATAAAAGCGCCAAGCTCCGAAAATCCCGGAAAATCCTCATATATTCTCTGCTGAATTATCGCATCTCCTGCAGCCGTAAATTTCATATTTATCCCTCCATTAAGGCAAGCCCCGATTTTATGGCAATTTCAAGACCTGTTTTAAGCGATGCTTTCTCCACCCATTCTTCCCTTGTGTGGATGCCTTTGTGGTTATCAACTCCTATACAAAGTGCACCTACGCCAAGGGAGTGTGGAATATTGCAGTCTGTAGATCCGCTTACAAACCTTACTTCTTTTCCGATAATTTTTTCAATTAACGGAATGATTTTTCCTTCAAGATATGCTATTTTGCTTCTTTCCACATTTCCGCAAGGTCTGTCCCCTACTTTTTCGACTGTTATTTCTACCTTGTCGCTCTTTGCTTCTTCAAAAATTGCTTTGAAGCGCTCTTCCATAAATGCAAGACAGTCCTTGTCGTCGGAGCGGTATTCGCAAAGCATTCTTGCGCTCTGCGCTATGGTGTTGACCGATGTGCCGCCGGATATGTCTCCCACGTTGTAGGTGGTTTTAGCGCCTTCTTTTTCCGGCACTTTTATTTCGTATATTTTTCTCACTATTCCCGAAAGCTCGTTTATAGCATTGAGATTTCCGAAATCCTGGAAGGAGTGACCGCCGCCGGTTTTTACCGTAACCTCATAGCGGTGAGAGCCCACGGATAAGTTGCACGCCACCTCGGGAGTACTGTCGAAGGTGATAAAGTTCTTTATTCTTCCGCTAAAGTCTGAAAAAAGCTTTCTTGTTCCCTTAAGGTTACCAAGTCCCTCCTCACAGGAGTTACATACAAACATAATCCCCTTTTCGGGCTTTATATCTTTTTCAATGAAAAACTTCGCCATAAAGGTGAGCACCGCGACGCTTGCCGTATCGTCGGCACAGCCCGGACAGTGAATTTTTTCGCCGTCGTCCGTATAAGGCATAGGTTCACTGTCGGGAAAAACCGTATCAGTATGCGCCGCAAAAACCGTTATTTCATTGCTTCCCTCACAGTTTATGGGAAAAATCACGTTAAGTGCTTCGTCAATATACGTTCCCTTTGCACCCATTTTTTCAAAATAGGCTTTTAAGTATTCCGCCCGCTTTTCTTCGTGATGAGATGGCGCGGGAATATGGCAAAGCTCCTTAAGAAGCTCCATCATAGCGGAATAATTATCTTCTATGTAGCATTTTATTGCTTCTTCCATTTTCTTCATTCCTTCCAGATGAAGTTATAGTTTATAGCTTCTCCGCCGTCAACCAATATGCTCTGTCCTGTACAAAAGCCGTTTGTTACGGTCAAGAAATATGCCCACTCGGCTATTTCTTCACTCGTTGCCCATCTTTTAAGAGGAGTTTCATCCATGATCTTTGACCAGAGCTCTTTATCCTCTATAACGCAGGCATTAAGAGGTGTCAGCACTCCGCCGGGATCCAAGCTGTTGCAGGTAGCACCAAAGGGAGCAACACGCATTGCCACATTTTTGGTATACGCCATAACACCGCCCTTGCTTGCACAGTATTCGGGAAACTCCGATCCGGTGTGTCCGCTGGCTGAACCTATATTTAATATTGATTTTATTTTTTCCTGTATGCCGTATTTTTCCGTTATATGAATAAGCGCCTTTAAGTTTATGTCAATATCCTCTTCGTTCTGAGTTCCCGCATTGTTTATAAGAATGTTGATATCATTAAGTTCGGGAAGGTTTTCATAATCGCGGATATCCACCCTGTAATGGGTATAATTCCCGCAGGAAACGGTGCTTTCATTTCGGTCTATCCCGAAAACCTCGTGTCCGTTTTTTAAGAAAAGCTCCGCTATTGCCTTTCCTATGCCCTGACTCGTGCCTGTTATAAGTATTCTCATTTTACTACCTTCCTTCGGAAATGTAATCAAGATATTCTTTGCCTACAGAGTTTTTCTTCCAATTCCTCACGAGGCGGAAACCTATGGGAGAAAAAGCGATTTCCATAATAAGCTCGGCAATTGCCCCTGTAAGCGCACAGGTTGCACACTGAAGATATGTCCAGCAAAAGCCGTCCCAGAAGACCGGTGCAAAGAAAACAAACACTATTACGGAAAATATAAAATTATCGCAGAACTGCCCGATAAATGTGGATATATAGCTCTGAGCCGCAAATGCCATTTTTCCGTCGGGATTTTTCTTAAATGCCTTGCCGATAGACCAGTTAAGTATATTATTAATGCAGGCAGAGGATAAAAATGCCACGGTACTTCCTAAAAGTATAAACCAGGTTCCGCCGAAAATCCCGTTGAAAGCGGCATAATCATTTGCATTTGACGGAATTATGCTGGCAACGAAAAATATCAGGCAGGTAAGTAAGTTTATTCCCGCAGCCAAAACCGAAATTTTGTTTGACGCCTTGGGCCCGAAATGCTTTGTTACCACATCCATACACATAAAGGAAAGCCAGGAAATAAGTATCCCGCCGTCAAGGGCAAGCCATTCATTCTGGTAAAGAGTTTTATTCGCAAGAAGATTCATACAAATTACGCTTACCACAAACAAGGTTACCACCGTTGCAGGAATGCACCGAAGCAATATTTTTGTTTCTTTTATTTCCCTTCTGATATATTCTTTAACTAATGTCATTGTTTTTCTCCTTAAGTTTTTTCAGCCAACGGAAATCAGCCTTATTTTGCCTTTTCTGATATAAAAGCGATAAACTCTTTTCTTTCCTCATCAGACTTAAAGGCTGAGAACGGGACAATAAATGCCTGCACCGAATTCTGATAAATATATACAGCCTTTCCTTCATTAACCTTTACCTTATAGACAGCATCATATTTTATTTCGCTTTTTGCGTTTTTTGTTGTTTCCGTAAATCCTTCTTCATAAAATTCCATCTCCGCAGAATCCGTATAGAGCATATCTCCTTTTTTCTTCATCTTTTTTATTCTGCGTTTTATGGAGTATGATAAAATTAACTTTGTGGCTAAAACCCATATCAGCGATATGATACCGTAAAAAACTGCCAGAAATATCAGCATAAAGGGGCTCTGATTTCCAAGGGCAAATAATATAAACATACATATAAAAATCAGTGGAACATACAGCCTGTAAAAAAGCATACCTTTTTTATTATCAGCCGATTCTGTTATATGGTAACGGTTAAACTCATAATAATCGTTGTCATTAATTTGGATTTCAAATTTATAAAGCATCAGATAAACCTCCTCACGATATTCTCCATTATATCACCGTTTTTCTGAAATAGCAATATTTTAAGCAAATAAAAATGCACCCGACGGGTGCATTTTGGTTTATTCCGAATGGTTCTTTGCTGTTTCTGTAAGGAGTAGTACCCAAAAATGTACGTCCCCTTTGTCACTTTAAGCGTTCTGCCGCTTTTTTTAACAGAGCTTTTAATTGTTTTTTATATTCTAAATATTCAACATATGTAATAGCTCCGTCTGCAACCATTGCTTCATCCGCTATTTCGTACAAACAAAAATATTCAAACCCAAACCACGGCTGAGTATTCATAACATTTTTCAGTATGAAAACAACTTTTTCAAACTGATAGCTTAACTTAAGTACAAAAATATAATTTTTTATAAGTTCCTCTGTAAAACAATCCTCAGGAATCTTTTCAAAATGTTCACAAGCTTTTATGGAATCTTCAATTTTTAGCTTACAAGCCGTCCTAAGATAATAGACTTGTGCCAATAGCACCTCTCTGCTGATTCCGGTAAAATTCCCATTGATACTCTCTATCCAATCATAACTTTTTTCCAAAATATCATTTTCTTTACCAAACAACATTTTACTTTTTTCTTTTAAAAAATCTTCTAAAATATTCAAAACATCAGCACCTCATTTAAATATCGTAAAAGCATCTGTTATTTTTTCTATTCCATCTAAGCCTTTATTTATAATAACTTGAACAGTCTCTCCAACTTCCGAAAAATAATAAGTAATTGTTCTTGTTAATACTCCTGTAGATTGCTTAGTCCATTCAGATTTATCTCCGTTTTTAACAACTTCGTTAATTATAGGCAACAGTTTTTCAAAGCCATTAGGATCGTTTGGATCAATGTTAAATTTTTTCCACCCTTTTTCATGCAAACTATTAGTTCCATGAAGTATATGATGCTTCCTATTATCCTCTATATTCTTAACAATTTGTTTAATGGCATAAGTGGCACCTATTGCCACCACCGCAGCACCAATTAGCTTAAATACTCCGACTATCCCAGCAGTTATTATGATATCCTCTCCACTTGTATCCACATACTTTATTGGATTATTTATGCAATAATTATACAATCCATTTGACTGCATAATTGCTTCAAGGTCAGGAATACGTATTTCATTCTCCTTGTATTCCTTATCCCCGTAAATCATATTATCGGGAGTCCAGTGGGTGTCCTCTGCCGTAAATCTGCTGATGGTGGGGTCGTAGTATCTTGCCCGTAAGTAGATAAGTCCTGTTTCTTCGTCGGCGTATTCCCCTGCATAGCGGAAGGGGTTATCGTCTGCCGTTGCTGTCTTTTCTTTTCCGTATGCATCGTAGTCGTAATCTCTCAAAACAGATGTGCCGGAAGTTTTTCTCACAACATCCCCGTGTCCGTTTCTATAAAGTATGCTTTCCGTATCACCTGTTACACGCTTGAATATACCGGTTGCGCCGAAGTAGTTGGTTACATTTATCGCCGTTCCGTTTCCTTCGTTTATTACATTTCCGTTTTCGAGGTAGAACTTGGTAAGGCTTTCCCCCACGGTTTTGGAAACACGCTCACCGTTTCCGTTATAGCCATAGCTTGCGACGGTTTCTCCGCCCACCTTATACTCTGTCATTCTGCCGAAGGCATCATATACATAGTTTTCCGCTTTTGCTCCGTAATCGCCCCCGGTTGTCTTTCCGATAAGGTTTCCGGCATCGTCATAGGTATAGGTTTTTGTTCCAGCAAACTCCGTGTCGCCTTCAACTTCTTCGGTTTCGGTTAGCAGTCTGTTATTGGCATCATAGGTATAAGTCACCGTGTGGCTTGTTATCTCCGACACCGATATATCCCCAGAGGTGAAAACAAATGCTTCCGGATGAGTTATGCTTTTAGCAGAGATATTTCCGTTTGCATCAAAGCTGTAGCCTGTTACGCTTCCGTCAGGCTCCGTTACGGAAGAAAGACGGGAAAGTGCATCGTAAGTGTATTCGGTTACAAGGCTTTCGCCGTTTTTAATCTCCGTTTTCTTCGTCTGATTGCCGCGGTTGTCATATTCATAGGAATATTCCCCGATATTTCCGGTAGCACCCGTAAGGCTAGAAGTGAGACCTGTCAGGCGCATTGCATTATCATAAGAATAATCCGTACTGCCGTTTTCGTATATCGCTTTTTCAATTGTTCCGCCGTTATAAACGAATTCTGCTATTGCATCTTCGTTTTCGTATATCGCTACCTCTCTTCCGAGGGAGTCAAAGTGTGAAACCGTTTCTTCCTCCCTATAGTTTTCCTTCGTTACGGTGTTATCCTCGGGAGAATAGCTGTAAAACAGCGTTTTTTCGTCGGGATAGCTTATGCTTTCAAGAAGATTGTCATAGGTATAGGAAAATTCTGTTGTTCCGGTCGCATCAACCATTTCCGTAAGGTTGTCAAAGGCATCATAGCTGTATGAAACATTAAGGCTTCCGCCAGCCTTTGAAACAGGTCTGTTTGCCGCATCGTATGCCGTAGTTATAACATTTAAGTTTCTGTCCTTTATACCTGTAACATTGCCGTTTGCATCATAGCGGTAATATTCGGTTTTTCCCAGAGCATCGGTTTCGCTTATCAGTCTTCCCAAAGTGTCATGGGTGTATGATGTCACACTTTCACCCGGCGTTTCAAGAGACGCCACATTTCCCGCCAAATCATAAGTATAGCTTGTAATTCCCGAAAGCGCATCCGTCACCGTCAAAAGCTGTCCCAAATCATTATAGGCGTAGCTTGTGGTGTTGCCCTCGCCGTCAGTCTCCGTCAGCACATTACCCATGTAGTCATAGGTAAAGGTTTTTGTTTCAAGAGCCGTTCCGTTTGAAAATCCGTTTTCAACCTTTACGGTACGTCCCATCAGGTCATAGGTTGTAACGCTTCTTGAAACCTCGGTTTCTTCCGCATCTGTTCCGTCAAAGTCGAGATTTTTCGTTATAGCGGTAACGGTTCTTTTAACATTGTCATATTCATTATAGCTTATAACGCCCTTCGTGTCAAATGCATTTTGCGAAATGGTCTTAATTATATTTCCGAATCCGTCATAGCCATATACTTCAAGGTTATCGCCTATGCTTTCGGTTGACACTAAGTTTAATCCGTCATAGGTATACTCTCTTAATATGCGTTCACTTTTTCCTGTTCCTTTATCGCTTTCCTTTGTAACTCGCCCAAGGTTGTCATAATAAGCTAATGTGATATAGTCTCCGTTATTATAGCTCATTGTGGTTTTGTTTTGATTTTCGCCTATTTTATAGGTTATATCAACGCTTTTTCCGCCGGGATAATCAGCCGATGTAATCCAGCCCTTGCGGTTATAGGTATAGCTTGCCGTATTTCCGTTAGCATCTGTTTCCGATGCAAGAAGTCCCAAATTGTTATACGTATATTCCGTTACCACATCGGCGCTGTCGGCAACTGCGAAGTTTTCATTGTTTGTGCTGATATTTTCCACTATTTTTTCGGCAACAAAGCTGTGTGTATCATCATAAACATACGAAACATTGCTTATTTCTTCTGTTGTCGTCCCCTTTGTAACCGTTATTGTTTCATTGGTAACATTTCCTATATAGGATATGAGCTCTTCTCCCTCGCCACTGCTATCTTCATAAAGATATTCCGTGAGTATTTGCCTGTCATCATAGACTTCTTCTTTTGATATAATTTTATCCTTTTCGGCTGACAGAGTGTAGTTAATTGTTATTTTCCCGTCTTCTCCGTAATATAACACATCTTTTGTAGGCAGATAATATGTTGAGTCATAGGTATAGTTATTTATATACCCTTCGGGATTTGTATATTTTGTAACAAGTTTTGTTCCTGACTTATATTGCCATTTTTCAATATAATCCTCGACAAGCTCACTGCCTTTATATTGCTTGACTGTTTTACTTTGCAATAAATGACTTGTTGAATTATACACATTTTCTTCAATTTTACGTTCAAAATCGCTTGACTGAATGTTTATCTTCTCATATCCGCCGAAATTAGAATCGTCTGTCACCGAATTATATTCCATTCTGAAATATATATGGTCATCGGTCCATAATACACTACCATCACTATCAGGATACATTCTGTATGAAACAAATTCATAATCTAAATTTTCGGGATTAAATCTATATATTTCACCTTTGTTTCCAAACATATATATTTTCCCGTCAGAGCCTGCATTAATTATAGTTGCACTGTTATACGGTAAATCATACGCATCGCTCAAAGTTTTTGTTTCAATGTCGTAAATTCTGATGCAATCATTAAAATCGGTGCAATAAACTTTTCCGTTAAATACACACCCGCTACGCAGTTTATCGTTAGTAAGAGCAGAAAAAGATTTCTTGGTTGTTTCTCCTGTTTCAAAATTATATTGCAAAATCGAATTATATGCTCCGAAAAAAGCGAAATCTTCATTACATCCAAGATGATATATATCATAATCTTCCAGCTGGCTGTATCCAAATGTATCCAATCTCCATACATCTGTTTCGGGATTAAATACATAAACATAGAGTTCTCTGGTCGAATAGTGCCTTTTAGCAAAATAGAAAACTTCTCCGTTATAATTTGCTTCAAGCGCTCCCATGGGGTTATCATAATTTCCGTAGTTATCCATCTCTGTCCAAGAGTTTTCCGGAATATTATATTTATATACTTCCATTGATTTATGATTTGAGTTAGACATATATGCAAATACATATAAATCATCGCCTATACATTTAAGTCCGGTAACCTCCCCTGTTGCGTCACCGTTCAGATATCTTGCGTCATATGGTTTTAAGAACTCCTTTTCCCCATTCTCTGTCCAACGATAAAGCACAAGATAAGGATAATCTATTGTTGCACTGTAATACACCCCATCTTTCAATATGGTTTTCTCCGCTATGCCTCCTGCCGTTATATATCTGGATGACGCCTTATTTAACTCATAGGTTGTTTCGCTGATTAAATCATGGAAGCAGTCAAATCTATATACAGTAACATTCCCTTCAGTGCAATCTTTGTTTTGATACCTTGTTACAGTAGTAAAATATTCCACGCTACTCCTATCAATATAATTATAATCACCGGAAGGATAGCTATACGGATAACCCGAATAATCCCCTTCATATTCGTATTTATTTATTACACCTTCACTGTTTTCGCTTTTTGTAACTTTATACACATCATAGTGCGCTGTTTTCAATGCTCGCTGATGCTGTGTATAGGTATATTCATTGTATCCGCCTGTAGGATAGTTAATTTTAGTCAGTAGAAGACACTCACCAAAAAGTGTATATGTTTTCAACGCCGAATTATATATTTTCGTTGTTTTTTCTTCATATTCAAAAGAAGTTGTTAATTTCTCGCTATCATTAACATATTCACTTATTTGGTCGACATATGTATAATATCCAAATGAATTTTTATCCGTAGCAAGCTTAATTTCAGCCAACTTTTTATCTTCTCCGCTTTCTTCCATTGTAATTTCAATGGAATTTATAAAAATTCCGTCCTTTTTTCTTTCCGTTTCGTACTCAAAATTTATTTTTCTTCCCGCACTGTCAGTAATCGTTTTCAATACCTGCATATCTTGAATATATGCAGACGGAATCACAAAATAATCTGTAAATGTTCCTCGGTAATATTCAATGGTATCATATTCAAATGTTATAGTGTTTCCAAACCTATCTGATTTAGAAAGTATAACACCGCTAACGGTATCGAATTTTTCAACCGTACCATCGTTAAAGCTAAGAGTATATTCACTTTTGTTTCCGGTCAGCTTCATATCGGTGAGCAGATAACCTTTTATTTCTATATCCTTGTCTGTAGTTCCCAATGTAGCAGTTTCCAATTCATATGTCTCTCCTGAAGATAAAACAAGAGAATCTTCTTTGTGCTTTTTGCTCAAAAGCAAATTATCGAATCCGAATCCCCAACCGTTTGCAAAAAAATATCCATTTTTTGCAGCCTCGCTTCTTCCCTTTTCAAATTCCGCTTCGTTGCTGGTTGATGCATCGGAGCTGTATTTTAGCATAAGATTTAAGTCAAGTCCATTTCTTCCCGGAAGTGAAATAATCGAATGCTCATAAATTAGCCCTCCTGTAGAAAGCGATACATTTTCATTGCCATAATTCACAATATTAAACGGCGCATTCACCGGGTCAAGCAAAATTTCTTCTTCTGTTGTTGATGCTGTAGCTACAGCCGATGTTGCTTGCAGTGAAAGAGTTTCTTCCTCTTTTTTTGCTTCTTCGGTTTCTGCCGTGTCTGTATTAATTTCAGCAGAATTTGTACTGCTTAAATCACTTGTGTTGAGGGATACACCAGGAACCAGCGAATCTGTTGATGTATTATTATTCAGATATTCAATCCACTCTTCATTGGATTCTATTGTTTTTTCCTTTGTCGTATCGCTTTCCAATATTTCCAGCAAATCCGCAGCAGAAACTTTTGTTGTCGTATCTCTGTTATATGCAAAACTTGTAATGCATGATGTAAAAACAGCGATACTTAAAATTAAACTTGTTATTTTTTTCATAAAAATAACCTCCTTAGATTGTATTTCATATATAAAACAACTCAAAGGAGGTTTAGGGACAAATTATTTTATTTTTCTAAGAATTTAGACATTTTTTAACGTTTCATATAAATTTCATTATTGTTTCCGCAATAAAAACCGCAATGCAACCTGCCGCCGCAACGGTGAGTAAACTCTTTTCCATATAAGCAAGAATGAGTGCCACCAAAAAACCCGAAAGCGCCGAAATCCACGAAGCCGTTGAATAGAAAATTGCCGGAATTGTCATTACCGTAAGTACCGCATAGGGTACATAATAGAGAAATGACAGAACAAATCTCGATTTTATTTTTTTCTTGAACAAAACAAGGGGAAGCATTCTTATAAGATAAGTGATTCCCGCCATTACCAATAAATAAATCCAAAAACTCATACTGCCGCCTCCTTACGCCGCTTCTTCCACGTCAACGGGATGTAAAACAGCAAACACCGCACTTGCCAAAACCGCGCAGATGATAACCGAAAATCCATTGGGAACAGTTGATAAAAACGGTACATATTTAAACATACAGCTTAATACAATGGCAAAAAGCACGCACAGCGCCGTTGCTCCATGCTTTTTGCTTGGCGGAACAACTATTGCGATAAACATTGCATAAATTGCAATGCCGAGTGCCGATGTGACAGAATCAGGAAGTATATCCCCCGCCCAGGCGCCAAGGAGCGTCCCTATGCTCCAGCCAAAGTAAGGCGTTATGATAAGACCGTATAAAAACCTTTTTCCCACACTTCCTTTAAGGCTTGATGCCACGGCAAAAACCTCGTCCGTATTGACAAAGGAAATCACAAAGCGGTCAAAAAGATTTACCTTATCCGAAAGCTTCTGTGAGAGGGAAATCGACATAAGGGCATATCTTAAATTTATGATTATCTGGGAAAGCGCCAGCTCAAAAAGTGTCCCTCCTGCGGCAATTATGGGCACTGCCGCAACCTGACCTGCCGAGGTCACATTTGTCATTGATATGAAAAGAGCTTCAAGTACGGAAAGACCTTGTCCTACGGTAGAGATACCAAAAGCAAAGGATACTGAAAAATAGCCGAGGCAAATGGGGATTCCCGCAAGTAAACCTTTCTTAAAACTGTTGTTCTCCAAAATAAAACCTTCTCTCAAAAATTTGCAAAGAAACCGCCGTGCCTTAAGGCACGGCAGTTTTTATTGTCAGACCTTAATAACTCCCATACCCTCCAATACGGAAAATCCGAGAATGAGGAGAATAAAGATGGGTGCTATATATTTTATGATAAATGAAAACATTTTCTTTTTCTTGAATGTGCCTGTAAGCTCAACCTCTTCAATCAAAGCTGAAGGCTTCAAGACGTAGCCTACAAAAATGCAGGTGCAGAATGCAACAATCGGCATAAGCACACTGTTGCTCAAAAAGTCAAAGAATGACAAGAAGTCCATTCCGATAATCTTTATATCTGCCCAGATACCGTTGCCGAGGGATGAGGGAATACCTAAAAGTATGCAGAACAAAAATACGAATATGCAGGAAAAGCTTCTGTTCCACTTGAACTTATCGCAGAATATTGATACAACGGTTTCCATAAGGCTTATGGAAGATGTAAGCGCCGCAAAAAGCACTAAAAGGAAGAATGCCGCACCCAATATATTTCCGCCGGGCATAGAATCAAACACTTTGGGAAGTGTAACGAACATAAGTCCGGGGCCTTTACCCAATGCCTCTTCATTTCCTCCTGAGAATACAAATACCGCAGGAATAATCATAAGACCTGCAAGAAATGCAATTCCCGTATCGAAAATTTCAATCTGCTTGACTGAGCTTTCCAGGTTTACATCCTTTTTCATATATGAGCCGTAGGTTATCATAATACCCATTGCAAGGCTCATCGAGTAAAAGAGCTGTCCCATAGCCGCAAGAACGGTTGTGAAGGAAAACTTTGAAAAATCGGGAGTTATGTAGTATAAAACACCTTCCCAGGCTCCCGGCATACATGCAGAATATACCGCAATTATCAAAGAGAGAACGACAAGTACAGGCATCATTACCTTGCTTACCTTTTCAATACCCTTCTCAACGCCGAAGAATACAACAATTGCAGTTGCACCCATAAACACAGCGAACCATAAAATAGGCTCACCAACGCCACCGATAAAGTCTCCGAAAAAGGCGTCATCTGCCGCCGCGTGTCCCTGTCCCGAGAGATAAACCGCAAGGTACTTTGTTACCCAACCGCCTATTACGGAATAGTAAGGAAGTATAATCATAGGAATAATCGCACCTAAATATCCGATAAAAGAAAATCTCTTATCAAGGGCACGGAAGGCGCCGACTGCACTTAAGCCCGTTTTTCTTCCTATGGCAATTTCGGCTGTCATTAAGGCAAATCCGAAGGTTAATGCAAGAATTATATATGTAAGAAGGAAAATTCCTCCTCCGTACTGCGCCGCAAGGTAAGGAAAGCGCCATATGTTTCCGAGTCCTACCGCAGAGCCTGCTGCTGCAAGAACAAATCCGATTTTACCGGAAAAGCTGCTTCTTTTAGTTTCCATTTAATCTCCTCCAAAAGTTGTTATCGACTTAGTATAACACAAAAGTCTCATTCTGTCAATTTTTGTTTATCGTGCAAATTCAAGAATATCATCTTCCTTAAGGGAAAGAGCCTTTACCATCATTTCGCACTTTGGAATATAATATTCATCATAATTATGAACATTGTGGGCATCGCTTCCGAAAACGAATTTACATCCGCACTCTTTAGCGATATTAAACATTCTTATTTCCTCGGCCATTTCTATTGTTTTCTCATCATAAACCTTCATTGAGCCGATGTTTATTTCAACGGCTATCCCCTTTTCCGCCGTGGCAGTGAAAAGATATTTCATCTTATCATCGGTAAGCATCCTTTTAAGCTCGTTATTGTCATAGGGACAGCAAACCGCATCAAAGGGATGTGCCATTGAAAGGATTTTTCCGCTTACGGGGCTGTTTAAAATATTGTAATACGCCCTTTCCATAAATTCAAGATGTGCCGCCTTATAGTCCGGCTTTGCATACTCTGCCGGCATCGTCTTATGGGTGTGGGAATTGGGGACGATTATAAAATCGAACTTCTCCGCGCACTCCTCCGTTATTGCAACGCCGTGCTCGGGGCTGTATTCTGCCTCGCATCCGAAATAAACCTCTATTCCCTCTTTGTCGGCGTTTTTTATTTCTTCCTTTATTGTTGCAAGATGTTCATAGTTCTGTATTTCGTAAAAAAGGAAGTCGAGGCATTTATATGCGCTGTCCCAGAAATGGTCTGCAAACCCTATTTTCTTAAGCCCCATCTTTTTCGCCTTTTCGATATAGTCCTTTGCAAAGGCATCACGGTAGGCGCAAAGAGACCTTTCTGTATGAATATGAAAATCGTGTTTTATCGTAAGCATTATATTTCTCCTTACAGAACATTAATTTTGTAGGTTTTCGATGCACAAAGTGCGCCCTTTGAATCAAAGGCACGGCAAGTCAGATCCAGTGTTTTGCCCTTATACGGTGAAAAGTCTATATTAAGTGTATAGGGTATGCCGTATCCCGTTCCGATATCAACTCCGTTTAAGGAATAAACAACATAAGCAAAGTCATTTTCCAATGTTTTAACAAAGGAATGAAGAGAAATCATTTCTCCGGGAACGGACACATTGTTTCCCACCTCAAAGCAATATATTCCGCTTGCCTCTTCGTCAGATGAAACATAGCTTTCACTCTTAATTCCATTTACGTAGGCTTCGCGGTATTTTTCATTTCCGCTAAGTTCAAACCTGCGTCCGCCTTTATCCTGGGTTTCAAAAAGATAAACCGCAACCACGTCAGGATATTTTACAGGAATATAGGTAAAGAGGTCATTAAGCTGTCTTGATGCAAACTCCGTAATATCCTCCCCTGTTCTGTGGTTTATGTAGGAGGCTCCGCATTCCGATACGATAATCGGCTTCTTATGTCCGTAAAGAGAAACTATTGTATCAAGGATGGCTGAAAAGCGGCTTCTGTCAACACCTTTTCCAAGCGGGTCTGTCTCAGGCTGAAATTCCGCATAAAGCGAAATTCCCACGTAATCAACATATTTATCTCCCGGGTAGTAAAGCTCCATCGTGTCAGCAGGATAGAAGTTCGGAGACCATACTATTGCGCAGTTGGGTGCATATTTATGGAAAATATCAGCTACATAGCGGAATCTTTCTATATATGCCGCATAGTCCTTTGTGTACCACTTGCTTGTATCGTCGTTCATCTCACAGGCAAAGCGGATTAGGGTTTTCGCGCCCGTTGCATTTATATCTCCGGCAAGCTTGACATATCTCGGATCCTCTGCGGTGATGCTTAAAAGATCTGCCACATCCCTAACCTGCAGGGCATACTGAATTACCTTTCCCCTCTCTGCTGCTGCACGGAACGCATGAAGATAGGGCGACACATTATAGTCACCGTATAATAAGTAGCCACCCATTTCCTTTCCTGCAGTTTCATTGAAAACATCCATATAATATGGATCGCTTCCCTTTAAGGTAACTCCCAGAAGTACGCCTGACTCAGGTTCATAGAGAGGGCCCATACTTCTTCTTCCGCAATAACTTTCGTTTTTTGTGGTAACAAACATCTGCACCGTACTTCCGCTTAAATCGCCTCTTCTCGAAGCATCAATCGCCGCCTGAGGAAGACCTGCAATCTCCCAGTAGTGAGATTCCCTCTTATAGCAGGCAACAGCCTCATCTATCATACCAAGGGCATTATAGCAGTTTCCGAGATGGTTATAGAGCATCGCATCGCTGTGGGCATCGCTCTTCTGCAAAAATACAGGTGCAACCTCACGGAACTTTGCAACTGCCGCCGTATAGTTTCCGCTTTTTTCAAGATTAAGAGCCTCTGTCCATACCTTCCAGTAGTTTGACACCTTTATTCCGCTGTTTTCTATTTCATAAACCAATTTTCCTGCACCGGGACTGTCCACCCTGACGCTTCCGTCCCAGGAAACGGTGGCATCAAGAGCTTCAAAAACCGCACGTATCGGAAGATAGGTTTTACCGTTAACCACAACAGCGGGAGCATCATTGGGAATTTTTGTTCCGTTTCTGTAAACCGCATTATCCCCGATTTTGCAGGCAACTGTAGTTATCCCCTTTGTTACAAGTGCCGTGCTTTGTTCCGCATCCCACTTTACTGCGGCCCCGAATGCCTCCATTGTTACGCGAAGGGGCACCATTGTCCTTCCCTCAGCGCTTACAAAGGGATAACCCGTTGCATCAGAAAAAGGAACAGGAACATTATCAATAAAAACATCCGTTGCCGATGAATTAACCGCCCCCGAAACAATAAGAACAATAAGCGAAATCGCAAGCAAAAGCTTTTTCATTTTCATTACCTCTGTTTCTAATGTTATTGTATCTATTATAGCACTCATTTGGGTTTATGTCAAACGAAAAGGCACCCTTATGGTGCCTTTATTTACCTTAATTTTTCTTTTATATTTACGCCTGTTGCCCTGACCTTATCTTCCCACTTTGAAAACTCATACATAATTGTATCTTTTGCGTGGGAATCGCTTGAAAATATGACGCTTCCGCCCTTTTCCTTTATATATTCAATCATTTCAAAGGAAGGATAAGGCACGGTTCTGTAGCCGCGGGAAATCGCTCCCGTATTTATCTCAAAAGGAACGCCAGACGGAATAAGCGCATCAACCGCCTTTTTCCATGCTTTTTTGTAGCGCTCGCTTTCCGTATCGAATATAGGTGTTTTTTCCTGGAACTTTTCAAGCAGATTAAAGTGGCCTATTATATCGCAGTCAAGCTTATTTACCACATCTGCAACCACTTCATAATACTTTTCCGCAAAGGAAAGCGTATCCCCTCCGAAATACTTATCGGAGGCTTTTTTCAGACATTCCGCATTGGAGTCAACTACCACATATTCATCCTCTATTTTAACATAATGAACCGAGCCTATGACATAATCGTACATTGAAACATCCTCGGAGGAATAGTAGTCTCCTTCAACACCCAGATATATCTTTATTTTATCCCTGTACTTTTCCTTAAGCGCCTTTATTTCCTCTATGTATAAAGGCTTTTTCTCGCGCTTCATGCAGTAGCTGTTGTCATGAAATGTAATTCCGTGAACGGAAAAACCCATTTCCTCCATTCCCATATCAATGGCGGATTGTACCATTTCTTCGGGAGAATTTTTTCCGTCACAGAAGGTTGTGTGCATATGATAATCAGTTTTAATCAATTTGTCATCTTCTCCTGCTTGACTTTTTTATCTATAACGTGACGGGAGGCAAGCTCTTTATGGATGTCCTCCAAAGAAATGCCCGCCTCAATCATTAATACCATAACGTGATAGCAAAGGTCTGCAATTTCATAAATTGTCTCCTTTTTATCCTCTGCCTTTGCCGCGATTATAACCTCGGTGCACTCCTCTCCCACCTTTTTAAGAATTTTATCAATTCCCTTTTCAAAAAGATATGTTGTATAGGAGCCTTCCTTCTTTTCAGTTTTTCTTCCTTTTATAAGCTCAAGTAAGCCTTCGTAGGAAAATTCCTTAAGCTCATCGCTTTCCCACACTTCCTTTGTAAAGCATGAATCAGTTCCCGTATGACAGGCAGGGCCGTCCTTTTCCACCATCACAACCAGGGCATCATTGTCACAATCAGCCGTGATTGACACAATATGCTGATAGTTTCCGCTGGTTTCGCCCTTTAACCAGAGCTCATTTCTGCTTCTGCTGTAAAAGCAGGTAAGTCCCTTTTCCATGGAAATTTTAAGGCTTTCTTCATTCATATATGCAAGGGTTAAAACCTTTTTTGTTACGGCATCCACCACTATTGCGGGAATTAAACCCTTTTCGTCAAATTTAAGTTCTTTAATATCAAGCATTGTTTTCGTCCTTTCTTATAATCTAACGGGAATATTTTCTTTTTTAAGTGCTTCTTTAAGCGCTTTAATTTCCACCTCTCCGAAGTGGAAAATTGATGCTGCCAGGCCTGCATCAACTTTCGGCAGAGTCTTAAAGAGTGTGGTAAAATCCTCGATTGATCCCGCACCGCCCGATGCGATAACGGGAACATTTACGGCATTACATACAGCATCAAGCATTTCAAGGTCAAATCCTTTTTTAACGCCGTCGGTATCTATGGAATTAAGCACAACCTCGCCCGCTCCCATATCAACACATCTTTTAATCCAGCTTATGGCTTCCATCCCGGTGTTTTCCCGTCCGCCCTTGGCAAAGACACGGAAAACTCCGTCAACTCTTTTAACGTCAGCTGAAATTACAACGCACTGATTGCCGTAAAGCTTTGCCGCCTCTTCAATAAGCCCGGGATTTTTAATGGCTCCCGAATTTACGCTTACTTTATCGGCACCGCATTTTAACACTCTGTCAAAATCCGCCACGGTATTTATTCCTCCGCCAACGGTCAGAGGGATAAATATCTTTCTTGCCACCTCGGTAAGTATATCGGTAAAGAGTGCCCTTCCCTCGCTGGATGCGGTGATGTCGTAAAACACCAGCTCGTCCGCCCCCATATCACTGTAATATTTCGCCAGTTCAACGGGCGAAGAAACATCTGAAAGTCCTTTAAAATTAACGCCCTTTACCACCCTTCCGTCCTTAACATCCAGGCAGGGAATTATTCTTTTTGTTATCATTTTGCCACCTCAATTGCTTCCTTAAGGTCAATTGCACCAATGTAATACGCCTTACCTATTATGGCTCCGTAAATGTCAAGTGCTCGTAATTTTTTCACATCTTCAACAGAGGAAACTCCGCCGGATGCTGTGATGTTTACAGAAAACTTTTCCGAAAGCTCCTTATATAGAGCGTGGTTTGTTCCCTGCATTGCACCGTCCTTTGAAATGTCGGTGCAGATAAGGGTCGAAACCCCGATTTTTTCCATTTTTTCACAGAAGGAAAAGGCATCGTGACTGCTTTTTTCAGTCCATCCCGATATTGCTACAAAGCCGTCCTTTATGTCAACTCCGACGGCAATTTTTTCACCGTACTTCTCTACCGCCGCCTTTAAGAATTCCTCATCCTTTACTGCCGCAGTACCAAGAATTACTCTGTCTAGCCCGATGCTTATATACTTATCAACGGTTTCCATATTTCTTATTCCGCCGCCAAGCTCGGTAAAAAGGCTTGTATTTTCAATTATAGCCTTAACTGTTTCAAGGTTTGGAGTTGTTCCGTCCTTTGCACCTTCCAGATCAACAAGGTGAATACATGTCGCACCGCAGGTTTCAAACTCCTTTGCAACAAGGAGCGGATTTTCGTTATAAACCGTCATTTCATCGTAGTTTCCCTTATAAAGGCGGACAGCCTTGCCGCCGTATAAATCTATTGCAGGAAATATAAGCATCACAATCCCTCACTTTCGCAAAAAGCCTTAAGTATTTTAAGTCCCACATCGCCGCTTTTTTCAGGATGGAACTGACAGCCCGATACATTTCCCTTTTCCACTGCCGCCGTCAGGGGAGCACCGTATTCGCTTACCGCAATTACGCTGTCGCACTCCGCACCGTAATAAGAATGCACGAAGTAAACAAAGTCCCCATCCTTTATATACTTAAAGAGCTTTGAATCTTTGGTAAACTTAAGAGCATTCCAGCCGATATGGGGAATTTTAAGCTCTTTCGGAATAACTCCTTCAATGGGGCGGATTTCGCCTTTTATTAATCCAAGTCCTTCATGTTCTCCGTACTCATAGCTTTTTTCAAAAAGCATCTGCATTCCGAGGCAAATTCCCATTATGGGCTTTCCCTTTGCGGCTTCTTCCTTTATCACGTCGAAAAGACCTGTATCACGGAGCTTTTTTGCCGCGTCTCCGAAAGCGCCTACGCCGGGAAGAATTATCTTGTCGGCATTTTTTATTTCTTTGGCATCCCCAGTAACAAAGGCTTTTGCTCCAATCATATCAAGGGAGCTTTTGAGGGAAAAGAGATTTCCCACTCCGTAGTCAACTATCGCAATCATTAAAGCACTCCCTTTGTTGAAGGTATTTCGTTTTTCGCCGCTTCGTCAATTTTAACCGCCGCCTTAAGGCTTCTTGCAACGGACTTGAACATTCCCTCGATTATGTGATGAGAATTTAAGCCTGAAAGCATTTTTATGTGAAGATTGCACTTTGCATTGTCGGAAAACGCAAGGAAAAACTCCCTCACAAGCTCTGTATCAAAGTCCCCCACCTTTTCTGTGGGGATTCCTGCATCAAACACAAGATAGCTTCTGCCGGATAAATCCACCGCCGAAAGAATCAGGGCTTCATCCATGGGAAGAATCATGGAGCCGTAGCGGCATATTCCCTTTTTGTCAGAAAGTGCACTTGTAAAAGCCTCGCCCAAGGCGATTCCGATATCCTCCGTGGTGTGGTGATAGTCAACGAAGGTATCTCCTTTACAGGTAAGCTCAATATCAAATCTGCCGTGCTTTGCAAAGAGTGTCATCATATGGTCTAAAAAGCCACAGCCCGTATCAATTTTACTTTCGCCCTTTCCGTCCAAATCTATCTTAAGACAAATATCTGTCTCGTTTGTTTTTCTTTTTATTTCTGCTGTTCTCAAAATTATCACCCTTATTTAATTATTTCGGATAATGCCGATAAAAGAGCTTTCATCTCATCTATGCTTCCCACCGTTATTCTGTTATAATCCTTTATTCTTTCCTTTGTGAAATGGCGTACAAGTATGCCCTTTTCACGAAGCTTTGTGTAAATTTCTTCTCCGCTTAAAGCATTATGCTTTGCAAAAATGAAATTTGCCTTTGAATCCGTAAGGGTAAATCCAAGTTTTTCAAGCTCTTTCTTTGTATATTCCCTTGTATCAACGATTTTTTCAAGGTTTGCTTTAGTGTATTCTTCATCATTCAATACGCCTAAGCCGGATGCCTGAGTCATCATATTTACATTGTAAGGATTAGTCGAATACTTAATGGTATTAAGGTCGCGTATAAGCTCCGGATTTCCGCATCCGAAGCCGAGGCGCGCACCCGCCATGGAACGGGATTTTGAAAATGTTCCCGTAACCAGCAGATTGTCGTATTTTCTTACCAAAGAAACCGCACTTTCATTTCCGAAATCCACATAGGCTTCGTCTATTACCACCACGTTATCTTTATTATTTTTAACTATTTCCTCAATTTCGGAAAGTGTCAGGTAAATTCCCGTCGGAGCATTGGGGTTTGCAATGATAACGGTTTTTCCCGCATTGAAGTATTTTTTTATATCAATTGAAAAATCCTCTTCCAGCGGAATTTCTTCATACGGAACTCCGTTAAGGTCCGCAAATACGGGGTAAAATCCGTAGGTTATGTCAGGAAATACCGCAGGAGTATTTTTGTCGCAGAATGCCATAAACGCAAAATTTAATATTTCATCGGAGCCGTTTGTCATAAGCACTTCATCATAGGAAAGCCCCAGTATCTCCGCCATTTTTTCCGTAAGCGCCCTGCATTCGGGATCAGAATAAAGCATAAGCTTTTCCGCTGCTTCGCCTGCCGCCTTGACAGCCTTTTCTGAAGGCGGATAAGGCGATTCGTTGGTATTCAATTTTATATACTTACGCTCCTTCGGCTGCTCCCCCGGTGTATAGGGCGTAAGGCTTTTTATTCTTTCATTCTGAAATCTGCTCATACTTCCTCCGTACGGCTTACCGCACTTTTTGCATGAGCGGTAAGTCCTTCCTTCTTTGCAAAAAGCTCCACGTCCTTTGCCACGCGGCTAAGGGCATCCTTTGTAAAGTAGGTGTACTGTGTCTTTTTTATGAAATCGTCAACGGACAGGGGACTTGAAAACTTAGCCGTGCCGCTTGTGGGAAGGGTGTGGTTGGGACCTGCAAGATAGTCGCCGAGTGCTTCGGGACAGTTTCTTCCCATAAATATAGAGCCCGCGTGACGGATTGAATCAAGATAGTCAAAGGGATTGTCCACACAAAGCTCCAGGTGCTCGGGAGCTATTTCGTTGGCAATTTCAATTGCCGCAAAAAGGTTTTCCGCAACAATGATTTTTCCGTTGTTGTCAATGGATTCCCTTGCGATTTCGCATCTTGAAAGAAGAGGAATCTGCTTTTCAAGCTCCTTTGCTACAGCTTCCGCAAGATAAGATGAATCCGTAACTAAAACCGCGCTTGCAAGCTTATCGTGCTCTGCCTGTGAAAGAAGGTCTGCCGCAACGCATACCGGATCAGATGCACCGTCAGCCACAATCAGTATTTCGCTGGGGCCTGCAATCATATCGATTGAGACCATACCGAATACCTGCTTTTTAGCCTCTGCAACAAAGGCATTTCCGGGGCCCACTATTTTATCAACCTTGGGCACAGACTCTGTTCCGTAGGCGAGTGCCGCAATTGCCTGCGCTCCGCCCACCTTTATAATTTTATCAACGCCCGCAACATATGCCGCCGCAAGTATTACGGGATTTACCTTTCCGTCCTTACCGGGAGGGGTTACCATAACCACCTCGGGGCAGCCTGCGATTTTCGCAGGGATGGAATCCATTAAAACGGTGGAAGGATATGCAGCCGTACCGCCGGGCACATAAAGTCCTGCCCTGTCAACGGGGATGATTTTCTGTCCCATTACGATTCCCGGCTCGTCATTTATGATAAAGCTTGTTCTTTTCTGCTTTTCGTGGAATTTCCTTATGTTTGCTGCGGCTTTTTCAAGAACCTTTATAAATTCAGGCTCAACGGCATCCACCGCTTCCTTTATTTCTTCTTCAGTAACAATCAGCGACGAAAGAACTGCTCCGTCAAATTTTTCGGTATACTCAAAAAGTGCCTTATCACCGTTTTTTCTTACATTGTCTATTATATCGGAAACAATGGCGGTAACGTCCACCTTGGGCTCCACTCTTGCGAAAATTTCAGAATTTGAAACCTCTCCGTATTTCATTATCTTAATCATTTTTTCTGCCCTCCGCTGTCTGTATTTTAAGCGATGTAATAACCTTTTCCATCAAATCGCCCTTGAACTTGAAGCTTGACTTATTTGCAATAAGCCTTGCGCTTATGGGAACGATTTCTTCCTTTACCTCAAGGTCATTTTCCTTTAAGGTTGTGCCCGTTTCAACAATATCCACAATTACATCGGACAAGGATAAAATCGGGGCAATTTCAATTGAGCCGTTTAAGTGAATTATGTCAATATCCCTTCCCTTTGCCGCATAGTAAGCCTTTGTGATATTTGAAAACTTTGTGGCAACCCTTAAGGGGCGCTCGGTGTTTTCCCTGAAATCACGTTTTGCGGCAACAGCCATACGGCATTTTCCGATATCAAGGTCTAAAAGCTCATAAACCTCAGGCTCGTATTCAAGCAGGATATCCTTTCCCGCAACGCCTATATCAGCGGCACCTCTCTCAACATAAATTGCAACATCCGAGGGCTTTACCCAGAAATATCTTACACACTTTTCCTCGTTTTCAAAGATAAGTTTTCTGTTCTGCTCTTTTATTGAGGGACAGGGAAAACCCGCTTTTTCAAACATATCATAAACCTTTTCGCCAAGTCTTCCCTTGGGAAGCGCAACATTAAGCACGGTTTTCAATGATTTCAACCCCTCTCTCATTCATTTTAAGAAGCTTGTTATATCTTAAATCAGCAGGAATTTCTTTAAGCGCCATTGCACTTTTTCCGTCGGCGGTAAAAAGCTTTACCGTGTCGGAAAGTGCTTTCATATCGCAGTTGTCATCGTATAAAATAACCGTATCCACATCGAAAGCCGTTTCGCCTTCGGAAAGGGCGTAAAGAGAGTCAAGATATATGGCAAAGCCTATCGCCTCGCTTTTTTTGCCCATCTTCTTCATAAGCTTGTCATACTGACCGCCGGACAAAATGCCAGTCGCAATTCCATTTATAAAGCCCTTGAAAACAAAGCCGTTATAGTAGTTCATATCATTTATAACTGAAAAGTCTATATTGATTTTTCCGCCGAGACCTGCCTCGGAAAGCGCCATGGTAATTTTCTTAAGTCTTAAAAGTGCTTCGGTTTCTTCTCCGAGAATTTCAGTTAATGCCGGCAAAACATCAGACGGTGCGCCGTATAAGGATACAAGCTTCATAAGGTCAGAGCCGTCGATTCCTTCTTTTTTACATATCTCACCGATTCCGTGAGAGTTCTTTTCACCTATACATTTAAGCAAGTCTTTTTCAATCGATGCCGAAACTCCCATTTTTAAGAGAACCTCCGATATAACATTGAGATTTGATATATCAAGAACAAAATCCTCTGATATTGTTTTAAGACTCATTGCCGCAAGACAGATGACTTCATAAACAGAATAGTCGTCGGAATTTCCGATGCACTCAAGTCCAAGCTGCATTATTTCCTTAAAAGCGTGACTTCCCTTTGAAACTCTGTACACATTTTCGTTGTAGTAAAGCTTCTGCACTTTATTGTCATCCTTGCTGTTTTTTATGATAGACAAGGTTACGTCGGGCTTTAACGCCATTAATTTCCCGTCGGTATCGGTGAAAGTAATGATATGGTCAGAAATTAAAAAATCCTTGTTTCTTACATATAAATCATATTCCTCAAACTTACTCATTCTGTAGCGGGAATATCCGTATTTGGAATAGAGACTTCGAAGGGCGAAAACCGCCTTTTCGTCATTTCTTAAAACAGAATCGTCAATCTTCATTATTATGCCCCCTTATTTATCCTCTTCTGTCAGCTTTTCAAGCATTTTTCTGTAGCCGCCGCTTCCGTATACAAGGCAACGGTTAACACGGCTTATGGTTGTGGTGCTTGCACCTGTTTCCTTTGATATATCCTGATAGCTTTTTCCTTTTTTAAGCTCCATAGCCACAGTAAGCCTCAGGCACATATCCTGAATTTCCTTTACGGTACATATATCCTCAAAAAATTCCTTACACTCATCTTCGTTCTCAAGCATAAGTATTGCCTTAAAAAGCTTTTCGGCTGATTCAAAATAACCGTTGTTCATAAACTAACCTCGCTTTCGCTTTATCACTTTACTATAGTAACACGACAGAGCGGTAAAGTCAATGCTTTTTTTGATTTTTGTGGCAATTTAACAAACAGAGGTATATTTTTACTTTTTTTCTTTACTTTTTAACAACTATCTATTATAATATCCCTATACACCTTGCAGGACAGAATTTAATTTTCCCCTAAGGGAGAAAGGACTTCATATGAATATTATTATAGTAGGTGCAGGAAAAGTAGGCTTAAAGCTTGCCGAAAAACTGAGTCAGGAAAATGAACATGACATAACTTTAATAGATTTAAAATATCAGAACATTGAGCACGCCGTTAACCAGTATGATGTTATGGGCGTTACAGGCGATGCCATAAGCCAGGAAACATTAAAAGAAGCAGGCATCGAAAAAGCCGATCTTTTAATTGCCGTAACAGGTAATGATGAGCTTAACCTGATTACCTGTCTCATCGCGAAAAAATGCGGTCATTTAAAAACCATAGCAAGAATCAGGCGTCCCGAATACAACAAGGACATCCATCTTATAAGGGAAGATTTAGGCCTTGCAATGGTTATAAATCCGGAGCAGGCGGCTGCCCACGAAATGGCGAGGGTTTTAAGATTTCCGTCCGCCATTCAGATAGATACCTTCTCAAAAGGAAGAGTTGAAATCTTAAAATTCCGTATTCACGAGGATTCTCCCCTTGACAATATGCGTATTGCGGATTTAACTCCGAAGCTTAACTGCGACATCCTTGTATGCGGAGTTGAGCGCGATGACGAAGCCTTTATTCCCGGCGGTGATTTCGTCCTTAAGGAAGGCGACTATATAAGCATAGTTTCCTCTGTTTCAAACGGTGCTTATTTCTTTAAGAAAATCGGCATCAAAACTTCAAGTGTAAAAGATACCATCATTGTAGGCGGCGGTGACACGGCATATTATCTTGCCAACCGCTTGATACAGACCGGTATTTCCGTAAAAATTATTGAACAGGACGAAAAGCGCTGCGATGAGCTTTTCCAGCTTCTCCCCAAAGCAACTATAATAAACGGCGACGGTACAGACAAGACCACATTACTTGAAGCAGGGCTTGAATATGCGGAGTCCTTCGTTGCACTCACAAATATTGACGAGGAGAACGTGCTTCTTTCCCTTTATGCAAAAAGCAAGGATGTTAAAAAAATCGTAACCAAGGTTAACCGTATTGAATACGATAATGTATTGAATTCCCTTGAGCTTGACTCGATTTTCTATCCTAAAAACATAACCACCGAATACATCTTAAGGTTTGTGCGTGCCAGAAATCAGTCAAGAAGCTCAAACATTGAGACGGTACACCTTATTCTTGACGGCAAAGCCGAAGCACTGGAATTCAGAATAAAAAAAGGCTCTCCCATTTCGGATATTCCTATTATGAAGCTTCATCTCAAACCCAATATATTAATCGCCTGCATAACCCGCGGCGGTCAGATCATCATTCCCAGAGGTCATGACATAATCAAAGAGGGAGATTCCGTTATCATCGTGACAACCGAAGCAGGCTTTGATGATATCTCGGACATTCTCCAGTAGAGGATAAATTATGAATCGCAAAATTATATTTTACACACTGGGCACCGTGCTTTATATAGAAGCTTTGTTTATGCTTCTTCCGATAATCTGCTCCATTGTCTATAAGGAACCTTATATTTTGGGCTCATTTGTCGTTTCGGCATTGCTCTGTACTCTGACAGGGGTGCTTTTTACAGTCAAGCCTCCAGACAACAAAGCAATGTTCGCCAAAGAAGGCTATATAACGGTTGCACTTTCATGGATTTTAATAAGTCTTTTCGGATGCCTCCCCTTTATTTTTTCGGGATATATTCCGAATTTCATTGATGCTTTTTTTGAAACCGTATCCGGATTCACAACAACAGGTGCATCCATCCTTTCTGATGTGGAAGCCCTTCCGAAAAGCTTACTATTCTGGCGAAGCTTTACCCACTGGATAGGCGGTATGGGAGTTCTGGTTTTTCTTGTTGCCATCCTCCCCCTTTTCGGCGGAACAAATCTTAATCTTATAAAAGCAGAAAGCCCCGGCCCCTCTGTTTCAAAGCTTGTTCCCAAGGTTAAGTCCACAGCGAAAATTTTGTATACCATTTATATTGCAATGACGCTTTTAATGATTGTGCTTCTCTTATTCGGCGGAATGAATTTATTTGAAGCACTGACCACAGCTTTCGGTACAGCCGGCACCGGCGGCTTCGGAATTAAGAATTCAAGCCTTGCCGGTTATTCTCCCTACATTCAGAATGTAGTTACCATTTTTATGATATTTTTCGGAATAGACTTTTCTATTTATTATCTTATACTTATGAAAAAGTTTTCCGCCGTGCTTAAATCCAACGAAGTAAGAACATATCTTTTAATCATTCTTTCTTCAATTCTTGTAATCGGATTTAATATAAGACATCTTTTCCCATCTGTTTCTGAAGCATTTCGCCACAGCAGCTTTCAGGTTGCCTCCATCATTACGACAACCGGCTTTGCAACTGCAGATTTTGACCTGTGGCCTTCTCTTTCAAAAACAATACTTGTGGTGCTTATGTTTATCGGTGCCTGCGCCGGAAGCACAGGCGGCGGAATGAAGGTTTCCAGAATAATAATTCTGTTCAAGAGTATTATAAAAGAAATCAAAATTCTTGCTCATCCGAAAAGTACAATTAAAATCACTATGAACGGCAGACCTGTTGAACACGAGACAGTCCGCTCCGTAAATGTATTCACAGTGGCTTATCTTTCAATCTTTGTATTTACTCTTCTTCTGATAAGTCTTGACAATTTTGATTTCACCACTAACTTTACAGCAGTTGCGGCAACCATAAACAACATAGGTCCCGGTCTTTCCAAAGTCGGCCCCACAATGAATTTTTCAGAATTTTCATCCTTTTCAAAGCTTGTCCTGTCAGCAGCAATGCTTATCGGACGACTTGAAATTTTCCCGATGCTTGTACTGTTTTCTCCCGCAACCTGGAAGAAATAACAAAATAAATCAGCTGTTGCTGATTATAATAAAAAGGAGGTATATTTATGGCATTTTGTGAAAAATGCGGCGTAGAAATTGAGGAGGGCTTAACTCTTTGCACTGAGTGCAAGGCAAAGGCAGACCCTGCAGAAACGGTTAAGGAAACAGTGGACAACATCCTGGATACTCCCGATACCACAGGTTCCTTCGCTTCAGAGGACATTCAGCAGAACAAGGTTATGGCAGTATTGGCTTATTTGGGAATTTTAGTTCTTATACCGATTCTTGCAGCTCCCAAGTCAGCCTATGCACGTTACCATGCAAACCAGGGACTTGTTTTATGGATTACTGAGATTATACTTTCAGTTGTATCCGCAATCCTCGCTTTCATCCCCTTTATAGGAACAATTATCGGCACAATATTATCTGCTATATTGCTTATACTTGCGATAATCGGTATAGTAAATGCCGCAACAGGTAAAGCAAAAGAGCTTCCCTTAATCGGAAAAATAAAAATCTTAAAGTAATAAAAAAGAAGGTTGGAAAAATCCAACCTTCTTTTTTATTTAAGTTCAGCACACAAGGGATAGTGGTCGGATAAATAAATTCCGTTTTCCTCATCATCCCATACGGTAAGCTTTTCAAACTCGGTTTTAAGATTATCGCTTAAATAAATGTAGTCTATTTTTGCTTCACTCTGTCTTCCGAAGTCGTGGAAGGTAAAAGGAAGCCCCTTTGTCACATCTCCCATACCGGGGAAGCTTTCGCAAAGCTTTATGGTTTCTTCCTTTTCCGTGGCGTTGAAATCGCCCAAAATAACAAAATCCATTTCGTTTTTTTCATTTAAGGATTTTACGGTATCAAGCACCATTTTCATTCCCATAGCACGAACTTCGGCAGTTTTCTCATCAAGATGCACGTTGAAAATCCTTATCATTCTGCCGTCAGCTTTTCTTCTTACTGTTGTAATATTAAGCGTTCTGGGGCAAGGACTCTGACCGGGGAATTTGCTCTCCGGCTCATAAGGATCAGGGCCTATCCAAAGCACTTCATTTCCCACAAGCTGAAGGGTTGATGTTTTAATTGCTGTGAAAACGCCTTCGGAATTATAGTTCTTAGTCCTTCCGTGGCCGGTTATTATGTATTCGGGGAAAACCCTCTGCATAAATTCCAGGGATTCGGGAACCATTTCCTGAAATGCGATAATGTCTGGCATTTCCTTTTTCACCTTGTCGTAAATCATCCCTGCCCTGTTTATAAAGCTATTTATGCCGTCGCCTCTGTAACGGTAACGGATATTGAATGTTACTATATTAAAAGACATAAAAAACCTCCTGCATAACTTATTTTCTGTAATTATAACCCCGCATCAATTCCGTGTCAAGCAACACTTTTTATGCAGATTCAAGTATACTCCAAAAAAATGTAATTGTCAAGACGATAGTCTTGACAAACCGGCCCCTAACCGCTAAAATATCAGTATATTCAACAAGGAGGCATAAATATGATTAAAACATTTTCTATAACTGATTTCGGCGCTGTTCCGGGCATCGATTTATTGCAGACAGAAAAAATCCAGGAGGCAATTGATGAGTGCTTCTTACAGGGCGGCGGTGAGGTAATAATCCCCGAAGGTGTATTTATAACAGGTTCAATCCGTCTTCGCTCCAACGTAACCCTGCATTTATTAAAAAATGCCTGCCTTAAGGGCTCAAGGAACCCCGAGGATTATTACTCCTCATACATAAATGACAAAATTGAGCCTCTGCCCGAAGAATGGATTACAGACGGGCTCTGGAACCGCTTCGGTCCGGGCTGGACAAGGGACTACCGCTTTATGCGCCTTCCCGGAAGCCGTTGGAATCACGGCCTTATAAAGGCAATAAACGCAGAAAACATTGCCATAATCGGCGAAGAAGGAAGCATAATTGACGGAAGCGACTGCTTTGATGAAAAGGGCGAAGAAGACTACCGCGGTCCTCACCTTATAAATATGTTCTACTGCAAAAACGTAAGCTTTTGTGGCTACACGGCAAAGGACAGCGCAAACTGGGCACACGCCATATATTATTCTGAAAACATAACAATGAAAAATGTCACCGTTTTAGCGGGACACGACGGAATTCACGCAACCGTTTGCCGAAATATAATAATTGAAGACTCGGAGTTTTACACAGGAGACGACTGTGTGGCAGGCTTTGCCAACCTTAATGTGCTTGTCAAAAACTGTGTTCTGAACTCTGCCTGCAGCGCTCTTCGTTTCGGAGGCACAAACGCTTTAATCGAAGGCTGTCATATGTACGGCCCCTGCCGTTATTTATTCCGCGGCTGCTTAACACCTGAGGAAAAGAGATCAGGCATAAAGCCCGAGCTTTCCGGCCACAGAAACAATATGCTTTCTGCATTTACTTACTATTCCGACTTTTCCGTGGAAGTCCCCTACACCCCGGGAAACATCATAATAAAGGATTGCAGAATAGACTATGCCGACCGCTTCCTTCATTTCAATTTCTCCGGAAACGAGCCCTGGCAGCGAAACCGTCCGCTGACTTCCGTTATCTTTGAAAACATCACCGCAACGGATATTTCAATGCCTCTGACCGCTTACGGAGATAGTGACAATAAAATAGATATCGTTTTCAAAAACGTCTCTATTTCCATGAGAGAAGGTTTTTCCGATGTCCCCTTATTCCATATGGGAAATTTCAAGAAGCTGACACTCGAAAACTTTACGGTTGAAAACACAACCGCACCCTGTCTGGTACGCACCTGGACGGATGATACTGTTGAACTTACAAACGTAAAATCCCCCATAAAGGAGGAAGACCTCGTTAAAAAAGCTGAGGTTGAATTTTCCGCAAGGCCAATATAAATTTCAGAAACAGCAAGAAAAATTCTTGCTGTTTTTCTTTTTTGATGAATAAAAAGTCTCTTTGTGAATAAAGCTTGTCAAGTCCCTCCTCTAAATAAAGGCTTTTTACTTTATATGACATTTTTTTCCGTAAACGGCTCTGTTATAGGCTTTCAAAAGTTTTCCACAACCCCGTAATTTACCCCTGTTTTAGATGTGGAAAAAGTGGAAAAACTTGTTGATAACTGCAAAATCGGGGCTTTCAGCGGTGGATAATACATCTATAAAAATATCTTTAGATTATTTTTAGATTATGTAATTTTCCCGTGTATGCTAATTATTATTCACGTTTACCAATTTTTTACAAAAGTTGTTTTTCACAAAATTTCGTTTGTTTTTGCTATTGTTATTCTCATATAAGTATGCTATAATTCTAAAGACAAAATCAAGAAGAAGGTTTTTCCGTGAAGATAAATACCACGATAACAAAAAGAGATTATTATAAGGAAATCACATCCCTGGCTCTCCCCGCTTTTTTAGAAAAGCTTCTGCTCACTCTTGTAGGGCTCGTATCCACAATAGTGATAGGAAAAGCCGTGGGAAGCGAGGCTATGTCCTCACTAACCGTTGCCACAACCATTACCGATATACTTCAGAGCGTTTTCATCGGTTTCGGATTCGGTGCATCCATTATTATCGCAAGAGATGAAAGTCACAAAAAGTCTTTCACCAATAAGGCAACCTTAAATTCCATATACTTAAACGCCGCCTTCGGTCTTTTACTGGGGCTTCTATGTATGATATTCTTAAAAGGGCTATTAGGCTTTATGTTTTCATCAAAGACAGCCTCCGTTACAAACGGGGCAATTTCCTATCTCTATATGATCCTCCCCTTTTCCGCAGTTGCATCGGTTGATGTTGCAATATCCTCCTGCTTTCGCGGTGCGCATGATGCCAAAACTCCCTTTTACGTTACCGCGGCGGTAAATGTGATAAACGCCATCTGCTGTGTTATCTTTATAGGCTTTCTTAAAATGGGAATAAAGGGTGCCGCCGTTTCCTATATCATATCAACACTTATAGGCTGCGCTGTACGAATTTCTCTTTTGTTTAATAAAAAGTCCGTAATACATCTTGAAGGCTTTCACCGCCCTGATTTTCTTCTTATAAAGCGAATACTTAATGCATCATTGGCTTCAACCCTTCAGGCATTCTTTATAAACTTTGCCTTCCTTGGACTTCAGGCGGTTACATCGTTAATCAGTGCCGTTGCAATGGCAGGTTATCAGATTGCAAACAATATCTTAAAGCTTACCTACTGCATCACCCACGGCATCGAGGCGGCGCAGATTACCCTTGTAGGTAACGCACTTTCTGAAAGTAACAAGGAAAAAGCAAGGCTTTATTCCTATAAATTACTTAACACATCGGAAGCAGTTTGCTTTATATGGGCTGTTATTATGTTTATTTTTGCCCGCTTTTTCGCTTCCCTTTTTGTTGGCTCCGGCGATGCGGCGACCCTTGATGCGGCAACAAATCTTCTTCGGATTTTGTGCTTTACCGTTCCCTTCACCACCTATTACCAGAGCAGTCAGGGAACACTTAAAGTCGGCGGTGAAACAGCAGCACTTGTTTCATCAAGTATCCTGGGCCCCTGGGCAATAAGAATTCCCCTTGCCTACATATTAATTACCACCATAGAAAACGGTACCCTCTGGGGTGCTCTTGAAGGCATCTTTTCGGAATTTCCGTTTTTATACCCTATGGCAGAGTCGGTTTTCACAAACGGAATAACCGGTCTTATCACCGGGCTTTTTGCCGACTACATAATGAGAACAATTGTCCATGCCTATAAGCTTCACAAGGAAAAATGGCTTTATAATACACTGTAAGAAAAACTTGGAATCACAAATTGATTCCAAGTTTTTTTCTGTATTCGCTGGGTGAAATACCTTCTATATCCTTAAAATTGCGGTTAAAGCTGGCAAGTGACGAAAAGCCCGACATTAATGCCACATCAACCATTGAAACTTTTTTTACATTTTTTGAAATAAGCTCTTTTGCAAAATTTATCCTGTAAGAGGAAAGCAGTCTCCTGAAATTCATATTGGTAACATTGTGAAGTGTATAGGAAAGGTATTTTTCGTTATACCCAAGTTTTTTTGCCATATCATAAAGGGTTATGTTATCACGGAAATTATCCGAAATAAAGTTTATTGCCTCCTGTATAAGCTCCCCGTTTCCTGTTTTCTTTTCAGCCCAGGTTATGCTTTTTTCTGCATCTCCCAATGCTTCGTAAAGAAAGGAAGCGATGCTTAAATAATCGCTGTGCTTTATCCTTAAAAGCCTTTCTGTCCACAGTGCTTTGTCACTCACCCTGTATACAGGACTTTCGGGAAGAGTGTCTCCTATTTTTTCAAAAAATATCGGAACAAAGTCATTTGAAAAAATTGCTCCGCACACAGAATTTCCGCTTTCGTTTATGTATTCATGGATACGGTGAGGAAGCACTATCACCGCTTCCCCCTCCCCGGCATCATATCTTTCTCCGTCTATCTTGACAGTAAGACATCCCGATTTAACATAAATAATTTCCGTATTGTTGTGAAGATGTGCCGCCATAGAATAGTTTTCGTGAGAAGAGCTCCAGAAATGATATTTTCTGCCCGAATTCTGATTCTGATATACTATCATATATAATCCGCCTTTATAAAAAACCAAACCTTTTCCACGTTTTTACACTTAAAACCTAACTTTTTGATTATATTATATCGTTTTTTTATTGGAATGTCAATTGCATTTATGATATACTTAAGCAAAGAGATCATCATTTTAATCAAAGGAGGAATAATTTTGAAAAAACTGCTTGCTTTATTACTGGTTTTCCTTATGATTGCTCCCTTAAATTCCTTTGCGGAAGGAAGAGAGTATTCAGCAGCCGACGTGACAATAAACGAAGGGCTTAAAATATCAGGAAATCAGCTTACCCATTTAAAGAGAGGAGAATATTTCGGAATCAAGGGCGTTGACCTTACCGGAATAAATTCCATCTCCCTTCTTGTGACATCAAGGACACTGGCAAACGGCGAAACTATCGTTATAAAAGCAGATGACCACCTTTCAGGTAAGGTTCTTGGAACAATCACCATAACAGGTGACCACGAAAGCGAATACCTTACAACATCTGTTTCCGGAATAAGCGGTGTCCATGATGTTTACTTTAAGGGTCTTTACGGAAGAGACAATTATGCAATGGATGTATTTATCGAAAAAATCGTCTTTTCCGAAGAAGAATATAAAAAACCTGATCCCAAAAATGAGCAGGCACCTGACTCATTAGTAAAGGATTTTTATCTCGACACCTGGGTTTCCACTGACTCCCTCGGCCGCAAAGTTGCAGACTATGCCGAGGCAGGTCCCGTCAAGGAAGGCACAAGGCATCTTGGTGTATTATACTGGAACTGGTTTGGCAGAGGCGATGAGGAAGTCGGCATTCTTGAGCATTTAAGAGATGCCCACCCCGATGCGATGGACGATTTCTATCATCCCTCCTGGATAAAGGGTGCACCCTACTGGTGGAGTGAGCCGGTATTCGGCACCTACAATTCCCACGATTACTGGGTTTACCGCAAGCACGCCGAAATGCTTTCAATGGCTGATGTTGATGTAATACTCTTTGACTACTCAAACTCAGGCATAGTATATTCCGACGCCGTTGAGATTCTTGCAGAAGCCTTCAGGGATGCAAAAAGAGCGGGCGTAAAGGTTCCTAAGATAACGGGAATGTACGCAATAGGCGACGATTCCGAAAACAATATCAAAAGCTTATCTGCCACCTATCACATTTTCTTTACGGAAAATGACTATTCCGACCTCTGGTACTATATGGACGGAAAGCCTATGGTATATACCTACAACAATGTTATGCGTTCTGCCCAGAAGGGAGATACCTATGAGGCAGAGCTTACCAAAACATTATCAGAATTCTTTACATACAGAAAGAGCAGTTCCAGAAACGTATATACTCCCGTACCCGACGGCACGGATTATGAGGACGAAACCTGGTTCTGGCTTGAAAACTTCCCTCAGCCCGTAAGAGGCACAACCGAAAACGGCAGACCTGCCTTTGTCGTTGTAGGTGCCGCAATCAATCAGTCCACCATTTACGGTACGGGCATAACCGGAGTTTTATCCGATCCCTATTCCAAGGGCAGAGGCTTTTCCGAGGTTTTCGGCGAGGACTATTCCGAAAACGGAAAGAGAATGGGATATTTCTTCCGCGAGCAGGCAGCCTTGGCTCTTAGTGCCGATCCCGAATTTATACTTGTTGACGGCTGGAACGAATGGCGTGCAACAAGATTCTCATCCTACGGAGTTTTCTCGGGCGGAAACATTTTCGTTGACAGCTTTGACTCGGAAAACAGCCGTGACTTTGAGCCTTCGAAAGGCCCTCTTAAGGATGACTATTTCAATCTTTTAGTCGATTTTTCAAGAAAATACAAGGGCGTGCGTCCCGCTCCCGTAGCTATTGGTGCAAAGACCATTGATATGACGGGCGATGCAACCCAGTGGAACACCGTAGGCCCCACCTTCCATAATTTCGACCAGAGCTATGAGCGCGATTCATTGGGATACTATGCTCAGGGAACTACTGAACAGGTTCGTTATACCACAAAAGTTCCCAATGCCATAATGACAGCGAAGGCTTCCTTTGATAAAGACAACATATACTTCCTTGCAAAGACCAAGGATGCCGTAAAGGATTCCGAAGGTCATATGAACCTTTATATCAATACCGACAGAAACTATGCTACAGGCTGGGAAGGCTACGACTATGCCGTAAACCTTTCGGGCAAGGGTGTAATTTCAAAATTTGAAACTTCCGCTTTCAGCCCCGAGACAATCGGAAATGCAGTATACAAGGAAGATGTAAATTACATTATGATTTCTCTTCCGAGAGCTTTAATCGGAGAAACAGACAAAATTGAGCTTGAATTTAAGTGGACGGACGGAATCAAAAATGAGGGCGACCTTTTAAGCTTCTACGAGACCGGCTCCTGTGCTCCCTACGGCCGCTTTAACTATCTTTTCACTGAAATTGAAGAAACCTGCCTTTCTGCCGATGAAAGAAGTGCACTTAAGGGGACAACAATCCTTAAAGCAAATGCCGATGAAATGATTGTTTCAGGTGCTAAAATGAAGATTTACGAGCCCGATTTACGAGTTAAGGCATACGAAGCAGAGGGAACCCTTTATGTGCCCGGCGATTCACTCCTTGAAATTTTAGGTTACGGAAGAAGCAAGGTTGAATACGATCCTTCCTATAACAGCTATTTCATTTATTATTATGAAATGAACGATGCTCTTACCGAAGTTACAACAAACCGCTTTTTAATGAGCGAGCTTAATTCCAAGAATGTATATGTTGACGGAAAGACACTTTCTTTAAGCGCTCCCATAACATCAAAGGACGGAATAATCTATGTTCCCCTTTCCATTTTATCTGAAGCCTTTGGCTTTACCGTAGCAAGCCGGGGGGACGGAATTTATACCGTTTCAAAGAATGAGGCTGACTTAAATCTTGTAAATGCCGTTTTGGCACATCTTAATTAAAGGAGGCGAAGATTATGAAAAAAGCAATATCTGTTATTATCGCACTTGCCCTTGTTTTATCCTTATGCACATTTTCATCCTTCGCCGAGGGCGATATGCCCGATACCACCACAACGGCTACGGCAAAGGAAGGACAGTCCCCCATTATGTCAATTACAGGCCTTCCCACGGTTGACAGAACCTTCTGGACCGTTACCGTAAGCTCTACCCGCCCCCGCTGTGCCGAAAGAGTAATTGACGGTGACGATAAAAGCTTCTGGCATTCTAACTATCTTGATGAGGGCGGTGTAATAACAGCTAAGGATGATGCCCCCTACACCATGGAATTTACATTTTCTGTGGACACTGTTATTTCAGGCTTTATTTTACTTCCCCGTCCCGACGGAACAACCGGAAAAATAACATCCCTTTATCTTGAAGCCTCGGATACAGAATACGGAGAATTTGAAAGAATCACGGAAGACATCACCTTAGGAGCCCACAACAAGGAAATAATTCTTCCCTCAAACATTAAGGCAAGAAGGATTAAAATGACCATCTTAGAGGGCGATAAGGGCTACGGAACACTTGCTGAATTTTACGCAATAAGTGCCGACAGCAAAAAGGACGTTGCCTCCTACAGCGAAGTGTTAAAGGGCGAGGTAACCCTTCCCGTAGATAAAACCGTTACAGGCAAAGCAGCCGATAATCAGCCCCCTGTCAATGCGCTTAACGGCCTTTCCTCTGTGGACAGAACCGGCTGGATTGTAAAGGTTGATTCCGCCCGTCCCAACACCGCAGAAAGAATGCTTGACGGTGATAAGTCGACCTACTGGCATTCCAACTTTGAAACCTCCAATGAGGCTGTTGTTTCATCCGACGAGGCTCCCTTTACACTTGAATTCATTCTTCCCGAGGAGGCGGAAATATCAGGCTTTATGTTGTTTCCCAGAACAGACCTCAATATAGGAAGAATAGCCTCCGCTTACTTTGAAGTTGCCGAAAGCGACACTTCGGAATATTTCAGGATTACAGACGAGCTTTCCTTTGAAACCAGCGCAAATCAGCAGGAAGTGGTTTTCGCCTCCAACATAAAGGTAAAAAAGATTAAAATGACCATAACAAACGGAAGCGGCGGTAAAGGAACACTTGCTGAGTTTTACGCCATCGAAAAGAGCGATGATTACAACACCGTAAGCTTTGAAGAGTTCCTTGAAAACGAAAAGAAAAACAAGCTGTATGTTGTTGATAAATCATCCGTCAAGGTTGAGTGCGACTATCCCATATGGTCCACCAACAACATCGCCAAGGTAACAGACGGACTTACCACAAGCATATGGCAGACAGACACCATCGAAGAAGCTTATGCTCCTCCCATTTTGGTTGATTTCGGCAAAACTCAGAGGCTCATCCGTATGGACTATACTCCCCGTCAGACAGAAGACTTTGACGGCTTCTGGTATACCTACGATGTTTTCGGAAGCATTGACGGCGAGACCTGGTTTGACGTTAAAACCAATGTAAATAACGAAAAGAGCCTTCTTACCCACTCCCTTATATTCGATGAAGAAATAAGCGTAAGATATCTTGAGATCAACGTAACAAATTTCCACAACAGAAGAGTTTCCTGTGCAGAGCTTACCTTCTATCAGACAAGGGAAGCCTATGAGTCATCCGGTGTCGGAGCCTTCGGAAACTATGAGCTTACAATAGGCAAAAATTCCATAGTAATCGAAAAGAGTGGAAATGTTACCGAAAAGGAAATTGATGTAGCTCCCTTCATTGTGGGCGGCACAACCCTTATTCCCTTACGCGGACTGCTTGAAGAAATGGGTGCCGAAATTTCCTGGGACGGCGAAAAGAGCGAGGTTACCATAAAGGCTCAGAACAAGGAAATCAGGCTTCAGATATGGAACAAGCGTGTATACGTTAAGGATAACCGCTACGGAAATATTATGTATACCCTTTTGACCTACCCCGTGATAAAGGATTCCCGTACATTTATCCCCTTAAGATTTGTATCGGAGCAGCTTGGCTATAATGTAGAGTGGATCGGAGAAACACAGACCATTAAAATAACCGCTCCCGAAGAATAAAAAAATATGCTGAACCAAAGGTTCAGCATATTTTTTATTTAAGTTCAAGGTGAGCTTCTCTTTTATCTTCATCAAAGCTTACTTCTCCGAAAAGATATAAGTCTCTGAAATACACGTGGGTGTAGCCCTCTGCATTGAAGGATTCTGTTTTTTCACCTTCAAGGTATGCCTCTATATCCGTTGACAGCACATCTGAAATATAGCTTCCTATTTCCTTATCCGTTTCTTCGCTTTCATAAGAGGATGTTATCTCCCCTCCCTTGTATGAAACCGTTACTGCCCTTTTTACTTCGTCAAAGTTTACAACAAATCCAAACTCCCTTAAATCTCTTAAGGCAATTGCCATTTTCCCTGCTATATTTACCGCCTTAATCTCATATCCGTCTATATAGGCGCGGATATCGGTCGATATCACTTCGCCGGTTTTAATGCCGATTTCAGGCTTTACGGAAGGTTTTTCGTTTTCTTCATTTTCCGGTTTTTCATAAGCTTCAGGATATTCTATCCATAATGCGGGATTTTTTCCCTTAAATACCCATACATCATCCGGTGATTCCGTAAGATTTTCAACAGATAAGAAGGAATTAAAGATATAGCTTTTTATAAATGAGTTATCAATTTTCGAAGCTTTCAGTGCAAGAATGTCGTGGTCATCCTCTTCGGCAGCGGTATAGCCCACCGCATTTTCACACCTGTCCTCGGCATAATATGCATTTTCAATATCTCCGTAATCAATGTCTTTTTCCTCTGACAAGGGAGAATTTATACCAACCAACGCACCTTTATATTCTCCGGACACAAAGCCCTTGAAATATGCTGACTTTATATCTCCGTAGCTTAAAGCGGCTATTCCGCCTGCCGCCTTTTCGGAAATAACGTTTCCGAGGGCGTAAACATATTCTGCCGTGCTGAATTCGTCCATATAACCCGCTATACCGCCGGAATAGGTTTCAGCCGTTATTTCACCCTCGCTGTATGCATTTTTCACCTTACTGTCCTTCATATGGCCGACAATGCCTCCGGAAGCAAGAATGCCCGAGACCTCAAGCCTGGATGCTGCGGAATTTATTTCCGAAATGTATGCGTAGCCTGCTATGCCGCCCGCCATACCAAGGGATGTAACCTCCACATCTGCTATGGCATTTACAATTTTACTTTCAGAAAGACTTCCTGCAATTCCTCCCGAATTGTCTTTTGCAAAAACAATTCCCTCTGCCCTTACATTTTCAATTTCAGAATTTACCGCTATTCCGGCAACAACTCCTACATTACTTCTTCCGTTTACATATGCTTTTTCAACGGTAAGATTTTTTATTTTTCCGCCTTTTACATAGCCGAAAAGCCCTGCGTAATTTTTTGAGGTATCTGATACATAAAGCCCCGTTAAGGTTTTGCCGTTTCCGTCAAAACTTCCCTTAAAGCAGGAGTGCACCGCCCCTATAGGCTTAAATACATTTTCAGGTGCATCTTCCTCCCAGGAATAGAATTTATCCGTATCATTAAGTGTAATATCCTCTGTAAGAAGAAAATATCTGTCTTCAAAGCTTTCTCCTTCATATACCCTGTCAGAAAGAAGCAGCAAGTCCTCTGCACTTTCGATAAGATAAGGCGAAGACTTTGTTCCCGCTCCCTTAAAATCTCTTTTTGCAAAAGAAACCGTCAGAGTAAGCGAAAAAACAAGTGCTGTCGCCAACGCTATAATTTTTTTCATAATATATGCTCCTTATAATTTATTTCCCCTGAAAGATTGTAGCATATATCAAAGTTTAAGTCAATGGTATATACAGGCATTATATAACCTCGTACATACCTGATGCATCTTCTTTTCTTACAGTTTCTGCAACGGATAAAATTCTTACCTTAACAGTTTTTTCACCAAAGGTGATTTCAAGCACATCCCCCACCTTTACATCGGCACCCGGCTTTGCAACTTTTCCGTTTACCGAAACTCTGCTTCCTGAGCATGCCTCCTGTGCCACAGTTCTTCTTTTTATAATTCTGGATACCTTAAGGTATTTATCAAGTCTCATAATATTTTCCTTTCATGTAAAAAAATCGTCTGCCCAAGGGCAGACGACATTTTTATGACAACTTATTTTACGATGTCTTTAAGAGCCTTACCAGCCTTGAAAGCGGGAACTGTTGTTGCGGGAATCTTAACTTCAGCGCCTGTCTGGGGGTTCTTACCTACGCGTGCAGCGCGCTTTCTAGCTTCGAAAGTACCGAAACCAACCAAAGCGATTTTGTCACCCTTCTTAAGAGTTTCAGCTACTACATCTGTGAAAGCAGCGAGAGCCTTTTCAGCGTCCTTCTTAGAAAGACCGGTCTTTTCTACCATTGCCATTACAAGTTCTGTCTTGTTCATTTGTTTTTCCTCCTTTATAATAAGTATTTATATAAGTAAATTCGCCATTAAATGCGAAAATCCTTTTTTTTCAAGGCTTTTTTTATATTTTTTTTGCTTTTTCCCAAAGCTCATCCTTCATCTTCATATCCAATGATGCAAAGTCCTCATTTCCCTCATAGAGCTTTTCCATTTTTTCAAACCGGGAAACGAACTTTTTATTTGCAGCCATCAAAGCCTTTTCAGGATCTATAGATAACTTTCTTGCAAGGTTTGCAACCGCAAAGAGCAAATCTCCTATTTCCTCTTCCACGTTTCCTTTACCCGAAAGTGCATCTTCAACTTCGGCTATTTCTTCCTTGATTTTAGGAATTACAGCCTCTGCATTTTTCCAGTCGAAGCCTGCCTTACCGGCACGCTTTTGAATTTTCTCTGCACGGGTTAGCGCAGGCAGTGCCTTGACCACATCCTTAAGATCCTGAGCATAGGACGTGAAGCCTTTTTCAACACTCTTTATCTTCTCCCATTTTACCAAAACTTCACTGCTTTTGTCAAGTGTTTTTTCGTCATTTTCCCTAAAAACATGGGGATGACGCCTTACCATCTTTTCAAAAACGTTACCTGCCACATCATCAAGGTCATATTTTCCCTCTTCCTCGGCAATAATGGCGTGAAAAACCACCTGCATCAGAACGTCTCCCAGTTCATCCATCGTCTTTTCGTCGTTGCCTTCATCAATGGCATCAAAGGTCTCATATGCCTCTTCAAGCATATTCATTTTGATTGAACCGTGTGTCTGCTCCCTGTCCCAGGGGCAACCACCGGGTGCACGGAGAGTTTTCATAAGCTCCACAAATTCATACACATTCTTTTTCATAAAATTCTCCTTATTATATGAGATGAGCTTTTTCCATCACAGCTAAAAGTTTTTCTCCCTTGGGAAGAAGAAGTATTTCTTCCCTCTTGAGTGTTTTCGTGAAAATAATTGCTGCGAAATATACTATAACAGAAACTCCTATGGATATAAGCATTGCAATTTTTTCACCTGCAAATCCGGAAAGAGCATATTGCACTCCAAATGTAAATATACCCATAACCGCTCCGCAAAATACAGGCTTCAAGACAAAACCCTTAAAATCAGGGCGTATTCCCGAATTTTTGCAAAGAGCTGTTATATTAAGAGTTGCGACGGTAATATAACAAAGAAGTGTTCCGATGGGTGCACCCATAATATTTATCTCCGGTCTTCCCACAAGGATAAGGTTCACAAAAATCTTGACTGCACCGCCGATGAGCATATTTATAACCGGAATCCACACCTTGCCCCATGACTGAAGAAGCGCATTCACAATCTGAACCAGTGTCAAAAACAATACCGCAATTCCCATTACATTAAGCAGTACGGAAAAGCTTCCGTCTCCGTAGATAAGCGAAAGGATGGGCTTTGCAAGAATGCTCATACCCATTGCACAGGGAAGCGCCAGCACAACCGTTATCAGAAGTGCCGATTTTGTAAAACTGCGGCTCTTTTTTCTGTCCCCTTCAGCATTGGCTGAAGCAATGGCAGGAACCGCACTTGTAGCAATTGCAGAAATGATAACCGCAGGCATATTGAAAAGTGTAATTGCTCTGACCAAATAGCCGTAAACAAAGGCTGCTTTATTTTCTTTAAGCTTTTCTGCCTTGTTTTCCGCCCCGCTTTCCTCTATGACGGAAGGAATTTCCTTATACGCCTCTGCCCTTTCTTCGCTGAGGTTTGAAAGGACGGAATTTTCTGCCGCGTCACTTGTTGCAATATAGCCCTTCATCTGGTTGGTAACCATAGCCGTATCAATAAACGAGGTTAAAGTAAATACCGAAACGCCGAGGGTTATGGGCACAGCAATTTTAACTATATTTATAAGTACTCTTTTTGATGAAAGTGCTGTCTTTTCTGATTTTTTCTCATTCTTTCTTCCCTTTATATAGTACGCAAAAAGGAAGGCTATTCCTATTATGCTTCCCACCGTAACACCAAAAATAGCACCCGCGGAAGCATACATCTTACCCATAGGAAGCAGCATATATGCAAGTGAAAGACCGACAAAGAGCTTGCAGCTTGCTTCAATAACCTCACTTATCGCCGTGGGAAACATATTTCCGTGTCCCTGAAAATATCCTCTGAATGCGCTCATTCCCGCAACAAAAAGAAGGCTGGGGCTCATTGCAATCATAGTAAGATATGCATCGGGGTATCCCAAGAGCCCTGAAAAAAATTTCGCTCCCGCAAAAAGCACAAGACTTCCGATTCCGCCAATGCATAAAAGAAGCACCAAAGAAACCTTAAGTATCTTTTTTGAGCCGTCATAATCCCCCGTTGAATCGGATTCTGCCACAAGCTTTGATATGGCTGTGGGAAGACCTGCCGTGGAAATTACGAAAAGCAGATTATAAATCATATATGAGGTATTGTAAAGAGCCATTCCGTCTGTCTGAAGCACAAATGTATCCAGCGGAATCTTGAAAACTGCCCCGATTATTTTCACCAGTATATTGGCTACAGCAATAATCATAGCGCCTTCAATAAAGCCCATTTTTTTATTTTTGCCCATAGGACACCTCTTTTTTTATATTTTTGAATAAAAGCAAACTAAAAGGGTATTATAATAAATGTGTGGTGACACACAAGTCTTTTTCATTATTCCCTTCTCCAATATCCTGCAGCCAAAGGCTGTAAACAGAAAGAGTTTCCTTAAATCAAGGAACTCTTTTTGTTTTTATCCTTTTATTTTATCAAAATAAGCCTTTAATGACTGCTCAAACTTGTTATCTCCGGGCTCATAGTATTTTCTTTGCTTTATCTCATCAGGCAGATACTGCTGAGCCACATAATGGTTGGGATAGCTATGGGGATATTTATAGGTAAGCCCTCTACCCATCTTTGATGCTCCGCTGTAGTGCGAGTCCTTAAGATGAGGAGGAATGTCCCCCGTATTCCCCGCGGACAAATCCGACATAGCCGCATCAATGGCCATAATTGCACTGTTTGATTTAGGTGCAGTTGCAAGAAGCAGTGTTGCTTCTGCAAGCGGAATCCTTGCCTCCGGAAAGCCCAGCTGAAAAGCCGCGTCAACACAGGATTTCACTATGCTTATCGCCTGAGGATAAGCCAATCCCACATCCTCCGCTGCAATTACCAAAAGACGTCTTGCAATAATCTGCAAATCATCCGATGCTACAAGTCTTGCAAGATAGTGCATCGCCGCATCAGGGTCGCTTCCTCTTATAGACTTCTGGAAAGCACTTATTATATCATAATGGCTGTCTCCGTCCTTATCGTATCTTAACGCCTTTTTCTGCGTGCAGTCCTCCGCAGTCTGTATGGTTACGTGAATTTTCCCGTCAGAATCGGGATTTGCTGCAAGCATACATACCTCAACTGAGTTAAGGGCCTTTCTCACATCTCCGCCCGAAAGATGGGCGATGTGCGTAATCGCATCATCGTCAAAGATTACGTTTCTTTCGCCGGAAACCAGAGCTATTGCCCTTCTTACCGCCTTTTCTGTTTCGGATGGCGGAACCTCCTTGAACTCAAACACGGTACAACGGGACAAAATGGCATTGTATATGTAAAAATAGGGATTTTCCGTGGTGCTGGCAATAAGGGTTATTTTACCGTTTTCGATAAATTCGAGAAGAGACTGCTGCTGCTTCTTATTGAAGTTCTGAATCTCGTCAAGATATAAAAGAACCCCATCCATTCCAAGCATGGAATCAAGCTCATTAATTATGCTTTTTATGTCGCTTACTCCTGCTGTTGTGGCATTTAAGCGGTAAAGCCTTTTATTGCTCTTTTCGGCGGCAATATTGGCAACTGTGGTTTTGCCGGTTCCCGATGGCCCGTAAAATATCATATTCGAAATATTTCCCGACTCTAAGATATTGCGAAGGGCCTTTCCCTCAGCTAAAAGATGCTCCTGTCCCACAACATCTGCTATATCGGACGGACGCATTCTGTCCGCCAGCGGTCTTGATGCCATAAATTGCCTCCTTTCCTTAAACTGCTTTGCCAAAGCCCTTTGGCTTTGGCAAAGAAAACATCAATTATTGATAGAGAGGATATTTGTCGCAAAGAGCTTTAACTCTTGCTCTTGCTTCTTCGTACTTCGACTCATCCCCGAGTGCCGCAATCTTTATGATTCTGGCAACCTCCTTCATATCCTCTTCCTTAAAGCCTCTTGTTGTAACAGCCGGGCTTCCGAGACGGATACCGCTTGTTACAAAGGGCTTTTCGGGATCGAAGGGTATTGCATTTTTGTTACAGGTTACGCCGATATCGTCAAGTCTTCTCTCAAGCTCCTTACCGGTAAGTGAGAACTTTCTCACATCAACCAACATAAGATGGTTGTCCGTTCCGCCGGATACGATATCAAAGCCTTCTTCTATAAGGCTATCTGCAAGAGTTTTTGCATTTTTGATAACCTGAGCCTGATATTCTTTAAAGCCCTCGGAAAGTGCTTCCTTAAAGCACATAGCCTTACCTGCAATAACATGCATTAAGGGGCCGCCCTGGATACCGGGGAATATTGCCTTGTCAATTCTCTTGGCAAGCTCTTCATCGTTTGTTAAGATAAGACCGCCTCTGGGGCCTCTTAAGGTCTTATGAGTGGTGGTTGTTACAACATCCGCATACTCTACAGGATTGGGATGAAGCCCTGCCGCTACAAGACCTGCAATGTGTGCCATATCAACCATCAAATACGCGCCCACTTCCTTTGCGATTTCGGAAAAGCGCGCAAAGTCGATGGTTCTTGAATATGCGCTTGCACCGGCGAGTATCATCTTGGGCTTTACTTCAAGGGCAATTCTTCTTACTTCGTCATAATCAATCATACCGGTTTCTTCAGAAACACCATAGGGCACAACATTGAAATATTTTCCTGACATATTGACGGGAGAACCGTGGCTTAAATGACCGCCGTGAGCAAGGTTCATACCCATATAGGTATCCCCGGGCTCTAAAAGTGCGAAAAATACTGCCATATTTGCCTGAGCACCGCTGTGGGGCTGAACGTTTGCAAACTTTGCACCGAAAAGCTCCTTCGCTCTGTCGCGTGCCAGATCTTCCACAACGTCAACGTGCTCACATCCGCCGTAATAACGCTTGCCGGGATAGCCCTCTGCATATTTGTTTGTGAGGGGGGAACCCATTGCTTCCATAACTTCTCTTGTAACAAAGTTTTCGGATGCAATAAGCTCAATCTTGTTCTGCTGTCTTTTTACTTCATTTTCTATAGCCTGTGCAAGCTCGGGATCTACTTTAGAAACTCTCTCTGTAAACATTATTCTTCCTCCGTATTAATAAATTCATAAGAACGTTCAAGTAAAAAATTAAGCCGTTCTTCATTTTTACTTAAGTATAAATATCCTATTAACGCTTCAAAGCCTGTTGCGTGCCGATAGGTCGTTACATCTGCATTTTTGGCAGTGGTGTAGCTTTTTGCATTTCTTCCCCTTTTATACACCGACTCCTCCTCTTCGGTAAGAAGCGGTAAAAGGGCGTGAATCGCATCGCTTTGCGCCTTCGCCTTTACAAACCTCGAACAAAGCTTATGAAGCTCATTCACTTTTTTATCGCCTGCTGCCATTATCCTTGTCCTTATATACAAAGTGTGCACCGAGTCCCCTATGTAGGCAAGGGCCAATGGTGAATAGCTTTTTGCATTTTCCGGCATATAGCCTAAAGCTTCACTTATGCCTTTTTCCATTTTACACCCTGAGCAGTATCTTCCAAAACGATACCCATAGCCTTAAGCTCGTCTCTTATTTCATCGGCTCTCTTATAGTTTTTCTCGCTTCTTGCCTTTGTTCTTTCGGCAATTAAAGCTTCAACCTTTTCGGATAAGTCTTCCTTTTCTTCCGATACGATTACGCCGAGAACAGAGCAAAGCTCTTCTATTGTTTCCTTTGCATATGCAAGGTCTTCTTTTGAAAGATTGTTTGCATTTGAATTTGCTTCCTTAACGGCATCGAAAATAGCCGCAATACCGTCAGCTGTGTTAAGGTCGTCATCCATACCCTTTTTGAAAGCTTCTTTGAAGGAATCCATCTTTGCTCTGAATTCTTCTGTTATGCCCTTTTCTTTTGCATTTCCCATTAAAAATTCCAGATTGGAAACGCAGGTTGTGATTCTTTCAAGGCCGCTCTTTGATGCTTCCATAAGCTCATCTGAGAAGTTCATGGGGCTTCTGTAATGAGCACTCAAAAGGAAGAATCTTATTACGTTGTAGCTGTATTTTGCCGCAACATCACGAACAGTAAAGAAGTTATTAAGTGACTTTGACATTTTTCTGTTGTCAACATTTATATATGCATTGTGCATCCAGTAATTTACGAAGTTGCAGCCGTTTGCGCATTCGCTCTGTGCAATTTCGTTGGTGTGATGCGGGAAAATAAGGTCAATGGCACCGCCGTGGATGTCAATGGTCTTACCCAGATACTTTGTGCTCATTGCACTGCACTCAATGTGCCAGCCGGGTCTTCCTTTGCCCCAGGGGCTGTCCCAATAAGGCTCTCCGGGCTTTACAGCCTTCCAGAGTGCAAAGTCAAGAGGTGACTTCTTTCTTTCGTCAACGTCAATTCTTGCCCCGCTTCTTAAATCGTCAAGGCTCTGGTGGATAAGCTTTCCGTAGTTTTCGCACTTTTCCACCTCGAAGTAAACGTCACCTTCCACCTCATAGGCATAGCCCTTTTCCACAAGCTCTGAAACGATTTCGATAATCGCATCGATGTTTTCTGTCGCCTTGGGATGTACCGTTGCCTTCTTTATGTTAAGTCCCTTAGCATCGGTGAAATACTCCTCTATGTACTTTTCTGCAATTTCCTTTACCGTTGTTCCGTCCTCGTTTGCCTTCTTTATCATTTTATCGTCAATATCGGTAAAGTTCTGCACGAAGTTTACCTTGTAGCCGGAATATTCAAGATAACGGCGAAGAGTGTCGAATACAACGAACATTCTTGCATTTCCTATATGAAAAAAGTTATATACCGTTGGGCCACAGGCATAGATGCTTACTTCACCGGGTTTAATCGGGACAAGCTCTTCTTTTTTTGCGGTCATTGTGTTAAATACTCTCATTACTTATTCTCCTTCAGCTCTTTTATTATCGCTTTTAAATCGTCTATTTCCTTTTGCATACGGCAAAATTCCTGTGAAACGGGATCGGGAATGTGAATCTGGTCAAGGTCAACCTTCTTTTCGCCCTTTTTAACAATTCTTCCGGGAACACCAACACAGGTACAGTCAGGCGGAACCTCATTTAATACAACGGCATTTGCCGCAATCTTACTGCGGTCCCCCACTTTGAAGGGGCCAAGCACCTTGGCACCCGCACCAATCATAACGTTGTTACCGATGGTGGGATGGCGCTTACCCGTATCCTTACCGGTACCGCCCAGGGTTACTCCCTGATAGATTGTACAGTTATCGCCGATTTCAGTGGTTTCACCGATTATTACTCCGCAGCCGTGGTCAATCAGTAAATTCTTTCCGATGGTGGCACCGGGATGAATTTCTATCAATGTAAACCACCTTACAAGCTGCGAGATTAATCTTGCAAGGAAATAGAAATGTATTTTATAGAAAAAGTGTGCAATCCTGTGCCAGAATATGGCGTGAACGCAAGGATAATTAAAGAAAATACTTATAATACTTCTTGCAGCAGGATCACGTTCTTTAATGGATTTGAAATATCTGAACACAAAATTTTCTCCTTATAACATACTCTATATTATTATACATAAAAAAAGCAGTTCTTGCAACATATTTTTAAAAAAACCGCCGATTTTTTCGGCGGTTTTTCAAAATAGTTCCAATATTTTAAATTTTATATTGATTTTTTTGTCATCCGTTTCACTTATAAGAGAAAATCGCTCTTCGCCAAGCTCTTTTTTAAGTGCCGCTTCTCCCCCGGTATCAAGCTTTGATGAAACGCTGTCTGTAAAGCAAAGCATAGGATACATTATGCACCACCAGTTTTCTCCTTCCGCCTTTCCTATTTTCACATTGACAGCATCATAGATTCCTCCCGGAAGGCGGATATTTTCATACTCCTTGCAGGGAAAAACTGTTTTTCCTATACTTAATGTAACAGGCGATATGCACCCTTCATTTTTCAATGTTGCTTCAGCTGCTTTTATAAAAAGCTCCTCATTTTCTCTTGCGAGATACATTGCCTCTTCCTTGTTTTCCGCACCCGCAAAAATTGCCGCAGCTTCCCTTAAAACCGTATCCCGTACCTTGAGCTTCAGCTTCTGGTCTTCTTCACTGTTGCTTTCAGCAACAATATGAAGCCTTAATACCGAGGAAGCAATGGCAGCCTTTTCCCTCGATGCATAGCCAAAAAGCAGAAAAAGTGCGGCAAGGCACACAAAAGTGCCGGAAATCAAAAGCTTTTTCATAAAAAGTTCTCCGTTTCGTTTTTTCTTTAAGTATACCCTTGCAAAAAAAGCTTTATACCTTTTTATGCACGGAAATTCCTATGGCAGAACTGTCAATGCCGGCTATCCTTATTATAATTTCCTGAAGCTTTGCCGCCTCGCTTGCCGTAAGCTCGCCGTCCTTTTCCACTATCACGCTGGCAGAGCCCGAATTTATGTACACCACCGCGTCGGAAAATCCTTTCGCCTTTATTTCAGCTTCAGCTGCCGCTTCCATTTCCATCCGTCCCGCCATATCCATAAGTCTTATTTCCGCTTCTTTTTTTGCTTCAGGAGTGCTTCCCGGATTTTCGCAAACCTCCCTGAGGCTTTCCTGTGCCTTGCTCCGTCCTTCCTCCCTTTCTCTTCTGCTGTCTGCAAAAAAGTCCTCATTTTTCATTATATTGGTTCCCGAAACAAGCCTCGCCTCACCCAACGACGAATCCTCTGTATCGCTTACAACACCGTTTTCCGAATGCTGATATGACCAGTTAAAATACCCTGCCAGCCCTATCATAAAAACAAGTGCTGCCAAAACCGCCTGCTTTTTCTTAAACAAACCTACCCCTCCATTTTGAATATTTTTATATTGTGAAAAGGTGCTCCTGTAAGAGCAGCTACCGCTTCCGATATATCATTTTTCACACGCTCCGACTCCCCTCCGTCGCATACCACAACCGCCCCGCGGACAGATGGATACATTTCTTTAAGAAGCACCACCTTTCCCGATGCGGATACTGTTTTTTCATTTACGCTTTCGCGGTTTTCCGTTTTATCGGTGACAGGAATTCCCGTGCCCTTATCATAAAAGCTCAGCATAACCTTAACCCGTCCCGCACCTTCAATTTTGCCCAGAATTTCCTCTGTTTTTTCCGAGAGCTCCTTTTCGTAACTTCCGTCATAAGAAGCCTTTTCCTCCTTCTCTGCCGGGATAAAAAGAAAGGCTACCCCTATAATCAATATGATTAATATAAGCTTATTATTCTTTAATTTTTCAAACAGACTTTTAATACTGTCCATATATAATCTCAAACCTTTCCGGCATATACTGTTCCCGTATTTCTTCCGCCGACTCATCATCCATAGCTTTTTCCGCGTATATTTCTATGCTTTCAACCTTTAAGTCCTCCGATATTTTCACATAGGCTCTTCCATAGGGCAAAAGTGCTTCCTCTATATGCTTTCCCAGTTCTTTTCGCAAATTATCAGAATATATTTTTTCTGCTTCCTTCTGCGTCATTTCATAGGATGACATATCATAAAAATCAAACGCATCCGATATATCAAATACCGCCTTCAAAGGCGAAGCAAGCGCAAGCGATATGACCACCGAGCTTGCAAGACGGGCATATTTTTTCACATTTCCTTCGGGCAGAATAAGCGATGCCACCGTCACAATCAGAGCCGATGCCGTAATTGACATAATATATTGTTCCATCGTTATCCTCCGTATGTAAAAAGAAGTATGGCTGAGGCTATAACATACTGCGCAGCACTAATTGATACAATTCCGAAAAGCATACCCATAACCTCCCCCACCGAAGTTACCGCCCTTGAAAGACGTGTATCACACAAAGGCTCTATAAGGGCTCCCGTAAAGCTGTAGATAAAGCTTACTGCGGCACACTTTATTACAGGATATGCCGCCATTAAAAGAATCGCCATTATCCCCGCAATCCCCGCCGAATTTTTAATCATACCGAAGGAAGCCGTCACCGCAGAAACACTGTCTGCCAAAGCACCTCCCGCCACCGGGACAAAGCTGCTTACCGCAAAGCGTGCTGTTTTCATTCCCATATTTTCAACCGTTCCCGCCGCAAAGCCCGAAAGGCTTAATACAGCAGTAAATATAAGCAGTGTGAAGCTTAAAATTCTTCTGGCAAATTTATCTGCCATTACAGAAAAGTTGGCAAGTGTTTTATTTTCCGTTATATTGTTTATAAACTTCAGTGCAAATGAAGCATAGACAAGCGGCAGAATTACCCTTTCCGTTATATACGAGCTTACAGCCGTTGCCACAAGGATTTCCGTATGCAGTACCGATGCCGTAATAACCCTTCCCTCTGACGCAGAAAGAACAGATAAAAACGGAACAAGCGACTTTATAAAAAAGCCCATATCCTCAATCGCTCCTTTTGCACATTCCGATATTTCCTTAAAGCCTGTTGCAGAAAGCCCTGCCAGAACAGCATAACAGCATAAAAAAGCCGCATCGCTTACTCCGCCGTTTTTAAAGGAGGATGCAAGATTTGATATAAAGGAGCAAAGAATCCCAAGCATCATTACGCATCCCATTATCACGGCATTTGCCCGTATCTCAGAAAGAAACATATCGGCTCCCTTTCTAAGCATTCCTTTAAGGTTTGATTCATAATTGCCGTTTTTTATTTTTTCCACCGTTCCGTAAAAAGAAAACTCCGGTGATGCTTTTACTATATTTTCCATCGCCCTTTCACTTATGGAGTTTTCCACCCCGGTTATGTCCGCCGTTTCCGAGGCATAAGACGGCACAAAAGAGAAGCACAAAAGGCTCAGAACAAGTATAAATATTTTCATTTTAATCTCCGTATATCACAGCAAATCCGCTATTATCCCGAATAAGGCGGTAACAGCAGGTATAGCTGCCGCACATATAATAATTTTCCCGAAAAGCTCCACCTTTCCCGAAAGCGAGCCTTCTCCCGCATCCCTGCAAAGCTCCGATGCACTCTGGGTTATGCAGGCAACAGCGGTTATTTTCATTACTGTTTTGTATATTCCGGTATCAAGACCGGTTTTTTCTGCCAGATTCCGAAGTGTTTCCATAACAACGGATACCTCCGAAAAGCTTACAAAAAGCACATACACTCCGATGGCAAGTGCCGTAAGAACGGCAAATTCACTTCTGCCGCTCTGCCTGAAAAATATACACGCAACGCTTCCCAGAATGCATATTCCCGCTATTTTTACAATCATAGTCCGAACACCGCTTTAATGCTTTCGAAAAGATTTCCTATCTCAGGAATTACAAGTGCAAGAACCACAATAAGCCCCGCTATGGTGACAAGAAGTGCCTGTTCATCCCTGCCTGATTTTCCGACAATCATATTAAGCACGGCAACGATAAGCCCTACTCCCGCCACCTTGAAGACAAATTCTATTCCCATTTATTCCTCCGATTACATAAGCAAAACCGTAATTAAAAGTCCGAAAAGCAGAAAGCCACCCTTTACAAGCTTCGCTTCCTTTTTATATTTCAGCCTTTCCTCGACCTCTTCTGAAAGAAGCTTTTTTTCATATGCGGCTATGTTTGAAAGCTGACCTTCCGCCGTTTCCGACCTTATACCCTTTAAGAAAAGGGCAAAATCCTTTTTATCCCCGTCAGAAAGCTTATCCATAAGACTTTTATGCTTTTCTATCCCGCTTCTTTCAAGGGCTTTCGGAATCGGCAACGCAAAAAAAGTTACCGCTTCTTTGAAATCCGAAAGAGAAACTATCATTTTTTCGATAAATTCAAGCCTTCTTCGTCTTTCTTCTGCCACCTTTACTCCCATAGCATAAAAAGCCATAACTGTGATTGCAGCACCCCAAAGTTTCAACATAAATCAATTATTTCCTCCACGGTGCCGGGACCGTTCCTTCTGCTTAAAACAAGCACTTTCCTGAAGGCTCCTTCCGATAACAGTTCCTTTATGCCTGCCTTTTTCTTTACGTCGGAAAGCGAGTATCCGTGTGCCGTTGTAATAACAGAAACGCCCGAATTGACCGCCTGCATAACGGCATCGGCATCGTCTCTTGTTCCGATTTCGTCCGTTATTACCACATCGGGATTCATAGCTCTTACCATAGCAAGAATACCTTCTGCCCTGGGGCAGTTGTCCATAACAAAGGAAAGGCTTCCGATGTCGTTTTCGGCGATTCCTTCAAAGCAGGCGGCAATTTCGCCTCTCTCATCTGCAATTGCCACCTTTTTCATGCAGTAAGGACTTCCCAGCTTTCTTGCAATATCGCGGAGCATAGTGGTTTTTCCGCATCCCGGCGGTGAAATTATGAGGGTATTTCTTACCGTACCGTCCTTATAAATTTTATGAAAAGCCTTGTCCGACGCCCCTATAACTTCCCCGGCAACTCTTATATTTACGGCAGAAAAATCCGTTATGTATTTTATTTTTCCGTTTTCCGTAACGCACCGTCCCGTTATTCCCGCGCGGTGCCCGCCCCTAAGCGGAATAAAGCCTTTTTTAATGTGCTCCTGGTTTGAATATACCGAATTTTCGCAAAGAAGAGTCACTGTTTCAGAAAGCTCCTCCTTTGAAAAAAACGCCGCCTTTTCGTATTCCGTACTCTCACCGTTTTCTCCGAGGAAATAAAGTCCGCTTTTTTTAAGAACACATAAAGCGCCCTTTGCCTTTAGCCTTATCTCCTCGGTACGTTCCGGTGATGCCAAATCCGAAAGCATAATTTTTTTAAGCCTTTCGGGGAAGTAGTTGCTGGCTAAAAACTTAAGTCCTTTGTCCATTAAATCTCCGCCTTTATCTTAGTCTTACCTCATTATATTAGCATGTCCTCACAGTTAGAACAAAAAAGAGCTGTGAAAATTCACAGCCCCAATCCTCTTTTGATTTTTTCTTATGTATGCAGATGTTTTTATTTTATCTTAAATGCTTTCTTAAGTATTGCACCCACGAATTTTGACGGTTTGATAACTACTACCTTCATAAAAACCCTCCTAACATCCGAAAAAGAGTATATAGCCGAAGATAAGAATTATAACAGCCTCCATAGCGGCAATAAACCACACGGGCATAATAAATGCAAGAAGCGCTCCGAGAGCAAATGCCACGGCACAGGTACATAACGATGTTCCTTTTCTTCTCTTCAACTCAATCTCCCTCCTACAAAACCATATTATGTAAAAAGGAAAAATGTGTGAATAGAAAAAGCGGCTGTGAATTTCACAGCCGCAAAATATCATTTTCTGTTTTTATCGTTTTCTCTTATTTCTACTCGTCTTACCTTACCGCTGATGGTTTTGGGAAGCTCTGCCACGAAGTCAACGATTCTGGGATATTTGTAAGGAGCGGTTCTCTTCTTTACATATTCCTGAATTTCCTTCTTAAGTTCGTCAGAGCCTTCCTTGCCCTTTACTAAAACGATTGTAGCCTTTACAATCTGACCTCTAATTTCGTCGGGTACTGCGGTGATTGCACATTCAAGAACATAGGGAAGCTCCATGATTACGCTTTCGATTTCGAAGGGTCCGATTCTGTAGCCGGAGGACTTTATAACGTCGTCGATTCTGCCCACATAGAAGAAGTAGCCTTCCTCGTCCCTTGTTGCCTGATCGCCGGTGTGATAGTAGCCGTCGTGCCAAGCTTCCTTTGTCTTAGCTTCATCAAGATAATAGCCCTTGAAGAGTCCTGCGGGAACTTCTTCACTTGTTCTGATACAGATTTCACCTGCTTCACCGGGTGCACATTCCTTGCCGTCCGCATCAAGAAGGGTTACATCGTAAAGGGGGCTGGGAAGTCCCATAGATCCAAGCTTCGGATGTGTGCCCACAAGGTTGCCGATTGCAAGGGTTGTTTCCGTCTGACCGAAGCCTTCCATAATGGTAAGACCTGTAGCCTCGCGGAACTTGTTGCTTACCTCGGGATTTAACGCCTCCCCTGCTGTTGTCGCATATTCGATGGAAGACAAATCATACTTTGACAAATCTTCCTTTATGAAGAAGCGGTACATTGTGGGAGGTGCACAGAAGGTTGTGATGTTGTATTTTGCAAACATGGGAAGAATTTCTTCTGACTTGAAGCGGTCAAAGTCATAGGTGAATACACCTGCTTCGCAGAGCCACTGACCGTAGAACTTACCCCAGAGAGCCTTACCCCAACCGGTGTCGGAAATGGTAAAGTGAAGTCCGTCGGGATTTACATTGTGCCAGTATTTAGCTGTGATGTAGTGTCCAAGTGCATACTTATAAGAGTGTGCCGCAATTCTGGGATAGCCCGTTGTACCTGATGTAAAGAGCATAAGCATTGTATCGTCGCCGCAGGGTGAATTTTCCGTGCGCTCATAAACGTCGGAGCATTTTTCCATTTCGGCGTTGAAGTCGTGCCATCCGTCCTTACATCCGCCCACCATAATTTTGGTGATGTTTCTGCCCTCTGCCGCCTTTGCCGCGTGGTCTGATACCTCACCGTCAGCGGTACAGATAACTGCCGCAACACCTGCCGCCTTATAGCGGTATTCAAAGTCGTGTTCAACTAACTGATTTGTTGCGGGAATTGTTACCGCACCGATTTTATGAAGGGCAAGCATTGTAAACCAGAACTGATAATGACGCTTAAGAACGATCATTACGGTGTCGCCCCTCTTTATTCCGAGGCTTTCAAAGTAGTTTGCTGTCATATTGGAATATTTCTTCATATCGCCGAAGGTAAAGCGCCTGTCCTTACCGTCGCCGGACACCCACATCATAGCGGTCTTGTCGGGAGTTTTATCAGCAATTGCATCAACACAGTCAAATGCAAAGTTGAACTTATCCGCATTTTTGAAGCTTATCTTCTGAAGCACGCCGTCTTCATTTGTTACGCAGTCAATAAAGTCGTCTGCCACGGTTTTGCCTGTGCTCTTTCTTACTGTAACGGTCTTTTTCTCAGCTTCCGCCTTTTCCTCGCCCGCCATAACAATTGCGTAAATTTCGCAGGGCGCGTTATCCATTGCGGAAAGGGCGTGGGGCGCACTGCTGTCATAGTAAATGCTGTCGCCGGGCTCTAAGATTTCCGTACGTTCGTTTATTGTTATCTTAAGTCTTCCCGATACAACGATGTCAAGCTCCTGACCTGCGTGGGAGGAATAAGAGGTTTCGCCCTCGATATAAGGTATTTTAACTAAGAAAGGCTCAGCCGTTTTATTTTTGAAGGAGGGTGCAAGATGCTGATAGTAAAAGCCTGATTTTCTTTCGATGGGCATTCCCTCTCCCTTTTTCACATAGTTGTATAAGGAAAGCATTGGGCTTGAACCCTCTAAAAGGTCCTTAATTTCTACGCCGAAAGCCTGGGCGCACTTATAAATAAAGGTGAACCCGAAATCCGACTCTCCCTTTTCAAAGGAAAGGTATGTTGCCTCTGTCACGTCCGCAAAGCTTGCCATTTCGGCTGTAGTGTAGCCCTTAATTTCGCGAAGCTCCTTCACACGGAGTGCAATTTCTTTTAATTTGCTGTTCATGTAATCACCTCATAAAATTTTTTATATATTGAAAATTTTCAATTTTAAGCTAAGTAAAAACAAAAAAACCCGTCTCATACTTGAGACGAGTTACATTACCCGCGGTACCACTCAATTTGTGCTTTCGCACCACTCTTCAGGCTCCAACAAGCCCTATGCACTGACGCAGCATTCTCGGGAGAAGCCTACTTTTTATTCAGCCCTCCGACTCGGAAGTGATGGGTCCTTGTATCATCCTGTTATCTGCTCGCACCTTACGCAGACTCTCTGAAAACTCAGATGTACGACCGTCTTCGTCACAGTCTTTATTATTAATTTTTCTGAATTATAGCACACTATTTTTCATTTGTCAATAATTTTTTCACATTTTTTTATTTTTTTCATAAGATGTATTGAAAAGGAGCATTTATAAAAGTTTGCCCCATATAAAAGGAGGATTTTTATGGACGATAAAATTTTATCTGCAACAGAATGTTCTTCGTGCACAGAAAATGTCTGCATAAATGCATCTCAGATTTACGATTCCTGCAGAGCCAAGGAATGTCTTGAAAACTTAAGGGTTTACATAAGTCCCGAAAGTCAGGGAATTATTGATTCCGCAAGCAAAATCACCGCCGAAAAGGCGGAGGTTATCTGGATTTATTCCGATGTGGATTCCCTTCCCTTTCACAAGGGCTATTACACGGTAAACTTAAAATTTTACTTCCGTGTGGAATTAAACGCCTACACAGGACTTCGCCGTCCCGTAGCCGTTGACGGTCTTGCAATGTTTGATAAAAAGATTGTACTTTTCGGTTCCACCGGAGAGGCGAAAATTTTCCAGTCCAAGTATAAAGAGGACAGCTTTGATTTCTCCACCTGGAAAAAGACCAATATGCCAAATGCGGTAGTCGAAGTGGTTGATCCCATAGTTCTTGATACTCTCGTATTAAACGGTGACGCCATTCCCACCTGCGACACCGATGTAGCTGCCGTTCCCGACTGTGTACAGAGGGTTTTCGAGGGTGCAATCAGCGATACGGTTGAAGGCAAAAACATCTATGTAACCTTGGGGCTTTTCATGCTGGTACGCCTGGAGCGTGAGGTGCAGCTTTCCGTTCCCGCAACAAGCTTCTGCATTCCCGATTCTGCCTGCCATAACGAGGAAGGCTCTCCCCACGACCCCTGCGATATGTTCAGGGATTTATCCTTCCCCATTGAGGAATTTTTCCCTCCCAACAAGTGCGAGGTTCAGACGGACTGCAATTGCGAAAATGAATAACAAAAAGGCTGAACGCCCACCTGAACTGCCCCAATTTGTACGGACAGCACAAAAAAGACCTTTATGGTAGATTAAATTAAAATTTAAGCAACATACTGACATCGCTTTTCAAGTGGTGTCAGTTTTGTTTTTAATTGAATACGTTGATAGTTGTAGAAATGAATATACTCACTTATGAGTAGGCGAGCTTCATCATAGGTCTGAAGTTTTACCCGATAAATGCATTC
>JAFQQJ010000015.1 GCA_017411325.1 Clostridia bacterium | reverse complement strand
TTAAATATATGGAATGGAGTGATTAAAGCATGAAAAAATATCTATTCATAATTGCGAGTATATTGATTTTGACAGCTTTAATTTTTGTGATGTTTTTACCTGACAAGACAAACATAGAAGACGGTAAAACAGTAACACTTATATGTAATATAGAAGATATGGATGTAAACACCGAACTTTCAGCTGAACATTCAAAAATAATTACAGAAATTTTCAATAATAAAGCGCTATATAACGAAGATCCTCCGCTTTGCCCCTGCAATAAAAATTTTTCTTTTAAGATAGGTAAAAAAACATTTTGCATTGCAGTAGATGGGTGTTCGACTATTTACATAGATGAAAAATCAAGTTATTTTTATTTGACAGAGGAAGAAAATGAGATAATAAACGATATTTTAATGGAATATGGCGTAGACAGAGACGTACTTTTTTAATACGATTAAAAAAGTACAGCAAATATTGTTATAACATATACAAGGGTGATTATATGAAAATTATACACACAGCCGATTTGCATCTTGATTCGGCAATGAAAACCAATCTCAGTAAAGAAAAAGCAAAAATGAGAAAAAATGAGATTTTACACACATTTGAAAGAATGGTTGATTTTGCGAAAGAAAATGAAGTAAGTGTCATTCTCATAGCAGGAGATCTTTTTGATACAAAAACCGTAACGGTTAAAACCAAAGATATCATAAGACGTTGCATCGAGGAAAACCCGGGAATTGATTTTCTCTATCTTAAAGGAAATCACGATACAGAAGTTACTCTCTACGACGAAGAAGCTCCTTTAAATCTTAAACTCTTTTCAGAAAACTGGACGGGTTATGAATATGGTGATGTTGTAATTACCGGCGCACATCTTTCGGGAAAAAGCAATCTTTACGATTCTCTGCTTCTTGATAAAAGCAAAATCAATATCGTAACACTTCACGGGCAGGAGCAGAAGTATGTCGGAAAAGATAAAACGGAAGCCGTAAATCTTCCGCTTCTTAAGGATAAATATATAGACTATCTCGCGCTGGGACATATACATTCATACAAGGAAGATAAGCTTGATACAAGAGGCATCTGGGTATATTCAGGCTGCCCTGACGGAAGAGGGTATGACGAATGCGGAGAGAAAGGATTTTATCTTATAACTGTAGAAGATGGTGAAATCGCACACGAATTCATCCCGTTTATGAGCCGTCTTATAAACGAAATCAGAGTTGATATATCTGATTGCGAAACCACTTCCGATGTTGACAGACTCGTTTTTGAAAAACTTTCAAATGTTTCTTCCGAAAATCTGGTTAAGGTTGTGCTCTGCGGAAAAGTCAGTGTAGAATGCAGTTATGATTTGTCGTATATAGAAGATAAATATAAGGACAAGTTTTTTGCATTCAAGGCAGAAGATGACGAAGTCGGAATAAAATTCAATATTGAAGATTATATGTATGATGCATCGCTTAAGGGTGAATTTATAAGAACAGTTATGTCTGAAGATTACAGTGACGAGGAAAAACGCCTTGTAATTGAGCTTGGAATAAAGGCGCTTTCAGGAGAGGAGCTTTGATATGAAATTTATTGAATGTTATATTGAAAATTTCGGGAAGCTCAGGGAATTCCGCCAAGAGTTCAAAGACGGGCTTAATGTCATTTTAGAGGATAACGGTTTCGGAAAAACCACATTTGCGGCATTTATCCAGGCTATGTTTTACGGACTTGATGCAGGTCGTACAAAAGACAGCGACAGAAAAAAATATGATCCATGGCAGGGAGGTAAGTTTGGCGGAAGCATTATTTTTTCATTAAACGGAAAGACATACAGACTGGAACGTTTTTTCGGTAAAAAAGAAAAGGACGATACTTTTGTTCTTTATAACGAAGAAACAGGACTTGAGTCCAAAGATTTTTCCCAAAATATCGGATGTGAAATATTCGGAATTGATAAGGAGTCTTACGGAAAATCTGCTTATATTCCGCAGGGAAAGGTTGAAGCAGAGCTTACGGGAGCAGGAGATATAAACGCCAAGCTTTCGGATTTATCGGAAGCAGACAACGATATGGCTTCTTTTGATAAAGCTATGCAGGAGCTTAAAGACCTGAAAAATAAATATAAACGTTCTACCGGTTTAATACAGGAAAAAGAGCTTGCAAAAAGCAATGCGGAATCATCGCTTAAGCATTCCGAGAATCTTCTTGAAACTGAGAAGATGATAAAAGAAGAATTACATACTAAAAGGAGCCTTAAGAAAGAACTCGAGGAAAAAATCGAAAAACTTCACAAGAGTTATGTTGAAAAAGAAAAAGCGGAGCATTACAAAACAATTAAAAACGATGCGGAAGAATCAGCAGAGAGAATAAAGAGATACGAATCGGAAATGAAAAAAATCCCCGATTCCGAAGAACTTTCTTTACTTTATACTTTGACAGAGGAGTATAAAAGAAGCGAGACGATAAAAAGAACCGCCGAATTGAGCGAGTCAGAAAAGGAAGAATTGGATAAAGCTGATGCTTACGGAATGTGCGAACTTCCGGAAGACGAATATAAAAGCATAACAGAAAAAATACAGGAGTATAAGACTAAAAAAGCAGTTACAGAATCAGCAAATCTTACCGAAGAAGAAAAGACAAGACTTTATAAGCTGCGCAAGATGTTTTCTGAAAATGACTTTGATATGGCAAAGCTTGAAGAAATATATTACAGAGCAAGGGAAGCCAAGGAAAAGCTCGGCTTTCTTAAAGTAAAGAAGTTTCCTGTAATACCTGTTATAACGGGAGCTGTTCTTTTATTGCTCGGTATAATATTTATGTGTTTCTTTTCAGTTATAGGCGGTATAATTTCAGCTTTGGCAGGTATAGCTTTGTCAGTTATTTTTATTATTAAGAATAAAACTGAAAATTCCGCTATATTGACGGAGATTAATAATGCAAATAAAGCTATCGCGAAAGCGGATGAGGCTTTTGCAACATTCAATAATGATTTTGACGGAAAATACGAAGAAGCTTTAAGATCTGTTCGCTTTTTCAATACAGAACTCCAAAACCTTGAATTAAAAGAAAAAAATGCGTTAAAGTTTGCCTTCGATTCAAAGCTTGACGAATTGAAGCGGGAACTTGACGAAAAAGCGCAGCATTATCTTGGAGCACCTTTCACAGAAGATGAAACTGAAGAAGAATTCAGAAAGTTTTGTAAGTATTGTACAGAATTAAAAAGCATAAAAGAAAAAAAGATTAAATCTGAAGAAGCTTTAATGATAGCAGAAAGCAAGTATGCTGAGCTTAGGGTAAAATCTATGGAATTTACTGATGCTTCACCTGAAAAAGCCTATGAGGAGCTTAAGGTTTTATGCGAAAAATTAAATGCGGAAAAGGAAAATTATGCTGCAAAAAATAATCTGCTGAAAGAATTTATAGCTTCTAACGGTATACCTGAGGAAATATGTGAGCTTACCGGCACAGCGGAGCTTGAAGCTGCAAGGGCTGCTTTGAGTGAAACTGATGATGTAATCAAGGATCTTGAAAAGAGACTTTCCGACATCATCACCGAAACAGAAAAAATCCCTGAGCTTACTGCCGAAGTAAATGAGCTGGAAGATGAAATTGGAAACCTCAAAAAGAAGGTTTTACTGATAGAAAAAGCAGAAGAAGCGCTTAAGATGGCTAAAGAAAATCTTACACTTAAATATTTAGGGCCGCTCGGAGAGCGCTTCGAGAAATATAAATCGGTTTTATTTGCACCTGAAAATGCCAAGCTTGATGCCGAACTGAGTATTGGCACTGTCGAATACGGAGAAAAGCATCAGGCATCTACCTACAGCTCAGGACTACGTGATATTTTAGCCATAGCATTACGTTTTTCTCTTATAGATGCTCTTTTTGAAACAGAAAAACCCGTTGTCGTATTGGATGATCCTTTTACGAATCTTGACGAAAACAGGATAGAAAGTGCAAAAAAAGCTATTGAAACACTTTCTGAAGAATACCAGATAATATATCTTACCTGTCACAAAAGCAGAAGTTAGTATTAAGGAGTGATAATTATGAAAAACACGGTACTTAAATTCAAAGCTCAGGGAAACATCGAAAGAAGTTACAGACAAAAGGAATTCATTGTATCGACCTTTCAGATTAACGGAATAGAAAGGGAAGAGGTTTCTTTTGAAGATGCCGAGCGAATTATAAAAAAACTGAAAGAAGCGCACCATAATCAGATTGAGCTTGGCTGGGCGCATCACAACACGATTGCAAAGGCGGTTGAAATTTGCAACAAAGAAGGACTTAAGCTGATAATTCAGGATCTTTCGCGCTTCGGCGGATTTCAGGAAAGAATACAAACCGACGAAGATCTTGAAGAAGTTGTAAAACAAGTAAGTGATGAATATAAAGACGAGAACTGTCTTGGAGGATTTTACATCTGGGATGAGCCCTGCAGAGAAGATGCGGTGGCACTTGCCGCTAAATATACCGATTATTTCTATAAATATGCACCGGGCTTGCTTAATCTTGCTATACTCATACCGAGCTATAACAGCTTATTTACCTGGCATAACGGCAAGTTTCCCGATTATGTAACTCACTTTTTAGACACCATAAAGCCCCCCGTGATTTCTTTTGACTATTATCCCTTCGGCGTAACTCCCGTAAGAGACGACACCGAAGAACAGCTCGACATTTCCAATATGTGGAAGGATTTAGCTATTATGAGAAAGGAAAGTATTGAGAGAAACATACCCTTCTGGTTCTATTTTGAAACAATACGCTTAAACAGATATCCAAAAGAGCTTACAAATCCGATGATTACAAGCAACATTTTCTATGCTCTTTTATATGGGGCAAAGGGACTTCAGAGCTTTGGAGCTACAGGCTCTGATGCAAGCGTTGATAAAGAACTTGAAAAGAGAAGATTTCTTGAATTAAATGGCGAAAAAGGATACTTCTTTGATGCAATAAAAGAGGCTCTCGGGGTTGTCAAAGCCTGGGGCAATACTCTTATGGCGCTTACGAGTGAGCATATCTATCACGACGAAGACCTTCTTAAAGGAGATGCGTATTTCGATGAGCATTTCAGAGAGGATGTTAAAAATTCTTCTGTCTTCGCAATGGATAAGCTCGAAAAGAGATGTTCTCTTGGCGAATTTTCTGACGATTACGGAAACAAGTATATTTATGTTCTTAATCGCGACTATAAAGATGAAAAGGAATTCACCTTAAATCTTAAAAAGGAATACAGAATTTACGAGGTTTCTAAAACAGACGGTAATCAGTGCAAAATTGCTGACAATGCCACAAGCTTAACCGTAAAGCTTGCACCGGGAGATGCTTCTCTTTACAGAATTGACAAATCCGATTCTGAAGAATACACAATAACCTACGTTTGTGAGGATTAACATAAAATGGAAATTTTATATTCCGATGAGCATATAGTCGTTTGCGCAAAACCTGTCGGGATTCTTTCTCAGGGGGATGAAAAAGGAAGCGAAAATATGATTTCACTTTTATCAAAAGAGCTTTCTTCGGATATTTATCCTGTTCACAGGCTTGACAGAAATACAGGCGGAGTTATGGTTTATGCCAAAAATGCAAAAGCTGCTGCAAAAATATCTGCAGTCATTGAAAATAAAGACGAATTCCTGAAGGAATATCTCGCTGTTGTTGAAGGAATTCCCGAAAATGAAGGGGAGTTTAAAGATCTCTTATACAAAAGTGCGCGGGACAATAAAGCATATGTGGTTAAAAAGGCGCGAAAAGGAGTCAAGGAAGCGTTTTTGAGCTACAAACTTAAAGAGACTTCCCGAAAAGACGAAAAACCGCTGTCGCTTATTTTGGTGCGTCTTTTCACGGGGCGTTTTCATCAGATAAGGGTTCAGTTCGCATCAAGAAAAATGCCTCTTGCAGGCGACGGCAAATACGGAAGCAAGGATAACGGTTGCTCCGTTGCCCTCTGGTCGCACCGCATAGCCTTCCGACATCCTTTTTCGGGAGAAAAAATGGATTTTATATCATATCCCGGAAACGAATATCCCTGGGATTTATTTGACAGTATAAAACCGATGTAGCAAAGCTGCATCGGTTTTTATGTTATAATTTTATAAAATGAGGTCTTTCGTAGAATTTATCAAGATGGAAGGTCGATGTTTTGATACCGGCAGGTGTTTCAATTTCTAAATCGTAATTGCCGTAAAATCCTTTTATAACCAGCTCGCCGTTTTCATCAGTTGTCGATTCGAGATTTGTCTGCCAGCCTTTCAGCAATTCTTTTAAGGCTGTCATTGCGGGCTTTTCTGTCATATCATAGCGGAGAAGTCCGCCGCAGAAATAGTTTTCGCCCTCAAGTGATCCGGGCTTTGCCCAGGCTGCATAGCCGTCAACCATATTCCAATATACAATGCCTTCCATATAAGGTGATGCAAACCACATTTTATACATATTGGTTAAAATCTCTGCCTGAATTTCCTCGTCTTCTTTTTCGAGACCGAAAGCAGAAATGGTAACTTCCGATATCTGTATGGGAAGCTTAAAATCGGCATAAAGCTCACTTTGCGCTGCGATATAAATGGGATTATATCTGTATCCGGCAAAATGTGCTTCCTGCTCTTTCCTTATAAAAGAATGAGCCTGCATGCTTATAGCGTTGCATTTGCCGCCGTTTTTAAGGTGACGCTCTATCATCATATAATATGGGGTACGGTTATCGCGGAAGCTTTCGTCGCCTAAGTTTCGAGCTTCGTTAAGATAGCGAAGATTATATGGGAAATATTTATAGGCGATTTCATAAAGCCAGTCAAGATAATCATATTCTCGTAAAAGCGCCGGTCGGTTATTTGTATGTAAAAGTGTTGTATGGCATAAAAGCTCATTTGTTATATCAAAATCATCAATTACATCCGCATATCTTTCGGCTATTTCTGCAAAATGTCTTTCGTAGAATTTCTTTGCTTCTTTTATATCTCTGGGAAAATATTCAGGGGTGAAAGCAGATGTATCGTATGCAAGGCAATGACCTTTCATTCTGATATTATTTTCTCTGCAGTATTCAACGCAAAGGTCGGGAGCAGGGCGTCTGTAAACCTTTAAGGAGTTTTTGTCATATCTCGGCTTACCGTATTCCGGCTCTAAATCCGACCAGTAAAACGGAACGGTTGCATAATTGAAGCATTTCTTGAAAAGCTCTCTGTAAAGTGCGTTTTTTTCGTCGGACTCAAATTCATCAAGCATAAAAATATTGCACCCAAACTTAAAATCGTGGCTATTCTGTTTAATCTTGACTTTAGCTCCTTTTAAGGGCTTTCCGTCTTCTCCTGTAATGCTGAGACGTGCAAAGCCTTTTCTGTTTTTCTCGATGCCGTTTTTCACATAGTCATCGCAAAATTCCTTATGATAGTTAAAATATTTAAGCGCTGATTCGCGTCTTTCCATAATCATTCCTCCTTTTTAATAATTGTAGTATGTTTTTCGGAACTGTTCAACCATAAAATCGGAATAAAAAGCTTGATTTTCGGCACAAGGTGTGGTACCATAGTCGAAAAGGAGTGATTTGATGCGGGATTTATTGTCGGCAGAATTATTCGATGTGTTTTTTTACAAAGAAAAAGCAAAAGTATCCTTAAACCGCAAAAGAGAATATTCAGCATTGTCTTTCAGATTATCATCAAAAAACGCCCGTTTTATATATAATGGAAAAAATATCGAAGCCCCTTCCGGCAGTATATGTTATGTGCCTATGGGGGCAGAATACAAAAGAACTTGTGAAAAGGATGAACTTATAGTATTTCATTTTAATGAGTCTTTTCCCGTAAAAAACGAAATAGTTGTATTCGAAAGTAAGGATACCGAAAAACACAGAACTCTTTTTGAAAAAGCGGAAAAGATTTGGAACGCGAAAGAAATCGGATACAGATATAAAGCAGCATCGCTGTTTTATGAAATTTTATCGGAACTAACAAGTGAAGGAATGCTGCTTTCAAATAACACCGATATGGATGTTGCAAAAGCGATAGATATAATCGAGCAGAATTTTAACAATGCTGATTTTCGTACCGAAGAGATATCAGAAGCTCTTTATATCAGTGAAACTTTTCTGAGAAGAAAGTTTAAAAAGCATACAGGGAAATCTCCCAAGCAATATCTCAATGAGCGAAGAATAGAGGAAGCGAAGAAGCTTCTGGAATCAAGGTATTTCTCACAAAATGAAATTGCAGAAAAATGCGGCTTTTCGGATGTGAAATATTTCAGAACAGCATTTAAAAACGCGACCGGAATGAAAATAAAAGATTATATGCTTAGCTTATGAATATAAAAACGGTGTAGCTTTTGCTACACCGTTTTACTTCATTATTTTTCAACGATTCTTTCCATACCGCCCATATAAGGTCTTAAAGCCTCGGGAATTCTTACACTGTACTTTTCGCCGTCGAACTCAAGATTGTTTTCAAGGAAAGCAATAAGCATTCTGGGAGGAGCAACAACTGTATTGTTGAGGGTGTGGGCGAGGTACTTCTTGCCGTCATCGGATTTAACACGGATGCCGAGTCTTCTTGCCTGAGCGTCGCCAAGGTTTGAGCAGGAGCATACCTCGAAGTATTTCTGCTGCTTGGGAGACCATGCTTCAACATCATAGGACTTAACCTTAAGGTCTGCAAGGTCGCCTGTGCAACACTCAAGTGTACGAACGGGAATATCCATAGAACGGAAAAGCTCAACGGAGTAGCTCCACATTTTATGGAACCATTCCATACTTTCTTCAGGCTTACATATAACTATCATTTCCTGCTTTTCGAACTGATGGATTCTGTATATACCGCGCTCCTCAATGCCGTGAGCACCCTTTTCCTTACGGAAGCAGGGGGAGTAGCTTGTGAGAGTTAAAGGAAGACTCTTTTCATCGTTGATAGAGTCGATGAATTTACCGATCATAGAATGTTCGCTGGTTCCGATTAAATATAAATCTTCGCCTTCAATTTTATACATCATTGCATCCATTTCTTCAAAGCTCATAACGCCTGTTACAACGTTGCTTCTTATCATATAAGGAGGGATGCAATAGGTAAAGCCTTTATTTATCATAAAGTCCCTTGCATAAGCGAGTACCGCACTGTGAAGACGGGCAATATCTCCCATAAGATAATAGAAGCCTTCGCCTGCAACCTTGCCGGCAGATTCCTTGTCTATTCCATTGAACTTTGCCATAATATCGGTGTGGTAGGGGATTTCAAAGGAAGGATTGGTCTTTTCTCCGAACTGTTCAACTTCAACATTTTCCTCGTCGTTTTTACCAACGGGTACGGAATCGTCTACGATGTTGGGAATCTTCATCATAACTTCTTTAAGCTCTGCTTCAAGAACGCCTTCTTTTTCTTCAAGTGCTTTAAGTTCTTCTGCCTGAGCGTTTACCTGAGCTTTTATTTCTTCTGCCTCATCCTTTTTGCCCTGGCCCATAAGCATACCTATCTGCTTACTTAAAGAGTTACGGTTTGAACGAAGCTCAGAAGCTCTTGTATTTGCGGCGCGCTTTTCGTCATAAAGACGGATGGCCTCATCAACAAGAGGAAGCTTGGAATCCTTAAACTTCTTCTTGATATTTTCTTTAACCAATTCGGGATTTTCTTTGACAAATTTGATGTCTAACATAAGTATTCCTCTCTTTTCCAAAAGTAATAATGATAGTTTACCGCAAAATAAATAAAATGTCAATATTTTGGCTGAAAATAAGTGGTTTTTTATTGACATATTAAACTAAATCCTATATAATTATCTTAATAAAAGCATTGGGGTTGTAGCTATGAAAAAAGAAAAAATTGAGCCTCAGGCAAGAAAATGGATAACTAAATGCGCCGGACGTCAGAAGATTGGTATAATTCTTTTGACGGTTTTCGGCGTTTTCTTATCTTTGACCGGAGTTTTCAGGGCTCTTTGCTATCGGGAAATTATCGACCTTATAGAACCGGTAACGAAAGGCGGCAGCTCTGATTCATTAAGAAACTGGATAATTGCTTTTGCTTCTGTTATTGTGATAAGTATTCTGGTTTCTGTTTTATCATCGTATGTAAAAGAATCCTCCACGGTTAATATACTCAATTCAATAAGAAGCGAAATTATGACATCGCTTTATAAGAAAGAGTATAAAAAGACAACCGAATATCATTCGGGAGACTTGCTTAACCGAATGTTCAGTGATGCAAGGGTGATATCAGGAAATCTCGTTTCTCTTATTCCATCAGCACTTTCGCTTGTAGTAAGACTTTTGGGTTCATTTGTATTTATGTATATACTTGCACCAAAGCTTGCTGTGTTTTTACTTGTTTTCGGGCTGTTATTAAGCTTGTTTTCCTTTTCCGTAAGAAAGACGCTTAAAAGGATTCATAAAGAGGCACAGAGTGCAGAAGGCAAAGTACGTTCTGTTTTTCAGGAGCAGAGTCTCGGACTTCTTATGATAAAAGTATTTACAGCCGATAAAAAAATGGAAAGCAAATCAGAAGCGGTACAAAAAGAATATAAGGCTAAATTGATGCGTCAGAAGATAATATCCGCTCTTGTGCATGCTGTATATTCAGGTTCTTATAATTTCGCAATTATTGCGGTGTTTATATATTCTGTGTTTGCTATAGTAAATAATAATTTAAGCTACGGTTCACTAACAGCAATGCTTCAGCTTGCAGGAGGGCTTCAGACGTCGCTTAATGAAATCGGCGGAATCCTTCCAAGGTATTATTCTATGGTTGCTTCCGCTGAAAGAATTCTTGAAATTGAAAATCTTCCCGATGAACCGGAGGAAAGCTGTGACATAACAGAGGTTGATGAACTCACACTTTCGGATGTTTCGTTTACATACGGCAGAGAGAGGCTTTTTGAAAAAGTAAACCTTTCTGTTAAAAAAGGCGAAGTTACAGCAATTCAGGGACATTCTGGAATAGGGAAAAGCACCATACTTTTATTGCTTTTGGGTATTTACAAACCTCTTTCAGGCAAAGTACTGCTTAAAGATAATGAAAAAGAAATCGAAGCGGGAAGAGGAACAAGAAAATTTTTCTCTTTTGTGCCACAGGGAAATCTGCTTTTTTCAGGCACGATTCTCGAAAATCTTTTGTTTTCAAAAGAAGAGGCAAATGATGATAAGATAAAAGAAGCTTTAAGGATTTCCGGCTGTGATGAATTTATAAACCAGTTACCCGATGGGATCAACACAAAAATTGGCGAAGGCGGCTTCGGTCTTTCTGAAGGCCAGCAACAGCGTATTGCCATAGCAAGAGCACTTTTGTCGGATGCTGAAATTTTACTTCTCGATGAAGCAACAAGTGCACTTGACGAAAAGACAGAAAAAGAGGTTATTGAAAATTTAAGAGAAATAAATAAAACCTGTATTCTCATAACACACAGAAAATCTCCGCTATCCATCTGCGATTCGGCGTATATCCTTGATGAAGCGGGATTGAATAAAGTAAAATAATATTTATGATAAAGAAAGAAGGGGTATGCAATGAAGACTTTTAACGAAAAATTTAATGCAGTATTAAAAAACAAGCCCGATAACTATCTTCTCCCGTTCCTTTGGGTGCACAACGAGGATGATGAACTCTTAAAAAGAGAAATTCATAAGGTTTATGAATCGGGAATAAGGGCTGTCTGTGTGGAATCCAGAACCCACGAAGAATTCGGCAAGGATGACTGGTGGAGCGATATGCAGCTTATCTTCGATGAGTGCGAAAAATTAGGTATGGAAGTATGGCTTCTTGACGACAAACATTTCCCGACAGGATTTGCTGTGGATCAGGCATCCGCTCCCGAAAATGCCCATCTTGTAAAAAGAAGATTTAGCGAACTTCACACCGATGTTGTCGGCCCGTGTAAAAACCACAATCTTATTATCGATACCAAGCTTCCGGAAAATCCTGATATTGTAAAAATAGTTGCATATAAAAGAAACAGCATAGAATTTGAATATTCTTCAGAATGCATTGATCTTACAGATAAGTATGAAGACGGACTTATAAAAAATATGGATCTTCCCGAAGGAATCTGGTCTGTATTTACGATATTTACATATCCTGTGCCTGAAGAAAGACATATCGATACATTAAACCCCGAAGCTTGCGATATATTGGTTAATGCGGTTTATGAGCCGATGTATGAGCATTTTTCAAAGTATTTCGGAAATATATTCAAGGGCTTTTTCTCAGACGAACCTTATATTGCGCGTTGCACATTACCGACAGAGGGTGAAACAAGTTTTAACGGTGCGCTTCCCTGTAACTATCTTGTGTTCGAAAGACTTATAGAAAGATTCGGTGACGATGCACTCTGCAAGCTTCCTTCTCTTCTTTATAATGTGGAAGGTGTTTCTCCCGAATTCAGAGTTGCTTATATGGATATAGTATCCACTCTTTATGCCGAAAGCTTCTGCCAGAAGCTTGGCGACTGGTCGAGGGCACACGGCGTTGAATATATCGGTCACGTTATCGAAGATAACAGCCGTGATACGAAATTCGCATCAGGTGCTCACTTCTTCCGTTCCATGGACGGACAGGATATGGGCGGTATTGATGTAGTATTAAATGAAATTCTTCCCGGATTCCAGGATTGTAAAGCAACAATCTGCCACGGTATTCAGTATGCAGACCATGAATTTTTCCACTATGAGCTTGCCAAGCTTGCATCCAGCCACAGCCACATCCAGAAGGATGTTAAAAAGGGAAGAGCAATGTGCGAAATGTACGGTGCATTCGGATGGGCAGAAGGCCTTAAAATGATGAAGTGGTTATCAGACCATATGCTTGTCCGCGGAATTAATTATTTCGTTCCTCATGCTTTTTCAGGAATTAGCCCGGATTACGATTGTCCTCCTCATTTTTATGAAGGCGGAACATATTCGCAGTTCAAAGACTTTAAGTCTTTAATGGAGTATTCCAACCGTGTAAGCACTCTTCTTACAGACGGTGACCACAAGTGTAAGGTTGCTCTTTATTACAGAGCAGAAGGCGAATGGTCCGGCGGAAGAAACGGCCATGAAAAGAAATATGCAAAGATTCTTACAGACAATCAGATAGATTTTGATATAATCCCTCTTGATTATCTTCTTAATGCTGCGGTTGAGGATGGAAGCATCGTTCTTTGTGACGAAAAATACCCCTGCCTTGTAGTGCCGAACAGCGAATATCTTCCTGTAAAGGCATTAAGACGCTTTGCAGAGCTTGCCGATGCAGGTGTTAAGGTTATCTTTGCCGGAGGTTACACTGATAAGAGCTGCGAAGGGGAGAGTGTATCGTTCTTAAATGGCGAAAATTTAATTGAGGTGGCGCCCGAAAAATTAGTTTCATACTTAAGAAGCGAAGGTCTTTACGACATTTCACTTTCCAAGCCCCATCAGAATTTAAGATACTATAGATACATAAACGGCAATAACGAAATTTATATGTTTGTTAACGAAGATATCTTAAAATCCTGCGAAACAGTTATTTATCCCGAAGGCTTCAACGGAGGAACATATATTGAATACGACGCGATGAACAATGTGGCTGTGAAGAAAGTGACAAATGACGGAATCAAGCTTAATATTGCGCCCTACAATTCCGTTTTTATAATTTTAGGCGATGTGGATGCCGACATTCCTTCATATGAAGAGCTTACAGAAGCAAAGAGAACTCTTATACCAGAATGCTATGATGTATCTTTGGCAGAAGGAAGTGAAGATTATACTTTCACGCCTTTCAAAAAAGACTTTACACTTTGCAATATAAATGCACTTCCCGGAATGGACCGCTTTGCAGGGCACATAAAATACGAAACCAAAGTTAATGTTGAAGCAAAGGGATATAAAAAGCTTTACCTTGAAATAGAAAATGCCGGTGAGACAGTTAATGTAACAGTTAACGGAAAGAATGCGTTAGGAAGAATAGTTCCTCCGTACAAGTTTGATATAACAGACTTAGTAAAAGCAGGTGAAAATGAGCTTGAAATAATTGTAACAACTCATATGGGCTTCCGCGAAAGAGATAAATTCTCAAGATATATGGTAATGGAGCCCACAGGTATGTCGGGTAAGGTTGAGCTTGTAGAATACAAATAATTATAAGGGCGGGCATTGCCCGCCTTTTATCAAATAGCAATATTTTTATATTTTTAAGCAAGATAGTTTATTTACAAAAAGATGTATTTGGTATAAACTGAAGAAAAATAAAAGGAGATGTAAATATGTATAAATTTCCCATCGGCGTAATGGTTGAATCTTTCCGCCTTCCTACAAAAGATGCTATAAAGAGAGCTGCTGCAATCGGTGCAAACGGCCTTCAGATGTATGCAACCCACGGAGAGAACTCTCCCGAAAACTTAAAAGGAGATAAGGCAAAAGAGCTTCTCAGCTTCGTGAAAGATAACGGTCTTTGCTTCTCTGCTCTTTGCGGAGATCTCGGAAGAGGATTCGGTAATGCAGAGCTTAATCCCGAATTAATTGAACAGTCCAAGAAAATCCTTTACCTTGCAAAGGAGCTGGAGACAGATATCGTTACAACACACATTGGTGTTGTTCCTTCTGATAAAAACCACGAAAGATATAAAATTATGCAGGAGGCTTGCCATACTCTTGCAGAGTTTGCAGACAGCTTAGATGCTCATTTCGCTATAGAGACCGGCCCCGAAACAAGCGCCGTATTAAAGGATTTTCTTGATTCACTCGGCTCAAAGGGGGTTGCTGTAAATTTAGACCCTGCTAACCTTGTAATGGTAACCGGAGACAACCCCGTAACTGCGGTTCATAACTTAAAGGATTATATCGTGCACACCCACGCAAAGGACGGAAACAAGCTTTGCGATAAGAATCCCGAATATGTTTACGGAATAATCCAGGCTCCCGAAGATGTCAAAAATGTGCAGAGCTTTGAAGAAGTTCCTCTCGGAACAGGCAGCGTACCTTTCCCTGAGTACTTAAAAGCTCTTGAAGAAATCGGATACAAGGGCTTTTTGACAATAGAAAGAGAATGCGGAGCAGATCCTGAAAAGGATATTGTTACTGCGTATAATTTCTTGAATAAAGTAATCGGCGAAAATTAATTCCGAAAGAGGTTGATTTTATGAAAAAGTTAAGAATCGGTATGGTTGGCGCAGGAAACATTGCGAAAGCGCATCTTGATTCTTATATGAGTAATCCGAATGTTGAAATTGCGGCAATTTGCGACTTTAACGAAGCGACACTTAAAGCAACGGCTGATAAATATAAAATAGAAAAAGCATTTCTTTCAGAAAAAGAAATGCTTGAAAATGTAGAGCTTGATGCTGTTGACGTTTGCGTATGGAACTGTTCGCATGCCGAATGTTCGATAATGGCATTAAACAAAGGGCTTGATGTACTTTGCGAAAAGCCTATGGCTATGAATGCTAAAGAAGCAGAGGAAATGCTTGAAGCCGCAAAGAAAAACAAAAAACTTCTTATGCTTGGGTTTGTTACAAGATTTTCAAACGAAGCAAAAGTTACGAAGGACTTTATTGAAAAGGGATACCTTGGAGATATCTATATGGCCAAGGCTACATATGTAAGAAGAAACGGAAATCCTTCGGGATGGTTTTCGGATAAATCCCGTTCAGGCGGTGGCCCCGTAATCGATATCGGAGTACATCCTCTCGATTTGACACGCTATCTTATGGGAAATCCTAAGCCTGTTTCGGTTTATGCAGCAACTTATGATTTGCTTCACGAAAGCCGCGCAAAGCTTCGTACAAAGGCTGCATGGATGCCTGCAGGAGCTAATCCTGAAACTGATGTTTGCGATGTTGAAGACAGTGCAGTTGCAATAATTCGCTACGATAATGGTGCTACAGTGTTGCTTGAAGCAAGCTATGCTATAAATGCGGCTCCTAAATGCGAAAGAAATCTTTACGGAACTAAGGGCGGAATTGATTTGCTCGACGGAAAGCTCATTTTGCATTCCGATGTAAACGGATTTATGTCAGACAGTCAGCTTTTGGACCTTGACCATATGAAAGAATCTAAAGGCATGTTTAAAGCAGAAATGGATCACTTTGTTGATTGCTGCTTAAATAAAACAAAGTGTATGTCTCCCGCGGAAGACGGCGTTGAAGTAATGAAAATACTTGATGCTATTTACGAATCCGCAAGAGCAGGACATGAGGTGATTATAAAATGAAAATTTCAGTAAGCTCATATTCTTACAGTAGTTATTTGACGCAAGGTCATACAATTCTTGATGTTGTTGATAAAGCTCATGAAATGGGCTTTTCCGCAATGGAATTTATTGATATTCCGGGGGATGACTTTTCTGCCAGAAAAGAAAAGGCAAAAGAGGTTAAGGAAAGACTTGATTCCTACGGAATGGGAGTGACCGCATATACAATCGGTGCCGATATGTACAAAAAAGGCGAAGATTTTAATAATCAGTTTGATATACTCAAAAATCAGCTTGATATCGCATCTATACTTGGTGCACCTTTAATGAGACATGATGCAACCTATCAGAAGCCGGTTTTCGGGAACGGTCTTATGAGCTTTGATAATATGCTTCCCGTAATGGCTGAAAATACCCGCACTGTTACAGAATATGCAAAGACATTAGGAATCAAAACCTGTGTTGAAAATCACGGATATGTTGTTCAGGATGCGGAGCGTTTAGAACGTTATTTTAATGCCGTAAATCACGAAAACTTCGGTCTTTTGGTTGATATGGGAAATTTCCTTTGCGCTGATTCTGACCCTATTTTATCGGTATCACGCCTTGCACCTTATGCAATCCACGTTCATGCCAAGGATATGATTTTCTATTCAGGAGAAGGTCACAATCCCGGTGGAGGCTGTTTCCCGACAAGAGGAGGGAACTGGCTGAGAGGTACCGTAATAGGTCAGGGAAGCGTTCCAGTTAAACAGTGCCTCAGAGCACTTCGATTTGCAGGCTATGCGGGAAATCTCGGCATAGAATTTGAGGGATGTGAAGACCCGATAGAATCAATAGACAGAGGACATATTAATTTAAAGAAGTATTTGGAACAGCTTGACAATGAATAAAAAATAATCGCAGGCGTTGCCTGCGATTATTTTTTATTTGTATTTCTGTATTCACCGGGAGTTTTTCCGGTTAATTTTTTAAATGATTTTATAAAGTGGGGGATATCCGAAAAACCTACATTTGAAACTATGGTGTTTATCGGAAGATTTGTTGTGTGAAGAAGATCCATTGCAAGGTTCATCCTGTATCTTACCAGAAAGTTGTGAAGTGTATCTCCCGTATTTTCTTTGAAAATTCTGTTAAGATATGAAGGATTGAAGTGAAAATATTCTCCGATGGTTTCGTTTGTCAGATCAAGATGATAATTGTTTTCTATATACTGAATAACCTTTCTTACCGTTTCATAATTCTTTTTCTTTTCTGCTGTTTCTGTAAGCTCGGCCGTTTTTACAAGGGTAATAAGAATAAACTTAAGACATGAGGAAAGGTATTCCTGCGAATAGTTGTTTTTAAGGTAATACTCAGATGCCAGAAGTCTTAAATTGGCTTCCACTGAAGTGGCGTTTTTGATATAAACAGGTGTGTTTAATATTTTCGCATCCTCAAAGTTGATTATTTCAAGGATATCTTCTTCTGAAAAGTTTTCCGAATGAACAGGGTGGAAGGAAGCGGTATGGCTCGAAAAATTCATTGTGTAATCAAAGTTCACAAAAAGAGCGCTTATACCTTTTTCATCAAGCTGCCACACATATCTTGTGCCCGATTTAAAAAGTATGGCACATCCCTGATGCAACGGATAAACCGTGTCTTCAATTTTTATACTTCCGTTTCCGTTTAATATGTAAAACAATCTGCAATCAGAAGTGCGCAGTTCTTTATAAACATCGTTTTTTACGCGGGAACTTAAATTCGATATTATAACCTGTCTTGTGAAAGGCTCTATGTTACCTATAAGCATAAGAAAACCTCCTTTGTTAAAACATTCTATCACATTAAAGACAATTATGCAATAGTGTATTTTATTGTTATTAAAGGGTTTTTGAAAAGATAAAAGTACAAAAAACACAATTTGATGTATGTTTTAGACATTTACTTATTTTTTATATGATAGTATTATGATAGTGAAGAAAAAGTGACAGAGGGGATAGTATGAAAGGAATAATAACCAACATCCAGCGTTTCTCGCTTACTGACGGTGAGGGTATAAGAACTACCGTATTTTTCAAGGGATGCAATTTAAGCTGCACCTGGTGCCACAATCCCGAAACCATCAGGAGAGAAAAAGAACTTTTGTTTTATGAATCGAAATGCATCGGCTGCGGAAAATGCTTTGAAAGCTGCCCCAAAAAAGCACATATTACGGTTGACGGCAAGCATAAAATTGACCGTACCAAATGCATCGGTTGCGGAAAATGTGCTGATACTTGCTACGCCGAAGCTCTTATGATGTGCGGAAAAGAAATGTCCGTTTCCGATATCCTGAAAGAAGTAAGGCAGGACAAGGCGTATTACAACTCATCAGGCGGTGGGGTCACATTATCCGGCGGTGAAGTTTTATGTCAGAAAGATTTTGCCATAGAGCTTACGGATGCATGCCACAAAGAGGATATCAAAGTGGCTGTTGAAACAAATCTTTGCTTTTCCTTCGATTATGCAAAAGAGCTTCTTTCAAAAGTTGATTTTATTATGTGCGACCTTAAAATATGGGATGAAGAGAAGCACGTAAAATATACCGGTGCGGTAAATTCTAAAATTATAGACAACCTCAAAAAACTTGACGAACTAAATATTCCCTTCATAGTAAGAACTCCGCTCATTCCGGGCGCAACAGACAGTAATGAAAATATAAAGGCGATTGCATCCTTCCTGAAGGGGCTTAAAAACTTAAAAAGATACGAAATACTTAACTACAATCCTTTGGGAGAAGGAAAATATAAAGCGCTTGATGCGAAAAATGATTTTGAAAGCGCAAGACCTTTCGGAAAAGAACGCCTTAATGAAATAAAAGAACTGCTTGATGAAACGAAAATTACTTATAAAATAATTTAAGGAGGGTGTAATTATGAGTGAACTTACATTTATAAACAAGTTTTCTGCTGATGAAACATTTACATACGATAAAAGAATAGCACTTCTCCGTAAAAGAAAGGTTGAGCAGACGGAAGAAAAAGCACGAAACGGTGGTGCAAACGAGGATGATTACGGTCTTATAGTTCAGGACGAATTCAAGTACAAGCTTAAGCCAAATCACAAAAACGGTTCCATTTACGGATATAAGGCATGGACGGAGAATTACTGTGCGATACTTGACTCTCATCCGTTATACTGCGATCCTTTAGATGCTTTCGTGGGAAAAGGATTTCTGTTTTTAGAAAGATTGAGACCTGTTACCTGCAAGTGGAATCCTGCTTATCCTTTTGATGACTTAAAGGTTTTGTTCGATAAGTATAATATAATTTCCGGCATTGATAACTGTCACCATTTTACGCCGGACCTTGAAATAGGATTCAAACTGGGATGGGGAGGCATACTCCATAAGCTTAAAGAGCAAAGAGAACTGCACGACGAAACGCACCGCGAATTTTACGACAGCGAAATTCAGGTTGTTGAAGCGATAATCCGATTCTTACGCCGTATGGCAACTGAAATAGAGTATCTTGCTGAAAAAGAGACCAATCCCGAATTAAAAGAAAATCTTTATGCTATGGCAAAGGTTAATGTGAAGACAGCTACCGAGCCCCCTGAAACCTTCCGCGAAGCGGTACAGTGGATGTGCTGGTTCAGTATGCTTTCAAGAACGTATAATCGTGGAAGCGCAGGCGGACAGCTTGACGAAATGCTCCGTCCTTATTATGAAAGAGATATAGAAAAAGGAATTCTGACAGACGATGAAGCCGTTTTCTATCTTGCTTGTCTTTTCTTGCAGGACAGCCGTTATTTTCAGCTTGGAGGCCCCGACGCAGAGGGCAGGGATATGACATCTAAAATTTCTTATCTTTGTTTAGATGCTGCTGATAAAATCAATATTGCGTGCAACTTAACCATCCGCGTGCACGATAACCTTGATGAAGAATTTTTCAAAAAATCAGTTTATTATCTTTTCAAAAATAAGCAGGGATGGCCAAGATATTCATCAGACACAGCTCTTGCCGAAGGATTTATGAAATGCGGATATCCTCTGGAGCTTGCAAGAAAACGTGTTGCGGCAGGTTGCCACTGGATGTGTATGCCGGGCTTGGAATACACCATGAACGATACGGTTAAAATCAACCTTGCCAAGGTTTTCGAGGTTGCTTATTACGATATGATAGCGTCAAACGTTAAGTCCACAGAGGAGCTCTGGAAGCTTTACAAGATGCACTTGAAGGCCGCGGTTGATGCAACCGGAAACGGAATTATGCATCACTTAAAATATCAGACCAAAAGCCAGCCGGAGCTTATATTAAACCTTTTCCAGCACGGTCTTATTGAAAAAGGAGTAAACATAACAGACGGAGGAGCAAACTATTACAATATGTGCGTTGACGGAAGCGGAATTGCCGTTGTTGCAGATAGTTTTGCTGCCTGTCAGCAGAGAGTCGAGCTCGAAGGTAAAATCACTTTCGACGAGCTAACAAAACACTTGGAAGAGAACTTTTCCGGCAAAGACGGAGAATATATCCGCATAATGCTTCAAAACAGCCAGCGCTACTGCGGAGGCGATACGTTGGGCGATGACTGGGCTAAGAAGATAAGCGAGCTTTATACGGAGCTTGTAAGAGACCTTAACAATCAGCATCCCGGTATTAATTTCATTCCCGGATTTTTCTCCTGGTCAAATACAATAGGCCTTGGAAAAACTGTTTCAGCCACGCCTAACGGAAGAAAGGCTTATGATGCGATAAACCACGGCGCAAATCCCAACGGCGGTTTCAGAAAAGACGGTGCGGTTTCCGCAATGTGCAATTCCATCGGAGCTATTCAGCCGGGCTACGGCAACTGCGCTCCGGTTCAGCTTGAATTTGACCCGGGAATTGTCAATGACGAAGAAGGCATAGACAAAATGGCAGCAATGATTAAAACTATTATGAATACGGGAAATACTTTGCTTAATATTAACATCATTGATGCCAAAAAGATACTTGAAGCACATAAGGATCCGTTCAAGTATCCCGATTTGGTTGTCAGAGTGACGGGCTTTACTGCATTTTTCGCAATGCTGTCACCTGATTTCAGGCAGCTTGTAGTAGACAGAGTAACATCCGTTAATCCGGATGCGTGTATATAAGGAGGAATAAAAATGAACGTAGTAATGGAAAAAATTGACACATCTGTTAAAGGAAACAGAAGTATTGAGCTTTGTAAGGAAGAAATCCCCGGCGCGCATCCCGTGCATCATACAATTGAGAAGGGCTCATCTCTTATATTGGATGCAAACGTGGGATATTATCACATCATAATTTTAATAGAAGGCACAGCGGTTTTTGAAACCGACGGAAAGAGCTTTACATTTGACGGCAGAACCACATTCGTTCCCGCTCCCGATAAGGAGCTTATCATAAAAGCTGAAACAGATGTACAGATTCTTGAAATCCAGTGGGATGAGGCACCCGGTGACGAAGAAGACTTAAAGGAATATAACACTAAATTCCCTGTTGTAGTTCCTTATCAGGAGTCCATTCAGTATATTGACCCCAACAAGAGCGAAAAGACCATAAGCAGAATGATGATTCCTCATCAGGTACTCCCGAGATTTACCATAGGCTCCGTTGAATCCTACGGATATGACCTTGTTAGACCTCACGCGCATCCTATGCTTGACCAGTTCTTCTTCAGCTTCCCCGAAAACGATATGGATGTTATTATTGATGATGAAAAAATCAATATGAAGGGCAATATCATAATGCATATTCCTTTAGGCTCTAATCACGGTGTGGAGGTTACGGGAGACAGACATATGCATTATATGTGGATTGACTTTATGCCCGATAAAGAAGCGGGATTAAAGCGCCTTAATTTCAGCCACAGACCTACAGGCACTGTACGTGACTTTGCAAATGAGGATAAACACAGATGATTGACTTAAATAAGCCCATAAAGCTTGACAGGGCAGGGGCGTGGCGTACATATTCCGGAGGAAAGCTGATTGATGCCATCCACGGAATCGAAAACAGCACCGATACAAACTTTCCGGAAGAGTGGATGATTTCTACCGTAAGAGCAAGAAATGCCAGCAGAGAGGATATTATCGAGGGGTTAAGCATAGTGTCAGGAACGGATATTTCCCTTGCCGATTTAATCAAAGAAAATCCCGAAAAGCTTCTCGGAAAAAAGCATATTGAAAAATTCGGCTGCAATTTAGGTGTTCTTGTAAAAGTTCTCGATGCGGCAGAAAGACTGACAATCCAGGTACATCCTACAAGAGCGAAAGCAAAAGAGCTTTTCGATTCCGATTACGGCAAAACCGAATGCTGGCATATCATAGGCGGAAGAGAAATAGACGGAGAAAAGCCATCAATATATTTCGGATTTAAAGAAGGAATATCAAAAGAATACTGGAAAGAAGTTTTTAACAAGCAGGATATTCCTGCAATGCATTCCTGCCTTCATAAATTTGAAGTTGAAAAAGGGGACACCTACCTAATAGAAGGCGGAATACCTCACGCCATCGGTGCCGGATGCTTACTTATTGAAGTGCAGGAGCCTACGGATTACACTATAAGAACGGAAAGAGTTACTCCCAAAGGACTTAAGGTTGCAGATTTTATGTGCCATCAGGGACTTGGATTTGAGAAAATGTTTGATTGCTTCAGCTATGATGGCTTAAGCGAAGAAGAAACCCAAAAAAGATGGAAAATCAAATGTGAAAACGGCGACATTATAAGCTATAACAACACAGAAATGTTTGCCCTTAAAGAGCTTATTTCAGATGGGAAAGAGGTATTATCTTCCGAAGGCGTTTTCAGCGGAATTTACGTTCTTGAAGGCGAAGGTTTTGTAGGGGATGAACCGGTATGCGGAGGAAGCCAGTTCTTTATCGGTGCATCCTGCGAAGACTTTACAATTAAAGGTAAAATGAAACTTATAAGATTTTACGGACCAAAGGAGGATTAATATGAAATATGGCTTTTGCAAAGAGTTTTCAACACCGCTTAAAACCGAGGTTGACTACGAACTTATAAAAACCATTAAAGAGGCAGGCTTTGACTATGTTGAAATGCGTGCAATGCTGGTTTCTTCTTTAAGCGATGAAGAATTCGATAAGCTCCATAATACACTCAAAGAACTTGAATTAGGATGCTTCTGCAGCTGCGCTCTTTTCCCGAAAACCATAAGAGTAACGGGAAAAGATGCAAATAAAGAAGAAATCGCGGCATATATCGAAAAGACCTTTTCAAGACTCAATAAATTGGGTGCAAAAAAGGTTGTTTTCGGTAGTGCTCCGGCAAGAGCACTTGATGAAGAAACCACAGAAGAAATGGGCTATGAACAGATTTCTGAAATCTGCAGGGAAATAATCGTTCCTGCGGCAGAGAAGTATGATATCACTGTTGTAATGGAACCGTTACGAGCTTCAGCCTGCAACTTTATTAACACTTTATCTGACGGTATGAAGGTTGTAGAAAGAGTTAATAACGAAAGAATAGCACTTTTAGCTGATACAATTCATATGATGGCAAACGAGGACAATCCCGAAGACATAATAAAATATAAGGACAGCTTAAAGCATATTCATATTTCAGAAATGGACAGAGTTATGCCTGAGGATTCCTACAGCGACTTTGTACAGAATGTGCTAAATAACCTTATAAAGAACGGTTATGACGGAACAATATCCTTTGAGACTAAAAACGGCGACGGATTGGATAGTATGAAAAAAGCACTTGCTTTATTAAAAAACACATTTAATAAATAATTAAAGGAGAGATAAAGATGGCAATTAAAACAGCAGTAATTGGTTGCGGACGTACCGCAAACGAGCTTCACGCTCCGGTTTTGGAAAAGCATCCCGAGTTTGAGGTGACGGCAATTTGCGACGTAAATACAGAGGCTCTTGACAAGTATTCCGAAAGATTCCCGAATGCAAAGAAATATACAGACTATCACACAATGCTTAACAGTACCGAATATGATTTTGCAATAATTCTTACATATAGCTACACCCACACGGCAATTGCACTCGATTTTCTTCGTGCAGGTAAAAATGTTCTTATCACAAAGCCCTGGGCAATAACAACCGAAGAGGCTGATTCCATCATCAAAACCGCGGAAGAAAATAACTGCATCGTAATGCCTTTTATTCCTTGCCATGACGGCGCCGATGTGGTAAAATTAAAGGAAATTATAAAAGAAGGAAAAATCGGTAAGGTCTTCAGAGTTTACCGCGCACAGATGACCTTTGGCAAGAGAAGCGACTGGCAGACATTAAAGGCTTATGCAGGCGGATACTTAAACAACTGGGGTCCTCATATCGTCGAACAGGCAATGTGCCTTGTTGACGAGCCAGTAAAGTCAGTTTACGCTCAGAAAAGACAGATTATAAATCCCGGAGATGCCGACGATATGTTCTGCTCAACACTTATCACCGAAAGCGGCGTAATCGTTCAGGTTGATCATAACATTATTTCCGATTATCTGCCTAACTGGGTTGTTCAGGGGGATAAGGGTACAATCTATGTGAAGGGCAATGAAATGGAAATTCACGAAATTTCTTATCCCGGTGCTGACGATCCTACCGTTTACAGAAGCGTAACTCATACAGAAAAGACCCATATTACACTTGAAGGAAAAATCTTCGGCGATCATTATTCAATCTATACTATGATTGCAGAAACCCTTAAGGGCAAGCCTTACATTGTAACACTTGAATATGCAAGACACTTAACGGAAATCATGCAGTCAATTCACGAGTCTGCTGATAATAATAAGCTTGTATTACTTTAATTTAGGAGGAATTTACAATGGAAAAATTGACAGTTGCATTTGTAGGATGCGGAAGCTTTGCAAGAAACTTTGTTGAGCTTTTTCAGGTTCATCCTGCTGTTGAAAAGGTTTATGTATGTGACCTTATTCCCGAAAGAGCTAAAGAATATTCAGAAAAGTTCAATTGTGAGATAATACCTACTTTTGAAGATATTCTTGCTGACAAATCCATTAACTGTATTGCAAACTTTACACAGAGACACTTGCACGGAGATATTGTAATCCGTGCATTAAAGGCAGGAAAGCACGTTTACAGCGCAGTTCCCATGGCATCGGAAGTGGAAGAGTGCCAGGAAATCGTTAAGCTTGTAAAGGAAAATGACTTGATTTATATGATGGGCGAGACCTGCTATTATTATCCATGTGCAATGTATTGCCGTGAAGCAAATAAAGCAGGTAAATTCGGTAAATTTGCTTACGGTGCAGCGCAGTATTATCATAATGTTGATTACATTTCATACGGAAATCGCCCCAACGAAGGCGGTATGCCTCCGCTTTTATATCCTACACATTCAACCGGCATGATACTTTCTGCAGCTGATTCCTATGCTGTAAGAGTTGTTGCTTTCGGATATGAGGATCAGGAAAACGACGGACGTTTCCAGGGAACGGATAATCAGTGGAACAATAAGTTCTCAAACCAGTATGTTATGATGCTTCTTGCAAACGGCGCAACGGTTCGTGTTACAGAAGCAAGAAGATTCGGCTGGTTTAAGCCCAGCTCATATATTTCTGCTGTTTACGGAACCAAGGGTGGATATGAGTACAGTAATGCACAGCACATTCTGGTAGAAATGGATACGAGCCTTGACAGAGAAAATGCAAAGCTTACCGATGTAAGTGATTACGTAAATTCCTATGCAATGACCGAAAACAAAAACCATCCTGATTTCAAGAATCTTGTTGCGAACTGCGCATGGCAGGGAAGCGATGTTTCGCCCATTCAGGAGCCTGAAATCGCAAGACTTCCCGAAAGCTATGGCCCGATTTCAAACGGTCATATGGGAACGCATAAATTCCTTATTGATGACTTCTGTAAAGCTGTTTACAACCACAAGCAGCCCATTCTTAATGCATGGACTGCTGCAAGATATACAATACCAGGTCTTGTTGCAATTGAATCTGCAAACAAAGGCGGAATGCCAATTGACGTTCCTGACTGCGGAGATTGCCCGAAAGAGCTTATGTAAGGCAAAAAGCTTGTACCTTTGGTACAAGCTTTTTTCTTGCAAAGAGAAGTATATTGTGGTAAAATAGTTATATAGAAGGAGGGAAGTTATATGAAAAAAACACTTATAATTTTCGGATTGGTATTTATTTTAGTTACATCTATGCAATTTGCTGTATCTGCTAAGCAGAACGGAAAAGAGATAGCTGTTGTAATTCCCGATTATGAAATTATGCTTGATGATGCATCGGTATACTATTACGATTCCTTATATCCCTTCTTAAATTATAAAGGGGTAACATATTTCCCGGCAACCTTTGAATATTGTAAGAGTATGGATCTTGCCTGCGGTTTCATTGAAAATGAAGCTTTTTTGATTGCATATAATCCTTCTGATCAGTCTGTACCGGTATATGAAACAACGGTTAATACTAAAGAAAACACAGTTGTCGTTCCGACTTATAATATAATTATAAACGGCAAAAAAACAGATAATACATCACTCGAATATCCGTTTTTTAATTTCCGTGGTGTTACTTACGTTCCGATGACATGGGATTTTGCGGTAAATGAATTTGGATGGACACTAGATTTTGCCGGCAATAAACTTACAATAACAACAGAACCGAAATTATATACCTCGTTGGGGCAGTTGGTTGAAGTGGGTAGGGAAGAACTAATCTTCAGCGAATACGGATATTTCGAAATGCCTCAACCTGACGGAACTGTACAAAATATCCCAGGCGTTATTTATTATTCAGTTAGCTTTGAAACAGGCGAAACTACCAGACGTGACGACTATGTTTTGAACAATACAAATACCGGCAAAATCAATAATGATGTAGTTGATGTTTCAGTAAAAGACGGATATGTATATTACGGAGAACAGCAGCTTTCAGGAGTGTTTATCAAAGAAGCAACACCGGGTTTTGTAAAGCCAGATGATGTCCATACGGTAGACTATCAGGTTAATATGTATAAAACCGATAAGTATGCTCCTCTTACCGTATGCGAATTAAATGTATATACAGCAAACCGTTGTAATGACGGCAGTGCTTACGGTACAAACAGCGATTATACATATTTACTGCATGATGGCAAAATGATTTTTATAGGAACTAATACTGAGGTTTCTGACGCTTATGTTATAGGTGACTATGTTTATTTTAACACTAATAAATATTGGAAAACCATTCATTCTCACGCTCTGCAGAATAAAGCACTGCACAGACTTTCAAAAGACGGCACTTTAGAGCAAATAAATTATCCTGATTACTATAATATAGAAATTATTGGTATTGCAGAGGATAAGTTATATCTTAAATGCACCTGGTCACCTAATGACTATGTAGAAGGCTCTGAGGTAGTTACAAGCCTTGTATCGGACGGATACTTTACCTATGACGGGACGAATCTTGAAAAAATTTCTGATTATGTGTACTCAACCTTTGATGCCGTATCGCCATATGGTGAAATTTTAGCAATTAATCGCAGACTGGGAAAAGTAATAAAAGTGAAATAAATGGAGGAAATATGAAGATTACAGTACTTGATGCAAAAACTTTAGGCGAAGACTTATCTCTGGAACCATTGAAAGAACTTGGCGAATGTGTTATATACAACGAAACAAAACCAGAAGAAATTGCAGAACGCATAAATGACACGGATGTTGTTATTATAAATAAAATCAAACTTAATGAAACAAATCTAAGATATGCAAAAAACTTAAAGCTTATATGTTTAGCTGCAACGGGATACGATAATGTCGATACCGTTTACTGCAGAGAACACGGCATTGCGGTGTGTAATGTTGTAGGATATTCATCCCACTCTGTAGCGCAGCTTACAGCGACATTGGTTCTGGCGTTATCGACAAACCTTACATCCTATACAGAGTTTGTAGAAAAGGGGAAATATAAGGAGAGTGGCGTTGCAAACCGTCTTACTCCTGTTTATCACGAGTTATTCGGAAAGACCTGGGGAATTATAGGCTACGGAAACATAGGAAAAGAGGTAGGGGGGATTGCGAAGGCTTTAGGTTGCAATGTAATATACACAAGAAAAACTCCCGATGAAAATACTGTTGATATAGACATTCTCTGCAAAGAAGCCGATATCATAACCATCCACACTCCTTTGAATGCAGAAACAAAACATTTAATTAATGAAAAACGAATCAGCTTAATGAAAAACGATGTAATAATCGTAAATGTTGCCCGAGGTTTGGTAACCGACGAAGAAGCAGTTGCAAATGCAATAAAAGAGGGCAGGGTAGGGGGATTTGCAACGGATGTATATTCCGTTGAACCTTTCGGAGAAAATCATCCTTTTAATGATATATTAAACCATCCAAATGTACTCCTGACGCCTCATATGGCATGGGGTGCTTATGAAGCAAGAAAAAGATGCTTAGATGAAATTATTGAAAATATAAAAGCATTTTATAACGGAGACATAAGATGCCGTGTTGATTTATTAGAATAAAAAAAGTGCCTAACGGCGGTACTTCTTAGGGATAAATCGCCCAAAATCCACGATTTTGACACATTACTGTGTCAAAAAGCCTTGCAATCCGTCAAGGATTCCTTCGGCTTTTTTCCGTGTCCTGCACTCAAAATCGAGAATTTTGTGGTGCATTCGCAGTTTTGGGTTAGGAATTTTTCGCCTTAGAGAAGTAAAAAAACGCAGTCATACTGGCGTATGTCTGCGTTTTTTTGTGCACTATCAGCGGAAAATAACAAGCCAAAACCGGCTTCTCCCTAAGAAGTACCGCCGAACGGGCACTTTTTTATTCTTCCGGTATTTCTCTGTTTCGCATAATTTCTTTTTTTGCTTTTGCGCTGTACTGGGCGTAGAATTTATGGGTAACTTCAATATTTTTATGTCCCATTAATTCTGCCACCATTTTTATGTCAACGCCTTCCTCTAAAAGAGTGCAGGCAAAGGTTCTTCGAAGAGCATGAGGTCTTGTTTTGTCTTTATTTGTAATTCCCGCCATAAGACAGTATGTTTTCAGATTATGTTCAACGCTTGAAATAGTGAGCCTTTCGCCGTTTCTTGATACAAAAAGGGCTTCTGTCTTATATTTTTGCTCCTTACGCCATTCGATGTAACTTAAAAGTTCGTTTTCAACCTGAATCGGCATAAAAATTTCGTCTTCATTTCCGCCTTTACGGGTAACAGTAAAGGAAGAAGTCTCAAAATCCACGTCAGAAACGTCTAAATTTACCAATTCGCTGACACGAACGCCTGTTCCTAAATAGGTGAGATATAGTGCAATATCGCGTTTTTTGCGATTTAGATACTCTGTTAACATACGACCGGTAAAGTAGTTTTCGCCATTTAATATAACATCCATTAAACGCATAGTTTCCTGAATGGTGAGAGGTTTTTTGATTTTCTGAACAAGTTTATTCATATCGATTTTAAGAGTGACATTCTGTGAAATTTTATCCGTTTTATAAAGGTATGAAAAAAGACTTCTTAATGATGACATTTTACGGTTTATGCCAAAAGAAGAATTTCTGTGAGTTCTCTGGTAGCTTTCTCCGTCAGCATTAATGTAGGTAAGTGTGTACTGCTTAAGATAGGATTTGTATTCAAGCAAGTCGTCAACAGTAATTTTATCCATATCAGCTTCAGTGAATGATTCATAGGATGAATATTTAAATTTTCCTGATTCAATTAAAAAATTAAGAAAGATTCGTATGTCAAGAGCAAACGCAAGCTGAGTGTTAATTGATTCGCCGTCATAATAGTAATCGATGAAGCGGAATACAAAATCAGGTAATTCTGTTAAATGATTTCTCAATTTCGTTTGTTTATCAACCATAGCTAAAAACTCCTGAAAATGCCGGGGAAGGCTTAAAACCGTTATTCCAATTCAGATAAATAGTTATTTATCTGAAAATAAACGCATTTTACCTTATATATCCCCTGCAGTATTTTTTATAAAAACGGCACTGTTTTTCAGCCGAACTATTACAGTGCCGTTTATTATTTTACATTACTAATGTTTTTAAATCTTCAATAAGCTTATCAGATAATTCTTCCGATGCTTCTTTGGATTCTGCTTTTGCACCAACATATATCTTAAGCTTGGGCTCTGTTCCGGAAGGTCTTAATACTCCCCAGATGCCACCTTCTATTTCGAAATACAGAACATTGGATTCAGGAAGCAAAAGTTTTTCTTCTGTTCCGTTTTCAAAATCGTATCTGATTCTCTTTTTATAGTCTCTTAAAGCAACTACCTTTTTGCCTGCAAGAGTCTTGGGAGGATTATTTCTTGCCTTCTCCATGGAGTTTTTAATCTGCTCTACCCCATCAAGACCTTCACGGTATATGTTGTAAACGCCTTCTTTGTACCATCCGTATTTATTATACATATCGCAAAGAGCATCGTATAAAGTCTTTCCCTGGAGGCTGTAATATGCTGCCATTTCCGCAATAAGCATTGATGCAACAACACCGTCCTTATCCCGGGCGTGGATTCCTGCAAGGTATCCGTAACTTTCCTCGAAACCGAACATATAGTGCATATTTCCGTTTTCTTCGTGTTCTTTTATAAGTTCACCGATAAATTTGAATCCTGTAAGACATTCAAACATAGTTACACCATAGTTTTCGGCTATGGAACGGATTATATCTGTTGTAACGATAGTTTTAACCACAAAGGGGTTTTCGCTCATAATTCCTTTTTCTGTGCGCTGTGAAAGGATGTATTCGCAAAGCAAAGCACCTATCTGATTTCCTGTAAAGGTTATGTACTCCCCTGCTGAATTTTTAACAACGATACCTACTCTGTCGCAATCAGGGTCTGTGCCTATGATAAGATCCACATCTTTTTCCTTTGCCATCTCAATACCGATTGTAAATCCTTCTTTATCCTCCGGATTGGGTGACTTTACTGTGGGGAAATCTCCGTCAGGGGTACATTGTTCTGTTACTTCATACACATTTTTGAGACCTATTGCAGAAAAAGCCTTCATAACAGGTTTATAGCCTGTGCCGTGGAACGGTGTGTAAATTATCTTAAAAGTCTCCCCTGCTTTTTTTGTAGCCTCTTTATTAATCTGCTGTTTGTAAACTTCTTTCAGGAACTCGTTTTCGATATCTTCTCCGATATACTCAATCAGTTCGGGTTTAACGGGAGATTCAAATTCTTCGAAGAGTGACATTGCTGTTATTTTCTCTACAATACTGTCAGCAACTTCAGGTCCTATCTGACAGCCGTCATCCCCATATACCTTATATCCGTTGTATTTAGAAGGATTGTGGCTGGCAGTAACCATTATGCCCGCTGTACAATGTAAATATCTCGTTGCAAAGCTTACCTCGGGAACAGGCTTAAGCTCTTCGAAAAGGTATACCTTGATTCCGTATCTTGTAAGAGTATCTGCAGCCTCTTTAGCGAAAACATCGGACTTATGACGTGAGTCGTAACCAATTACAACTGAAGGATTAACTGCTCCTGATTCTTTTATATACAAAGCGAGAGCTTTTGTGGCACGACGGACAACATACACATTCATTCTGTTAGTTCCTGCGGCAATTATTCCTCTTAAGCCTGCTGTGCCAAAGGCGAGTTCTGCTCCGAATCGCTCTTTGATTTCGTTTTCATCGCCTTTTATAGCTGAAAGCTCTGCCTTTAATTCAGGCAGAAGATTTTCGTTATTGATCCATTCTGAATACTTTTCCATATAACTCATTAACATCAGTCCTTTCTTTACTTAAATTATAGCACAAAAGTTCTTTTTCGTAAAGAGAATATTTTGATATATTATGCAAAAAAAGAGACAACGGATTTCCGTTGTCTCTTTTTGACTGATAATTATTCTTCAGTTGCTATTTCAGGCATATTTTCTGCCATTGTAGCAGTGTTCTCTTCCTTATATTCTGTAACTTCTTCTTCACCGTCAGCAGTTTCTTCTGTTGCAGGTGCCTCAACTACTTCTTCAGGAAGAAGAGCTCTGATTGAAAGGGCAATCTTAGGTGTGGGAGCAGCATCCCAGTTAATGTCGATAATCTGAGCATCAACCTTCTGTCCTTTAGAAAGCTCATCGGAAGGCTTGGCAATTCTCTTATTAGCAATCTGAGAAATGTGGATAAGACCTTCTACTCCGGGAATAAGCTCAGCGAATGCACCGAAAGCTGTTACGTTTGTAATTGTTACATTTACAACATTTCCAACTTCAAACTTGCTCTTTGCAATTACCCAGGGATTTTCTTCATCCTTCTTGTATCCAAGAGATACCTTGGACTTGCCGTTTTCATCGGTATCAATCTTAAGGATGCGAACGGTAATTTCGTCGCCAACCTTGATAACCTCGGAAGGATGCTTGATTTTTGCCCAGGAGAGCTGAGAAACGTGTACAAGACCTTCAACGCCGCCGATATCAACGAATGCACCGAAATCGGTAAGAGTCTTAACAACACCCTTATATTCCTTACCTACTTCTGCATCAGCCCAGAAAGCTTCAGCCTTCTTAGCCTTTTCAGCAAGAAGAACCTGCTTGATAGAGCCGAGAATCTTCTTGGAGCGTCTGTCAAACTTGATAATCTTTACGGGAACCTGCTTTGCAGGATCAACAAGCACGGAAAGATCGCTTAAATATCTGTCGTTTGCCTGAGAGCCGGGAACGAATACTCTGATTCCTTCGCAAAGTACGATAACTCCACCTTTAACAGCTTCGATTACGATACCGGAAAGAACAGTGCCGTTTTCCATAGCTTCTTCAAGAACAGCATATTTCTTCTCGTTGTCAAGCTTCTTTTTGGAAAGAAGTACAGTTCCTTCAACGTCGTTTACGCGAATTACGAAAACATCGATTTCTTCGCCTACTTTTACAACATCTTCGGGTGCAAGGGTGGGATCATCTGTCAATTCACTTGCAGGAATTATACCGTCTGACTTATAGTTAAGGTTTACGATAACTTCTGTGGGATGAATCGCAACTACTGTTCCTTTAACCTTTTCACCTGTATGTAAGGTAACGAGAGCGTTATCAAGCGCTGCCGCCCAGTTTTCCTCCTCATTTATATTCTGTGTTACTTTTGTGTTTTCTTCCATTGTATGAAGAACCTCCTTTATTATCCAGTCCGGTGTTGAAGCACCGGCTGTTACACCAATTCGTTTGCGGATGTATTCCTCCGCTTGCGGCAGATCAACTGCGCCTTCAACATGAAACACTTTGTCACATACTGTTTTTGCAATCTCTACCAGCTTTTTATTATTTGAGCTGTGCTTTCCGCCGATTACAAAAAAAACGTCGGAATCTTTTGCCAGCTCCAGGGCCTCTTTCTGCCTTAATTCAGTAGCACTACATATTGTATCAAAAAACAGTACTGTTTGGCAAGTGTTTTTTATAAATTCTTTTAATTTTTTCCAAAAAACCGTACTTGCGGTAGTCTGAGATACAACACAAAGCTTGCTGTTTTGCAGATTTTTAAGTTTTTCGGGGGCTTCTTCCATATTTTTTATTATTATAGCCTCGTTGTCGCACCAACCGTTTATTCCTATTACTTCAGGATGGGCACTATCCCCCGCAATTATTATATTATAACACTCTTTATGATATTTTTCAACTATTGTTTGAATTTTTTTTACAAATGGGCAAGTAGCATCAATAAAATCCCCTTTTATGCTCTCAGCTACTTCTTTGGATACGCCGTGGCTTCTTATAACAACGGTTTCATTTACTTTCTGTTCATTCGTATTTTCTATTATACGAACACCTTTTTCAGAAAGGGATGCTACCACTCTTTCGTTATGGATAATCGGGCCGAGTGTTGCTATTTTTTTGCCTTCTTTTATACCATTATCGACAAAATCCAATGCCCTTGATACTCCAAAGCAGAAACCTGCTGACTTTGCAACCCTGATCATTTCTTTTCTGCCTCTGCCAAAGCATATATTTTATCCATAAGTTCCTTTGTCATATTGTCATAGTCTTCATTTTCAAGATGCTGCTTTTTATATGCGCTGTAATCAAGAGGCTCTCCGATATTTACGTGCACCTTTTTGAATATATGGTTATTTTCCGAAAGACCGACAGGTAAAACCTTAGCTCCCGTCAAAATCGCAAGCCTTACAGCACCCTGCTTTCCGGGATTATTATCTTCCTTGCGGGATCTTGTTCCCTGAGGAAAAATCAGAAGTGCCCGTTTATCTTTCAAAAGTCTTATTGCGTTCTTGATTGCCGCTATGTCACTGTTTTCTCTGTCAACAGGGAAAGCACCGAGTGAAGATATCAGCTTCGCAAAGGGCTTAAACTTAAAAAGCTCTTTCTTAGCCATAAATGTAAGCTGTATGTCAATGGATTCTGCAACAAATACAGGATCTCTGAGCCCCGGATGATTGCAGCAGACAATCAGACCTTCATCTTCGGGAATTACAGAGTTATCCGGCTTTTTGAAGCCGTAAAAGATAAAATCAATAACCCTGATTATTCTGATTAATATTCTGTAAAACATATTATTTCTCCGTTTTCTTATATTCTTTCCAGGATAAAACCTTTGATTAATTCAACGGATTCTTCCAGGCTGTTACCGGTAGTATCGATAAGAGTGGCATCATCAGCTTTTTTTAGTGGCATATATTCTCTGGAACTGTCGTTTTTATCGCGGAATTCCATGTCCTTCAGGACTTCTTCGAAAGTAACCTCTTCGCCCTTTTCTTTAAGCTCAAGATAACGTCTTTGTGCTCTGTCTTTAGTGTCTGCCGTGAGAAAAATCTTTACTTTCGCGTCGGTTAAAACGTTTGTTCCTATGTCTCTACCGTCCATTATACAGTTGTGATGCTTTGCAAGCTCTCGTTGAAAATCCACCATTTTTTCGCGCACTTCTCTGATAACGGCAACATGAGATGCCGCCAGAGAAATTTCAGGAGTTCTGATAAGAGACGAAACATCTTCACCGTTCAAGTAAACATGCTGAACTCCGTCAACATATTTGATATCTATCTCTATTTCCGGAAGCAAGGAAACAACACCGGCAATATCAGAAGCGGTATCTATCCCCCTCCTTACAGCGGCAAGACCTACTGTTCTGTACATCGCACCGGTATCAATATAAATATAACCAAGCTCTTTTGCAACAGCCTTGGCTATAGTACTTTTTCCGGCTCCGGAAGGCCCGTCAATTGCAATATTAATCATAATATTCCTCCTTAAATTGCGCGGTGACCAAGACCGATTGCAATTTCATTCAGATGCAGAAGTCCTATTCCGCAGAAAATGCATACCGCAATATGATCTTTACACTTTGCAATGCCGATTTTTCCGCCGGCATTAAGCCCGATTGCCTTGGTCATAATAGCTGCCAGAGCTTCTCTTGCCGCACCGGCAACCGCGCCCTCTTCGGAATGTGAGGAAGAAATGAGTCCCTCTCGCTTTGCGCCCACAACCGAACGTTCTACAATTTTATTTACAGAGCTTATAAATTCTCCTCCAAAATCAATCGCACAGCAGGAAATACCGTCTTTTAAGCACTCCGACTTAAAATAAGCTTCCTCTTCCCTGTTTTTTGTCAATGCCGCTTTAATGGCAGCAGCTGCCACTTCTTTGCTTCCGAATTCGGACATATTATCGCCTCCGGATAAAATATATTTTATTATACCGTGAATAAAAAAGCCTGCTTGCAAGGATTTTTATGAAGCCGTAAAGAAGCACAAAAGGCAGATGAAATCTGCAAATATGCTGCAAGCAGCTTTTGGCTGTGCCATTTATTGTGTATTATAACATAAATTTATTAAATAATCAATAAAATTATAAATTATTTCCTGCCATATATCCTGTTGAAAATGCAATCTGAAGATTAAAGCCTCCGGTATATGCATCAACATCTATTACCTCTCCGGCAAAGAAAAGTCCCGGGATAATTTTCGACTCCATAGTGGAAGGATTAATTTCCGAAATTTTAATCCCTCCTGATGTTATTATAGCCTCCGAAACCGGTCTGAAATCCTTTATATTAAGCGTTAAGTGCTTTAATATATAACAAAGATTTCTTCGTTCTTCTTTGGTTATTTCGCAAACAGTTTTTCGCTCATCGATTCCCGAAAGCTTTACGATAACAGGAATCATTTTCTGAGGCAGAAGATCTGAAAGTGAATTTATAAAGTCTCTTTTTGCATACTTTTCAAAATCACGCAAAATTCTTTTATCTAAAGCAGCTTCGTCAAGCGCCGGCTTTAAGTCTATTTCAATTTTATAGCTTTTAACATCCTTTTTCATATGAGAACTTGCAGAAAGAATCATAGGTCCCGAAACGCCAAAATGTGTAAAAAGCATTTCTCCGAAATCAGAATACTTCTTTTTGCCGTTTTCATAAAGGGTTACAGCTACATTTTTAAGAGATAATCCCATCATTTCTGAAGGAAAGCTTTCTTCCGTTACAAGAGGAACCAATGAAGGTTTTATCTCTGTTACGGTATGGCCTAATTCTTTTGCGAATTTATATCCGTCTCCCGTTGAACCGGTTGTAGGATAGCTTAAACCGCCGGTTGCTATAATTACTCTTTCGGCACTTATTTTTTTACCATCGGAAAGCAAAACGCCCGAAGCGGCACCGTTTGCTGTTGTGATTCGGACCACATTGCCCTTTATTGCTTTTACATTATACTTTTTCATTTCGGAAACCAGGGCATTTACAATATCCTGGGCTTTATCGGATACGGGAAAAACTCTGTTGCCGCGTTCGGTTTTAAGTTTAACACCTGCGTTTTCAAAGAACTCCATTGTATCATACGCGGAAAAGGCATTAAAGGCACTGTATAAAAATCTTCCGTTTACGGGGACGTTTTTTATAAGCTCATCAACCGATGAATCGTTTGTAACGTTACATCTTCCCTTGCCTGTTATGGCAAGTTTTTTGCCGAAACGGTCATTCTTTTCTATTAAAACTACTTCGTGTCCGCATTTGCCGGCAGAGTACGCCGCCATAAGGCCCGCAGCACCTGCTCCTATTATTATAACTTTCATATTATTTCTCCCGCTTTACGGCTTTTATAAAGATGCGCTCTTCGGTTTCTTTTGGCTCGGAAAATGTTTTGTCGCCAAAGACTTCAATGTCGCAAAAACCTGTTTTTTCAAGCATTTTGACAAGTTCCTCCGGTCTCCAGGCGCGCTCGGTTTGCTCTTCATCAATTCTCAGATATTTACCATCTTCACATTCAACGAAAAAGGTCAGATAGAAATCGCAGAGCATTTCTTCTTCATCATACACACTTTCCCAGGTGTAGAAAATGCCGTTTTCATCGTAGGTATATGTGTTTCCGCCAAGGATGTTTTTGAGCTTATAGGGGCTGTTTATATCAAATATAAACACACCGTCATAATCAAGATAATTATGCGCAAGCGAAAATACCTTTTCCAAAGACTCCTTATCGGTTATGTAATTTACGGAATCAAGGCTTGAAATTATAGCTCCCATTGTGCCGTAAAGTTCAAACTCCGTCATATCCTGATTGAGATATAAAATGTCTCCGCCCTTTTCCGTAGCCTTATTAAGCATAGAAAAAGATGAGTCAACTCCGGTCATATCATAGCCTCTGTCAGCCATTATTTTCGTCAGAGTTCCCGTGCCGCATCCTAAATCAAGCACGAGCTCAGGCCTGATGCCTGAACGCTTGAATATCTCCTCAAAAAAGTCTGCCCATTTTTCATATTCAACATCCTTCATAAGAGAGTCATATATGTCGGCAAATTCACTGTACATAAAAATTCTCCTTTAATTAAACCTTTGTAAGCTTAGCATATACTGCCATCAGATTCTTTTCACCGTGTGCATCAAAGTTAATTTTAAGCCTCATATCGTTACCCACGGCCTGAGCCTCTAAAACGGTGCCTTCACCGAATTTTCCGTGTTTAACCCTGTCACCAACCGCGAAATCAAATTTAACAGGTGCCGATGTTTTAGTTTGTGTAAACGATTTGAAATTAACGGTTTGTGCTTTAGGCTCTCCAAAGGTATAATTCGATACATCAAATCCTCCGAATTTAGGCTTAGGAGTTATATCATCCTTACATTTTTCCGGTATTTCCGATAAGAACATGGAAGGCTTGTGAAACTCTGTTTTACCAAAAACCTTACGCTGATTTGCATAGGTCATAAAAAGCTCTTTTTTGGCTCTTGTTATAGCAACATAGGCAAGTCTTCTTTCCTCTTCTATGCCGTCTTCCTCGTATTTTGAACGTTCGCTGGGAAAAAGTCCGTCCTCACATCCTGCGATAAATACAACAGGGAATTCAAGACCTTTAGCCATATGTATGGTCATAAGTGTGACACTGTCTTCATCTTCGTCATAGTTGTCAATGTCGGAAACAAGAGAAATGCTGTCCACATAGTTTCTGAGCGATGCATCCTCTTCGCTTTCCTCGAAGCTTTTAGCACCGCTTATCAGTTCTCCCAAGTTATCAATTCTTGACTTGGATTCCACATCGTCATTAAGCTCCAGTGCAGCAAGGTAGCCTGTTTTCTTTATAACCTTTTCAACGAATTCGCCGAGCTTCATTGTGTCCGCTTCCTGTCTCAGTTCTTCAATTAAAGAGGCGTATTCAAGCATTTTAGCCCCGCTTTTGCCTATTTCCGAAGAATAGTTAACGATTGCTTCATAAAGGCTTATGCCTCGCTCGTGAGCGATTTCGTCAGCCTTTTCCATGGAAGTCTTACCTATTCCCCTTTTCGGCTCGTTTATACTTCTTTTCACACTTACATCGTCATCAGGATTTACAATAACATGAAGGTATGCCATTATATCCTTTATTTCCTTTCGGTCGTAGAAGCGCAAGCCCGATAAAAGTCTGTGCGGTATACCGGACATTCTGAATCTTTCTTCAAGCGCACGGGACTGATTGTTTGTTCTGAAAAGTACAACCATATCGGAAAGTGCGGTGGTTTTACGAAGTTCGTTGATTTTTCCTGCTATAAAATCAGCTTCTGCATATTCGTTATCGGCTTTATAAATCTTTATAAGCTCGCCCTTTCCTTCGTCTGTCCAGAGATTTTTGCCCTTTCTTCCGGTGTTATGCTCAATTACACCGTTTGCGGCATCTAAAATATTCTGAGTTGAACGGTAATTCTGTTCAAGACGGATTGTTGTTGTCTCGGTAAATTCCTTTTCAAAATCAAGAATATTTCTTATATCGGCACCGCGGAATTTATAAATACTCTGATCATCATCGCCGACAACGCAGATGTTTCTGTGCTCTTTGCTGAGCAGGCTTACAAGCTGATACTGGGCGTTGTTTGTATCCTGATATTCGTCAACCAATATGAACTTGAATTTATTTCTGTAAAAATCCAATACCTCTTTATTTTCCTTAAAAAGCCTTACGGTGCACATTATAAGATCGTCAAAATCCATGGCGTTATTGGAAAGGAGAGTTTTCTGATATTCTGCATAAACCCTCATATAAATGCTTCTTAAATAGTCGTTTCCGTAGGATGCCAAAAACTCTTCAGGAGTAATCATTTTGTTCTTTGCGTCGGAAATTACAGAAAGGCAGTTTTTAACGGGGATTTTATCTGAATCTATATTAAGCCTTCTCATACATTCCTTTACAACGGTTTTCTGATCGGAATCGTCGTAAATATTAAAACCCTGGCGATAACCAAGATATTCGGCATTTCGTCTTAAAATTGCAAGGCATGCACCATGGAAGGTTTTTATCCACATAAGGTCTGCATCGCTTCCGCAGAGCTTTGTGAGACGCTCGCGCATTTCTGCCGCCGCTTTATTTGTAAATGTTATCGCAAGAATGCTGTATGGAGAAACATTTCTTTCGTTAAGTAAATATGCTATGCGGTGTGTTAAAACCCTTGTCTTGCCGCTTCCGGCACCTGCTAAAATCAAAAGAGGGCCATCGGGAGCTGTCACCGCTTTATGCTGCTCAGGATTTAATCCTGCAAGTAGCTCGCTCATTTTTATATTCTTCCTTTCGGGTTACTTTAGCAAAATTACAGGGCTGCATAAAACAGCCCTGTAAAAGCCAGATTATTTATTATTTATTGCATCCTTTGCCGCAGCGGCAATATCTTCTGCTGTCATACCGTAAACCTTTAAGAGCTCTGCGGGCTTACCGCTTCTTCCAAACTTATCCTGTACTCCGATTTTACGAAGGATTGCAGGAGCTTTTTCAGCCAATACATCCGCAACTGCTGTTCCGAGACCGCCGATTACGCTGTGGTCTTCAACGGTTACGATTGCTCCGGTTTCTTTGGATGCCTTAACGATAATTTCTTCGTCGATAGGCTTTATTGATGCCATATTTATTACTCTTGCAGAAATTCCTTCTGCCTTAAGCAATTCAGAAGCTTCCAAAGATGCTGTTGCCATAAGACCGGTTGTGATTATCGTAACATCTGTTCCTTCCTTTAACTCCTGTGCCTTTCCAAGCTCAAACTTAAAGGTTTCGGCATCAAAAATATCTTCTGATGCAAGACGGCAGAATCTTAAGTAAACGGGACCTTTGTACTGAATTGCAAATTCAACTGCAGCTTTAGCTTCAACTGCATCTGCAGGATTGATTACAACCATACCGGGGATTGAACGCATTAAAGCGATATCTTCAAGACACTGATGTGTTGCACCGTCTTCACCAACTGTAATTCCGGCGTGAGTTGCACCGATTTTTACGTTAAGATGAGGATAACCAACAGAGTTTCTTATCTGTTCATATGCTCTTCCTGCCGCAAACATTGCAAAGGAGCTTGCAAAAACAGTTTTCCCTGTTGAAGCAATACCTGCTGCAACGCTTATCATATTCGCTTCTGCAATACCCGTATCAAAGAAACGGTCAGGATAAGCCTTTTTGAAAATCCCGGTTTTTGTTGCTTCTGCAAGGTCAGCATCCAAAACCACGTAGTCATACTTCTCGGCGAATTCTCTTAAAGCCTCACCGTAAGCTTCTCTTGTTGCCTTTTTAGCCATTATCCTTCCCCTCCTTTAGTTAAGCTTTGCAAGATATGCATCAAGCTCTTGTATTGCTATGTTGTACTGTTCTTCGTTGGGCGCTTTTCCGTGCCATTCAACGGAATTTTCCATATAGGATACACCCTTGCCCTTTGTGGTATTCATAATAACCGCTGTGGGCTTGTCCTTGGTTTCCTTCGCATTTTTAATAGCCGCTCTTATCTCGTCATAGTTATGACCGTCAATTACAACTACATTCCAGCCGAAAGCTTCGTACTTCTTATCAATGGGTGCAGAATTCATAACGTCCTTTGTTGCACCGTCAATCTGAAGGCCGTTTACGTCAACAAATATGCAAAGATTATCAAGCTTATAATGGCTTGCGTACATTGCCGCTTCCCAAACCTGACCTTCTTCAATTTCACCGTCACCAAGTACGGCATATACTCTGTAATCATTTTTATAAATCTTACCGGAAAGTGCCATACCGCAAGCTGCAGAAACGCCCATACCAAGTGAGCCTGTTGACATATCAACACCGGGAACACCCTTCATATCGGGATGTCCCTGAAGGTAACTGTCTGTATGACGGAAGGTTTTAAGGTCTTCCTTGGGGAAAAAGCCTCTCTCAGCAAGTGCACCGTAAAGAGCGGGACTGCAATGTCCCTTTGAAAGAACAAATCTGTCCCTGTCCTCCTTCTTGGGATTTTCAGGATCAATGTTCATTTCCTCAAAATAAAGAACCGCCATAAGGTCAGCTATGGAAAGCGAACCGCCCGGGTGGCCGGCTGCCGCATGATATACTGCCGTTACAGCGTTTTTTCTAATGTTGTATGCTATTTTTTCAAGTTCTCTGTTCTGCAATTCAAACCGCTCCTTCTCGCATATGTATTTCGATAACAAGTATACCACACATTTACATTTATTTCAAGTAAATTCGTCAATAAGATGAAATATTTTTTTATAATAAAAAGAACAAGTAATTGTCTTAAATTCCTTACTTGTTCTCTTTATTATTAAACTTTATGCATAATGCTTATCGATTGGTGTTTTGTAATATTTTGAATCATTTTATATTATTAACAACAGAATTCATTAAATGATCAAATGTTAACGAATCATCGCTACGGCTAAATATATAATCTGTTTCTTCGTTTAATTTTTTTATATGCTCTTGATGTTTTTTTAAGACCACATCATTAAGATATAATTTCTTAAATAGAATCCTATTACTTTCGTCTCCCATATACCATTTATAGTGACAATCACGAGCTTTTGAATATAAATCTGATTCTCCGAAATCTAAATTTTCTATTTCATAATGAGTTTCATTTTTAAGTTTGTCATAATAAAATATTTGGTTACTAAACATTTTCGCATTGGTTTCATAAAACAATGCGTATTCTTTTGGCTTTTGTAATCGGTCACCATAATATTCTGTTACGAATGCTCTATATTCTTCTATATATACTATTTCGATTCCTAAAAATGTTTTTTGGTGATTTTTTTCTTTTGAATTTTCGGCTAATCCATTAATTGAGAAAAACGACAAAAGTTCTGGGGTTTTCAGCAGCATTTCAAGTCGCTTTGAGGCTGATTTATTTCCTCTAATATGGGCCGAATAATAAAAATATCCAGCTACGGCGCAATGGCATGTCTTTTCTTGATTGTAAAAAATCTCGTCACCTTTTTTCAACTCTAAAATCGGTTTAAAAATGCTTTCTATAATAAACGGAACAAATATAACAAAGCCGGCAAGTATTAATAAAAAAATAAAAATCATAAGAATATTCAATGCGCTTATTATTGAAGCGAAAATCAAATGAAAAACGCTACTTATAGCGCAAACTATGGCCAAAATAACGATGATCGTAACGACAATGGATATGCGATCTATTTTATCTTCGTTGTCATTAACCAAAAAAGCTTCGGAAACTTTTCCGTGTGTACAGGAATAACTTTTAGATATTTCCTTCATTAATTGCATATATTCGTTTGAGTAATTTGCTGCCAAATCAATCACCTTGTTCTATTGATATAATAACTATTTATTATTTAAAAGATACAAAAAAGAATACTGTTCCAAGAATACTCATTACAGCGCTTTCTATTGTTAATCCCACACAAATCGAATTCAATAGTCCGAAAGACGTAAACGCTGCAACAATGGCAGAAACACAAATTGTAAAAATTGTTGTTCCTAAATTTTTTAATTCTCCTGTAATTAGTCCGCAAATAGTTTCGACTACATAAAAACCAGCACTTATGTAAACAAGGGTATATTGTTCAATAAAAAGACCAACAATTCCAAGTATAGACGTTGCGATTCCTAAAAAAAATAATATCACGAAACTCTCTCCTTACATTTTATCTTTTACGAATAATCAACTTACTAAATTAAAATATATGATAAAACAAAGGCGTAACTCAGCGCAATAGTTCTCTTGAATTTAATATACCACACATTTACATTTATTTCAAGCTATTTTATGATAATAATAAATTATTTTTCAGTTGATTTTTAATTATTCAGATGTTATAATGTGAAAAAACAAAAAGGAGTGTTTTAATATGGAAAAAGATTTTTGCCGCTATGCCGATGTATTTTACGGTAATGGCGAAGTTGACAATTTCCCCGAAAACGGTCCTGCTTCAAAATGGTTTTATATAAAGGCAATATGCGGAAACACCACTCCCCACGCCGTGCTTCCCTTCGGCAAGATGTCGGCAGGAGCATATAGCGGCGGATATCCTACAGGCTACGGCAACCATTGCCCCAATTCCTGCGGGGGTATATATAAGATAAGCGAAAAGCAGATGATACGAGGCTTTTCCCATCTGCATCAGTCCGGTACCGGAGCAATCGGATTTTATTATAACTACGCAATAGTAACGCCGTTTTACGGAGATATAAAGAATATAGCGGAATTTCACGAAAACACAAACGAAAAAGCCGTTCCCGGCTTCTATTCAACGGATTTCAATGCTGTTTCCTGCTCTTTAACCGTAAACAGTTCAACGGCTTATCATTTGTATAAATTCAAAAATCCGCGCGGGCGTGTTGCGGTTGATTTTTCCAATAACGGCATATTAAAGAAATTAGGAACAGCATATAACTCTTCGATAGAAGATGCATCCCTGAAACTTACTCAGAAAGGTGAGGTTCTCTTTGAAGCGGTGCTTTCCGGAGTAAAGCTTTATTTTGCCGTTAAAGCAGAAGGCCGCTATGTAAGATGTGAGCTGTTTGAAAATTTATGCGAAACAATTTCTGATTCCTTATCTGTCAGTGATGTATCCGAAAGCTTCGGTGCGGTTTTCGATTTTGAGGGAGATGAAATCACCTTAAAAGTTTCTTATTCTACAATAAGCTCTGCTAAAGCTCTTGAAAATATAAATAACAGCACGGAATCATTTTCAGAAACGGCAGAAAAAGCCTATAAAATATGGAACGGATATCTTTCAAGGATAGCCATAGAAACGGACGATGAAGAATTAAAAAAGAAGTTTTATTCAAACCTTTATCACAGCCTTATTAAGCCTGTAGATATGTCGGGAGAAGAGTTACTTGGAATAAAAAATGAGCTCGTAACGGATTTTGCTACGCTGTGGGATCAGTATAAAACATCCCTTCCGCTTATCATGGCATTTTATCCCGATATGGCGGAAAAGATTACAAAAGCACTGATTAATACAAGCGAAACCTTAGGAAGAATCCCCTGCTCCATAGTTCTTGCCGACAAATTCCCTTGCGAAGAGCAGGCAAAGATGCTGGGAATCATAACTCTTATTAACGCCTGCCACTATGGAATAAAAGGAATTGACAAAAAAACTGTTACAGATTGTATAAGACGAGAGCTTTCGCTTGACTCAAATAAAGACTTTATTAAAAACGGTACTTTTGAAAGGGCGACTCATATACTTGATATGGCAGATGCCTGCATATGTACTTTTGATATTACAGATGATGAATCACTTAAAACCGAACTTCTGCCCCTTGCATCAAACTGGATTAATGCATATGATAAAAAAGACGGACTTTTAACCGAAAATTCGATATATTACGAAGGTGACCGTTACACCTACTCCTTCAGACTTCATAAATATATGGATGAGCGCGTAAAGCTTGCAGGCGGAAAGGAAAGCTTTTCCGGACTCCTTGATGACTTTTTCGGATTTGGAAAAGAAAGTCTTAAACAGATAACACATCAGGGTGCTGACAGGGAAATATCAGAAACTGCTTACCACCGTTTCCAGGGCTTTAATAACGAATGTGACTTAGAAGCACCATATGCATACATATATGCAGGAAGGCACGACAGATTATGTGAAATAATCCACGCGTGCGTTACCGACTCTTATAAAACCGGCAAAGGCGGACTTCCCGGAAATAATGATTCCGGCGGACTTTCTGCCTGCTTTGTATGGAATGCTCTCGGTCTCTTCCCTGTTCCGGGTACCGGCGAATTCCTGTTGGGCTCTCCTCATATTAAAAAAGCCGAAATAAAGCTTTCAAGCGGAAATGATCTTTTCATCACTGCAGATAATTTATCACCTGAAAATTATCAGGTTGAATCCATTGCCTTTAACGGAAAAACAATCGAAAACTATACCATTTCTGCAAAAGAACTTATGCAAGGCGGAAAACTGGAATTCAAGATGAAATAAAACACAATGGAGTTGATTAAATGAAAGTTGTTTTTTATGTTACCGATCAGAACGGAAAAAGACTTACGAAAACCGTTGAAGATAATATGCAGTATAAAAATACCGATATAATAGAAGAACAGGGCCATCCGGGAGATGTTGAATCTCGTCTTATTAATATTCACAGCGATGTTGAGCTTCAGACCTATGGCGGTATGGGCGGTGCCTTCAGCGATACAGCCGCAACAGTATGGAGTATTATGCCTGAGGATAAAAAAGCGGAGCTTGAAAAGGCATACTTTGATAAAAAGGACGGAATCGGCTACACCCTCGGAAGACTTAGCATAGGAAGCTGTGACTTTTCTACAGAGGATTATACCTATGTTGAAGAAGGCGACGAAACTCTTGACACATTTGATATTTCGCACGATAAAAAAGCGGTTTTTCCTTTTATAAAGGCGGCAGAAAAATATACAGAACTCACTTTGTTTTCATCACCCTGGTCTCCCCCTTCCTATATGAAAACCAATAATTCAAGAATCGGCGGACACCTTAAAAAGGAATGTTATCCTCTCTGGGCTAAGTATTTCAGAAAGTATATTGAAGCGTGCAAAGAAAACGGAATTAACATCTGGGGCGTAACAATGCAAAATGAGCCGAGGCATCATCAGATATGGGAGTCCTGCCTCTATACACCCGAGGAAGAAGCGGCTTTTTTGGGCTATCTCGGTAAAGAGCTCGAAGGAAGCGGCGTGAAAATTCTTTGCTATGATCATTGCAGAGAAAGAGTTTACGAAAGAGCAAAAGCGATTTTAGAAAGCGACAACGGAAAATACTGTGACGGAATTGCATATCACTGGTACTCGGGCGACCACTTTGGCGAGCTTAAGGCATTCAATACAAAATATCCCGATAAAATAAGCATCGAAAGCGAAGGATGCCGTGCTATCCCGGGAAGCGGAATAAAAGAAGAATACAATCTGGAATTCGCCGAATACTATGCCCACGATATATCAGGATGCTTCAATAACGGAACACATTATTTCTGCGACTGGAATCTTTTAGTTGACGAAAATAACGGGCCCTTCCATAACAGAGAAGGCAGAGGATGCTCCGTCGATGCCCCCGTTTACTACAATAAAGAGACGAACGAACTTATATACAGGCTATCCTATTATTACATTGGTCATTACAGTAAATTTGTTGTGCCCGGGGCAAAGGTTGTTGCATCAAGCTCTTATAATCACAACGTAGAGACCGTTGCATTCAAAAATCCCGACGGAACAGTGGTTTCGGTGCTTCTTAACAGAACCAACCAAAACCTCCCCTGCATCGTAAGAATGGATGGGTATATTAAAGAATTTAACTTAGATGCTCATTCTATTGTAACGGCGGTAATAGAGAAATAAAAAAAGAATCGTAAGCGAAAGCTTACGATTCTTTTTTTATTTCGTAAATCGTTTTGCTATTTCAGAGAATTCTTTCATTGAAAGGGTTTCTCCCCTTAAGTTTGAGTCATATCCAAGGCTTTCCAGAACTGCCTTTATATCGTCCTTGCTTCCGTAAAAGCCGGCGTTTGAAAGAGCATTAAGCATCGTCTTTCTTCTCTGAGCAAAGGATGCTTTGACAAGGCGAAAATAATCCTTTTCGGGAGCATCGATGGGGGGCTCTTTTAAGAGTTTCATAGATACTACCGCGGAGTCAACCTTTGGTGCAGGAACAAAGCTTTCAGCCGGAACGGTCGTAATGATTTCAGCATCGGCATAATAAGATACGGCAAGCGTTAACGCACCATAGTCTTTGGTGCCGGGCTTTGCAACTATTCTTTCAGCAACCTCTTTCTGAACCATAACAACGATGTTTTCAAAGGGGAGTTTTTCTTCCAGAAGCTTCATGAGTATGGGGCTTGTCACATAGTAAGGCAGGTTCGCCGCAACACTCAAGCTCATACCGGGAAATTCCTCGTTTATAAGCTTCTCAAGGTCGGTTTTCATAACGTCGGCAAAATGAATTTTAATATTGTCAAATCCTGCCAGCGTTGTTTTTAAAACCGGCTCCAACGTGCGGTCAATTTCAATGGAAACCACCTTTTTCGCACGGTTACCTAAAACTGCCGTTAATGTTCCGAAGCCCGGACCGATTTCTAAAACGCCTTCACTCCCTGCCGCTTCGGCAATGGATAAAAGCACGTCTGCATCGGTTAAAAAATTCTGTCCGAAGCCTTTTTTGAAAGAGAATCCGAACTCATCGCATAAATGCCGTATAACTGACGGCGAAGTCAAATCATACATAGCTTATACGGGATAGGTCTTGTTTTCGGTGTCTGCAAGGCTTGCATCAACCTTATACTTCTGAGCCTGTCTTGCCTGGAAGTACTTAACAGCAACCTGTCCGAAGAGAGCATAGGAAAGAACGTCCTCTTCCTGCTCCATATATTCTTTCATTTCATCTCTGTACTTATCAAGCTCCGCAGGAATCTTATCTGCAGGTCTGCAGGTAATGGGCTTTTCATCTCCAATAATCTTCTTTCTGATTTCATCGGAAATCGGAACGGGAGTCTTACCGTATTCGCCGCGAACGATACCCTTCGTTTCGTTGGAAATCATCTTGTATCTTTCTCCGCAGATTACGTTAAGAACGGCCTGTGTACCTACAATCTGGCTAGTGGGGGTAACAAGAGGAGGATAACCTAAATCTTCACGAACCTTGGGAACTTCCTTAAGAACTTCGTCAAGCTTGTCCTCCTTGCCCTGCTGTTTAAGCTGAGAAACAAGGTTTGAAAGCATACCACCGGGAACCTGATATAAAAGTGTGTTTACGTCAACCGAAAGAAGCTTCGGATTTAATAGACCTTCTGCAAGATATTTTTCTCTTAAGCCCTTGAAGTATTCGGAAACTTCTGTAAGAGCGTCAAGCTTTAAGCCTGTATCGTACTTGCTTCCTGCAAGAGTCTCAATTAAAGGCTCTGTGGGAGGCTGAGAAGTACCGAGTGCAAGAGGAGAAAGAGTTGTGTCAACAATGTCGCAACCTGCTTCGATTGCCTTTAAGTAAGTCATGGAAGCAACGCCGCTTGTATAGTGAGTATGAAGCTCAATCGGAATCTTTACGCTCTGCTTTAACGCTTTAACAAGCTCTTCAGCCTTGTAAGGAAGAAGTAAGCCTGCCATATCCTTGATACAGATACTGTCAGCACCCATCTCTTCAAGCTCTTTTGCAAGAGTAACGAAGCTGTCGTGAGTGTGGGGACCGCCTATTGTATAGGAAAGTGCAGCCTGAACGTGGCCCTTTTCCTTCTTTGTAGCCTCAATTGCGGTTCTTAAGTTTCTTGTATCGTTAAGAGCGTCGAAAATTCTTATGATATCAATACCGTTTGCGATGGATTTCTGTACGAAATATTCAACAACGTCGTCTCCGTAATGCTTATATCCTAAGATATTCTGACCTCTGAAAAGCATCTGGAGCTTTGTGTTTTTAACCTTGGCACGAATCTTTCTAAGTCTTTCCCAGGGATCTTCATTAAGGAATCTTAAGCAGGAATCGAAAGTTGCTCCACCCCATGCTTCAAGGGCGTGATAGCCGACTTTATCAAGCATTTCAAGGGCGGGAAGCATTTCTTCTGTTGTCATTCTTGTAGCAATCAGAGACTGATGTGCGTCACGAAGAATGGTTTCTGTTATTTTAACACCCATGTTTAATAATCTCCAATCTAATATAATTTACGCGTAAAGAGCAAGGAATACACCTGCCGCAACGGCAGAACCGATTACACCTGCTACGTTGGGGCCCATTGCATGCATAAGAAGGAAGTTTGAAGGATTTTCTTCCTGACCAACCTTCTGACTCATTCTTGCAGCCATAGGAACAGCAGATACGCCTGCAGAACCAATTAAAGGGTTAACCTTTCCGCCTGTAAGCTTATACATAAGCTTTCCGAATAAAAGTCCGCCTGCTGTACTGATTGCAAACGCTACCAGTCCGAGAGCAATTATTCCGAGGGTTCTGGGAGAAAGGAAGTTATCAGCAGTTGCTGTTGCACCAACAGTTACGCCGAGGAAAATTGTTACTATGTTCATAAGCTCGTTCTGTGCTGTCTTTGAAAGTCTGTCCGCAACGCCGGATTCCTTTATGAGGTTACCGAGCATAAGCATACCAACAAGCGGTACAGCATCAGGAACTATTAATCCTACAACGATTGTAACGATTACGGGGAAAATTATCTTTTCCTTCTTGGAAACAGTACGAAGCTGTTCCATTACAACGCCTCTCTCCTTCTTTGTTGTAAGAAGCTTCATAATAGGAGGCTGAATAAGAGGGATTAATGCCATATAGGAATATGCCGCAATCGCTATAGCCGGTAAAAGATCCGGAGCAAGGGTTTTTGTAACATAAATTGCAGTAGGACCGTCAGCGCCGCCGATGATACCTATCGCACTTGCTTCTTTAAGTGTGAAGCCCATAAGATTTGCACCGAGGAAGGTAATGAAAACGCCAAGCTGCGCTGCAGCACCGAGCAAAATGCTCTTGGGATTTGCAATCAACGGACCAAAGTCTGTCATTGCACCGATTCCGAGGAAGATAAGCGGAGGATAAATACCAAGCTTAACTCCGAGATACAATAGGTCTAAAAGTCCGCCGTCATGCAGAACCTGACCAAAATCGATATCTTTCTGAACGAACCATTCTGCGTGGAAAATTCTTGATGTTTCTGCCGCAGGAAGGTTTGTAAGAAGCATACCGAAAGCTATAGGTAAAAGAAGTAACGGTTCAAACCCTTTTACTATTGCGAGATAGAAAAGCACGCAGGCAATTGCTATCATCACAAGATTTAAGGGGTTTCCGTCCTGACCGAACAAAATGGATACGCCTGTTTCCTTGACGAAATCCACAATGCCGGCTCCTAATGTAGTAAAGAATTCCAAATTATTCCCCTCCCTTAGTTAAGGGTTACAAGTACATCGCCTGTATTAACTGTCTGTCCCTGGGAAACAGCAACAGATGCAACTTTTCCGTCAGAATCTGCCATAATTTCGTTTTCCATCTTCATGGCTTCAAGAACAACTAAAACCTGTCCCTTTGTAACAGAATCTCCAACCTTAACCTTGATAGCGTTAATTGTTCCGGGCATAGGAGCATTTACGCTGATTGCGCCGGCAGTGCCTGATGCTGCGGGAGCCGCAGGAGCTGCAGAAGCAGGAGCTGCAGGAGCAGTAGCGGGTGCTGCTACAGGTGCAACGGGTGCTGTATAAACAGCGGGAGTTCCGCCGAGCTCTTCAACCTCTACCTCATATGTTTTTCCGTTTACCTTTATGTTAAATTTCTTCATAATGTTCATCCTTTCTCTTTCTTATACTCTTTTGGAGTTCTTGGAAGGAACTCTCTTATAGGACTTGATCCTTAAGTTATATGCAGATGTCTGAAGTGATGCCGCTATTGCCGCTGTAAGCACAGCAATAAGCTCTTCATCATCCGTGTCATTGACAATAGGCTTTTCTGTCATCTTAGGTGCCGGTGTTTCTTTTACTTTTTCAGCCTTTTTGCCTTCTTCTGAAGGAGCAAAAAGCTTCATAAGATAAAGCACTATCATAAGTATGACAAGCGCTGAGAAAACTATCAGAATACCAAGCAGTGTTACAGATAATACCTCTGTCAAAGTGCTTCCGTTACTTAATGTCATCAGAACCCCTCCTTAGAAAGAAAAGTTTCCGTGCTTTTTTACGGGAGAAACATCGCTTTTTGTGTAAAGCATTTCGAGAGCCGCCGCAATTCTGGGTCTTGTAGAATCAGGCTCGATAACATCGTCGATGAATCCGGTTTTTGCCGCTTCAAAAGCATTTGCCGCTTCATCCTCGTATTTAGCCTTTACCTGATCACGGCTCATACCTGCCTTGAGATCTTCTTCATAAAGAAGAACAGAAGCCATATCGGAAGAAAGTGCACCGATAACTGCGTTGGGCCACGCAACAACAAAATCAGCGCCGGCTGCTCTCGAGCCCATAGCAACAGATGATGCTGTGCAAGCCTTGGAGCAAATAACTGTTACCTTGGGAACAGTTGCTTCGCTGTAAGCATATAAAAGCTTGGCTGCATATTTTGCGAGTCCGTTCTTTTCCTCTTCCTTAGATGCCTTATATCCGTCTGTATCACAGAATGTGAGTACAGGAAGATTGAAGCTGTCTGCAAAGCGGATAAAATCAGCAGCTTTACAGGATGCTGATGAGTCAAGTTCTCCGTTATTGGCTACAACAGCAACGGTACGTCCGTTGATGCGGATAAAGCCTGTGAGAACATTTTCGGCATATAATGCGGAAACCTCTGTAAATTCACAATTATCAGCAACCTGACGGATAATTTCAACCATAGGCATACCGATTGAGCCAAGCTGACCTGAAATTCTGTTAAGATCGTCAGCACACTCTGTTTCGGGTGCCATTTCTTCCGCATTTCCGGGAAGAAGAGTTATAAGCTCGCGGATTTTAGCAACAGCTTCAGCATCAGTTGATGCTACAAAATGTGCATTTCCGCTTATTGTTGCATTAACCTTTGCGCCGCACATATCTTCTGCCGTTAAGATTTCACCGTCTTTCGCGCAAGTGGCGGGACCGTTTATCATCATAGCGCTGTCCTCTGTCATAATGAGAAAGTCAGCCATTGCGGGTGTAAATGCCGCTCCGCCTGCACAAGTGCCGAATATAGCGGAAATCTGAAGGATTGAACCGGATGCCTTAACGCTTCTTGAGATAACTTCTCCCATAGCACCAAGTGCTGCAACTCCGTCAGAAAGCTTTGTTCCGCAGGAATCAAGTAAGGAAACAATAGGTGCTCCTGTCTTTAATGCCATATCCATTATTTTTGTAATTTTCTTTGCCTGCTCGCATCCGAAAGCACCGCCACCGGCAAGTCCGTCCTGAGCATAGACAAATACCAATCTGGAGTCAACCGTACCGTAGCCGGTTATAACCCCCTCAGCTGCCGCATCCCCTTCTCTTCCGGAAAACATATCTGTTTCGATAAAGCTTCCCTCATCAAAAAGATGAGCGATTCTGTCTCTTGCAGACAATTTTCCGTTTTCAGGTTCGCCGCTGCCTGTCATCACCGCATTTTTGCGGTTGATTAATTCCTGAAGCTTGTCCAAAGAAATACCCCCTGTTATAATGTATATTTTTTCCTTTATTTTTTAGGAATTATTCAAATATTCTTTAAGGTAGTCTTAAAGAATTTATTTGCTATTCATGGTTGCAATGTGCCCCGGGAGCAAAAAATCCCTCAAGGCTCACTGCCATATTTTCATCAAAGCCGTATCGCTTGCATAAATCATCAAGTTCCTTATTAATACATACAGCTTTTTTAATTCCGCGTCTTTCAGCGTAATTTAACATATTGAGAAACATAAGTGTTCTTGCATCGTCATAAGGTGCTGTAAGATTTTTTACATAAACAGTATCTTCGATAAATTCGCAAATGGATTTCCCTGTAAATTTACCCTCTTCGTTTACAACAAATAAAATTTCGTTTTCAGAAAGCTCCGGGCAAATGCTCTTCGCTATTATCCGTTCTTCAACGGGATGTATTTTATACACCTTCCGTCCCTCCGTTACAGTTATTTTTTATATTTGTCAATAAGTTTCATTTCAGCTTCTGTAAAATCACGCCAGGAACCTTTAGGAAGATTTCCAAGCATAAAGCCTCCGATAGCTGTCCTTTTAAGGTCAGAAACCCTACAGGAAACCGCCTCAAACATTTTCCTTACCTGTCGGTTTCTTCCTTCGTGAATTGTCACTCTGACCTCAGAAACATTCCCCTCCGACTTTAATACGGTAACCTTTGCAGGGGCTGTCATTTTTCCGTCTATCATAACGCCCGCACGAAGTTTATCAGCAACCTCTTCATCAAAAAAACCTTTGACTTTTGCTATATAAACCTTATCTATGTTCTTTTTGGGATGAGCAACAGCATTTGCAAATTCGCCGTCATTTGTCAAAAGAAGTAATCCTTCTGTATCATAATCAAGTCTTCCTACAGGATAAACTCTTTCATTTATATCAGAAATCAGAGCCGTAATATCCGGTCTGTCAAACTGATCGTTCATACTGGTAATGTAGCCCTTGGGCTTGTTTAGAATAATATAGCGTTTATTTTCTTCAGGGCGAAGCTTTTCTCCGTCAACAGTTACAACGTCAATTGTCTCATTCACAGAAAATCCCATCTCGGTAATTTTATTTCCGTTTACATATACTCTGCCTGAAGCAATTATTTCTTCGGCTTTTCTTCTTGATGCCACGCCGCAAATAGCTAAAAATTTTTGTAATCGCATATAAAATCACCTCACTGAATAAAGTAATATTTCAAGTAATCTTACAAAATGTTCCCTGAAAATAAAAAGCTTATCATCCCTGTATGCATCTTCAAAGGCAAACAACGGAACCGATTTATAGTAATTATTTCCCAAAAATATATCCGCACAGCCTATCTGCTCTCCTTTTCCGAGTGGAGCTTTTATGCTTTCCGGAATATCATATCTGATAACTGCCTCACTTTTATCGGATAGCTTCCGTATAGTTACGCTTTCTCCGGCACCGTAATTTATATATCCGCTTTCGGAGCCCAATACCCGTATTTTTCCAAGCGGAATATATTTTTTGATTAAATCTGTTTCTTCGCCAAAGTTATCATATGCATAATCAAGCATCTTAATATGATCGTTCCAGTCGTCAGCTGCATTCAGTGTAACCGCTATAAGTCTCCACGAATCTTTACTGGCACTTGATACCAGACATCTTCCGGATTTTTTAGTATATCCGGTTTTAATTCCGTCAGCGCCTTCATAATTTATAAGCAATTTGTTGTGATTTACAAGTGTTCTGTCCCAGTCGTTTCCTTCCCACGGAATCACAGCCTTATATGTAGAAACGATATCTCTGAAAACTTCATCTTTCATTGCGAAGCCAGCAATTTTGGCCATATCCCGTGCCGTTGTATAATGAAGCTCATCATCGAGTCCGCTGGGAGTAACGCAGTTGGTTGAAAAAGCACCGGCTTCCTTACACACCTTATTCATAAGCACAGCAAAATCCCGGACACTTCCGCTGATATGTTCCGCCACTGCCACAGAAGCATCGTTTCCGGATTCCAGCATCATTGCATACAATAAATCCGATAAAGTAAGTTTTTCTCCTTCAGAAAGCCATACCGAAGACCCTTCCGTTGTTGCCGCATTATAAGAAACCGTGACAACATCGGAAAGGTTTCCGTATTTAATCGCAGTAATTGCAGTAATTATTTTAGTGGTGCTTGCCATCGGAAGCCTTTCATCAGCATTCTTTTCGTAGATACTTCTGCCGGTTTCGGCATCTATCAATATGGCTGATTTTGCCGAAACATCAAAATGAGAATATACCTTAAACGAAGCACTTCCTAAAATCATCACCACTATAAATATTGCTATTTTACGCAAACAAATCACCCACCTAAAGCATTATATGAGTGGAGGAAATGTTTATTTACAATAAATTAAAGTTCGGTTGTGCTTTCTTTCTTTTCCTTCTTTTCCTTGATGATATGGTTTACCTTATCAACCATCTGGGGAATGAATTCAAAGAGCTTGTCCACAGGAGTTGAACCTGCGGAATCAATGGGAAGCAGCTTGATCTGATCTGCTCCTACAACAAGAAATCCTACGGGTTTAATGGAGACACCTGCACCGCTGCCGCCGCCGAAAGGAGTTTCCGCAGTGCCGTTTCCACCCTTAACCGGAATGTCGGAACCACCTGCTCCGAAGCCGAAAGCCACCTTGGATACAGGGATAATTGTTGTTCCGTCCGGAGTCTGTACAGGCTCACCGATAATTGTATTTACGTCTATCATCTCTTTGATGTTTTTCATGGAAGCTTCCATTAATCCTTGAATTGGATGTGTCATAAAAATCAATCCTTTCATCTTAAAGCTTTTTTATAATTAAAATAAAATTTAATTGCTGTAGAAATAATATGTGCCGCTTTAGTTTTTATTATGCCTTCGCCTTCAATTTCGAAAACCGACTCTTCGCCGAATACAGGTTTTATTGTTATCTCAGGCTGCTTAACCGTAAATATCGTACTTATAAATCCGATTAGTTTATAAATTTCCGCATAAGCGAATCCTACTGCCATTCCTGTAAAAGCAGCATCGGTCGTTCCGTAAACAGAATCCGCCTTAAGCCTTTCGACAATAATTATTTTCCGTATTTTGGGAGAAGTATCGTAAAAAGCCTGAATCAGAGCGATAAATTTCCGGAAATTTCCGAAATCGTCCTCTTTTTCTTTTTTCTCCTTCTTCTCTCCCGCCTTGCTTTTTGCCTTTTTATTTGAACCCAAAGGAATCCTGATTTTGATTTTTCCGTAATGAATTGAAAAATCAAGCTTCTTTTCTTTATACCGAATGTATAGCCTAATGGGTATATACAATACAACTATACAGGCCAAAAGTATAATTGCTGCTATTATTCCGATAATCAGACTAACACAACCTTTATATTATTCTTCTGCTTCTTCCGTTTCATCGGTATCAATTGCAAGCTGATCGCTTTCTTCAAGCTCAATTTCCCGTTCAAGCATTCCGATGTCAGGAAGATCTTCAAGGCTTTCAAGTCCGAATACTCGCAAAAATTCTTTTGTGGTGGCATATAAAGAAGGCCTGCCGGGAGCGTCCGATACTCCGATGGCTTCGATAAGTCCGCAGTTTATGAGTCTGCTCATCGAACTTGAACTGTCAACACCTCTTATATAGTCAACCTGACTTCGTGTAACAGGCTGTTTGTATGCGATTATTGACAGTGCTTCCAATGCCGCATTTGAAAGAGGAGTGTTTCGCTTGGGTTCTGTCACTCTTCTGACATATTCATAATATTCTTTTTTTGTTGTAAGCTGATAGTCAGTATCAAGTTTTATTACCGCTATTCCACTGTCTTTATATTTTTCTGAAAGCTTTACATAAAGCTCTTCAACTTCTTCTTCAGTTATCTCAAGAGACTCTGCTATTGCATCTTTGGGAACGCTTTCCCCTGATGCAAAAAGTATTGCCTCAAAAGCTGCAAGCCTTTCTTTTTCGTTCATTGCCTTCACCTCTTTACATGTGTGATGGTAATGTCATCACCTTCACCGTCAAATTTCACACGGCTCAACTTAATAAGCTCCAAAAGAGCAAGGAAGGAAGCTACCTTATCGCTCCTCGTTCCTTTGAAAAGTTCCTTGTATTTAAGCTTTGTTTTTCTTTTGATGTTTCTTAAAATATCCTTTACCTTTGAAAAAATGCTTACAGGCTTCTTAACAATCGCATCTTTCAAAACTTCTTTTCCCGGCGGTCTTAACGATGCCTTTCTCTCAGCTAAGCCGTAAAGCGACATCAAAAGCTTATCCTTCGGCATTTCTTTCATTGGCTTTGCTTTGAACTTCAGAGGCTCTGCCAGACGGAAGAATAGATATTTTGATTCAAACTGTCTGTCGCCTATCTTAGACGCTGTATGCTTGAATAACTTATATTCCTTAAGTCTTGCAAGAAGACTCTGCTCCTCGTCTTCGGGGTTTCCTTCTTCCTCTTCGTGACGCGGAAGCAGGAACTTTGATTTAATATACAAAAGCTCCGATGCAACTACAAGAAATTCACTTGAAAATTCAATATTTTCTTCTTTCCACTGTTCGATATATGAAAAATACTGATCGGTTATTTTCGCAAGCGAAACATCAACAATACTCAGTTTGTTCTTGCTGATAAGGTGCAAAAGCAGATCAAGAGGACCTTCAAATTCCTCGGTTTTAAAAATTACCTCTTCCGTTTTTGACACCTCCTAAAAAGGCTTGCGCCTTATATATCAAGTTTGACTAAATCTTCGTATGACTCTCTCTTTACGCAAAGTCTGTCCTCGCCCTTTGATACAAACACAACGGGCGGACGGGGAATCCTGTTATAGTTACTTGCCATCGAATAGTTATATGCTCCGGTTGCCTTTACCGCCAGAATATCACCTTCAGAGACTTCTCCGAGAGGAACATTTTCTCCAAGCATATCCCCCGACTCACAGCATTTTCCGCAAACAGAAACAATTTTTTCCTTTGGTTGGTCAGCTCTTCCTGCAATGAGGAATTCATACTTTGCCTGATAAAGTATATATCTCGGATTATCCCCCATACCTCCGTCAACCGAAACATAGGTGCGGATGCCGGGAATTTCCTTAACACTTCCCACAGTATAAAGCGTTACTCCGGCAGGCCCGGCAATACTTCTTCCCGGCTCAAAGCCAAGCCTGATTAAGTCCTTGCCCTCTTTTATTCTGCGTTCTTTGACATACAAAAGAACCGGTTTTAATATTTCATCATACGGAAGCGGTTTATCATCCTCTGTATACTTGATTCCGAATCCGCCGCCGAGCACAAGATTTGTAAAGGTCATGCCGAGTTTATTCTCCATATCGTTAATGAAGTCAAGCATTATTTCCGCTGTCTCGACAAAGGGTTCTTTTTCAAAAATCTGAGAACCGATATGGCAATGGAAACCGCTTAAGAAAACATTTTCAAGTGTCACTGCTTTTTTGCTGATTTCTTCAGCCGCACCGGTCTCAATAGCAAATCCGAATTTGGAATCAATCTGTCCGGTTTTTATAAAATCATGGGTATGTGCATCAACACCCGGGGTTACACGGATAAGAATTTTTTGAACAATACCCTTTTCCCCGGCAAATTTATTTACCTTTATAAGCTCCTCATAGCTATCGACGATGAATTTTCCGACTTTCATATCCAGTCCGAACCTGATTTCATCGTCTGTCTTGTTGTTTCCGTGGTAGTGCACCTTCTCCATAGGTACACCGGCTTCTTTGGCTGTGTAAAGTTCTCCGCCTGATACGCAGTCGATTCCCAGCCCTTCACAAGCAACTATACGGCACATTTCCTTAACACACATAGCTTTTGAAGCATAGGTTATCATACCGCAGGAATCGTAATATTTATCAAGTGCGCCTTTAAGTTCACGACAGGATGCTCTCACAACATCTTCGCTCATAACATAAAGCGGAGTGCCGTATTTTTTTGCAAGCTCAACTGTATCAGCGCCCGAAATATATAAATGTCCGTTTCTTACTTCATAATCGCCAAACATAATTGTCTACTCCTCGATTGAACAAATTCTCACCACTAAATTATACCACAAACACCTTTATTTGTCAAAGAATATTTTGAGAAGAATACGAAAAAATGCCATTATTTTTCACCCTCAGATATTTCGCCTCATATTATCAATGGCACTCTTTTCAAGACGCGAAACCTGAGCCTGACTTATCCCCACTTCTTCCGCCACTTCCATCTGTGTTTTTCCTTCAAAAAAACGAAGTTTTAATATCCTTTTTTCTCTTTCTCCAAGCCTTTTCATTGCTTCCGAAAGGGCTATGGATTCCGTCCAGTTTTCATCGGTGTTTTTCTCGTCGGATATCTGATCCATCAGATATACCGCATCCCCTCCGTCATGATAAACAGGATCAAATATGGAAACAGGATCGGCAATGGCGTCAAGTGCCATATCAACATCCTTTTTATCTACTTCAAGAACTTTTGCAATTTCCTCGTTTGTAACCTCTGTTTGCTTTTCGTTGGAAAGCTTTTCTCTTACTGCGATTACTTTGTATGCCAGATCCCTTACAGAGCGGCTTACGCGGATTGTATTATAGTCCCTTAAATATCTTCTTATCTCTCCGATTATCATCGGAATGAATGTATGAAGGTGAAAAGACTTGAAAACACACCAAATTTATGATATACTGCGATTATCGAAATTAAGGTGGCATTTATATGTACGACTCGCATACTCATACAAATAATTCAGACGACTGCACGCAAAGGCTTGACGGGCTTTGCGTTTCTGCGATAGAAAAAGGAATATCGGGAATAAGTATAACAGACCATGTTGATATACCGAGCTCAGAGAAAACAAAAGCTTATGACAGAATACTTCAGAGTCATAAGGATGTTGACGAAGCAAGAATAAAATACGGTGATAAAATAACTATACTTAAAGGCGTTGAGCTTGCGGAAGGCTTTCTCGATAAAGAATACTCCAAAAGAATCCTCGCCCTCCCCGACCTTGATGTTGTAATAGGTTCGGTTCACAGCACATTTATGGGGGAAGTAAATGATTTCTATTCAAAAATTGACTTTTCCGATTTCACGGAAGAATTCTTAAAAAGCTATTTTGGAAAATACTTATCCGAGGTTTTGCATACCGCAAAAAATATTGACATTGACATTCTTGCCCATTTAACCTGTCCGCTTCGCTATATCAACGGTAAATACCACGGAGGAATAAATGTTAACGATTTTGCCGATATGGTAGAAGAAATTTTATCCGTCATCATAGAAAGAAACATCGCGCTTGAAGTAAACACATCAGGAATCGGCTCCTTCTACGGCGAATATATGCCTCCGCTAAAAGTTGTTGAGCAATATTTTGCCCTGGGCGGAAGGCTCATAACTTTAGGAAGCGACGCTCATATTGCCAAAAATGTCGGAAATGCTTTTACCGAAACAAAGGAAAAGCTGAAAAGCATCGGTTTCACGGAATATCACTACTATAAAAAAAGAACGCCCGTCGGCGTCAAGTTATAAAAAATGCACCGCTTTGCGGTGCATTTTCACTTTATTTAACCGATTCTGCTAAGCGGCGGAAAGCTTTTCTTCCCTCTTTTGTGCATTTATAAACTCCGGCATGCTCCAGTACTTTTACAAATACCTTTCCGACTTCGTCTTTAATGATTGAATCAACATTTTCGGCTGTAACATTATTATAATTTCCAATGAAGCCGTCAACCCAGCTTTCGTGCTTTGCGGTACGCTCATCGGTTGCAAGGTTCTTTCCCGAAACGATGAATTCTCCTACCAAGCTGAGTTCTTCCTTGAGTCTTGCAGGAAGAACCGCAAGCCCCATAACTTCGATAAGGCCAATATTTTCTTTCTTAATATTGTGAAGTTCCGAATGGGGATGATATAATCCCAAAGGATGCTCCGCAGTCGTTATATTATTACGAAGAACAAGGTCAAGTTCAAAAAGACCGTCCTTCATTCTTGCTATGGGTGTTATAGTATTATGAGGTTCTCCGTCTGTTTCTGCGAATATAAAAGCTTCTTCATCGGTGTAGCTCCTCCAGGAAGCAAGGATTTTATCTGCAAGAAGACATATTCTGTCTTTATCTTTGCTGCGAAGTCTTATAGTTGCCATAGGCCAGGCAACAATGCCTGCTTCTATATCTGAAAAGCCTGCGAATTCAAGTCTTTCTTCTATGGGCGCTTTCGCCATAGCAAATTCATATTTTCCGCCCTGGAAGTGGTCGTGTGTAAGAATAGAGCCGCCCACAATAGGCAAATCCGCATTGGAGCCAACGAAATAATGGGGAAACTGCTCGACGAAGGATAAAAGCTTTCTGAAGGTATCGGTATTTATCTGCATAGGTGTGTGTTCTGAATTGAACACTATGCAATGCTCATTATAGTAAACATAAGGTGAATACTGGAAGCACCAGGGCTTTCCGTTTACCGTAATCGGTATAATTCTGTGATTTTCCCTTGCAGGGAAATTTTCGTTTCCCGCATAGCCTTCGCTTTCACGGCAAAGCTGACATTTGGGATATCCGCTCTGCTTCTTTAATTTTGCCGCGGCAATGGCTTTAGGATCTTTCTCAGGCTTGGAAAGATTAATTGTTATATCAATGTCGCCGTATTTGCTTCCTGTTACCCATTTTACATCCTTTTTAATTCTGTAACATCTTATATAATCGGTATCCTGACTGAATTTATAAAACCAGTCTGTTGCCTTTTCTCCCGATTCTTCACGCAATGCATTGAATTTCTTTATAACATCGGAAGGTCTCACCGTAAGCACGCCCATAATTTTTGTATCAAATAAATCACGGTATACTATGCTGTCTTCAATAATGCCGTTTTCTACCGCAAATGTGAGAATTTCTCCGAGAGTTTCCTCTAGATTAATATCCGAAAACTCCTCTTTCGGCTCGTCATATTCCGAAAGGTTGAGAAGTGCCATAATCTGATTGGTAATATATATCTTATCTTCTTTTTCTATAAGTCCTTTTTCAATTCCGTATGTTACAAGTTTTTTAATGCTTTTATTAATCATTTCCGTCCTCCGCTTGTTAAATTTCTAACTTTTTTATTATGGCACAACTTGGGCTGTTTGTCAAGAAAAAGGAGCTGCATTTGCAGCTCCTTTAAAATTATTTATCAGATTCTATAAATCTGTGAAGGATTGCCGCGATTTCGGCTCTCGTCGCGTTTTCCTTAGGTGCTAATATGTTTTCGCTTCTGCCCTTTATGAACCCTGTTCCCACTGCCCAGTTAAGTGCAGAAATTGCATACTCGGAAATTTCTTCCGCATCATCAAAATGAAGATTTTCTTCCATTGTAACAGCATTCATTCCCTTGATAACAGCATAACGGAACATAATTGCTGCTATCTGCTCTCTTGTTACATTTGCATCGGGAGCAAATTCGTTTTCTGTTACACCCATTACAATACCGTTCTGCTTTGCCCAGGATACCGCATTTGCATAGTATGAACCCATATCTACATCACTGAAAGGTATGCTTCTGTTAGTAGCAGGCTCTCCTTCAAGTCGGTAAAGAATAGTTACAAGCATTGCTCTGGTAAGGTTAAGAGAAGGTTCAAAGCTATCCTCGCTCATTCCCTTCATAAGACCTTCCGAAAGAACAAAGTCGGTGTCAAGGTGATACCAGGCATCAGTATCAAGATCAGTAAATGCCTCGGAAGGACAAATGTGTTCATCCTCGTCTTTATCCTCATCCTTATCATCATTTGTGTCTTCTTCTATCCACTTTGCATAAAGGATAAAACCTTCATCAACTTTGTTTTTGAAGTTATATTCATCGGTAAGCTTCTTGTTGGTATACCAGCCGTCAAAGATAAAGCCTTCCTTTGTGGGCTCGGCAGGTTCTTTAACTCTTGCTCCTTCTTCAACATTCTGAATCTTAACATAGCTTCCGCCGTTTGATTCAAACTGAATATTGAAATAACGTGTTTCGTCTCCGCCGACACTACCTACATTAAGGAATACTCTGATGCTTACCTCAAAGGTCTGCTCGTTGTAGTTCAAGCTGTCTTCAGGAATAAATCTTACTGTTTTTGTATATGTTCCGCTTTCTTCAATTGTGCTATCCTCATCATCCCATACGAATATACCCAAAAGGTTTTCACCTTCATCATAAAGTTCAGAAGGTGTAAGAGCAGATGTAGAAAGCGGCTTTCCTGCTACAAGACGCTCCGCTGAAGGAATATCTTCATCACTTATAGCATGATTCGCCTTTTTTATATCCCATGCCTTTTCAACACTTCCTGTAAAATTGCCGTTACCCGTCAGGGTAAGCGTATAATCTCCTGCATTTATTCCCTTGTTTCTGGAAACATCGTACGTAATGGTAAGTCCTTCAAGAGGTGCAACGGTAAAATCTCTCTCCTGCTCTTCTCCTGTATAAGTAAGCTCTTCGCCGAGAGTGATTACGGCATTAGAAATATCTTTTCTGTTTATTTCAAAATTGAAGGTTAAATCATCCGTAGTGCCGTCAGTCCATTCGTAATTTGTGGGGTAGTTAAGCGAAACCGTAACAGTCTGACTTCCTGCATCTGTTCTCGTGTTGTCTGTAATGGTATAGTTATCGTTTGCAGTAATCTTATATACTTGCAACTGTCCATTGTAGGTAAATGTAGTGGCATCTGCCACAGGCATTGTAACCTTCTGCCTTGCAACGGTTATATCAACGTCGGCTTCAATGGTGTTATAGTTTTCTGTGTCTTCTGGCGTGAATACTGCAACAAAGGTGTTTGTTCCCGTTTCACCTACAGGCATCGTGCCTTCCAATTTCCAGCTCCATCCGGCAGGCAAAGTAACATCTAAAAGAGTATCGCCATAGATTGCTTCAAGCCCTTCGGGAACAGTATACAAAGGATCAGCTTTATTAACTGTAACCTTTACCAATGCGGTTTCGACAGATGTATCTTCACCGTTGTCTTTTCTTGTAACGGTAATGACGCAGTAGTAGTAATAATCTCCTGCAGAAAGATTGCTTTCTATCGAAAGCTCATCGGATGTTCCGATTAAAGCAGCACCATCTTTGGAGCTTTCGGTGTTTTTGTACCACTGATATGCTACATCGTATACATCTGTATCGGCATCGGTCTCGACGCTTAACTTTTTATCTGTGCCGATTTCGCCATATGTCAAGGCAGCAGCACCTTCAAAGCCCTGAGGCTCCGATGTGATTCCCGGTGTTTCTGCGGGGATTTTCTCCCACTCTGCCTTAATGGCGGTATCGGAAGAAACCGTAATTTCATCGCCCACGGCACCTTTATCCCAGCCTGCAAATCTGTAACCGGTCTGTGCGGTAAAACCGTTTTCGGGTAAGGTATATTTCTTACCCTCCTTAACAGTAACACTTGCCATAGTGCCGCTGCCGCCGTTTGCGTCAAACGTTACAGTGTAGTCGGGAAGAATCTTTTGTGTAAGAACATAGCTTGTACCTCTGTTGTAGGTGCCCGTCAAGCTTGTTGCTTCAAAATTATTCTCGTTTGCCAGTACATTTCTTGTGCCGTCTTTAAGTGTAAAACAATCATATCCTTCAGCCGGTGCAAACTTAAGCGTGGCTCTGAAAGATTTATAAATTACATTATTGCTTCCGCTTGTAAAAGTACCGTTACCGGTTACGGTTACGGTGCCGCTGAAGTTGTTATTCAGACAGAGTGCTTCCTGGATGACAGAACCTGCATCAACAGTCTTTCCGTTTAAGTCCATAACGAATTCGCTGCCAATATCGTTAAACTCAATTCTGCCTGTTATGTCTGAAAGAAGCTTTATTGTGATTACATCCCCCGTCTTTGTTACCTCTGCAAGGTCTTTGAATACATCCTGCACATCAGAAAGGGTTGTAGAATTCACAAGGTAGTTTTTATAAATTGATTCCCAGACAGCGTAAAGTGTAATGCTGCCATCTGCTATCGCAAGGTCAGTAACCGACTCCTTGTCTGTATATGTAACAGAACCGTTTGCCGAGGTTGCCCAACCCTTAAATGTGTATTTATCTCTTGTGAAGGTGTTTTCTGAAAGTGCGGTTGCAACGCCCGAAGTTATTGTCTGGTCATCCATCTCACCGCTGCCGCCGTTTGCATTGAAGCTTACGGTATAAGTAGCAGGAGTTACCGCCTTAAATGTAGCGGTAACAGTAACGTTTTTTGCAGGCATTGTGAATTTATTGTCGTTAACAGTAACATCACCACTGTCAGCATCCTTAACACTAAGCGTATCAAGCTCGTATCCTGTTGCAGGTGTTACGGTAAAAGTAACTGTATCGCCCTCTTTCGCTTCATCAACGTTGGCTGCAACTGTGCCGTTTGCACTCGTGTTTACGGTTACGGTGTAAGTGACAGGTGTGGAAGGAACAGGCTCGTTTGCCGCATCGAGCATAGCTCGGGCCATTAACCCGCAACACACATTTTCACTATAGGCAGAAAGAACTTTGACATACAGAAGAATTCTGCCAAAGAATACATTGGTGCCACCTGGATTTGAACTTCCATAATACTCAGCAGTCATAGAACCGGCAGTAGAAGTGGTATCAGCAAATGCATTTTGTCCTATGGCTGTTACGCTGCCTGAAATTTTCACTGTCGTCAACGCAGGGAAATCATAGAAAGCGTATGCAGAGATAGAAGTAACGCCTTTTTCAACGATAACTGTCATTATGCTATCTTTGTAAGCATACCAGGGCTGAGAACCGCTGGTATAGCTACTCACCATAGCACCTTCGCCGCTGATGGTCAGCGTGCCTGTGCTGTCGTCAAATGTCCAGGTACATTCGCCTGTAGTGCCACTCTTTGTAGTCGCACTTGCGGTCAGCGTAACGCCCGGAATGAGGGAAACAAGCATAACAAGGCTTAAAACCCACGCTGTTAATTTTCTTGATTTTTTCATTAAATCACGCCTTTCTTAAAATGCAATATTGTTTAACTTTATTTTACCATTGATTATATTCCCCCGTCAATAAATTTATTTAAAATAATTGTCAATTTTTTCACAATCATATTCTTAGCGAAGATGTCAGGCAAAGCGAAGAATCTCCAAAGAATTCAGCTTTTCAGAGGATGGGATTCTTCGTTTTCGGCGTAAAAAACTCCTGCAACTCAGAATGACAATGCGGCAGAAGGATGACTAACTCTATAATCTCATCCTAAACGTTGCCTTCAGGCGGAGTGAAGAATCTTCTGATAGGACGAAGGCTTGCAAAAAAAGATTCTCAGGTCGCAGGCTAACATATAATGACTAATTGTCTGAGTAACAGCACCTCGGTGACAAAAAAATAAAGCGTTTCAGAAGAAACGCTTTATTTTTATTAATCTTATTCGTAGAGCTTACCGTACTTTGTCCAGTGCTCATACTTAGCCTTAGCCTGCTTTTCAGCCTCAGCGAAGAGCTCTTCAGCCTTTTCGGGGAACTTACGAGCAAGAGAGCTGTAACGAACCTCGTTCATGATGAAGTCTCTGTAGGAAGTAGAAGGATCCTTGGAATCCATCTGGAAGGGAACCTTACCCTCTTCCTTGAGTCTGGGATCGTATCTGAATGTATGCCAGTAACCTGCCATAACCGCATTCTTGATAACGTTCTGAGTATTTGTCATACCGCCCTTGATACCGTGGTTGATACAGGGAGCATAACCAATGATGATAGAAGGACCGTTGTAGCTTACAGCTTCCTTAATAGCCTTTACAGACTGAGCCATATCGTAACCGAGAGCGATCTGAGCTACGTATACATAGCCGTAAGACATTGCGATTTCAGCAAGGTTCTTCTTTGTGATGGGCTTACCGCCTGCTGCGAACTGAGCAACTGCACCTGTGGGTGTAGCCTTGGAAGCCTGTCCGCCTGTGTTGGAGTAAACTTCTGTATCGAATACCATGATGTTTACATCTTCACCGGAAGCGATTACGTGATCTAAACCGCCGAAACCGATATCGTATGCCCAACCGTCACCACCGAAGATCCAGATAGCCTTCTTGGAAAGGAATTCCTTGTTTTCAAGGATTGCCTTAGCCTCAGCAGAGCCGTTTGCTTCAAGAGCTGCGATTAACGCATCTGTTGCAGCGCCGTTAGCGTCGCCGTCTTCATAGGTTGCAAACCAAGTATCAGCTGCTGCCTTAACAGCTGCATCGTCAATAGCCTTAACCTGCTCAGCAAGTCTGGAACGAAGCTGCTTATTAGCAACTGCCATACCTAAACCGTGCTCAGCGTTATCCTCGAACAAGGAGTTAGCCCAAGCAGGACCGTGTCCCTTGTAGTTGGTTGTGTAAGGAGTAGAAGGTGCGCTACCGCCCCAGATAGAGGAACATCCTGTAGCGTTGGAGATGTAAGCTCTGTCACCGCAGATCTGAGTGATAAGCTTAGCATAAGGTGTTTCACCACAGCCTGCGCAAGCGCCGGAGAATTCAAGGAGAGGCTGACGGAACTGAGAGTTCTTAACGTTGAGAGGAAGGCTTAAGAGGTCTTCCTTGGTTGTAACTTCCTTAACTGCATAGTCGAAGCAAGCCTGCTGATCTCTCTGTGTATCGATGGGAGCCATGGAAAGAGCCTGAACCTTTTCGGGACAAACCTTTACGCAGTTTCCGCATCCGGAACAGTCGAGAACAGAAATAGCCATTGTGAACTCGTATTCCTTCTTGCCTGTCATGGGCTTATGCTTAAGGTTAGCAGGAGCCTTTGCAACTTCGTCAGCATTTAATGCGATAGGACGGATTGCAGCGTGAGGACAAGCAACAGAACACTGGTTACACTGGATACACTTTGTGTTATCCCAAACGGGAACGTCAACAGCGATACCTCTCTTTTCGTATGCTGCGCTACCCTGAGGCATATGACCGTCAACCATACCCATAAATGTAGATACGGGAAGCTTGTCACCTGCCTGTGCGTTACAGGGCATCTGGATATTCTTAACGAATTCGGGAACGTCAGCTTCAACTTTAGCATCGTCTGTAGCGTTCTTCCAGTCAGCGGGAACTTCAATCTTCTTGATGTTCTTTTCGCCTTCTGCGATTGCAGCATGGTTCATGCTTACAATCCTTTCACCCTTCGCACCGAAGGACTTAACAACAGCGTCCTTCATATAGCCAACAGCATCCTCGAAGGGAATTACGTTAGCAATCTTGAAGAATGCAGACTGAAGCACGATAGAAGTCTTATTACCAAGACCAAGCTCCTTAGCAATGCCGATAGCGTCGATTGTGTAGAAGTTGATGTCATTTTCAGCGATGAACTTCTTCATCTTGCCGGGAAGTCTCTTGGAGAGCTCTTCAACATCCCAAGCGCAGTTAAGAAGGAAGCTTCCGCCGGGCACAAGGTCTTCTACCATATCATACTTATCAACATAAGAAGGATTGTGGCAGGCAACGAAGTTTGCCTTATTGATGAGGTAAGTAGACTTGATGGGCTTCTTACCGAATCTTAAGTGAGATACTGTGATACCGCCGGACTTCTTGGAGTCATATGAGAAATATGCCTGAGCAAAGAGGTCTGTGTGGTCACCGATAATCTTGATGGAGTTCTTGTTAGCACCAACTGTACCGTCGGAACCAAGACCCCAGAACTTACAGGATGTGTTGCCCTCAGCAGATGTGTCGGGATTTTCAACACGCGCAAGAGAAAGGTTTGTTACGTCGTCTTCGATGGAAAGAGTGAATCCCTTAACGGGCTTTTCAGCATCGAGATTTCTGTAAGCTGCGATGATGTCAGCGGGAACTGTGTCCTTGGATCCAAGACCGTATCTTCCGCCGATGATCATGGGAACGTCTGTCATGCCGTTGTAGCAAGCGCAAACGTCAAGATATAAGGGCTCACCGATGGAACCGGGTTCCTTTGTTCTGTCGAGAACTGCAATCTTCTTACATGTAGCAGGAACTGCCTTTAAGAATGCATCAACAGGGAAAGGTCTGTAAAGGTGAATCTTGATAAGACCAACCTTTTCGCCCTTAGCAGTTAAATAATCAACTGTTTCTTCGATTGTTTCGCAAACAGAACCCATTGCAACCAATACCTTTTCAGCATCGGGAGCACCATAGTAGTTAACAAGACCGTAGTTTGTGCCGATCTTAGCATTTACCTTTGCAAGGTATTCTTCAACTACTGCGGGAACGTTGTCATAATATTTGTTACAAGCTTCTCTGTTCTGGAAGAAGATGTCGGGGTTCTGAGCAGAACCTCTTAAAACAGGATGCTCGGGGTTTAAGGAGCCGTTTCTGAATTCCTGAACAGCGTCCATATCAACCATTTCCTTAAGGTCTTCATAATCCCATACTTCAATCTTGTCGATTTCGTGAGAAGTTCTGAAACCGTCAAAGAAGTGAAGGAAGGGTACTCTTCCCTTAATTGCTGCAAGGTGAGCAACAGCACCTAAGTCCATAACTTCCTGGGGGCTGTTGGAGCAAAGCATAGCATAACCGGTCTGACGGCACGCCATAACGTCGGAATGGTCACCGAAAATGTTAAGGGCATGAGAAGCTACGCATCTTGCGCTTACGTGAATAACGGAGGGAAGTAATTCACCTGCCATCTTATACATATTGGGGATCATAAGAAGAAGACCCTGAGAAGCTGTATAAGTTGTGGTGAGAGCACCTGCTCCGAGTGAACCGTGTACAGCACCTGCTGCACCTGCTTCGGACTGCATTTCAACTACCTTAACAGGCTGTCCGAAAATGTTCTTTCTTTCTTCTACCGCCCATTCGTCTGTTACTTCAGCCATAACAGAAGAAGGAGTAATAGGATAGATTGCGGCTACGTCGGTAAACGCATAAGACGCCCAAGCGGCAGCGTTGTTACCGTCCATAGTCTTCATTTTTCTTGCCATAAGACAATTCCTCCTTAGATATATATTTGATGTTTTTTGATAACTTTACATTATGCATCACTTTATTATAGCAATTCCGCACTGATTTGTCAAGGGATAAAAGCGGTATTTTCCACAAGTTTTTCCCATTTTCTTCATAAATTTTGCATAAATATACGGGCATCCGACAGATGCCCGTATAAATTAAAATTCAAAATATCTTTCTTTTACATAAGGAACAAAATATTCAGGATCAGGATAGCCAACCTCATAAAGGTCAGGACCTTCGAAACCGCCCTCTGTTCCCTTTACGAAAACACCGTTTTTATCAGCTGTAAATATACCGTATTGCGTCTTTGCATAAGGAAGTGTCATATGTATGCAAGGAAGTGAACGCATATAGTCTTCAGTATATCTTCCCTTTAAGGGGTGCTTACTTCCTATCATCATATTGGTTCCGCTGATCAGGCTGTAGAACCATCTTCCGTCAAGCTTATGGGCAAAGTCTAAATGTTCGTGACCGTTTATGGACATAACAACGCCCTTCGGAGATTCGTCCATTATCTTTTTAAGCTCATCATAGTTTCTTATTCCCGTGCCGAATACCTTGTCCGCAAGATGCTGGTGAGAGAAAAGAATCGTAGGATATTTTGCCTTTGCAAGATCTTCACGAAGCCACTCAAGCTCATAATCCGGTAAATACGGAATTACGGGAGGATTTTCATATGACCATTTATAATAGTTTCTGTTTTCGTATGCAACATAGCCTTCGGGAAGCTTCATAAAGTTTGCATCAAGTACAACGAAGTGGAAAGGCTCTGCGTCGAAGGAATAATAGGTTTCCTCTGTGTTAAAGCCGTGAAACTCAAGGCTTTCTTTTTTGGTGAAATAATCGCACTCGTGATTTCCCAGTACGTGATATAAGGGAACATTAAAAGCTGAATTGAATTTATCGATTAAAGGCTTGCTGTTTTCTATCGGGATATTGTTTGCAGGAAGCGGAAATGCAAAGTCACCAAGATCAACAACAAATTCTATCTCTTTATCGCTGTTTACCGCTTCAATAAACTGATCGAGCTTTTCTTCTGCGGTGTCTGCAAACATCGCCTGATGAAAGTCCGCAAGTACTGCAAATTTAACCGTTTCTTTCATTTTTTCTTCCTCGCTTTCAGAATTCAAGATATTTTTCGGTGACGTAGGGTAAATACCTTTCGCCGTGGGGATAACCGATATCAACCGGCGAAGGACCTATATATTCCCCTTCTGTTTTCTTAACATAAGCACCTTTTTTGTCTAATGTTATGATGCCGTACTGAGTCTGTGAATACTGGCATACCGTAGGCGAATATTTGCTTCCCGCATACATATTGCTTCCGCTTATCAGGCTGTAATACCAGATGTTATCTATTTTTTCCACATAGTCAACGTGTTCGTGACCGTTAATAGAAAGAACAACTTTGTTGGGTGCGGAATTTACAACTTCAAGAAATTCGTCACGGTTTCTGATGCCTGAGTTAAAATATCCGGGAGACAGGCGCTGATGCGAGAAAAGTATTGTGGGATATTTTGCCTTTGCAAGGTCTTCACGAAGCCACTCAAGCTCATAGTCCGGAATATAAGGAATTACAGGAGGGTTTTCATATGACCACTTATAATAGTTTCTGTTTTCATAAGCCACATAACCTTCGGGAAGCTTCATAAAGTTTGCATCAAGTACAACGAAATGGAAAGGCTCTGCGTCGAAGGAATAGTAGGTCCCTTCCGTGCCGAATCCGTGAAATTCAAGGCTTTCCTTTTTGGTGAAATAATCACACTCGTGATTTCCCAATACGTGATATACGGGAACATCAAAAGCTGAATTGAATTTATCGATTAAAGGCTTGCTGTTTTCTATCGGGATATTGTTTGCAGGAAGCGGAAATGCAAAGTCACCAAGGTCAATAACAAAATCAACCTTCTCTTTTTTAGCCGCTTCAATAAACTGATCAAGCATATTTTCTGCCCTGTCGGGAAACATTGCCTGATGAAAGTCTGCCAATGCTGCAAATTTTACTGATTCTTTCATTTAACCCACTCCTTTTATCATTTTGGCTTCAGTATATCACAACGCAAACGTCATTTCCTTAGTTTTTTTGTCCTCTTTATTCAATTTCTTAGTTTTTTTGTCTTTTCGCAGTATTAATTTTTTATGGTAACAGTCTGTGCAGTACCGTCCCAGGAAACGGTATACCCAAGAATCTCCGAAAGAAATCTTACCGGCACAAAAGTACGGTTGTCTCTTATTACGGGCGGATTCGGAACAGAATACATCATTCTGCCGTCAACCTTTGAATTTGTTACCCAAACCGTGTTATTCCATATCTGAAGCTCAATGGTGAGTGCATTGTTTTTCACGGTAATAAGCTGTCTTTCGCCATCCCAGGAGATTTCCGCACCCATTTCCTCAAGAAGTCCTCTTAAAGGAATAAATGTGGAACCGTTTACAATATAAGGTGCAACATCTATTTTCTTTTCCGAAATTGCATTGTTCTTACCTTTTGTCATTTTTATTACATCCGAGCCTATGGTAAGTGTATAAGTGGTTTTATTCTCTTCTATTCTTTCGCGATGTCCTTTTCCTGTTTCATAGAAGCTGATTTCCGACGCCGACACTCTGTTTGCAACATATTCGGTCACTTCTATATCGACATAGCGCATTTTGCGCCCTTCTCCAAAGCTTATGATTTTCTCGTCAAGATTTTCTTCGAAAGTGTAATTTTCAATTTTCTCATAGCCGGTTTTATCTGTTGAATAAGATATATTTGCTTTAAGCCAAAGGCCGTGTTTATCCTCTGTAAGTCTTGGCAAATAATGTATTTCTTCAATTTCGTAAACCTCTCCGAGGTCAATACTGATATTAACCGGGCGACTGCCTACAGCCTCCGTCTGCCACATTGACTGATTTGTTCCGTCAAACGCCTTTACTATTGTAAATTGCATCCAGGCTTCTTCTTCACACGAAACCTTAAACTTATCGGGAGGAATCAGCTGCGGAGTGTTCAGCGATGCATACTCAAGGTATGACGCAGGCGTCATTGTTTCTATACCGTCATCTCCTTTTATCACGGAAAATTCCGCAAATGCCGCAACCGAGCCCTCTTTTATATAAAGCCTTATTCTTTTTGCATTTACATTTGCAACAAGGTTTATAACCTTTGTATATCCCTTTGCTTCATACATATAAGAAGGAACCGTAATATCTTTAGCTATAGCATAAAATTCCCCGTCATCGGAATCCGATACCAAAATATCATAGCTTTTAAGGTCACCTGAATTTGAATCCTTTCTTGAAAGGAGGGCGAATCCCGAAATGTCTGTAACTTCAGGAAGTGTAAAATCAAGAGTATACGGTGCAGGCTCAATATTTTTCGCTTTTCCGTCAATCTCATCATACTTTGAATGCCAGAAGGTTTTCGTATCATTGTCAATAAGATATTTAGCGGGATTTTTAACAAATTCAGAGGTTGCAGAAACAGTCCACCCTGCTTTTGAGATTTCACCGGCAACAATTTTTTCTCCCTCGGCAACAATCGGAGGATCGGCGTCCAAAATACCGCTTCCGGTTATCTTTACATTACCGCCTTTGTTTCCGGATAAATCAGCTTCCCCTCTCACCTTTACCTGTGCACCGGGATTAATATGTATTCCGCTGCCTTCGCAATTTGTTATTTTTATACCTTCGCTGATATTAACAACTGTTGTTTTTTCTTCACTTTTGGTTCCGCCTGCCACAATTCCGCTTCCCGTAACCCCGCTTATGGATGTGTCCGAAAGCTTAAGCTCTACCTTTGCTCCTACAGGGCCTGCAACTATGGCATCACCCGTTCCGCCAACTACGGTAAGTCCGTTAATTTCAGCATCGAGAAAGTAAAGACCGATAATTCCGCGCGTTTTCGCGTGACAATCGGAAACTGTCACTTTATCCTCTATGATTATTTTCCCGTTTCCCTGTCCCCAGAAGGCACTTCCGTTATGTCCGTAATAATGTGTGATGGTTACATTATTAAGCCGGACTGTTCCGTTTGTAACAAGAAAGCATCCGTTTGTATGCCCCTGATCCTCCGATGTGATGGACTTATCCATTCTGAAGGTTACGTTTTTTACGGTTACATCACCGCCGGAGATTTTATACGATCCTCTGTCGTCATGATTTCCGTGCAGCTTTCTGTCAAAGGCATCAGTTATTGTGAATCCCCCGCCGTCAAATGTGAACTTCACTTCGGGAAAATCAATTCCTGTTATGCTTTTTCCTGTATAATTAAAGGTATAGTCCTTAAGTAAAGTAACCGTATCCCCCTCTGAAACAGAATTAAAAGCTTCCTGTAAATCAGAATAATATCCGACAGATCCTCCGCTGCCTTCGACTTTGACAAAGTCAACATCATTAGCTGCTGCAAAAATACTTCCGGTAACAATAAACAGTGCTGATATTAAGCTGAAAAGTCTCTTTTTCAAAATAATTCACCCTTTCAATTGATGTATAACTTTAATTCAATCAAAGTGATGCAAAACACTCATAACCGTATCAATCGGTGCTGTTCCCCTTGTGCATACGGTATAAACGTCCTCTCCTATTGCCTTCACTTCATATCCGTAGCATTCTTCAATAAAGCTTAAGGGAATAAATACAATTCCGTCCCTTGAGATAACGGGGTTTGAAAGCCCGGTAAGCTTTCCGTCCACCCTCGCTTCATTAGTGCCGAGGGTTGTATATGTCCACTTATAATTAATTACCTCTGTCAGTTCGTCGTTCATCTCATAATGATAGGTTCTCGAAACATTGTAGAATGAATTATAGTCTGTTTTTGTTCTGCCGTAGCCCAGCACTTCGCACAATGCATCTTCAGGGATATAAAGTGTTCCGTTCTGTGAAAAAGCACGTACATTTCTGTTCTTTTCGTAAACCGGCATTTTTCCGCCTGCAACTATCATATTTTCTGCACCGGCTTTTATAATTGCCGTATCCGACAGCATCATTCTTTCATAATCCGTAAGTGCTGTCTGCTCTTTTTCTGTATAGAGATAATTAAAGCGACCATAGGGCGCAACCGAGCCATCAGAATAGAAATTCATAAAGTCGTCTTCCGCTGAAACAGAATCTGTCCATTTAAATTCAAAATCTACCTTTTCCGTCTCTCCGATAAAGCTTCTCGGAAAAGAAAGCACCATAGAATTTCCGGTTATCCTGTATTCTGCATTGCCGATACTTTCCCAACACCATACATTTCCTGCATTTTTTGAAATTACACCTTTTCCGGATACATTAAAGGCATAGTCATAACCTTCCCACCCGGTATTATACATCCTGTCTGTGTTTATATAGAGATTAAGAAAGCTTTTATCGTGTTCCTTTATGTCCTTTTCGCAGGATACAAGGAAATAGAAATTTTCATTGTCAAAAGACACCTTTGCACTCTTTACAGCATTGTTTACAGTTGTTTTATAGATATTCGGTTCTAAATCCGTACCTGCTTTTGCATAACCTACAGAATCTCTTTCGTAATCCTGATTTGCATTTAAAAATTCAGGCCCAACTTCGCTCCACTGTGAAAGCTCACCGTTAATATCTATAGCTTTCATTCCGCTTGCAACAGGTGCAGGGCGAACACCCTTGAATTTTCTTACAAAATCGCAAAGGAGCATATAATAATCATCCTTCAGAGCGCCTCTTGACGGCTCGAAATCACGGCTGTTTTCGTCATCAAAGGTATCCACAAAGGTGTTGGTTTGCCCGTACCATTCGCTCTTTCGTTCTGCCGAAAGCTCGTTCCATCCGTCTATAAATACAAACTCAGGATCAGCCGCTAAAGCAAGCGCTGCCTGCTCACGGAAGAAATATTCCTTTCTTGCGCTGTCGGCAGAATAGTCGCGGTTGAATACCTCGGAAAAGCTTCTGCCCTTTGCATAGGGATTGGATGCAGCTGTAGCCACGCCCATTGCCGCATTGACTGTTGTGTTTATAGAGCATCCCACCGCCACCATTTCAGGCCGTCCGGTTTCATCGGGATTACGAAGCTGCTGCGGAAATTCTTCAAGCCAGAACCATTCATTGGGAGCAACCTTACTGTTTCTGTACGCCCCGGCATATCTGAAAGTGAAAAAGTCGTGTATTTCCTCCGCCAGATCCATCTGTGCAGTATCTTTTTCATTGGCATATTTCTTTGTATCCGCTTTATATACCGTAGAAAAAATCATAGGCTTTCCGTCGCGGTAATACCATATATCGGAATAATCGTTTCCCACAAAGAAATTCATATATATCGCCATAGGCTGGGTAAATGCATATTTACTGCGGCCAAGGGAGCCTATAACCGAAATTTTCGGAACATCAATTCCCGTCCTTTTCGCATCACGAAAAGCTTTTGCAAGAATTGTAAGAGGCTCGGTAAATGTATATCCCGCATTTGTACAGTCGGTAAATATCACATCGACACCTGCAACTGCAAGCATTTCGGCGTGCTTACGGTATACCCAGTAGTCATAGGAATCGTAAAATCCCAGCACCGGCTCTGTCCAGAAATATTTATTATTCTTCCCCCAGGCTTCGTGGTAATAATCGTCTCTTGCTTCGGGGTGTTCCTTTAATACGTCTGAAATAACCCTTCCGCGGTATTTAGCAGTATCTGCAACAAACCAGTTCCAGTACATAATTCCCACTTCACGTCCGTCGGTTTTAACAGCCCCGGTTTCACAATAGTCTGCCACCTTTCTTCCGTAGGAATCTGTTGCCGCCCAGGTATCCGAATAAAGGTCTTTAATATATGAGTCCGGTACACAGGCGGATTTGTCCTGAACATACTCATCTTTATATAAGTTTATTTCATATATATTGGAATTTCCTCTGTTTTCTCCGTAAAGCGAAACAAAGTATAAATCGTGAACGCCCTCCGTTTCAAAGATTGATGTTTTGAAAATGCGCTCTCCAGCTTCTGCCATGACTATATATCCGAGCACATCGCCTTTTAACGGATCATCCGCCTTAACAACAAGAGTATCTCCGTTTTCTCCGGCGCCTCTTATAAACGTATTGAGCACCCTGATTCCAATGGATTTTATTCCGGTGAGGTCAACTGCCTTAAATCCGAAATAGCTGTCTTTAGTATTGTATCTGATGCAATCTTCATAAACCATAATATTATTTTTAAAGTCAGGCTTAAGTATATCTAATTCCTTTTCTGTTTCCGCAGAAATTGCTAAAGAAAAGGATACCAGCATAGATATAATGAGCAAGGTTGATACAATTTTTTTCATATAATCTCCTCCTGTTAATATTTCTGCAATCATTATAACACACAAAAACCGTAAATTCCTTAGTTTTTTTGTCATCTTTGCCGATTTTCTTAGCTTTTTTATCTTTTTTGCGAAAAGGCGGAGAAGCAATGCTTCTCCGCCTTTTGATTATTCAATTTCGATGTCAAGTCTTGCAGGGGTAAGCCCTTCGGCTTTTGCGTAAACGGAAAGCTTTCCTGTTCCGCCCTTTACAGCCACCGCAACAGTGATAAGGCCTTCTCTCATCCTGCGGCTCTTCTCCGTAACCGGATTATGGTCAGAAATATCACTTCCCGTACCGATAATTCTGCCTTTGGCGTTTGTATGAAAGTCTACAAACGGTGATGCATCGGGAACAAAGAGTCCGTCTTCATCCTCGGTATAGCAGGTTATTATTGCCACATCTCTGCCCGATCCTGTAATCTTGTTATCAAGACGAAGCTTTAATTTAGCGGGAGCTTTTGTGGTTTCGTGACCGTCACGGCAAACCTCCTTGCCGCCGATATATCCTATAACTTCGATTTTTCCCTCTTCATAAGGAACAAACCACTGGGCGTGACCGTATTTTTCAACGGCAACTTTTCCAAAGCTTTTACCGTTTAATATAAGCTCCGCTTCTTCGCAGTTGGTGTATGCCCATACCAATACATCCTCTCCCGGGAATGTTGTTTTCAAGTTCCAATGCGGAAGCATATGTATCATAGGCCTATCCGACCAATGGGACTGATTCTGATAGAAGGCATCCTTTTTCTGAAGGAATAAATCAATCGCTCCCGACTGTGAGCAAAGACGGGGCCATACGGTTTCGCCTCTGTGTTCAAAACCTGCCCACTGGAAGCTGCCGAGAAGCCACTTTCTTTCGCACATAAACTTCCAGGTCTGCTCTCTCCCTAAAAACCAGTTATTAGTCGCCTTGTCATATGCAGAAATATATCCTTTATCGGGACAATCGTCATAATACCAGCCTCTTGTGGAGCCGGTTGCGCAACATTCCGATGAAAATACCGGTATATCGGGATATGTTTCGTGCAGTATGTCATATGACTGAAGGTTATAGTTTACACCTACCGCATCAAGCTCGGAATAAACCGTCGCCTTTTCGGGCGTTCTGTCAACCGCAGTCATAACAAGTCTTGTTTTATCAAGCTTATTAACTTCTCTTTTTAATGCCTTTGCAATATTTTTGCCCTGCTCATTTACAAAGAAAGGCTCCTCGTTACCCATTGACCAGAAGAAAATTGACGGGCGGTTTCTGTCTCTTTTAATGAGTGTACGAAGCTGTTCCTTTCCTTCGTCGGTAGAGTCGAACCATCTCGTTTCAGCCATAACGATGAAGCCCAGGTCATCAAGTGCATCCATCATAGCCGGATTCTGCGGATAATGACTTGTTCTGTAGCCGTTAGCTCCCATTTCCTTAAGAAGCTCCGCTTTATATCTGTTAACATTGTCCGCAACCGCTTTACCTGTAAGACCGCAATCGGAATGGGCACAAACGCCCTTGATTTTCACATATTTATCATTCAAGAAAAATCCTTCATTTGGATCCGCCTTAAAGGTTCTGAATCCGGTTTTTGTTTCGTATGTGTCGATTACTTTGCCATCTTTTATAACCTCTGTAATTATCTTGTACTGATAAGGATTATCCAAATCCCAGAGAACAGGGTTTTCTATTTCGGTTTTATAGACAGCGGTTGCCGTATCCTTTGTGGGAACAAAAACTTCTCCCAAAGCTTTTGCAACTACATTTCCATCTTTATCACAAATATTACTAACAAGCTTTACAGAAACATCTTCATAGTCTTCGTTAGCAACGGTGGTTTCGATGTTTACATCCCACTTATCGTCGTTTTTCTTTTCAGGGTACACATAAACGCCATATGTATCAATTGCCACACGATTTGTTTTAATAAGAAAAACATCCCGGTAAATACCACCGCCTTCATACCACCAGCCCTCGTGATTTTCGGTATTTACATAAACCGCAATTACATTATCCTGTCCGAATCGGATATAATCGGTTATATCAACATCAAAAGGAGTATAGCCACAGAAATTATGCTTCATCAAGCTGCCGTTAAAATAAACGGTTGCATTGGTTGCCACTCCGTCAAAATGCAAAACGAATCTTTTCCCTCTGTCATCTTCAGCGAAAACAAAATGCTTTCTGTACCAGGCGTTGTTGTACGGAAGATAGCCAAGAGTATTATTTTCCTTTTCATCCGGCGTGTGAAGTATAACATAGTCGTGCGGAAGTGTTACGTTATCCCATGCATCACGATTGTTAAGCTCCGTTGTTGTAGAGTAGTCGTCTGGCGCATCTTTGTAATATATAGAAGCAGGTCCCCACTTTGCTCTCTCGGTTTTGGAGCTGATATATAAAGGACCTTTCTTGTTCGGTATAGATGTATCAATATCACCTTCGTGGAAACGCCAGTCATCATTGAAAAGTATTGTTTCTCGCATTATATGCACCTCATTTCCTGTTATAATAATTTTATCACATCCGCAGTATTTTTCAAGCATTTTTTCCCCGAATTCGAAAAGTGAGTGCTTTTGTTCATATTTCAAAAATGCTTTTGTGCATAAAAGAGGCCGGATTTTCAAAAATCCGACCTCTTTAATATTATTTTATTCCCAGTCTTCCCATTTCCATTCGTCGTACCAGTCGATATAAACCATCCCGTGGGGATGTTCTTCCGACGGCTCAACAAATCTTAACGGAAGCCATACATAGTTTGCATCCATTGTTTTTTCAACAACTTCTCTGTGCTTGGCAAGAAGCTCGTGGCAACGCTCTGAATTTCTTTCGTCGGAGAATAAAAGATTAAACATTTCTTCATATTGCTCATACGGAATATCCATATATCCGGGAAGCCATCTGTCAGCGCAGGCAATGTATAAATCCTTCTTACCCTCTACCTTGAATACGGATGAAATCTGCGAATGGAAGCTTGTGTTTGTTTCGTCATCCGGATGAGGATTTCCAAGCACCGTGAATGGACCGTGGTAGGTGTCTGCAATCGCAACCTCGGAAGGATTGGGATAATAGCCTGTTGTTCCCGAGGTTACAAGATAGTGCTTGTAATTACGGGTAAAATGAGCTGTTGCCTCTCTTACATAAGGCGGATGAGGATGCGGAAAATGGGTTGAATAATAGCCCGTAACATCGGTGTAATCGCTTGTCAGGTCTGCGCAGATTGTTTCGCTGTGCACTCTCTCAAAATAGTAATAGCCTTTTCCGTCGGGAGCTACAACCAGGTCAAAGTCTCCCGCACTCATTCCGAGAGGACGAAGCCCCTTCTTTACGATTTCATAGGGGCCTGTGATTTTATCCGCTGTAAGAACGGTTTCCGACTGCGTTCCGTCCTTTTGCATAATCTTAAGCCAGCACACATATTTTTTTGTTTCTTTGTTGTAGATGATGTGCGGTCTGTCCATGCAGGCTGTGGGATGAAGAGGCGAATTTTCGTCCTCCAAATCGGGAGGAATTATAATTCCAAGGTCTTCCCAGTTGTATAAATCCTTGGAACTGTAGCATCTTACGCCCCAATGCCATATTCCGTTTTTGCCGTCGGTCTTTTCTTTGTTTTCGCCGTAAAAATAATATGTTCCGTCAATGAACATTACAGAACCGCCGTGTGCCTGAATTCTGTTTCCGTTTGTATCAAGCCACACTTCTCCCGGTCTGAAGCTATTGTATTTTTCCATTTTGTTTCCTCCTTTTCTTATTTCTTGAATTCTACCATATATTAAATTATATGTCAATTGAAAGCGGCATTTAACATAAGTAAATGCCGCTTTCCTTTTTATTTTGTAATTGTAATGGTCTGTGTCGCGCCGTCCCAGCCTACGGTGTAGCCAAGCTGTTCTGATACGAAACGAACAGGGATAAAGGTTCTTGAATCCTTGATTCTCGGAGCAGAAGTAAGTGTATACATTGTAAGGCCGTAAACCGGATCGTCAACGTAAACAAGCTTATTCTGAATCTGAAGTTCAATTTTAAGCGAATCCTTTGTAACCTTGATTGTCTGTGTATCACCAATCCACTCAATTTCAGCACCCATTTCCTCTAACAATCCTCTTAAAGGAATGAGAGTAGAGCCTGCAGATGTGATATAAGGTGCAACGTCGATGGTTTTTGTATAAGTTTCGCCACCCTTTTCTACCTTAATATCCTTAGAGCCTATCTGCATAACGAAACTGCCGCCGTCTTCGCTCGCCATTTTCTGATTGTAGTTCTGCCAGAAGGAAATTTCTCCGCAGCTTACACGGTATGCATTGTATTTTGTAATTTCAAACTCAACATAACGTGCCTTTACTGGCTCATCAAAGTGAATAAACTTTTCGTCAAGAGTTCTCTTGGGAAAGCTGTAATTTTCAACCAAGGGTTCGAAATTTTCTCCGTCTTCACTTGCCCAGATATTAAACTCAAGCCAATAACCGTGATAGTCTGCCGACTGTCTGGGAGTGATAGAAATAGCTGAAAACTCATGAACTTTACCAAGGTCTGTTGAAAGTATAACAGGGTCAGTTCTGCCGGATAAATCGTCTGTCTGCCAGAGTCCCGACATAGTTCCGTCAAACACCATTCCCGCAGAGCAATTTGCCCATGTGGGCAATTCGTTTTCTGCCTTGAAGACGGAAGAATCAATTTTGTGAAGTGAGTTTTCATTCATTGTCTTTTCTAAATCTTCAAAGGCTACAATCTGCGTTGAAGAATCTCCTGGGAAGAATTCAAGCTCTGCCATTGTGGCATAACCCGCCTGACCTTCCAAAACCTCAAATCGTATTCTCTTTGCTTCAACACCGCAGTTGAATTCAATTTTTTCCGTAGCAATTGCGCCAAGGAGTGTTCCTTCCATAAGAAGGGTAAATTCGCCCTCGTCTTCCTTTGACATATAAAGCTTATATGCCTTAATTTTACCTGCCGCATTGCCGGGTCTCGGTGTTACGGCAAAGCCCGTAATTACGGAAAGCTCCGGAAGAACGATATCAACATCGTAAGGAGGCATATCGTGGCCTAAAATCTTACCGTCAGCCTCGTCATAATGCGTGTGCCAGAATGTGGAGGCATCTCCGTCAAAAGCCTTTGTAATAGCACCCCATCCCGCTTTTTCGCTGGTTGCAGTTATCTGCCATTTAGATGTATCAAACTTGCCGTTTTTAATGTAGCCGTCAGCATTATCTTCTTTTTCCGATGTAACTGCGCTTGTAAGGAAGTCGATTTCCGCGCAGGTACCGTGGCCGCCTGCGGATTTGGTTATAACTATGGTGATTTTCTTTGCCGTTACACTCTTACCAAAATTGACGGTCTGCCATGCGGCATCTTCCTGCTTAAAGGTTGCTTTTGTAACAAGGTCTCCCTTGCCGTTGCCGTCAAGCGACGCATAAATTTCTGCTTCAAGCCAACGTCCAGACTGTCCGTCCTGACGGGGCAGGTACTTCACGGCGGTAACGGTTTCAGCCTTCGGGAATGTAAATTCAAGGATATGAGGAAGCTCTGCCTTGCTTGTTATGGTTGAGCCTTCCGCTGTATACATTGTATGCCAGTAGGTATCTTCCTTTCCGTCATATGCTTCTTCAACAAGGCCCCAGCTGATTTCTGTGCTTGCCTTTGCTGTCCAGGTAGACTTATCAAGAGTCGCAGTTGTTGTGCTTTCTGCTTTGCTTTCTTCGGTTTTAACACCGTCTGTTCCGCCGATAAAGTTAAACTCCGCACAGGCTCCTATATCGCCTGCACTCTTAGTTACAACAATGGTGATTTTCTTTGCAGAATATGTCTTAGCGAACATAGTCTTAACTTCATCTGTCGAGGTCTGGTCGGAAATTGTAACGGTTGCCGCCTTTTCGCCCTTGTCATTTCCCGAGCTCGAAATATAAACCTCGAAGGAAAGAAGTCTTCCCGACTGATGGTCCTGGCGGGGCAAATATGCAATACCCGAAATGTTTTCCGCCTTGGGAAGGTTGATTTCAACCGTATGAGGAGGCTTATCCTTTTCAGTTACGGTTGAGCCTTCCGCTTTATAAAATGTATGCCAGAAGGTATCAGCCTTTCCGTCAAAGGCTTCGTCGATAAAGCCCCAGGAAATTTCTGAGGATGCCTTAAAAGTCCAGTCGCTTCTGTCAAGATACTCCTCCGCAAAGGAAGGAACTGCAAACAATGCTAATATTAATGTGAGTGCTGAAAGTACAGATAATAATTTTTTCACAGCTATCCCCTCCTTACTGAATGTGGGACGCAACACTCTCTGCGAGCGATGCATCTATTGCATTTTTCGATACTGCATAAAGTCCGTTTCCGAGATTTGAAACATTCCATCCGAATACCTCGGAAAGGTATGAAACAGGAACGAAAATTCCGTTTTCTGTTACAACAACAGGTGCAGACAGAGTCTTAACTCTGCCGTTGTTTCTTGCTTCAAGTGAGCCGATTACGTTATATGTCCATTCCTTGTTGGTGATTTCCTTATAGTCTTCTGACAAATCGTGTCTCGAAAGGTGAACGATATTCTGTTCGGAATCGTATTCAACCTTTGAAAGTCCGTATCCTAAAATTTCTTCGTATGTCTTGAAAGGAACGTAAAGTGTTCCGTTTGATTCAAAAGCGGTAACTCTTGTATCAGCCTCATAAACAGGCATTTTTCCTCCGGATACTATCATTTTCTCGGAGCCTGCCTTAATTACGGTTACACCGTCAAGCTTTGCTCTTTCATCAGCGGTTAAAGCGGTCTGCTCTATTTCTGTATAGAGGTAGTTAAATCTTCCTGTGGGTGCAACGCTACCTTCGGAATAGAAGTCAAGAAGGTCATCGGATGTTACAGAATCTACCCACTTAAATTCAAAGTCAGCTACGCCTGTTTCGCCAATTAATGCTTTAGGCAAAGACATCTGTAAAACGTTGCCCGAAACCTTGTATTCGGCGTTACCTATCACGCTCCATGCTCCGTTTTCGTATTTTGAAACAGTACCTGCACCAAGCTTGTTTACGGCATAGTCATAGCTTTCCCAGCCTGTAGCATAGTTTCTGTCCGCATTTATGTAAAGGTTCATCCAGCCTTCGTTGTCGGTTGTGATATTTTTAACTGTCTTTGCATATAAGTAGAAATTATTATCGTCTCTTGCAACCTTGGATGATATAACCGCATTATTCACCTTTGTTGTGTAGTGAATGTTTTGGTTTGTCGCAGTATCCTTAAATCCGTATGCATCACGCTCATACTGACCGGTATAATTGATATATTCGGGAGAAACTACATCCCATGCCGATGCATCACCGTTAATATCAATCGTTACCTTTTCGCTTGCTATGGGAGCAGGACGAACTCCCTTATATTTTCTCACAAAGTCGCAAAGAAGGTTGTAATAGTCGTCCTTTATGTAATTTCTTGTAGGCTCAAAGTCACGGCTGTTTTCTTCGTCAAAAAGGTCAACAAAGGCAACCTTATGTCCCTTGTAGTCGGAATATTTGGGAGTTGTCCATTCGTTCCAGCCGTCAATCATAACCATTGCGGGGTCAACACTGAGAGCCAAGGCTGCCTGCTCACGGAAGAAGTATGCCTTTCTTCCGTTATCGGCAGAATAGTCTTCGCCGAATGCCTTGGAAAAGCCTCGTCCCTGAGAATAGGGGTCGGAAAATACGCCTGTCTTTGCACCCTTGTCGATTGTGGACTCATTTAAAGCCACTCCGACGGAAATAGATTCGACTCTTCCGTCAGCTCTTTCTATTCCGCGAAGAGGCTGAGGATAACCATCAAGCCAGGAAATATCGTCTAAATATCCCTCGGACTGTTTTCTCTCACCATGATATCTGTATGTGAAAAGCTCTTCAATAAGATTTTTTGTTTCCACTATGTCCGCATCTTTTGTTGTTATCTTAGTTTTAGTAGGAGCATATCCCGCAACAAAGGGCTTACCTTCCCAGTGGAACCACAAATCACGGTATTTTTCATTCATATAAATGTTGTAATAAAGTGTCATCATTTCATCATAGCTGTTTTCATTTGTATGCGCCATACCGTTATAGGATGTAACCTTGGGTACATTTACGCCTTCAGCCTTTGCATCTGCCAGGGCATCAAACATAACCTTCATAGGCTGAACAAAGCAAAGTCCCGCATTGGTATAGTCAAGCACCAGCGCATCAACGCCTGCGGTTGCAAAAAGCTCCGCCTGTTTACGGTATACCCAGTAATCACTGCTTGTATAGAAACCGAAAACGGGTTCTCCCCAGTAATACTTACTCATATGATTTCCCCACGCCTCGTGTGTGAAGTCATAGCGTGCTTCAGGTGCTTTTTTCAGAATGTCCGGAACAACCTGATTGTAGTTACTGCTTGTTCCTGTATGCCAGTTATGATAGAACATCAAAACCTTACGTGTTCCCTCTTTAACGGGACCAACTTCTTCAAAGTCTGCCACTTTTCTTCCATAGCTATCTGTTGCAACCCAAGTATCTGCAAAGGTATCAACAATCGCAGAATCAGGCACAGCTTTTTCTGTTTCTAACAGAGTATTGCTTAAGCTAATAGATTTTAATTTCCAGTTATCGGTATTCTTTGTTGTGGTAGTTGCAAAATAAAGTGTATGAACGCCCGTTACTTCGGAAATGTTTCCGTAAACTGTAACGTCGGAAGAACCTGAGTTTTCATTGAATGCAACAAAGCCGATGGCTTTTCCGAAAGGATCGTCAATTTTAATACGGAAAATTTCCGCATTTTCGCCACCTGAAATTGTGCAAGTTCCGGTTAAACCTATGGCTTTAACACCTGTCAGGTCTACATTTTTAATCCCGAAATAAGACATTTTTGTATTGAGGGTAAAATACTCCCCATCTACCTTTAAGACAGAAACATTCTCAGTTATGTCTGCCTTGGTATAGGTTTTTGTTTCTTCTGCATTAATTACAAACGCCATTGAGAAAAGCATAAGAAGTGCAAGCAATGCAGAAATAAGTCTTTTCACCATTTTTATTCCTCCTTTTATTGTTCTTAATATTATATCTTAAAACACACTTGTTGTAAATGTACCTTTCGGACATTTATTTGTACTTTTCGGACACGATTATTCTACTGTAACAAAAACGCCGTCGCCCTGGGCGATATTAAATTCATATACGCCGTTTTCCGACTTCATAACTTCCGGCTCACCATCGTAATACTTCGTAACCTTGCCGTCAATTTTCATTTTTATAACAGAATCCTTAGGTTCTGCCCAGTCCTGCTGATTTACAATTGTAAAGGCTTTGCCCTTATCGTCCTTTTTTTCGAAACAGCCGATAAGGAGTGGCGTGTTTGTTTCGATATCGGAAATAACACCGAAATCATTTACATCATAAGGATTTTTAAGATAAAGATAGGGTGTTTCTGCTTCGTCATAACCTATTGTAAATGCACCGACATTTTTGAAGCCGCAATATAAATCTGAAATCTTTTTAAGTCCTTTGCACATCTTTGAAGAGGCATAGAAAAGCTCCGTAGGATTTCCGTCTTCATCAAGTATACAGCCCTTACATCCGTTTCTTGACGAGAAAATGAAATAGATGATTGCCGTTGCGCCGAAAGAAAGCATTGTGTATGTCTGCCACCTTAGCTCCGATGGATTTATTGCACGGAAATTTCTTAAATCCGAGCAGGTCTGAACGCAAGTCCATAGCTCCCTTCCCGATTCTCTGCACTTGTCCGCCACAGCCTCTATACTTCTTAAATATCGGTTATAGGTATAAGGAACAAATTTATCGGGGAAGCTTTCGGGATTATCCTTGCACGGTCTTTTCATACAAGGGTAAATATCAACCCCGATGTGGTTAACATCTACTTTTTTCACGAACTCGTCAAGATATACCTCATAAGGCTCACACCCTTCGGGAAAAGTATCGTCGCCGGTTCCCCAGGCGCCGTTTTTAAGCTGAGTATTGTTTGCATACATCGGGAGGAGATTTAAGTAAACTTCTTTGCCGGGAAAAGCTTCCTTGAATTTTTTAGCTTCCTCGCCCAGTATGTCAAAATGAACCATTCCGGGCTCGTCCATAAAGCAATATGCCGCAAAGGAAGGCGAATCCTTAAAGAACATTTTATCAATATTGTTAAGGTCTGCCACGTTGGCATTGTTTATAACCTTGTCAATAGTTGCATCTCTTAACGCCGCCTCAATGTTGTACTTTTCCATCCAGCGAAGTATTTTTTCCTTGTATTCATCGGGAATAACATCAACGTGATCCATTAAATATATGGCAAAGTCAACTCCGGCTTCAGAAAGCATTTTTACATGCTCCTCGTCAAAGGTTAAAACAGGACTGTACGCACCTATTCTGATTCTCTCTTTTTTAAGCATAAGTTCCCTCCCTTGTATAGCATTATAGCATCCGTGCTCGTTCCGCATTTTTCGGCAGGAGCAAGCCCCTGCCCTACATTCTGTAAATTTCTACCTGATGGAATCATTATAGCATACGAAAATATCGATTTCAATATAAAAATGTTGCTATTAACTATGACAAAGTTGCGATTTTTCAGCTTTGAATGTAAGAAAAAAGCCTCAGGGATTTCTCCCTGAGGCTTTGGTTGTAACTAATTATTCTGTTACTGATGTTATTGTAATTGTCTGTGTTGCACCATCCCAGGCCACGTTATAGCCGAGCTGTTCGGATACGAAACGTACGGGAATGAATGTTCTTGAATTGTTGATAACGGGATAGTTAAGAAGCGTATATCTTATCTCACCGAATCTCGGATCGTCAGCATATACAAGCTTGTTCCATATCTGAAGTGTAAGCTTTAAGTTACCCTTTGTGATATGTACCTTTTCCTTCGCTGCTTCCCATCCGATTTCTGCGCCCATTTCTTCAAGCAAGCCACGAAGAGGAATTAATGTTGAGCCGTTTACAATGTAAGGAGCAACATCAATAGTCTTTTCGTAGGATTCTTCACCCTTTGTAACCTTGATTGTGTTTGAGCCTATCTTGAGTTCGTACTTCTCGGAAAGACCTGCACCTGATGCATCACGGTCAGCCTTTGTCTGGTAGAACACAAGCTCTGCACAGGAAATTCGCTGGGCATTAAATTCAACGAATTCAATTTCAAGATATCTTGCAGTAGCGGGAACTTCAAAGTTGTAAATAAATGTGTTTGTGGTCTTTTCTCCGCAATCTATTCCCTCTTCTATTATATCCCAGTTTTCTCCGTCAATACTGCCCCAGAGATTAATTACATACCAATAACCGTGGCAGTCAGCAGACTGTCTGGGGGTATAATCAAATCTTGAGAAAGTCTGAACAGAACCTAAATCAATTTTAAGTGTGGGAGGAATTGTACCGTTAGGAACCTGCTCTGTCTGCCAGAAGCTTGTGGGATTTCCGTCAAGTATATTGTTTACGTGATTGGTTGCCCAGTGAGCATAATCGCATTCAGCTCTCATATTTGAAGCATTAAGCTTATAAAGTCTGTTTGCATCTTCATTTGTCTTGAATTCATCATAGGATACTTTATTAAATTTCTCATTTTCAGTAAGAAGATAAAATTCTGCCAAAGTACCATAACCGCCTGCAGTAACATTAATTTCAAGCTTAACCTTTTTAACAAGGATGTTTGATGCGAAAAGAATTTCTTTCTCTATTCCTGTGTTGTCAAACTCATAGTCCTCATAAATGCAGTAAAATTCGCCGTCGTCAGAATCAGAAACAAGAATATCGGTTGTAAGAATACGTCCGTTTGAGTTATCTGTTCTGGGAGAAAGAATTATACCGGAAGTATACTTTGCTTCGGGAAGTGTTACTTCAAGGAAGTAAGGAGGATTGTCGTGACCTGTCACAGTTGCACCCTCGAATGTATATTTGGAGTGCCAGTAGGTATTGATTTTACCGTCAAAGATTTTATTTACGCAAGCTCCCATTTCAGAGTTAACAGTCGCACTCCAGCCTGTTCTGTCAAGCATGGGTGTTCCGTTGGATGCTTTCTTTACGTCATCCGTATTTGTCTCTTCATTCTTTTCAGCAGGAGTGGTTTCTACCTTAGATGTAGTTCCTGACTGCTCTTTATAGGAGTCTCCACCTTTTATTGCATCTCCGCTGCCGCCTGTTAAGAAATCAATCTCAGCACAGGTGCCGTAGCCGGAGATAGTTGCGGTAGCTTCGATTTTTATTGCTCTCATGGAAACATCGCCCCAGGAAGCTACAGAGGGCTTATAATCCGCTGCAGGGCCGGGTTTGTATTCGAATGCACCTTCGTAAATTTTGGTAAATGTGCTGCCGTCTTCAGATGCATAGATGTTGTACTTTGTAATTGTACCTGATGCATTATCGGTTCTGGGGGTATATCTCCAACCTGAAACTTTAAGTGTTTCACCGAAATCAACAGTTATTGTATGGGGGCATTCAACCTTGGACGCAACCTTACCGTCTTCAACTGTATATAAAGTGTGCCAGTAAGATTTTGCGTTACCATCAAAGCAAAGTGTTGCCTTGTTGTTACCGAAATGTGTGCTTTCGGTAATGGTCCAGGATGAATTTGTGGGAATAAGTGTTCCAATTTCGCCGAATGTTACTTCTTCCTTCTTTTCATCAGCCTTGGGAGTTTCTTCTCCCTTATAGATTTCACCATTTTCAATTTTTGTTCCGCTTGTACCGGTGAGAAAATCAATTTCAGCGCAGGTTCCATAATTTGATATGGATGAAACTATTTCGATTTTTATCGCTCTCATTGAAACGTTGCCCCAGGAAGCCTCGGAAGGTGTAAAATCCTTTGCAGAGCCTGCGTATTCAAATGCACCCTCGAAAATCTTCTTGAAGGTAGTACCGTCTTCGGATGCATAAATGTTATATGTCTTAAAAGTACCGTTACTATTGTCAGTTCTGGGAGTGTATCTCCAACCGGAAACCTCTAATGTTTCACCGAAATCAACGGTTATTGTGTGAGGACATTCAACCTTTGATGCAACCTTACCGTCTACAACTGTATATGATGAGTGCCAGTAGGATGTCTGTTTATCGTCAAAGCAAAGTGTTGCATTGTTGTTGCCAAAATGCGAGCTTTCGGTAACAACCCAGGATGAATTATAAGGAATTTCACTGCCTGCGGCAAAGGATGTCACAGTTAAAAGTGTGAAAATAATTGAAATTGCTGAAAGTATTGCTATTATTTTTTTCATCATTACCGCCTCCTTTAATTAAGATGTGAGAGTACGGCATTTACTGTGTTTAAGTCGGGAGCATTTTCACCAACTGTATATACGCCGTTACCCAAGTTTGTTACATTCCATCCGTAGCAATCTGCTATCAACGAAAGAGGTGCCCAGACCATATTATCCTTTGCGATTACGGGAGCAGACATTGTCTTAACTGTGCCGTCAACTCTTACTTCCGTTGAATCAAGTGAGGATACTGTCCAGATATGTTCTTTTATTGCCTGTTCGTCCTCAGTTAAAGTGATGTGATGTGTGAAGAATACGTTGTAGTTGGGATCGTATTCAACCTTTGATTTGCCATAGCCCATAATTTCTTCAAATACATCTGAAGGAACATAAAGTGTGCCGTTCATCTCAAATGCTCGAACTCTGGTATCCTTTTCATAAATATCCATCTTTGCACCGGAAACTATCATATTTTCCGCACCTGCTTTAAGGATGGAGGTGCCGGAAAGTGCCGCTCTTTCGCTTGCGGAAAGGGATGTCTGCTCTATTTCTGTGTAGAGATAGTTAAATCTTCCGTAAGGAGCAGTTGAGCCGTCAACATAGAATCTTAAAATATCGCCGTTACATTCTACAGAATCTGTCCACTTGAATTCAAGGTCAACAGTTCCGGTTTCAGAAAGTACGCTTCTGGGGATTACAACCATATAGTTGTTTCCGTTTATCTTGGTTGCAACATTTCCTGCATTAGTCCACGCCCAGGTGTTTCCGTTTGCTTTGGAAATTATACCCTTACCTTCAACGTTTACGGCAAAGTCATAGCCTTCCCAGCCTGTTGCACGGTTGCGGTCGGTGTTAATGTAAAGGTTCATAAAGCCCTTGGAGTTTTCGTCAATTGCTTCCTTTGTTGTTGCAAGGAAGTAGATGTTTTCCGCATCAAAAGATACCTTTGCAGAAAGAATTGCATTATCTACAGTTGTTGTATAATGAATTTTCGCATTTGTCGCAGGATCGATTGCGCCGTAAGAATCACGCTCATAGCTCTGGTCGAAGTTTAAGAATTCAGGACCAACGCCATTCCACTGGGAGATATCACCTGCTATATCAATTGTCTTTGCACCACTTGCAACGGGAGCGGGACGAACACCCTTATACTTTCTGATAAAGTCTGTCATAAGAAGGTAATAGTCGTCCTTTAAGGGGCCGTTGTTGGGCTCAAAGTCACGGCTGTTTTCGGGATCGTAAAGGTCAACGAAAACATTTCCTCTGTGATTCTGATAGTTTGCATATCTTGCGGTATTCCATTCGTTCCAACCATCAACTAAAACAAACTCGGGATCGGTGGTAAGAGCCAGGCCACCCTGTTCACGGAAGAAATATGCCTTTCTCATTCCGTCGGCTGTATAATCTTCACCAAAGGCCTCGGAATAACCTCTTCCCTTTGCATAGGGATCGGAGAATACGCCGGTTGTACCCGCATTAACGGTAGACTGGTTTATACCTGTACCTACTACCATATATCCTACTCTGCCGGTTTCTTTATTTACCATTCTCTTAACCTGAGGATAGTTTTCAAGCCACATCCAGTAATCAGGCTCGTCGTGACGGCCTCTGTAACCGTTTGTGCGGAAAGTGAAAAATTCAGTTATTTCTTCTGTAAGCGCAACTTCATAGGGGTCTTTTCTGTTGGGATCCATTTTTTTACCTGAATAGAGCATGGGCTTTCCGTCCATATGGAACCATACATCAGAATAATCCTCCTTGACAAAGCAATGAAGGTAAATCTCCTGAAGTGCACGCATATTCAATTCAGGATTATCGCCAAGAGAGAACATACCGGTAATTCCGGGCACGTCAACGCCTGCCTTTTTAGCATCACGGAATGCCTTTACAATTGCATCTACCGCGCCGGGGAAGTTTAAGCCCTGGTTTGAATAGTCAAAGAAAAGAGCATCTACACCTGCTATTGCAAACATTTCGGCGTGCTTACGGTATACCCAGTAATCGTATGAATCATAAAAGCCTAAAAGAGGCTCACCCCAGTAGTAATTAGCGCTGGGATCCCAAGCCGGATGGTTATAGTCATCCTTTGAGCCGGGGTTGTTTTTAATTAACTCTTCAATAATAATTGCAGGCTTAGTTCTTCTTCCGAACCAGTTCCAGTAGATAAGGCCAAACTCTCTCTTACCTTCCTTAACGGGGCCTGCTTCTTCAAAGTCGGAAACCTTTCTGCCGAAATCGTCAACCGCAACCCAGGTGTCAGCGTAAAAATCCTTTATGTAGTCATCCGAAACCTGTGCGGCAGTATTATCATAGGTATATACATCTTTTGAAAGAATTACCTTTTCTACGATAATTTCGTTTGCAATCTGAAATCCGTAAACACCCTTGAAATAAAGGTCGTGTGTGCCGGATACAGGGTCAACCCCGGTCATAATAACCGCGTTGTCATACTCCTTTTCAACGGTTATGTAACCGATTGTCTGCCCCGATTCGGGGTTGTCAATCTTTATCGCATAGGTTTCACCGTTGTTTCCGCCTGTGATTTTGCTCTTAACCTGAAAACCTATGGAATTTATTCCGGTAAGGTCAACTCCCTTAAAACCGAAATAATCTCCTTTTACAATGTTATATGCACCGCTTCCGTCCACAGTAGCGCCGGAATTAAGCGTTGCATTTTTTGCTTCAAGCGTAACTTCACCTTCAGCAAATGCTGTTGCTGCAAGTGACATAATCATCATTAATGTCAGAAGCAACGATACAACTTTTTTCATATTTTTATCCTCCTTTATTTGTTAATGTTTTAACATTATAATTATATCACAGCAAATAAGATAATGCAAGGTACATATGTTGTCAAAGCCTGCAACTATTTTATCAATTCCTGCAACAAATATACATTTGTTTTTTACATCTCTTCAAACATATCCGCAAGACGTCTTGCTGAATTGCTCAAGTTTTTAACGCCCTCTTCAACGTTTTCTGCATTAAATGCCTTTAAGTATGAGTCGCACTCAAGGGTGAAATATCCGTCATAATTTATTTCCTTAAGAGCCTTTACAATGGGCGGGAAATCAATCTGCATAGTAAAGGGAATCTGATGCGAATCGTGCCACTTGTCGTTATCGTGAATATGGAGCGACTTAAGCCTGTGGCTAAGTGCCCTGATAAGCTCTACGGCATTGGTATCATCCATCATTTCGGCGTGACCGATGTCAAGGCAGGCAACCATATAATCGTCATTTAATGCATCAACGTGAGCAACAAAGCTTTCGGGAGTTGCACAAGCCGCAAAGCCGGCACGGTTTTTTTCGCTGTTCCAGCCCCACATATTTTCCGTTGCAATCTTTACGCCCATAGGCTTTGAAAATTCAAGTAATTTCGCATACATTTCTGCATTCTGTTCAGGAGTTGAAAAGCTCTCGGGATGAATTACGCATATTTCTCCGCCTGCCTCAGCCGTACATTCGATGGCGCGTAAAAGATAAGGGAAAACCTCGTCGCTTCCGGAAGGAAACGGAGCGTGGGACTGATTGCAGTGAATGCCGTTGTCCTCACCTATCTTTTTAAGCTTTCTTGCAAACGCAAGATAATCCTTTCCCGACAGCGGATGGCCTGTTTCAAAATTAAAGGTTTTCTTTCCCCAATCATAAACTCCCATACTGAACATTGAAAAGTCCCAGGCGTCAAAGCCCGCTTTTGCGATTAACTCTATCGCCTTTTCCTCACCTACTATTCTTGATGCCGAATTGATTTCTGTTGATGTTTTCATCCCCGGTGCCTCCTTAAAAAATTTTGTATAATTTATCTGTATTTTCTTCGGAGTATTCAACTTCCGAGGAAAAAATCCGTGCGTATTCCGTAAGCTTTTCTTTATCTTCTTTGCCGTTCATCAAAAATGCCAGAAAAAGTATGGAAAAAACCGAAAACTTTATTTTCGATTCCATATCGCCATCCTCAAGGCATTTTGCAAAATGCCTGAAAATAAAGTAAGTTGAAAGCTGTTCAAAGGGTATTTCAAGCGCTTCTGAATCCAATATATCAAAGCTGAAGCTGTTTTTCCCTGCCTCTTTCAGTATAGCAGTCCACTCTTCATCCATCCGCTCCAGGCTTAAAAGCTTATCAATGTACTTTTCGGGATTAAGCTTTTTAATGTTTATCCCGAATTCCCTGCAAATGTATGTAAGTCTTTCCGAAAGCTTAAGTTCTCTGTATGTAAGGGCGGTAAATATATCTTCCCTTATTTCGATTATTTCCTTTTCTTCATCTGTAAGGCTTTCATCATAAAGGGATTCCGCTATTATATGAAATGGTTCTTCGCTATTTACAATAATTCTTGCAGCTTCTTCGCAGGATAGACCGAGACCGGTTTCGGTATAGCCCGTGAAAAAGTTCTTAAATCTCGGATGAAGGCGGCATATATCGCAAAGCGCCGTATCAGAATATTCCTTAATGATGTTACAAAGCCCGGTATCATCAAGATGCGGACATCTTTCATCCTTTCCGAGGGCGAAAAACGAGGTTCCGTTTTCCGTTTTTATGCTTTTTTTAATTTCTTCGGAATATCCGCCTTCCATATTTTTATATAAGGAAAGCGTGTCGGAATCTATATCTATCTCCCAACCGATACAACAGCTTTTTTTGCATTTATCGGCAATACAGGAAAAGTCGCCGTAATATATGGGACAGCCTGTGCGCTCAATTAATGTTTCCATATTTTTTGTCCTTCTCATTAAGTCAAATTTCTCTCTTAATAATATACCACAAAGGACTGAAACTGTCAATAAATTGAGCCGCTTCGGAATACTTTTATTTTTCCTCAGTCACATAAGACCGGGGCCTGTCATTTTCTCGGACCAGCCTGCTATTTTATAATCACCATCAGAGAAAAAGGCGCGCCTTGCCACTTCAGCCTGATGGAAACGTCTTATCTGCACGGGTAAATCATCATAGCCTCCGTAAGCCTGTTCTCCCATATAAACGATTTCACCGAAGTTTCTGAAAAGCGAATGCCAGGTAGTCATCATAACGCCGGGAAGCTTATATTCCTTCGCTTTATCCGATGCCGCTTTCACATTATCTCTTCCCTCCCAGGGACCTGTTACAAAGTCGAATCCGGATTCAGCGAACATATCTATTCTCTTAAAGGAATCTGTTAGCGATCTGGTGTAATCGTAGTATACAATAAGAATGTCCTTTGAAAGTTTTTTCTGGGCATATTCATAAAACTCACCGACATTGGGACAAAGTATGTCGCACCACATTATAGCTCGTCTTCCCACTTTTTTAAGTTCATCGGAAAGGCCGTTCATATAATTAATAACCTCGTCCATTTTTTCAATGTCGTGAACGCAGATGTACTCTTCATCGCAGCCTATATGGAAATATTTTCCTTCGCCGCAAACTTCCATAAGCTCTGCTCTCACCTTTCTTAAAAGCGACAATACTTCTTCGCTCTTAAAATTCCAGCTCCAGCCGTAGCAGTTAAACATATAATCTAAAGAAAGGTTCTGATCCAAGACAACGTGCTTTCCGTTTGCCTCACGGCAGCCTGATGCGTGTGCAAGGTGGTTAAACATAGGGATTACTTCAAGTCCGAGGGCATTTGCCTCCTTAACAATAGCGCGTATTTCATCCTTTTCGTATGCAATCGGCCAGGAAAGTTCTTTTAAGCAATCATATTTTATCATACCCCAGAATTCAAGTACAACGTGTGTAAATTTTGAAAGTGCCGCAGTTCTTATTCCTTTTCTTAAAGACTTAAGCTTTGTTTCGGGAAATATGCAAAAATGGATGCTTCTGAAAGGAAGGTCTCCGCTTCTTCTCGTAACACCTTTCTTAAAGGAGAAGCTGTCGCTTTTCCTTTCATAGGAAAGACCTTCGAGGAAAAGGAAAAATCCGTGTACTAAATTTGTATAGTTTGTGCCCTTGATGTAAACGCCTTTATCCGTAGCATTGATTACATTTTCTGCATCAGCGATGTCGGCAGCTTCACCTTCGCCAATAACAATTACATTTTCTTCCGACGAGAAATTCACATTCTTAAACTTTCCGTGTGTGAAATTCCCGAAGATTTCCATCAAAGCTTCATTATTTGCCTTTTCGGGGAAAGAAAATAACATTTTTTCGTCTAAAACAAAACTCATATAAATCACTCCTTCTATTCAAGGATACCACGGCTTCAGGCTCGTTTCAAGAAGACATTTCAACACAAATCAGGACTTTTCAACACTTGATTTTTGTTTTCTTTACTGCTATAATGTAACAGGTGATAAAAATGTCAATCTTAAACAAAAATATGAGTATAAAAATAACACGTGCGGGCTCACTTCGCTGGAATGCCCACGAAGCAAATGTTGCACCAAGAGGCTATAACGCTCTTGTTTACCGCCTTAAAGGAAGCGGAACTCTGACGGGAGACGGTTTTTCCCTTGACAGCAATGCCGGCGATGTGTTTTTTATGCCCAAAGATACCCCTTACTTTGCCAAATACCATTCATACAACGAAATTTTATACATAAACTTTTATTCTGACATAATAGCTTTGCCCGAAAACTTTTCAAACGCCCGAGATACAAAAGAAATTTTCAAAAAGATTTCTGCCGTATGGGATAAAAAAGAAGCCGGCTACGCCATCAATTCCCTTTCGCTGTTTTGTGATATTATGAAAGTACTTATGAGCCGATCCTTCCAATCTAATAAAAGTAAAGGCGAAGATTTATTTGAAAAGTCATTTTTATACATCAAGGAAAATTTTAAAAACCCGGATTTATCCATCGACAGCGTAATTGCCGCCTCCGGCATAAGCGGAACCTATTTCAGGCGGCTGTTTGCTGAAAAAACAGGATGTTCGCCCACGGAATTTTTAATCTCGGAGAGACTTAAATTTGCAGAACAATTATTGTTGTCGGGAAACCACTCAATAAGTGAAGTCGCACTTATGTCAGGCTTTACCGACGCCAATTATTTCAGCCGTGTGGTAAAAAAAGAATACGGCGTTCCTCCATCAAGGCTTTACAAACACAGATGAAAAGAAACCCGCAGACTTTTGTCTGCGGGTTTCTTTTATTGTTTTTCAATTGTTACCGTCTGTGTTTCTCCATCCCAGGTTACGGTATAGCCCATCTGCTCGGATAAGAATCTTACAGGCACAAATGTTCTTGAATCCTTGATTTTAGGAGGTGAATAAAGGGTGTAGGTGACATCTCCGTAGGGCGTACCCTCCACCTTTACAAGCTTGTTTCTTATCTGAAGATTAATTCTTCTTATGCCTTTGGAAAGAATGATTTCCTGGGTTTTATCCTTCCATTCTATATCCATTCCCATTTCTTCTATTAAACCGCGAAGAGGTATCATTGTCTGTCCTCTTGAGGTAATGAAGGGAGCAACGTCCATAGTTTTGGTATAGGTTTTTCCTCCCTTTGTAATTTCAATTTCGGGAGAGCCGATTTTAAGCACATATTTACCCGAATCCGATTCCTTATCGTAAATTTCCTTATTTTGCCAGAAGCTTACTTCCGCACAGCTTACACGGAAGTTGAAATATTCTGTAACTTCAAATTCAACATACCTTGCCTTTACCCCTTCTTCAAAGTAAATGAATTTTTCAGAAAGGCTCTTTTCCGATTCTTCAAAGGAATAATCATACAAAAGCTCTTTATAAACATCTCCGTCTTCACTTACATATACATTAAACTTCTCCATATAGCCGTGAAAGTCCTCGGAAGGTCTCGGTAAAATGGAAATATGTGTAAAGTTTCTTACTTCACCAAGGTCGAATCTTATGCATACTACAGTTCCGGGATCAAGTCTTTCTGTTTGCCAGAATCCTCTTTCGGAGCCGTCCACAAGGCTTCCGGGTGAGCCTGACCAGGAAGGATTATCATCAGGGTCTGTTACGGTAATAGCGGTGTTATCAATCTTATAAAGGCGGTTAGCTTCCCTTTCTTCCGAAAAGCTTTCATAAGGAACAACCTTTGTATTTTCGTCGCCTTCATGAAATTCAACTTCAGCAATTACTGCATAACCGCTGTATCCGATGGTTATTTCAATCCACACTCTTTTAACTTCGATACCGCAGGCAAAATCCACGGTTTTTGTTGAGGATGTGGCAGAAGTGCTTTCCGAGAAAAGGAGGAAATATTCCCCGTCGTCGGAATCGGAAACATAGAAATTATACTCTTCAATAAGACCGGCTTTTGAATCTGTTCCCTGCCTCGGATAAATAGAAAATCCTGTTATAACTTTCTTTTCAGGGAATGTAACTTTAAGGTCGTGAGGAGGCATATCGTGGCTTATTACTTTGCCGCCTTCCTCCTCGTAATCTGTATGCCAGTAGGTATCCATTTTGCCGTCAAATGCTCTTATGCCGGGTGCCCAGTTCTTTTCAGAAGATGCCGTTACAATCCAGCCTTTGTCGTTTACATTTGAAGCTTTGGCCTCTTCCTTCTTTTCGGGGACTGCCGCCTTTACTCCGCTTTCACCTTTACCTATTAAGTAAAGCTCTGCGCAGGTGCCGACACCTGTGGTTTTAGTAAACACTATGCGGATTTTTTTAAGGCTCACTTCATTCCAAATGCCGCTTTTAGCATTTGCATCGTTGGCGAGTGAGCCTGCTCCAAGCTTTGTTTCAGTTCCGTCATCGCCTATCTTGTATGCTTCCCAGTTAAAGACATATCCCGAATTATTATCCTGTCTCGGCACATAAGTAAAGCCTTTAACCACGCTCTCTTCGGGAAGCTCTATATCAATGTAATAAGGCGCAGGTGTTTTATCAACAGCCTTTCCGTCCTGCTCCTTATAGTAAGAATGCCAATAGGTTTTCACGTTTCCGTCAAGCATTCTTTCAGGTCCTGCCCAGGACAATGAGCTTGATGAGGTAATGGTCCAGGTGCTTCTTTCGGGGAGAACCTTGGATTCAAGGGAAGCATCACCGCCTTCTTTTTCATCAGCAGTAGCATTGCCGGATGATGCGAAAAGCGATGCATCCTCCCCTTTGCCTAAAAGGTAAAGCTCGGCGCAGGTACCTACACCTGTAGTCTTTGTAAACACAATGCGGAGTTTCTTGGTTTCCTTACCCTGCCATGATGCAACCTTTGCATTTTTGTTTCTGGCAAATTCGCCTGTTGCAAGCAATTCTTCTTTCCCGTCATCTGAAACGGAATAAGCTTCCCAGTTAAACACATAGCCCGAATCAATATCCTGCCTAGGTGCATATACAAAGCCGGTTATTTCAGCTTTTTCGGGAAGTTCGATATCAATATAATAAGGTGCAGGTGCTTTATCGACTGCCTTTCCGTCCTGTTCCTTATAATATGAATGCCACATTGTCTTTATATCGCCGTCAAGCATTTTCTCGGCAGCGCCCCATTTCCATGAGTTTGATGCTGTAACAGACCAGGTGCTTCTTTCGGGAAGCACGCCTGATTCCTTTAAGTTTTCAACCGGAACTTCCGTAACCTTTGCATTTACACAGATGTATAAAGAGGATATCATAAGTACGATGCTTAAAATAAGCGCAAATATTTTTTTCATACCAAAACCTCCTTATTCAATGTGTGACGCAACACTTAATACTGTTGCCTCATCTATTGCATTTCTTGAAAGCGCATAAAGTCCGTTTCCAAGGTTTTTAACATTCCATCCGAACATATCACTTACATAGGTAAGCGGAGCATATATAAGTCCATCCACTACCATAACGGGAGCTGTAAGCTTTTTGATTTCACCGTTTATTCTTGCATCAAGCGTGCCTATTTCATTATATGTCCACTGATAGTTTGTAATCTCTCTCTTGTCTTCGGAAAGGTCGTGGCGTGCCATATAAAGGATGTTATCCTCAGAATCATATTCAACCTTTGCATACCCATAGCCCAGTATATCCTCATAGGTCATAAAGGGAATGTAAATAGTGCCGTTTGCTTCAAAAGGTGTAATTCTTGTATCAGCCTCAAAAACGCCCACTTTTCCGCCGTCAATTATCATTTTTCCGCTTCCGGCTTTAACAATTGTGGTTTCCGAAAGTGCTTTTCTTTCATCTGCTGTTAACGCTGTCTGCTGAATTTCTGTATAGAGATAGTTAAACTTTCCTGCGGGTGCAACGGATGCCTTGTCATAAAAGTCAAGATAATCCGTGCCCGTAAAGTTGTCTGTCCACTTAAATTCAATATCAACAATGCCTGTTTCGCCGATTAAGCTTCTTGCAAAAGAAAGCTGTAAAACCTTGCCTGATTCTTTAAGAGCTGCCGTTCCGATATTTACCCAGGTGCCGTTTTCGTATTTTGAAACCGCGCCCTTGCCATTTACGTTTACGGCATAGTCATAGCCAATCCAGCCGGTTGCTATATTTCTGTCAGAATTTATATAAAGGTTCATCCATCCGGGAGATTCAACCAAATCCTCTGCAGTTTCTACATAGAAATAGAAGTTATCCTTATCCCTTGCAACCTTGGATTTCACAACAGAATTGTAGGTGGTTGATGTATAGCGAAGGCTCTTACCCGTTTCCTTATCAAGGAAACCGATTTCGTCACGGCCGTATTCGCCGTTGTAGTTTAAGAATTCGGGTGCCACATCACTCCATACAGATGCATCGCCTTCTATATCAATTGTTTTTTCAGCTGATGCAACGGGTGCAGGACGAACGCCTTTATACTTTCTTACGAAGTCTACCAAAAGATTAAAATAATCGTCCTTTATATAGCTTCTTGAAGGTTCAAAGTCACGGCTTCCTTCTTCGTCGCAAAGGTCAACGAAAGCGTTTTTATAGCCGTAATATTCTGTAAACTTAATGGTGTTCCATTCGTTCCAACCGTCAACAAACACAATATGAGGGTCTGTTTCAAGAGCTAAAGCCGCCTGCTCTCGGAAGAAGTAAGGCTTTCTTGCATTATCGGAAGAATAGTCTTCACCAAAGGCTTCGGAAAATCCCTTTCCCTTTGAGTAGGGGTCTGAAAATACGCCGGTTTTTGCGCCGTGGTCAACATAGGATTCGTTTATAGCCATACCTACTGCCATCCACTCATTTCTGCCGTCTTCCATAATATATCCCCTTAAAGGCTGAGGATAGTTATCAAGCCAATGTACAAATTCGTCGTTTCCCGTGCTTTTATCACGGCTTCCGCAATGCCTTAAATTGAACTTACCTGCAACCTCATTTATCATCTTCACGGTATCGCTATCTTTATAATTAACTTCCGAGTGAGTATGATTTGTGGGCTCATAAGCAACAAGATACGGAAGGTTATCTTTATAATACCAGAAATCGTTATATCTTTCGTCGAGTATTATGTTATAGTATATCGCCATAACCTGATCATAGGTGGTGGTGTTTGTATTAGCCATAGCACAGAATGCGCAAAGCTTGGGTACGTTTACACCTGCTGCCTTTGCATCGTCGAATGCTTCTATCATTGTAATTAAAGGTCTTATAAAGCAGTTTGTTCCGTTTGTATAGTCAAAGAAAAGAACATCAACTCCCGAAAGGTCAAAGAGCTCCGCCTGCTTGCGATATACAAAATAGTCATAGCTTGAATAAAAACCGTAAACAGGTTCACCCCACCATGCCTTTGAAAGAGGAGATCCCCAATCTTCTAAAAGGACATTGTTTTTAGCTGCAGGATTTTTTCTGTAAACATCGGGAATTACTGTGTTTTCCGTTCCGGCTAAATCTACATGCCAGTTCCAGTAAAACATAGCCACATCTCTTTCGCCCTCTTTTACGGGACCTGCTTCTTCAAAGTCAGCAACCTTTCTGCCGTAATCGTCAACCGCCACCCATGTGTCTGAATAAAAATCAACTATGGCAGAGTCGGGCGTGGTCGGCTCAGTTTTATATTCTTCATCATTCAAGGTGATTTTCTTTATTTTCCAGTCTCCGGTATTTTTTGTAAGGGTTGTTGCAAAATAAAGGTTATGTACGCCGCTTACTTCCTTTATGTTTCCGCTTACAGTCACACTCTTTTCGGGTGAATACTGATTAAGCGCAATGTGTCCGATGGACTCTCCCAAAGGATTATCCACCTTAATTCTTAAAATCTGACCGTTGTTGGTGCCGTTCATTCCTATGATGGCATCAACGCTTATGGATTTTACTCCCGTAAGGTCAACATTTTTAATTCCGAAATAAGTCATACCTTCCTTTACGGAAAAATATTCACCGGAAGTTTTGTCACCCGATTCTGTGATATTTTCCCTTCCTTCGTTTATATCCGAAGGAATAAAGGTTTTAACCTCTTTTGCTTCAGCAACCGTGAAAAACGCCAGACACAGCAACACCGAAAGCATTAATGCAAGTACTTTTTTCATATCAATTCCTCCTTTATTGATAAAGGTATTATACAGCATATTATTTCAAATGTAAATACTTTTTATAATCCCTGACACCTATTCTCTCTTTTTATAAAGCCTTTCTGAAAGCTTATTAATCTTTTCTGCATTTTTATAATATTCCTCTTCGGAATAAAAATCTTTGCTGTTCCATGTTCTGTCAGCGGTTTGTGAAAGAAGGTCAATTACCCTTTCCCGTTCCTCACAAGGCGTGCATTCCCACTGGCAAAGCATTCCGCCAAGAACATTTTCGTGAGGTGTTAAACCAAGTCCTCCGTAGGCTTTTGAACCGCTTGCCCAATGCTGAACTTCATACACATTCCAGTTATCGCCTGTAACCGTCCAGTCTCTTTTTATGTGAAGGGCATCCTTTGTTTTCGGAGGTACTATATACATAGGAGACCAGGATGCGTTTATCACCTTAAAGCCGGATTCAAGAAGCTCGGGACCTGTCTGATATACATTTTCCCAGGAAACCACAATACAGTCACGGGATATATTTTCCGTCCCCTCATAGGGAAAGCCTTCCCAGACGATGGGTGTCCTTCCGAGAGAAATGCATATATCAATTATCTTTTCTGCAAAATGTGTATATGCGGCTTTCGTACTTGTAAGCCTCTGTCTTTTCATATAATCACGGCACAGAGCACAGTGATTCCAGTTTTCATGCTTTGCTTCGTCGCATCCGACGTGAATATATTCTGAATATTTGAAGGTATCAGCTATCTCCGTAAGCATTTTGCGGATGTTTTCAAATATTCCCGATTTTCCCAGGCACATTATGTTGTCAACTCTTCCAATCTTTTGGTCGACTCCCGAAGTAAGTGCCGAAGCAGATGTTATTTCCTCATCATATATGTTTCCGAATTCATCGGGGCAATTTAAGATAAGTTCTTTCGAGTGTCCTATCCCTTCAAATTCGGGGATAAGCTCTACTCCCGCCTCGTAAGCATATTCCACAAGATAGTCGATTTCTGCCTTTTTATATGCTCTGCCTTTAGTTGCCGCATCAGGAAAAGACTTAAGCGGAAGTGTCCAGGACTGATTGTCCGTAAAATGAAGCTGGAGATATTTTATCTTGTTTAAACAACACAAATCAACGTAAGAAATCAATATATCAAAGTCGTGCCACTGCCTTGCAAGGTCTGTCATAAAACCTCGGAAATCCTTATCGGGCTTTTCCCTTATTTCCGTATTTTTTATAGTAAAGCCGGTTTCTTTTCTTTCCATAAGCTGAAGCATTGTGGCAAGTCCGTAGCGCGCACCTTCGCTATCTGAGGCGTAAATTTCTGCGCCGTTTATTCTGTATTCATCCTTTTCAAGCTTTTCATCATATAAAAGCTTTATTCCGCCCTCTCCTTCTGTGAGCCTTATATCATAAAGCTTAAAAACCATCCTGTGAAATGCTTTTTTGCAGAAACCCAGCTTTTCGTCTGATGTAAATTCAGGAGAAATTTTTGATACTCCGTTCTCGGTAAAATTCTTGACTTTAGGTATAATATTCATAAAATCCCCTCTCTCAAATGATACAAAAAGTATATCACCCTTTCGATTGTTTGTCAATATAAAAGTAAAACGAAAATTAGATGCAATAAAAACAGCCCTCTTCCGAGAGCTGTTTATGCTTATTCAGGTTTCTTTTCAAGCTTTAAGGGGAAATCTCCAAGCTTTTTTACCTTGAAGCCGTTTTTCTTATATTCTTCATAATCGAAAGCCTCAAGCTCATCAATCGCAAGCTTGTGGAATTCATAGAAGTTTTTCCACCATTCGTAGCCTGATCCAAGCTCTGCATTAAGATATGCATCTGCGATATCGCAGCCCATAGCAGGCGCAACATAGAAAGCACCCATAGCAAGAACGTTTACACCGTTACCTGTAATTGCGCGAAGTGCGGCAGGAACGCTTTCAACAACACCTGCGTGAACGTGGGGACACTTGCTTGCTGCGATATGGATACCCATACCTGTTCCGCAGAAAAGAAGAGCTCTTTCAAATTCGCCCTCGGAAATCATAGCTCCTGCACGAAGACCAACTCTGTGAAACATTAAGTCTGTATCATCGGGATCGGAATCTGCCTTAACACCGACATCGGTAATCTTCCAGCCCTTTGCTCTTAAATGCTCGCAAACCGCCTCTTTAAGCGGAAATCCTGCAAAGTCTGCACCAACCAATATTTCTTTTTCTTTAACTTTTTTCATAATATCTCACCTTTCATTTTTTTATCAGTATATCACACATTAATTTTTTCCGCAACCGTTATTTGCATATAAAACTGTATTTTCCACCATTCACACTGTAATTTCTTCCGTCAGGCAAAATTATATCTGCCGTTGACTTTTCGGGAATTTCAAACTCAAAATGAACGTTTCCTTCCAAATCGTAATACCAATGGCTTGAAAGCTTACCCATACGGGTTTCCATAGTATATTTAACATAACCCATCCTTTTATCTGTACAGGGCTTTATTTCTATATGCTTATAGCCCGCTCCGTCAGGAAGGCTCCTGATGCCTGCCGCAGCACCGAAAATCCAGTCCCCAACCGCACCATAGGCATAGTGATTATACGAATTCATCACCTTGTCCCAGAAAGTCCCGTCTTCCTTCACTCCGTCCCAGTGCTCCCACATGGTTGTCGCACCTCTGTTTACAGAATAGAGCCACGACGGGAAGCCTTCCTGAAAAAGAAGGTCATAAGCCGTTTCCGCTTCGCCGTTTTCCGAAAGTGCGTGAAGAAGATAAGGCGTTCCTACGAATCCTGTTGTAAGGCGGTTTCCGTTGGCCCGGACCATTCTTGAAAGCTCGGCTGCCACCTTTTTCTTATCATCACAAAGGTTAAAGTAAAGTGCCATTGCATAGGCTGTCTGAGTATCCTCAACGGGAAATCCGTCCTTCATAAAGGTTTCCTTAAAGGCTTTAACGATGTTTTTATATAAAGCTTCGTACTCTGACATATCTTTTCCAAGAATTTTACCGGAGTTAACCAGAATTTCCGTGCTTTTAGCATAAAAAGCCGATGCAATAAACTCGCGGGGTGTTCTTCCCGAAACCGGATTATTGCTTATCTTTGACTCTTCCGTATCAAGAGCAAGCCAGTCTCCCATCTGCTTTCCGCCAAACCACAAAAATTCTTTCTCTGTTGTTTTGGTTATGTAGTCCACCCATTTTTTCATTGAGTCAAACTGCCTTTCAAGGATTTCCTTGTTTCCATATGCCATAAATATTTCCCAGGGGCAAATTGTTGCCGCATCCCCCCAGGCCGATGAAACCTTTTCCTTTGGAAATGCCAGTCTGCAATCGGGCACAAAAAGCGGAACCGACCCGTCTTCATATTGGTTTTCTGCAAGGTCAGAGAGCCATTTTTTAAAAAACCTTTCAACGTCGAAATTTATTGCTGCTGTACGGACGAAAATCTGTGCATCACCCGTCCATCCCATTCGCTCATCTCTCTGTGGACAATCCGTAGGAATATCAAGAAAGTTCCCCTTCTGTCCCCAAATTATATTCCTGTAAAGCTGATTAATTTTTTCATTACCACAGGAAAAATCGGAAATTCTTCTGATATCAGAATAAACCGCAACAGCCTTAAAGCAGGATAAATCCACCTCTTCAAAGGGATATTCGTCAAGCCTTATATACCTGAACCCCTGCCAGGAGTATTTAGGCTTAAATACTTCTTTATCTTTGCCCGCCAGCACATAGGCATTTACGGCTTTTGCGCTTCTTAAATTATCGGTGTAAAAGTTTCCCTCGGGATCAAGGATTTCCGCATGACTCAAGGTTATGCGGTCTCCCCTTTTTCCTGAAACTGAAATTTCAACATAACCCGCAAGATTTTGTCCGAAGTCGATTACCCTTTCACCCTTCGGCGTTATTATAAGCTCAGAGGGGTAAAATACTTCGTGCTCCGAAACCCGCTCTCCTTCATCAGGGACAAGCTTCGTTTCATACTCTGTGGGAACAGCATTGCCAAGAGGCTTTATTTCAGCGGTCATATCAACGGTTTCACCGTCGTATATGGAGGAAGAAATAACATTGCTTGTTGTAACCGTTGTTTCACAGCCTGAGTTTATGCATTCCCTGCTTCCGTCGGAAAATGTGATTTCAAGAGAATAAATAACCTTAATATGGTCAGAATAGCGGTGCTTTTTGCCGGGAAGAATCGTCATATTACCCACAGCCCAGCCCTCGGCAGCTTCTATAAGAAGGCTGTTATTTTTACCTATTGACTCCGTCACATCATATTCCTGATACTGAATTCTTTTATCATATGAGGTAAAGCCCGGAGTAAAAAGACTTAAGTTAAGCTCTTTTCCGTTTAAGTATGCCCTGTAAAGCCCCAGAGCCGTTACATAAAGAGTTGCTTTTTCAACCTTCTTATCAAAAGTAAAATCACGGCTGAATATAAAGCATCCGTCATCAATGTCGCAAGGCGCCTTTATCCATTTTGCATCTTTTAACATAGGCACCTCTTATTTCATCTTTCCGAAAATCGCAAAGCTTACAACACCGGGAGTGATTCCCTTGGGCCATTCCGTAATACGAAGGCGTACCTCACGGCATAAAGCGGGAGGAAATGTCTTGTAGTCAATATTTCTGTCCTCGGTATTACCGCTCATATCAAGAACGGTCTCCCATTCACCGGAGCCTACTGTGAGACGCTGTTCAACAACATACTTATAGGGGCCGGGAACTATTCCGTTTTTCACATCCATGTTTATATCGCGCCATACGATTCTAACAGCCTCGCAGGTATAGTCTGCGGTAAGATCCATACAAAGGCAGGGCTCACTGTCGTTTTCTTCAGGCTGCCACCAGGTAAGCATACTTTCATCCATTGCATAAAAGCCGTTTCTTCCGCTTGCATAGCTTGAAGCTCTCACTCTGTGTCTCAGCCTTGCATTTACAGGAAGAAGCCCTGCATCGCTGTTTCCGGGAGTCTCACCGTAACCGAGCTGAGGCGTATCCGTAACATTACAGTAAAGCTCGCCGTTTTCATCAACAAACACCTGATCCATACCGATTCTTCTCTCAAAGGGATGAAGCGCCGGTGCCGTTATTGTATAAAACGCCCAGAGAGTATTATCGGGGCCGTGTTCGATGCAGCCATGGCCTGCGCCGCTTACAATTCCGTGGTCGTGACGGCAGATAGGATTGTGCTTCTGGCACTTAAAGCCGGTAAGGGGACCTTCGTCAGAATAGTATGCCGCCATGGAATAGTTGGGGAACTCCGTACCGGAAGAAGAATATATCATATAATATCTTCCGTTGTGCTTCATCATCCACTGTCCTTCAACCCATCCGCTTTCATAGTTCTGATTATATGCTCCGCCTCTCTCCCAGTAGTGGTCGGGATTGAACTTATGAATCAATACAGGCTCTGTCTTAAATTTTCTCGGATCATCCCCATCAAGCTCAACACCCATTGTTCTTGCAATAAAGCGTCCGCGCTCATCGGGAATGGTCTGTTCAAACCAGTAAATATATATCCTTCCGTCATCGTCTCTGAAAAGTGCCGAATCGATGGGGCGGATTTTACTTCCGTCAACCTTGATAAAGTCATCTACAAAGGTAAAAGGGCCGGTAGGACTGTCACCTATAAAGAGGCCGTTTGAATGAGCGGTAAGCAAAAACTTATCTCTGTGAGGTATAACCGACGGAGAGTAGCCGATATTGTAAGGCTCCGTACGAACGTGCTTAAAGTTTGTAAAATCCTCAGACACATAGCACATTCCGTAGCTTGGATACAGAAACCATTTGTTGTCATAATATAACACACTGGGGTCTGATATCGATCTGAAGTCAAGGGAAGGCTCTCCCGTATACTTCATAGGTTCTGCCCCGTAGTTATCCCCGAGCGGAAGCTCAGGAAGTGACAAGGGGTTACAATAGCTTTTCTTTTTATATAAAGGTGTTGTCATATTAATCCTTCTTTCACGCTGCTTTTGTAATTATAATCTTTTGTTCTTCTGCCACCCATGTAACATCATAGCCAAGCTGTTCGGATACGAATCTTACCGGAATAAAGGTTCTCGAATCCTTTATAACCGGGAAATTAAGAAGCGCATAGCGGACTCTTCCATAGCTCTGACTTTCCACGTAAACAATTTTGTTCCATATCTGCATTTCAATATAGTAAACGCCGTTGTCTATGTATATCATCTGATTGTGACCTGCCCAGTCAACGGTTGCCCCCATTTCTTCCATAAGTCCTCTTAAAGGAATAAGTGTGGAGCCGTTTACGATATAAGGTGCAACGTCAATTTCCTTTTTATAGCTTTCGCCGTTTTTGTAAACCTCAATTATGTTGCTTCCTATGGTTAAAGTATAGCTTTCCTTATTCTTTTCAGCCATCTGTTTCTTTGCTGCGATGGTCTGATAGAAGGTAAGCTCTGCGCAGGAAACTCTTCTTTCAACGGTTTCGTTAAAGATAATTTCAACGTATCTTGCTTCAACCTCTTTATCCAGGGTAATTTTATTGACTCCGAGATTTTTTTCAAGGGTATAATGCTCTGCCACTGTTTCCCAGTATTCTCCATCCACACTTACGGCTATATCAAAATCAAGCCAGAAGCCATGGAAGTCCGCGGTGTTTCTCGGAATATATTCAATTTCGCCAAACTTTTCAACCTTGTTAAAATCAATGCTTAAAACAAAGTCGCTTCCCGCGTCTGTCTGCCAGAAGGTATTTGTGTTTCCGTCAATTATATTGCCGGGCTTAAAGCTTGCCCAGAAGGGTGCTTCGCAATTAACTGTAATATCGGTTTTATCAATTGCAACCATTCGCTCCAGGCTGTCCTCCGAGAAGAACTCTTCAAAGCTTATTGTCGGTGCATTTTTGTTTTCGCCTGCCACATTAAGCTCGGCAAGGGTTCCGTACTTGGAGGTACCTTCCGTAACAACAATTTTTAATTTATCAGCCTCTACATTATTTTTGAAAATTACTTCCTTTTCGTCGGTATTATCAAGAAGCACCTTATCCTCTAAAAGCTTTTTGTATTCGCCTCCGTCAACGGATGCATAAAGATCAAACTTCGTGATGATTCCCGCTTTGCTGTCTCTTGGAGTAAAGATGAGGCCCGAAATCTTTTCCTTTTTCTTTAAGTCAATTTCAATTGTAAAGGGAGGCACATCCTGGCTTGTTACGCTTCCGCCCGTTGCGGTGTAGAAAGAATGCCAGAAGGTGTTTTTATCGCCGTCAAGCACATTCGTTATCGGCACACTTTTTATTTCGGAATCTGCCGTAATGATCCACGTGCTTCTTTCAAGTAAAGCCGCGCCGTTTGATGCCTTTTTTACTTCAGGCTGCGCCTCTATAACTGCCGCACCGCCTGTAAGAAACTTTATTTCTGCCGCCGTCGCAACTCCTCTTCCCGTAAAGAGAATTCGTATTGCTCGCATCTTCTTATTGCCCCAGGATGCGGTTTTGTCGCTCATATCGCTTCTGTCGGAGCCGAAATCAAAGGTTCCATTATAAATAGATGCAAAGTTTACTCCGTCGCTTGACGCAAATACTTCAAAGCTTGTAAAAAGTCCCGAAGGATTGTCTTTTCTTCTTACATAGGTAAAGCCCGAAACCGTTTCCTCTTTTCCGAAATCAACCGTTATGGAGCTTGGAATTTCGGAAGGAACTGCGCCCCCGTCAACCACGGTATATAAAGAGTGCCAGATTGTTGCATCATTTCCGTCAAAGGCTTTGTCTGCAGAAAGATTTGCATTCATTTCAGTACTTGCAGAAATCTGCCAGGCACCGGTCTTTTCAAGAATTTTCGTTTCTCCGCCTGACGGTGCAGGCTTTTTTGTTACTGTTTCTGTAACGGCATTACCGTCCGCCTTTCCCTCACGGAGAAACTTTATTTCAGCCGCTGTCGCAACGCCTCTACCCGTAAAGAGAATTCTTATCGCACGCATTTTCCTGTTACCCCAGGATGCGGTTTTGTCGCTCATATCGCTTCTGTCGGAGCCGAAATCAAAGGTGCCTTTATAAATAGATGTAAAGTTTACTCCGTCGTTTGATGAAAACACCTCAAAGCTTGTGAAAAGTCCTGACGGATTGTCCTTTCTTCTTACATAGGTAAAGCCCGAAACTGTTTCTTCTTTTCCGAAATCAACCGTTATGGAGCTGGGAATCTCGGAAGGAACTGCACCACCGTCAACCACGGTATATAAAGAGTGCCAGAGCGTAGCATCGTTTCCGTCAAAAGCCTTGTCAACGGAAAACGCCGCATTCATTTCCGTGCTTGCAGAAATCTTCCAGGAGGCGTTTTTTTCTATCACGTTTGTATCTTCTGCAAAAGCAAAATTAAAGGATGTAAACAAAAGAGCAGAAATTAATATCAAAGAAAATATTTTTTTCATCATTCTTGCCTCCCTCAGTTAAAATATACTAAATATGTATCTGCCGAAGCGGCATCTCCGTTAATCACATAAAGACCGCCCTCGGTTTTTGCTACAGTTTTTCCGAAGCAATCAGAAAGCAAAGTAAGCGGAACATAAACAGTACCGTTATCAGCTATTACGGGATTTGTGAGGGGCTTTAATACTCCGTTTACTCTTACCTCGTTGGTTCCGAGAGTTGTGCCTGCCCACTTGAATTCTTTAACCGTTTTTCCGTCAGAGTCCGAGGTGTAGATAAATAAAATATTATAGAAATGCTCATAATTTACTTTTGTCAGTCCAAAGCCTAAAATCTTATTAAGCGCATCATAAGGAATATACGCCGTTCCTCCTATTTCCTTGCACATAAGAAGAGGATTTGTCTCAGAAAGGTTTGATTTTCCTCCCGAAACAAGCATCTTTGTGCTTCCGGGCTTAACAATCGCAGTTCCCTTAAGGGCTGCTCTTTCATCAGCGGTGGGAGCATTGTCACCCGATTCTTTATATACATAGTTAAAGCGTCCCATGGGTGCAACATTTCCGTTTACATAGAAATCAAGAATGTCGTTTGATACACAGTTATCAACCCACTTGAATTCAAAATTAAGAGCGCCGGAAAGATTAAGAAGTGCTCTGTCTGTCTTTATAACAATGGTTTTATCCATAACCTTATATTCGTATGCGCTCTTTTCTGCTCTGCTTCCGTCAGATGTAAGTGCATAAACCTTTCCGTTTGAAAGCACATAGTCATAGCCTTCCCATCCGGTATAGTAAAGCCTGTCGGAGTTTATGTAGAGGTTCATAAATCCCTCGTCGCCTTCGCCCTTAAGAGTGCTTTCAGCTTCCGCCATAAAGTACATAAAGGAAGAATCCCTTGCAACCTTCATATAAACAGGGTTGTTTCGCATAGTATCATTTTTATAAACCACATTTCCAAGACCTGTACTGTTTCTTTCGTATGTACCTCTGTCGCCGAAATACTCGTCAGTAATGCCATTCCATGCATTAAGGTCGTTGATATCAATAGTAGCTTCTGCACCCGCCGCCTTTAAGGGCTCTGCCCCCTTGAAGCGTCTTACCGCATCAACTAAAAGACAATAGTAAATGTCCTTAAGCTCGCCCTTTGTAGGTTCCATATCACGACTCGCCTTATCATCGTACTGATCCGGGAATGCATTTTTAGTTGTGTTCCATTCGATGTGACGGACAACCGTCCATTCATTCCAGCCTGTTACAAGCATCAAATCCACATCGTTTGAAAGTGCTGCAGAAAGCTGTTCACGGAAGAAATATCCGTACTTGTGAGCGCCTGCGCTATGGTCGTCTCCAAGAGTTTCCATATAACCTCTTCCCATAACATGGGGAGTGTTCATCGCATCGATTTTTCCTGTTTCATAGGAACGGTTAACAGAAACACCCACGTTTACAGCCTCAAAGCTTCCGTCCGCTCTTTCCTTGGAAAATGTATTTCCGTAGGTTCTGAGCCAGCCCCACTCGTTATCCTTTCTGATTTTTTCCGTATGGTCAGGCTGAGGAAGTCGGAAAGTAAAGAAACTCTTAACCTCATCCATAATTTTGGACAGCTCCACATCTCCCTCTGCCTTAAGCTGATCGGGATGGGCAATTATCAAAGGCTTTCCGTCCACCATATACCAGAGGTCAGAATATTTTCCGTCGTGATAGGTTCCGAAATATGTGGATAAAATGTTATACTTCGCATCGGGATTTGTTGCTGCAAAATTACTTACATAGCCGATTTTAGGCACCTTATTACCATCGTTCATTGCATCTCGCAGTGCTTTAAAAAGCACCTCAGATGATGCTCTGAAGGTTGCCTTTCCGTTGGTACAGTCGAAAAACATCACATCAACTCCGGCATTTCCAAGCATAAGGGCGTGCTTACGCATAACCCAGTAGTCCTCCGCGGTATAATAACCGAAAAGCGGTTCGTTCCAGTAGTGTACCACTTTGCCCGTAGGCCAGGAAGGGTGATTATAGTCGTACTTTGCATCGGGATGTTTCTTCATAAATTCTGTATTGTTTACAGGTGTTGCTTCTCCCGAAAGCTTATGCCACGTCCAGTAGAATATACCTACATCTTTTCCGTCTTTAAGCGCGCCAACCTCTTCATAGTCTGCCATTTTTCTGCCAAGGGAATCAGTAAGCGCCCAGGTGGTCTCGTGCTTATCAATTATCTTATCAGAAGGTATGGGCTCGTAAACATACTTATATTCCGCTTCCTTAAAGGTAACAGACTTAACTTTTGTGGAGTTTGCAGAAAGAAGGCTCATAAAATACACATCGTGCGTACCCTCCGTTTTTTCAATGGCTCCGGTAAAGTAATTAAAGTCCGTCCCTACATTAAGGTCAATTCTTCCGATAACCTTACCTTTTTCGCTGTCAAGCCTTATAAGTAAAAGGTCGCCGTTTCCGCCTACCTTATCACAAAGCGCCTCCACCGAAACGGAGTTTATTCCCGTAAGGTTAACGCCTTTTATTGTAAAAACGCTTTCTTCAATTCCGAAAGAAGCTGCGCCGTCTCTTATCGAAACGTTATTTCCAAGCGAAGCACTTTCTTCCACGTTGTAGGCTTTATCCGCCGCAAATACCTCATTCGGAATCAACGTAAGTGCCAGAAGGATTCCCAAAAAGCTTTTAGCAAATTTCATTTATTTCTCCACCTTTCAAAGTATCTGATTATATAATACAACATCTGATAGTCCGTGTCTATCAACATTCAGTTACAATTCTGCCAACATTCCGACATTTCAATGTTTTTTGACTACTTTTTGTTAATTTTTCTTGATTTTTACAAATTCAGGATATATAATTAGCGTGAGGTGATTATATGAACACTCCAATAAGGCTTGGTAATGTCAAGCACATAAATGACGATGGTATAGGTCTTTTATGGCAAAACTTTCCTCCAGGCCATATATCTCCCATACATTCCCACACCTTTTACGAGCTGGAGCTCACCTTATCAGGGGAAACAACAGAATATATAAACGGTGAGCCCTTCTTGAAAAAGCGGGGCACCGTATCTATCCTTTCCCCGGCTGACTTTCACAGCTTTGAAGTAAATGATTCCACAGATGTGGCTGACTTGATGTTTGAAGAAAAGCATCTTCCCAGCGGAATGACTTCGCAGGTTTTTTCAAGAGAAATAAGCCGTTCTGTAATCTTAAGCGAAGAAAAAACAACTTCCCTTGAAAATCTTTTCCGTGTTATCGATTCCGTAAAAGACTACGATAAACCTCTTAAAAGCAAACTTATAAAAAACCTGATTGAATCTGCTCTTCTTATTATCATAAAAGAATACAACATCCAGGGGCATAAAATAAAGGATAAAAAGCAATCGGACATAGAACAGATGCTGCAGTATATAGATTTGCATTTCCGTGATAATCCAAGTGTAGGAACAGTTGCCGAAGCCGTCGGAAAAAGCCCTGATTATTTCAGCAAGTATTTTAAAAAACACGTCGGTTGCGGCTACAGCGAATACCTTAACAAACGAAAAACCGAATGTGCCGAGGTTCTACTCAGAATAAGCGACATGTCAATTACGGAAATATGCTTCAACTCAGGCTTTGATTCTATGTCGAATTTTCTAAGAGTATTTAAAATGGCTACCGGCTCCACCCCTTCAGACTACAGAGCAAAGAAACAATAATACAACCCTTAAATTTAAACTAAAAATACAAATTAAAGAAAAAAACTATTGACAAAAGATATTACTTATGCTATAATATTTTTTGTTGTGGACAGATGGCTGAGCTGGTCTAAGGCGCACGACTGGAAATCGTGTAACGGCTAATACCCGTTCGAGGGTTCGAATCCCTCTCTGTCCGCCAACAAAAAAAGATACCCGCAAGGGTATCTTTTTTTATTGGCAAATATTGACGGAGGATTCGAACCGACGGTAGTGAATGACAGTCCGGGGGACTGTCAGAGCCGTCGGACGGCTTTTCCGCAGAAAAGCGAATCCCTCTCTCAAATAAGCATATACCCGCAAGGGTATCCTTTTTTGTTGGCAAATATTGACGGAGGATTCGAACCGACGGTAGTGAATGACAGTCCGGGGGACTGTCAGAGCCGTCGGACGGCTTTTCCGCAGAAAAGCGAATCCCTCTCTCAAATAAGCATATACCCGCAAGG
>JAFQQJ010000014.1 GCA_017411325.1 Clostridia bacterium | reverse complement strand
GATTTTGGCACATTACTGTGTCAAAAAGCCTTGCAATCCGTCAAGGATTCCTTCGGCTTTTTTCCGTGTCCTGCACTCAAAATCGAGAATTTTGTGGTGCATTCGCAGTTTTGGGTTAGGAATTTTTCGCCTTAGAGAAGTCAAAAAACGCAGTCATACTGGCGTATGTCTGCGTTTTTTTGCGCACTATCAGCGGAAAATAACAAGCCAAAACCGGCTTCTCCCTAAGAAGTACCGCCGTACGGGTTCCGTATTTTATTTATGCAAGGCTTTTGAAAAGTCTTAAAATTGTGATATATGCCTGTTCTCTTGTATATGTCGCTGTGGGATCAAATTTATTATCACCCACGCCGTTCATTATTTTAAGTGTAGTTACATAGCTTACCGCCTGCTTTGCATAGTCTGCGATTGCGCCATTGTCGGAAAAAGCCGCATCTGTTACTGCAACATCACCTTTAATGAGCTTTGCCGCTCTCATAATGAGGGCTGCAGCATCCTGACGGCTTATATAATTTTGAGGTGCAAAGCTTGTCTCTGATACGCCGTTTATTATACCAAGCTTATTTGCAACAATTACAGCCTTCTTATTTGTATCTTTGAAGGGATTGCTTCCGTACATATCAGCTCCTTCAATTCCGCATCTCTCTTTAAGAAGAGTTTCTGCACTCTTGCCCGTAACCTCTTCAAGTGCTGTTATGATAAGCTCTGCAAAATCTACTCTTGTTATATTTTCAAAATACTGATTCTGTAAATAGGAAGGAATAAGATTTTTTTCAATTGCTTCCGTAACCTCGGGATATGCCCATGCGGACATTTCCTCAATCTTCGGAAGTGCCGTCTTATATGTAAGACGCGCATAGCCGTATTTTCCGTTTTCTTCTATGATTATAATTTCATCAACGCTGTAGGCAACACCGTCTGCTTCAATATAGCAGTCAACCGGCACCTTCTCACTGCCTTTCAGAGTATTTCCGTATCTGTCAATTACAACGGGAGCACCATCCTTTACAACAAGAGCTATGCCGCCGTTGAAAAGAGTGGCATTATCATAGATAAAGGGAATTACCACATTACCGTTTACATCCAAAAAGCCGCACTTGCCATCCTTTACTGCACTTGCCAGGCCTTCATTAAATGCAGAAAGCTGATCATATATAAAGGGAATTTTTACGTTTCCGTTAATGTCGATAGCTCCGAATTTCTGGCTGTCAATATCTCTTACACATATTCTTCCCTCATTCAACACTCTCGGAAGAGTATTAAAACGTCTGAAGGTGCTTGTTGCAACATCATAATTTCCTGTCAATACAATCTTGCCGTTTTTATCAAGAAGTGCCATACAGTTTCTTCCTGCACAAACATCGGGATCGGGGCTTGTTACCCAGCAAAGGCAATAACCCTCAACAAAGGGATACCAGCTTGTAAGAAGATATTTGTCATCGATAAGTTCAGCATAAGCACATGATGCCTGAACCTTTAATGTTCCCGATGCATCAACAAATGCCGCGAAAGGATACCAGTCATAGGAAGATGCCATAAAGAGCCCGTCTGAATACTGTCCCCAGAGAAACATTTCAAACTGCTCACCGGCATATTCATAGTTACCGAGTGCTCCGTCAACCTCATAGCCGTTTTCGGCAAATATCAGATACTGGTCATAAAACTCAATACAGCAATAGCCTTCGTTATATCCGAGGTTTTTAAGCTCATTTATATCGTATCCGAAGCCGTCCTGATTGAATTCATAAAGCATATCCATATCAAAAACGGTCCATTCGCTGTAAGCTCCGTCCCTCAATATCATAAACGGTGTATAATTACCTCTGTGATCGATATACCCCATTTTAACAGAAACAGTTATGCTGTTTTCCGTTACAGGTGCATCGGAAATACCAACGACAGCCTTGCCGTCGTAAAAGTTTCCCGCATAGGCAAAGGCGGGCGCGATAACTTCCTTACCGGTCTCGTCCACATAGCCCCACTTGCCGTCCTTCTTAATTCTGGCAAGACCTTCATAGAAATATCCTGCTGCTTCATACTGAGGTGCTATTATAACCTCATAATCCATTTTTGCTTCCTCTGCAAATGCTGTAACACCTGTTATCATAAGCATTGCCAAAATAAGTGCTGTCAGTTTCTTGATGCTTTTCATTTTCTCATTTCCTTTCTTAAAATGTTCCATTTATTATAGCTCAAAAACAGAAATTAGTCAACCAGTTTAATTATTTTCCCATTCTCAAATCATTTAAAAGCATTCCGGAAAGAGGTGCTACATTAAATCTTTTTGCAAACATAGAACACTTACACATAAATATATAGTAGATGTTTTTTTCCGAATACATTAATGTTTCAAAGTTTCCCTGACCTTTTGAAATTATTACGTCCGCTTCATCAAAAGCTTCTTTTGCATCGGGCGACAGCTTTTTAATGCTTGTCCCCGGAACTCCCGTGCCGTTAGGGATTACGGGAACGATTAAATCAAGTCCTGCATCGGCTGCATCCTCAATTGTAGCATCGTTTAATACTTCCCTTCCTCTTACCATTGCCTTTACGGAAAGGTGGGGAAATTCTTTAATTATTTCCTTTATAAAAATCTTGTCCGCCACAATTTCACCACAGTTGTCGGTTATATATAAAAGATGCTTTGCCTTTTTAAGGTCTAAATAAAGTGTTTCTTCCTCCGGAAAATACTCTTCCTTTTTATTGTAGAAGGACTCCTTTAAGGTTTCTTCATCCACCTTATACATTGCTCCGAAATCTATGTAGTTTGCCGCCATCGCAAAGGAAAGCGCCTTCTTAAACGGATTTTCAGCATTTTCAATTTCAGCTGACAGCGAAGGCTCTTCTTTTAACATAAGGGCATTAAAATGCTTTTTGATTTCGCTGTAGTCATCCCCTCTGCCAAAAAGCTCTTCCTTTATTTTATTTATTTCTTCAACCAATTCAGGTGCGCTCATATCCTCTTTTGCACCTGATATTACACCCAGCATTTTCTGCATATATAAAAGTCTGTCTTCCTCTTTTGCATCGCCCGGATATGCCGTAAGATGCTTTTTTGTAAGGCACTCTATGCAGGCGGAATTAAGTCTTTTGTTTCCCAAAATAATCACTTCTTTCTTTTTTGATTATACACCTCATTTATAATTTTTTCAAGGCTATTTCACCTTTTTCGCCATAATTGACGTGGTTACAAAAACAGAAAGGATTCCGTAAAAGGCGTTAACTGCCCCGAAAACGAAATAGCCGAAAAGAATAATCAAAGTATCAATCACATTTATGATAGTCGTAATTTTAAGATAGGGAAATTTATCCTGAATAATTAAAGCCAGCATATCGGTGCCGCCTGTTGACGCTCCCGAATTTATGACAAGTATAAGCCCCGCTCCCAGAAACACACCCGTCATCACCGCCGATGCAAATATATCGCTTCCCAAAGGGAAAAGCACGGGAATGAAGGGGCAAAGCCACAAAAATATGGTGAACATAACCGTTGCATAAAGGGAGCGGTATAAAAACCTTCCTCCCTGCTTTATAAAGATAATTAAAAAAAGAGGAATATTTATAAGCGCAGTTGTAAGATAAAGCGGAATTTCAATTCCGAACCAATGCCCTACTCCCGCCACGGCTACTGCAAAGCCCGAAGCACCGCCCGAAACAATGGATGCCTCCTCTGCAAAATGCACCGTTCCCAAAGCAAGCAGAAATGCACCTGCGGTTATTAATAAATAATCCTTTGCTTTTGACATAAAAACGCCCCTTGCTATTATCTGCAAGGGGCGTTAAGATTATTTATCGAGATTATATTTTTCGTGAAGTGTTCTTACAGCCTTTTCAGCATATTCTCTGTCGATAAGGATGGAAACCTTGATTTCACTGGTGCAGATCATATGGATATTGATGTGTGCATCATACATAGCCTCAAACATCATGGATGCAACACCGGGATTGCTTACCATTCCGGCACCGACAATGGAAACCTTTGATACGTTATCCTTGTAAACAATTTTTCTTGCTTCAATAATGTTGTTCTCTGTAAGAAGCTTAACTGCATCTTCACATTCGTCACTCTTAACTGAGAAGCTTATATCCTTTTTATCCTCACGGCCGATGGACTGAAGAATCATATCAACATTTATGTTATGCTTTGCAAGCATTGAAAATACCTTAAAGGCAATACCGGGCTCATCGGGCACGTCAAGTACCGATATCATTGCAACGTCGTTATCTCTTGCTATACCTCTTACATTTGATTTTTCCACTTTAGTAACCTCCTTGACATAAGTACCTTCAACCTTTTTAAGGCTGCTTAATACCTCTAAATTAACATTATATTTTTTCGCAAGCTCTACGCTTCTGTTCATAAGTACGTTTGCACCGAGGGATGCAAGCTCAAGCATCTCGTCATATGTGATTTCGGGAAGCTTTTTAGCATCGGGGCAGATTCTGGGGTCGGTTGTGAATACACCGTCAACGTCGGTGAATATCTGACATAAATCTGCGTGAAGCGCCGCAGCTAATGCAACTGCGGAGGTGTCGCTTCCGCCACGGCCAAGGGTTGTAATGTCGTCATACTTGTTGATACCCTGGAAGCCTGCAACGATAACAACCTTTTTCGCATCAAGCTCAGATAAAATTCTTTCTGTGTGGATTCTCTTGATTTTCGCAACACCGTACTTTGAATCGGTGTTAACGCCTGCCTGCCATCCTGTTAAGGATATTGCGGGAATGCCGATTTTTTCAAGAGCCATGGCAAGAAGAGCAATTGAAATCTGCTCACCTGTCGCAAGGAGCATATCCATTTCTCTCTTAGAGGGCTTTTCGTTGATTTCCTTTGCCTTTGCAATTAAATCATCCGTTGTATCGCCCTGTGCGGAAACTGTTACAACAACACTGTTTCCGTTTCTGTAGGTTTCGGCAATGCGGTTTGCCACATTAAAAACTCTTTCTGCATTGGCAACCGAGCTTCCGCCGAACTTCTGCACTATCAACATTTATAATCAATCCTTTCTTTATACTGCTTTTATTTAAAGCTTTCTTACATATGTTCCCATATTGTCAAAGCCAAAAATATCGAAATTATAATTTTTACCCGAAAGCTTTTCACATACTTCTTTAGAAAAGCTTTCTTTCTCCTTTGTAGGGATTATTGCCGCAAGAGTCGGCCCGCTTCCGCTCAAGTAAGCGCCGTATGCTCCTGCTTCTTTATATATCTTAAAAATTTCTTCCATATCGGGAATCATCTTCATACGATAAGGCTGATGAAGCTTATCCTTCATTGCCTCTGCGAGAAGATTATATTTCTTTCCTGCTATTGCCGACACTAAAAGTGCCGAATGAGCTGCATTATACGCCGCATCACGGTGAGACACCTTGTAAGGAAGAGTCGTTCTTGCCTTTCCTGTTGAAAGCTTGGAATCGGGATAAATAACCGCAAGACTTATTTCATCTCCGAGATTCATCTTACTGTAGGTTACCCTTTCTCCGTCAAAACAGGATACCGTAAAACCGCCCATAAGGCAAGGAGTAACATTGTCGGGATGACGCTCCATTTTTGTTGCAAGGCTTAATATATCATTCGGCCCAAGCAAGCCGTACATGGCATTTGCGCCAACCATTCCGCCGATTATGCAGGCTGCAGAAGAGCCAAGGCCTCTTGTTGCAGGTATATTGCTTTCTATTTTTATCTTAAGACCTTTGGGGCTTTTTCCGCACTCATCAAATACGGCTTTCATTGCCTTGTATAAGAGATTGCGCTCTATGGGGCAGTTTTTATAATTAAAACCGTCCTGAACTATCTCTACACCGCCTTCGGTCTCTTCAATTTCTATTTCATTATACAGTCCCAGGCAGAGTCCCATGGAGTCAAATCCGGGGCCCAGATTTGCACTCGTCGCAGGGACCTTAACCCTTATCATTCATCTTCTCCGAGAAGGCGTATTTTTTTAATAACTCCAATACCCCTGAATTTGTCTTCAAACGATTTCTCTGTCAAAGGCTCGGTAACAAGTGCGATTTCTTCTGTTTCGCCCGAAAGCTTTATAATGTCTTTATCAGAGAATGCTTCTCTCAGTTTTCCTTCATCCTTTGATGAAACTCTTACAAAATAGCTTTCCCTGACTTCTGCAGGAGAAACCCACTTTGCTTCCTCCTCCCAGAAGTATCCCTTATATCCGCCTGATTTTGCAATATCGAGAATATCCGATATCACTGCGCTGGCTGTGGGCATCTTACCTGCTCCGCGGCCGTAGAACATCACCTTTCCGACGGCGTTTCCCTTAACGTATGCCGCATTGAAAACACTTCTTACGGAAGCTAAGGGGTTTTCTTTTTTAATCATAGCCGGACGAACTGCTGCATAAATTCCGCTTTCGGTATTTTTACCGTATGCCACAAGCTTTATTACACTGTCAAGCATCTCGGCGTATGCCACATCTTCTTCATCAATATTTGTAATTCCTTCGGTGTAGATTTTCTCGGAATCACAGAATTTTCCTGTCACAAGAGACATAAGTATGGAAATTTTACGGCAGGCATCAAGCCCCTCCACGTCAGCCTCGGGCTTTCTCTCCGCATATCCAAGCTCCTGTGCACACTTTAATGCTTCATCAAAGCTCTGTCCGTTTTCAAACATTTCTGTCAAGATATAGTTGGTTGTTCCGTTAAGGATTCCTCCAACCTCCTCAATTTCGTTTGCCGCAAGATAGTTGTGGATAGGAGCAATCAACGGAATTCCTCCGCCCACCGATGCCTCAAAAAGATAGTTTACGTTATTTTCCTTTGCAATTTTTAAAAGCTCCGCTCCCTTTGTTGCAACAAGCTCCTTGTTGGAGGTTACAACACTTTTTCCTTTAAGAAGAGCCGCCTTTGTAAAGTCATAGGCAGGGTGAATTCCCCCTATTACCTCGGCAACAATATCAACCTCATCGTCTTCTAAAATAACATTGAAGTCCTTAGTAAAAATATGTGCATCCTCTCTGTCGGAAAAGTCCCTTATATCAAGGATGTATTTAACCTTTACCGGTGTATTGGCAGCTTTTTCGATTTTTTCCGCATTGAGCGAAAGCATCTCGTAAACTCCGCTTCCCACGGTGCCAAAGCCAAGTATCGCTACATTTTTCATCTGTCTGTCCCCTTTCGCTTTTTACTGTCTCGCCAGAACACGAACATCCTTTACACCCTTGAGGGCACCAAGACGGTCTATAAGCTCCTGCAAATCGCCACCGGACACATTTTGTATACTGATTGATACGTCAGCCACGGAATTTACCGGAATGTTCTGATTGATGGTAAGGACATTCGCTCCCACCTCGGCGAGGGCCAGAAGAATGGAAGAGAGCACGCCGGTTTTATCCGATACGATAAAAAACAGCGTTATGATTCCCTGCATCTGATTAAAAGGAAATACATAGTCCTTATATTTATAATATGCACTCCTTGATATTCCTGCCTTTTTAACGGCATCACTTATCTCTTTGCATTCTCCCTCTGCCAGAAATCTCTTGGCATCAAGCACCTTTAAGTAAACCTCAGGGAGAACCTTGGAGTCAACCAGAACCAAAGAATTTTTGCTCACGTTTGTCCACCACCCGAAAACAAATGTATTTAATAAAGAGATTATACCAAAGAAAAAACTGTTCGTCAATAAAATTATTGCATAAAAATAAACTTTTTTATACCCACTTTGTGGGCATTATACAAAAAAAGGCTGAAAACCCACGGGTTTTCGGCCTTTTTTTGTCAATCAGATTCGGGAAAAGATGTGCCGCCCCAAGGCATACAACCTCCCATAGGGATAAAGCCTCCGCAGCAGGGACAGCGCACAGGTAAATTTTGCCACATCCCCTGATTCATCATGGGATAACACATATTGCCTTCCGCTCCCATACCGTATGTATTATAGCCCATAGGCCACATATAAGGCATTTTCGTGCATTCCGTTTTATTTTCATTTTTATCAGACATATTAAACCTCCTTTGCTTCAATACATATTATGCAAAAAACAAAAGAAGGTTACAAAAAAGCGACAGCCAATCGGTTATGCTCCCTTAGAAGCATCGCCAAAAGCTGCCGCTTTCCTTTAGTTATTTTTCAATTAATACAGTTTGCGTCGCTCCGTCCCAGCTTACCTTATAGCCGAGGATTTCAGAAATAAATCTTATGGGCACGAAGGTACGGCTGTCCTTTATGATGGGCGGATTTATGAGTGTGTACATAATATCTCCGTACAGGGGATTTTTAACGTATACAAGCTCATTCTGAATCTGGAGGCGGATTACATAAGGCGGTGCATCGAGTACGATTTCGTCGCATTCACCGTTCCAGGTTATTTCAGCCCCCATTTCCTCCAATAATCCTCTTAAGGGAATCATTGTTGAGCCGTCCACAATAAAGGGGGCAACGTCAAGGGTTTTGGTTGAAGCAACTCCGCCCTTTACGGCAGAAATTTCTTTATCACCGATTTTCAAAGTATAGCTTGCAGTATTTGCAAGAAGCTCTTCCTCGTGGGCTTTAGCACTCTGAGTAAAGGTAATTTCCGCACAGGAAACTCTCTTCGCATTATAGTCCCAGAATTCAATCTGCATATAGCGCATTGTAACTTCTTTGCCGAAGGGAATAACCTTTAAGCTTAAATCCATATCAAAAGTTTTATCAATAATGAGTTCTTCCCAGTTTTCACCATCAAGGGAGGTGTAAATTGAAACCTTTTTCCAATGTCCGTGAAGGTCAGGTGTTTGTCTCGGAAGATAGGTCATTTCCTTTATTGTATGAGGTCTTATCATATCAATAGTCAGCATTATGGGTTCTCCGTCCAGCGCATCTGTCTGCCATACACCACCTGAGGAGCCGTCAAAGATGTTTCCGGGCTCAGCTCCGGACCAGTTTTCACCTTCATAAAACGCTATGAAAGAAGATGTATCAACCGTGTAGGTTGCATACTTCTTTTCTTCCTCGGCATAGCTTTTTAAGGTAAGGTCAACCTTTTCGGGATCCTTTTCCCATACGCTGAATTCAGCGAGTGACGCGCAGGATAAGTTTCCTTCGGTAATTTCAAGCTTGATTTTGCGAAGGCTTACATTTCCCGCAAGAGGAATTTCCTTTTCGGTTTTATTTTTATCAAATGAAACGCCCTCTTTAAGAAGAACATATTCACCTTCCACGCTGTCTGATGCATAAATGTTGCAGTTAAGGATAAGGCCGTGATTTCCCGAATCCTGTCTCGGAAGAAGGCTTATTCCCGAAATTTCAAGATTTTCAGGGAAGATATATTCAACCGTGAAGGGGAACTTTTCAGACATTATTACCTTTCCGTCGATTACATCGTAATTTGAGTGCCATATTGTTGCAGGCTTACCGTCAATGGACTGTGATACGGGATATCCGAAATACTGACTGCTTGCTCTTGCATACCAGCCCTCAGGCTTGATTTTTCCGATACCGACAGAATTTTTACCCTCGGTTTTTCTTTCGGCGTATTTCATTTCGCCCGTTCCGTTTACATAAAACTCCATTTCAGCCGCACCGCAGTAGCCATAGTAGCTTTCGGTAACCTCGATGCGAAGGAATTTTGCACTACCGCCCTTGAATGCAATGTTTCTTGTAGGACCTGCCGCATCCTTTGCATAGGGGAATTCTCCCGTTGTGATAAACTTATAGTTTTCGCCGTCCGTCGATGTGTAAAGGTTAAAGAATCTTATTGTTCCCACCGTGTCACGTCTCGGGGTATAGCGCCAGCCCGTAAGATTAATCTCTTCGGGAAATTCAATTTCGATGTTATAAGGAGGTTCTTCCTTTGTAACAACGCCGTCTACATTTATATAGTCGGTTTCCCAGAAGGTGGAAGAATTGCCGTCAAACATTTTATTTTTCGTATTCGCTCCTCTTTCGCTGGGAACCTCTACCTTCCAGCTATCTGTATAGGGATATTTTTCTCCCATTGATTCACTTGTAATTTCCACATAGCTTTCGGGAATCACTTCGCCCGCTTCGGCGCTTTCAACTATCTCTGTAAGCTCTGAAAGCGTAATTTCATGGGGAGTTTTCTTTCCTTCGCCCTCGCCCTTTACAAAGGCAATTTCAGCCGCCGTTCCGTAGTCTCCTACGGTTCCTGTAATTTTTATGGCAACCGCCTTTGCCGAAACACCGTCCCAGGAGGCTTTTTTTGTGGTTCTTAATTTAACATTATCCTCGTGTCTGAAAGTACCATCATAAATCTTTCCGAAATTAGTACCGTCACTTGATGCATAAACCGTATAGTTCTCAACAGTACCTGTTCCGTTGTCGGTTCTTGGGGTATAACGCCAGCCCGTAAGGTTTATTTCTTCGGGGAAAACCACGGTGATTAAATAAGGGGGCTTATCGTTTTCCGTTATGCCTCCGCCTTCGGTTTTGTAGTCAGAATGCCAGTAGGTAGATGCGTCACCGTCAAATGCTTTTGCAAATGAAGAGTTGTATTCACTTGTTACCGCTACCTGCCAGGAGGGATCGTAGGAATAAACTTTTCCGGCTGAGCCTTCTTCCAAAATTGCTTCCTTATCGGTGTCACCGCTTATAGCCTTACCTTCTCCGCTTCCCTTTAAGAAGCTGATTTCAGCTGCTGTTCCGAATCCTGCCTCCGCCTTTGTTATCTTTATGATAACAGCCTTTGCTTCAACGCCTTCCCAGGTTGCCTCCTGCTCCGTTCTGTCACTTACGACACCAACGTGAGTAAAGCTTCCGTCTTTAATTTTGGAAAACTTTACACCGTCGCCCGATGCATAGATGCTGTATTCCTGCACCGTACCTGTTCCGTTGTCGGTTCGTGGCATATAACGCCAGCCGGTTAAATTTATAGTCTCGGGGAACTCCGCCGTAATGTAGAAGGGCAGAGGGTCTTTATCCGTTATCTCTCCGCCAACGGCTGTGTAGCTTGTATGCCAGTAAGTTCCCTTATTTCCGTCAAATGCCTTGGAAAGTGATGAAAGATAGTCACTTGTTGCAGAAATCTTCCATGAAGAAGAATAGGGATAAACCTCATAAGATGCAAAAACAGAAACTGTGCCAATTATCATTATAAGTGCAAGTATAATCGCAGTTATTTTTTTCATATTTATCCCCTCCTTCAATTAAGATGAGCCGATACCGCATTTACAATTTCATCGGAAAGCCCTGCCTTGCTCACGGAATAAATTCCGTTTCCGCAATTTTTAACCTTGTAGCCGTAAGCATCTTCTATGAATGTAAGCGGAACATAGATAAGTCCGTTTGCCGATATAATCGGAGCTTTTAATGTAATTGCCTTTCCGTTCACCTTTGCATCTAAAGAATCAAGTGTTGTATATGCAAAGTTGCTGTTTATAACCTCTGTAAGGTCTTCATTCATTTCATAGTGACGGATTTTAATCATATTGTTTTTGTAATTATAAACACTCTTTGTTCTGCCGTCTACCATAATGTTCAAGAATGCAGCTTCGGGAACATAAAGTGTTCCGTTTGCCTCAAAGGGAGTAACCCTTATATCCTTTTCATAAACCTTCATTTTTCCGCCGTCGGCAATCATAGTTGATGCCCCTGCCTTTACGATTGCATCCTTGCCAATTTCTGCACGCTCGGCATCAGTAAGGGTAGTTTCGGGAATTTCCGTATAGTGATAGTTGAATCTTCCAAGGGGTGCAACCGAGCCTTCTGCATACCAGGAGATAACATCAGCTTCAACAGAATCTGTCCACTTGAATTCAATATCAACCTTATCATTTTCGCCGATTTCGCTTCGCAAGAGCGCTAAAGTGATTCGGTTATCCTTTATGCTATATGTAACATCGCTTACCTTTTTTGTTTCTGTTCCGTTTCCGGTAAAGGCAGAAAGCACGCCGATGCCGTCCATATTTACTACATAGTCATAGCCTTCAAAGCCTGTAGCATAATTTCTGTCTGAATTTATGTATAAATACATAAAGTTATTTCCCTGCTTCATTTCCTTGTCTGCTGATGCCGTAAAGTAAAGTTTTTCAGCATCAAAGGAAACCTTTGCAGTTTTTATAAAGTTATTTGTATTTGTACTTGCGTCAACCAAAGTATTTGTATATGCAACGGGTGCGGTGTAGCCTTCTCGCTCATAGCTTCCCGTAGCATTGATAAATTCAGGACCTACGCCTTCCCACTGGGATGCATCTCCATTTATATCAATGGTCTTTGCACCACTTGCCACTCTTACGGGACGAACACCCTTATACTTTCTTATAAAGTCTGTCATAAGAAGATAATAGTCATCCTTGAGGAAGCCCTTTGAAGGCTCAAAATCACGGCTGTTTTCATCATCAAAGGTGTCGATGAAGGCATTTTTCAAACCGGAATGGTCTGCATTTCTTACGGTTGTAAATTCGTTCCATCCGTTTATGTATACAAATTCCGGTGCGGCATCAAGTGCCAGAGCCGCCTGCTCACGGAAGAAATATGCCATTTTAGCGCCGTTTTCCGAATAATCTTCACCGAATACCTCGGAAAATCCTCTGCCCTTACAGTAGGGATCGGAAAAAGCACCAGTTCTCGAAACGCCCCATACCGTAGATTCGTTGATGCCGCAGCCTACGGCTACAAACTCAGGTCTGCCGGTCTCGGGATCTTTATTTCTAAGTATCTGAGGGAAGTTTTCAAGCCAAATCCATTCTTCTGTACCTTTGGAATCAATGTGGTTTGCTGTTATCTGATTTCTGTGTCCCTGATAGCGGTATGTAAAGAAATCAGATACTTCACGGAAAATTTCGTCCTTTACATAATCGTTTGATTCAACGAACGCCCTTCCGTATTTGGGAGTGGAGTTACTTGCAAGGAGAGGCTTTCCCTCCCAGAAGAACCAGATGTCGGAATAGTCATTTTCGATAAAGCAGTTAAAGTATAAAGATTCCATCTGTCTGTAGCTGTCCGAGCCGCTGCCTCCCATAGAGTTATATGCGGAAAGACGGGGAATATCAACTCCCGCAGCCTTTGCATCACGGAATGCTTCTGCCACAACATTCAGTCTCGGAATCATTGTATTATGTCCGTTTGTATAGTCAAAGAATATTGCATCAACCCCGGCTAAAGCAAGCATTTCGGCATGACGGCGGTATACGAAATAGTCGTAGCCGTCATAAAAGCCCAAGGCAGGCTCGCTCCAGTAAAACTTACCGTTCATATCCCAGGCGTCGTGGTTGTATTCGGACCTTGCTTCGGGATTTTTCTTTATAACCTCGGGAATTACATAGGCTGCCACCTTTGAGTCCACGTGCGGAAACCAGTTCCAGTACATAATACCAACGTGTCTGCCGTCGGTTTTGACATCGCCCACCTCTTCATAAGATGCAACAGCACGTCCCATTGAGTCAACTGCCTTTAAGTTGTCGGAATAATCGTCAACTATTGCATCGTCAGGTGCCTGCATACTAAGTGTATCGTGATAATACTTATCCTCGGAAAGCCATATTTCCTTTATGGTGATGTCATCGCCTACACCGTAAAGAGGCACGAAATAAAGGTCGTGATTTCCCGACTCCTGAGTAATGGAAGCCTTATAAACCCTGTCAACGCCCTCGGTTGTAAGAGGCAGATAGCCTAAAACCGCACCTTTTTTCGGATCGTCCATTACTATTGCCAATGTTTCAAAGTTTGTTGCACCTTTATCATTTACAGTTGCTTTTACCCAAACGGATTTTTTATGGTCCATATTTACATTTGAAAATGCAAAATATCCCCCGTGGGCAGGTTCCTTTATGGCACCGCCTTCGATTTTAATGCTTTCCGATTTGGAAATTCCCGAAATCGGAAGCTCCGTATCCGCTGCCAGAGCAGGGACAGCAAGAGCAAAAAGCATTAAAGTGCAAAGAAAAATGCTTAATATCCTTTTCATTTTTATTCCTCCTTTATATTTCTGTTTCAAATTCAATCAGAAGACAATTACCCTCCGATGAAAATTCGCTTTCACTCAAAACCTTACCTGTTTTCGCCTTTACCCTGTATTTTTCTCTACCGTACTCAAAGGTAACTTCCTTGTCATTGAGAGATAAAACCGAAGGCTTATGATTTCCGTCTATTCCAATCATATTTTTAAGGCTGAAGGGAGCATTTCCCTCAATCTTAAAAGAATTTTCTTTAAGCTCAAAAGAAAGACTTCCGTAGCTTACCTTTGCACACCCGTCACCAAGGTCGGAAAAGCTCATATCGGAAAAGGATTCAATTCCTTCTATATATCCGCCTGCCAGAATTCCGTTTCCGCTGTAGCGGTTCCCGTCAATAAAGGGAAGTGCCTCATAGCAGGCCTTTTCCGTGGTGCAAACCTCATCCATAAAGGGATCATTAAGCTTATCCGAGAAAATATGTATGTCCCTTATTCTGAATTTTCCGTGGTCCAGATAAAGATTTATGCGGTAGTTTTTGCTTGAATACCAGACGGAGCTTTTATCCTCATCGTTATAGGCACTGTGTGCCGTTATGGCAGAGGCGGGAGTTATTGTATAGGTTTTCTTAAACCATTCTCCGCTTTCGCCCAATGTTTCAACGGAAATTTCCCCTTCCTTCTGAAGTTTTTCAAATTGCTCAAACTGATATGTAAGCCCCTTTCCCATTCTCGCCCAGCCGAAGCTGTTTTCCTGACCTGCCTGAGCATAGCCGAAGGAAAGGCAGTCACCGTTGAAGTTTTCCTTTAAGTACCAGTCAATCCACGAAAAGTCATTTCCGCCTGCCTCCGTTGCCGCCGGCTCCAGCGTAATAACGCCCTGAACACTGTTTTCATTTTTGTCCACACTCATACCGTGGTCGAACTGATATACCGGGTCTGACCCAAGCATTCTGAAAAGGGGAACATCAATCTGGTTTTCGCATTTTCCTGCAGGGAGAAAAACATTATTTTTTGAGGGGTAATAGCCCTGTCCGTAATAGCCGCCCCAAAGGGTATAGCCGTCCGTTCCGTACTGCTCCTTGCAGTTGCATATTGCAGATAGTCCGTATTTTTCGTTTGCATATTTTATTGTATGGGTGTCGTAAAGCCAGGAGCCTAAAACCTTGGGATAATAGCCGAAAATTTCGTTAAAATCCGTAAAAAGCACGTCAATAAGCTTTTCCCGCTCTTCCTTCGTATAGCCTACGGAAAAGCCCACATTTGTTGCCCAGTCCCAGGAGTATCTTCCTCGCCAGGTAAGCCCTGCTTTTTTAACCTGCGGTTCCACAATTTCAAGCCACACACCTATTTCAAACTGCGACGGATCAAGCTCCTTTAACATATCCTGATATACCTTATCCGTAAGAGCATCATACTGAAGCAAAAATGTCCCCTTCAGGTTATGTTTTTTCATGAGTTCAATCTGCATTTTAACAGGCGTAATCAAATCCATAGGGAGCCTTGGTTCTGTGTCGCGTATAAAATTAACGATATTAATTATCTGCCTTTTTTCCATGGCGCATCACCTCTTATTTTAGTATACCTTTTATAAAAATCTCTGTCAATATGAAAATATTGCGATTGTTGGACAAAGTTGCGATTTTTCATAAAAAAAAGCGCTGAACCGTTCGGTTCAACGCCTTTTTTAATTAATACCAAAAAATCTTTTTGCATTTTCCTCGGTTATCTTAAGAACCTCTTCTGTTGTAAGATTCATAAGCTCACCCACCCGCTTTGCCACATGGATAATGTACGGAGAGTAATTCCGCTTTCCTCTTAAGGGTACGGGCGCAAGATACGGCGCATCGGTTTCAAGCAGAATTCTGTCCTTTGGAATCAGCGGGCACATTTCAACGGTTTTCACATTGTTTTTAAATGTAAGTGTTCCGCCAACGCCGATATACATTCCAAGGGAAAGAATTAAAGGAAGAGTTTCCTTGTTTCCCGAAAAGCAATGCATAACTCCCTTATCCGGTTTTTCCGCTTTTAAGATTTCATAGCAGTCGGAAAAAGCTTCACGCTCGTGAACAATCACGGGCTTTCCCACTTCGTTTGCAAGGCGGATCTGCTTTATAAAAAGCTCTTTCTGCTCCTCCTTGAATTCCTTGCCGTAATGATAGTCAAGTCCGACTTCCCCGATGGCAACGCATTTTTTGTGCATTGAGAGTTCCTTTATTATATCAAGGTCTCCCTCTTTATAATCCTCGATGCATCCGGGATGGAAGCCGACAGATGCATACACAAAGTCGTACTTGTCGGAAAATTCCAGACTCATTTTTGATGAAGGAATGTCACATCCGCAGTTTACTATACCCGAAACCCCCGCTTCTGTCATTTTGGCAAGAAGGTCAAATCTGTCCTCATCAAACTGATGGGAATCATAATGGGCATGAGAGTCGAAAATCATCAGCCTACCTCCAGACCGCTCTTACCTTCCTTGTGGGTTGTGATTATGTTGATTTCACCGTCGTCGCTTGTTGCCAGAATCATACCGTTTGACTCAATTCCGCGGATTTTTGCAGGCTTTAAGTTGGTAATTAAAATAACTGTCTTTCCAACCATATCCTCGGGAGTGTAGCTTTTAGCAATTCCCGATACAACCGTTCTTACTTCACTTCCCACTTCAACGGTAAGCTTTAAGAGCTTGTCTGCCTTTTCAACCTTTTCCGCAGCTAATACCTTTGCGGTTTTAAGCTTTATTTTATCAAAATCGTCAATAGTGATGAACTCTTCTGCTTCCTTTTCCTCTTCCTTAGCCTCTTCAACCGGCTTGAAAAGATCGGCTTCTACTTCTTCAAGCTTTTTAGCTTCGTCAAGTCTTGCAAAGAGGGGCTTTGCCTCTCCCACCTTAACTTTCCTTTCCTTATCATAAGAAAGAATTGATTCATATGTTGCATCAGCAGCGCCTGTCACAGCAAGGATGTTCTTACCTGTTTCGGGCATAAAGGGAGAAAGAAGAACGCCTATTACTCTTATTGCCTCTGAAAGATTGTATAAAACAGTCTTTAAACGGTCGCTCTTTTCTGCGTCCTTGGCAAGTGCCCAGGGCATTGTTTCGTCGATGTACTTGTTGCTTCTTCTTGCAAGGGAGAAGATGGCATCAAGCGAATCTGCCACACGGAGAGTCTTCATCTTTTCTGAAACTGATGCTACCGTGTCGGTGCATTCCCTGATAAGTTCAAGATCAACCTCTTCCTCCACCTTGGGATTGGTGATTTCTCCGCCGAAATACTTATTAATCATGGCAACTGTTCTGTTTACAAGGTTACCAAGGGTGTTTGCAAGGTCGGAATTATATCTTGAAATTATGGTTTCAAGTGTAATTGTACCGTCTGCTGCAAAGGGCATTTCACGAAGCACATAATATCTTATGGCGTCAACGCCGAAGTGTCTTACAAGGTCATCGGCATAAAGCACGTTACCCTTGGACTTACTCATCTTATCGCCGCCTGAAAGAAGCCAGGGATGGCCGAATATCTGCTTGGGCAAGGGCTCACCTAAAGCCATAAGCATAATGGGCCAGTAAATTGTGTGGAATCTTAAAATGTCCTTACCGATGATGTGCACGTTTGCGGGCCAGTACTTTTTGTAAAGGTCACTTGATCCTTCGGTATCATAGCCAAGAGCTGTGATATAGTTTGAAAGAGCATCAATCCATACATAGATAACATGCTTGTCATCAAAGGTTACGGGAACGCCCCATTTGAAGGATGTTCTTGATACGCACAAATCCTGAAGACCGGGCTTTAAGAAGTTGTTTATCATTTCCTTCTTTCTTGCCTCGGGCTGAATGAAATCGGGATTATCCTCGATGTACTTTATGAGACGGTCCTGATATTTACTCATTTTGAAGAAATATGCTTCCTCGTGGGTTTTCTTTACAGGTCTTCCGCAGTCGGGGCAGATTCCGCCCTCTGCCTGGGTTTCGGTAAAGAAGGATTCGCAGGGAACGCAGTAAAGTCCTTCGTACTCAGACTTATAGATGTCTCCCTGGTCATAGAACTTCTTGAAAATTCTCTGTACAACCTCTACATGCTCCTTATCCGTTGTACGGATGAACTTATCATAGCTTGCGCCCATTAAGTTCCAGATGTCCTTGATTTCTCCTGCAACCTTGTCAACATATGCCTGAGGAGTAATACCTGCTTCCTTTGCACAGTCTTCAATTTTCTGACCGTGCTCGTCTGTTCCTGTAAGGAAGAATACATCCTTACCGATAAGACGGTTGAAACGTGCGATTGCATCGGTTAAAACAACCTCATAGGTGTTACCTATGTGGGGCTTTCTTGAAGTGTATGCAATGGCAGTTGTTATATAAAACTTTTCCTTTTCCATTATTCTTCATCCTTTCTCTTTTCTTTAAAAAATCCGGATATTAAATCTTCTGCTTTTTCCTTGAATATTCCGCCGCAGATGTTGCATTTGCCTTCCGACACATCCATATTTCCTCCGAAGGCGCCGGCATCGGGATCATATGCGGCAAAATATACATTTTTCAATCTTGAATTCATTATTGCGCCGGCGCACATCACGCAGGGCTCCAAGGTTACGACGATGGATAAATCATTAAGCCGCCAGTCGGAAACCTTTTTGGCCGCTTCTTCTATTGCAAGAATCTCCGCGTGTGCCGTTGGGGATTTTTTCTGTTCCCTTAAGTTGTGTGCCTTTGCTATTATCTCCGTGTCGCTGAATATAACGGCGCCCACGGGAATTTCGCCTTCTTCCTTAGCCTTTTCAGCCTCAAGAAAAGCTTCACTTATTGCTTTGTTCAACAACGTCATAAAGCACCTCCCAGGCTGACTCTACACCCTCGCCCTTTTCTGCGGAGAAGGGAATTAACACGTCATCCTCATCAAGGGAAAGAGTTTCCTTTATAAGCTCTAAATTCTTTTCTAGCTCTGACTTTTTAACCTTGTCGGTTTTTGTTGCAATTACTATTACGCAGCCCTGACTTTCCTTTAAGAAACCGTACATAGTAACATCGTCCGCCGAGGGCTTATGACGGGAGTCAACCACCAAAAACGTGGTCATCAGGTTTTCCCTGGTATAAAGGTAGTGGTTTATCATTTCCGCCCATTTTTCCTTTTCAGCTTTGGAAACCTCCGCATAGCCGTAGCCGGGAAGGTCAACAAGCATTAAGGTGTTATCAATGTTGTAAAAGTTTATGGTTGCGGTTTTGCCGGGCTTGGATGAGGTTCTTGCCAGATTTTTGCGGTTAAGCATCTTGTTTATAAAGGATGACTTTCCCACATTTGAACGGCCTGCAAATGCAACCTCGGGCAATTTGGCTTCAGGGTACTGTGCTTCTTTAACGGCACTTATTACAAGTGAGGCATTATTAAGATTCATACGCTTCACCCTTTCTCAGTTTATCATATCCCTCATGGTGCTTTTTTCTTCGCATGGAATGATTTCAACCTTTTCCGTTTTCTTATAAAACTTTCCGATTGCTTTTTCAATAACCTCAGAAACCTCTTTAACGGCAATAACCTTTATATTTTCCATAACCTCGGCGGGAATTTCTTCAAGGTCTTTCTTGTTTTCAAAAGGTATTATAACCGTTTTTGCACCTGCACGATATGCCGCAAGCATTTTTTCCTTAAGGCCGCCGATTGCAAGAACTCTTCCCGTAAGTGTAACTTCGCCTGTCATTGCAACGTCCGCCTTTGCACATCTGCCCGTAAGGGCGCTTACTATAGCAGTTACCATGGTGATACCTGCAGAAGGCCCGTCCTTGGGCGTTGCCCCTTCCGGGAAGTGAATATGAATATCCTTTGTTTTATAGAAATCCTTCTCTATTCCGTAATCCTCCGCCCTGCTTCTTATATAGCTTACAGCGGCGCGGGCAGATTCTTTCATAACATCACCGAGTGAGCCCGTAAGCTCAATTTTGCCTGTTCCTTCCATTACGCCAACTTCAACAGTAAGTGTAACGCCGCCGACGCTTGTCCAGGCAAGACCTGTCACAACACCGGGAGGATTTTCATTTTCAAGTATGTCCTTCTGGAACTTTCTTACACCAAGGAATTTTTTAAGATTGCTTTCCGTAACGGAAACCGCTTTTCTGCCTTCGGTTACAATCATTGTTGCAGCCTTTCGCATAACGGTTCCGATTTCACGCTCTAAATTTCTTACGCCGGCTTCCTTTGTATAGCCGTCGATTATGGTTTCTATTACCTCGTCACCCATACGGATGTTGCCTTTTTTAAGACCGTTTTCCTCCATCTGACGAGGCACCAGATAATTTTTCGCAATGTGCATTTTCTCTTCGTTGGTGTATCCCGTTATTTCAATTACTTCAAGTCTGTCAAGAAGGGCGTGAGGTATGGTCTGAAGATTGTTTGCCGTTGTAATAAAGAGAATTTTCGATAAGTCATAGGGAAGCTCCAGATAATGGTCGCGGAAAGCAAAGTTCTGCGCACCGTCCAATACCTCCAGCATTGCAGAGGCGGGATCCCCCTTAAAGTCGCTTCCGAGCTTATCAATTTCGTCAAGCAGAATAAGGGCATTTTTGCTCTTTGCCTGCTTTACCGCATTTATGATTCTTCCGGGCATTGCTCCTACATAGGTTTTTCTGTGACCTCGTATTTCAGCCTCGTCCCTGACGCCGCCAAGGCTCATTCTTACATATTCTCTGCCTGTTGCCCTTGCAATTGACTTTGCAATAGAGGTTTTACCCACACCGGGAGGGCCGTATAAGCAGATGATGGGGCCTTTGGTATTACCGGAAAGATGTCGTACCGCAAGGTATTCAACGATTCTTTCCTTAACTTTATTAAGACCGTAATGGTCGTTTTCTAAAATTTCCATTGCTTCGGAAAGTGAAGGCTCTTTTAATTCTTCATCCTTCCACGGAAGCTCAAAAACCGTGTCAAGCCACTGCTTTATGACACTTATTTCCGCTGTCCCGAAGGGCATACCGGAAAGGCGTTTTATTTCCTTTTCAACCTTATTTTTCATATCATCGGGAAGGTCTGACTCTTCTAAAAGCTTATAATATTCGTCCTCTTCCTCGCCGTCTTCGCCAAGCTCGGTTTTTATGACCTTCATCTGCTCACGAAGCAGATAATCCTTCTGATTTTTGTCAATCTGCTTTTTGGTTTTCATAGCGATTTTCTGCTCGATTTCATAAACCTCAGCTTCGCGGGAAAGAATTTTAATTACCAGAGCAATTCTTGCAGCAACGGAAAGCTCTTCCAAAACCGCCTGCTTGTCCTCAACCTTGACGAATACATTTGTTGCAATGGAATCCGCCATCTGTCCCGGATCATCCTTTAAGGAAATGTTATTTATAACATCGATATTTATCTGACCGCTTAACTGTGAAACTTTTTTTAAAAGCTCGTGTATTCTTCTTACCGTAGCATCATAGTCGTTTTCGGCAAACTCTGCATTTTCAGAATCAATCGCCCTTACATTGGATAAAATAAATTCCTCGGAAGTAAAATCCGTTTTAACGATTTTTGCTCTCTTTACACCCTCAACCAGAACTCTTATTGTGCCGCCGGGCACTTTAAGCATCTGCTTTACCTTTGCGATACATCCGATTTCATATATATCCTCTTCAGCCGGCTCTTCAATTGCAATGTTTTTCTGCGCCGAAAGCATTACGAGCTGGTCGTGCCTCATTGCCGCTTCAAGAGCCGCAATGGATTTTTCTCTTGCCACATCAAAATGAAGCACCATAAAAGGAAATATAACAAGACCTCTTACAGGAATAAGGGGTAATGTATAATTTTTTCGCGTATTAGCCATACTGTCTCACTCCTTATGCATGTATATCAATAAAAAATTACCGCTTTTTCTTGAAAGTTCCGTATTGATATACCAATGGCATTTTAGCATACCTATTATTATACAACACAAAATCAAATATTTCAAGCAAAAACTTGAAAATAGCGGAATAATCCACCGACTTTTTACCGATACTACAAATGAAAATCCCTATTTACACGAAAGGATGAGCTTTTTTGAACAAAATCAAAGCTTTTTTAAGGCAATATAAGACGCCCTTAGCCCTTCTGCTTTTTCTTGCTTTAACCATAGCAGCGGGCTTTGCGGGGCCGGAAACCTCCACTGATGAAGAGGTTTATTTATCACCTGATGCAAATACGGAGGAAACCCGTGCCTTCATCACCAAAGGAAACGATGAACCTCTTGATATACCTCTGAAAAATGAACAAATCGAAGTAATGCCCGATGAGCGCATAAAAAAGCAGGAAGCACCCGTTATTCCCGAGGCTTTCCCCGACTCGGAATATAAAAGAGAGCCAATGGTAACAGAAGAGGATTTCAAAAATGACGCAACCGTTTCCGCCTCTGCCTCATCACCCTTTTCCCCCTCTCTGCCCATTAAAGGCGATACGTTAAAGCCTTATTCCGCGAGCCCCATGCTTTCCGCTACTATGGGCGACTGGAGAAGCCACGAAGGACTTGACATTTCCGCCTCCTTCGGTGACGAAGTCAAAGCCTCGGAAAAAGGAACTGTAAAATCCGTCGGAAAGGACCCCCTTTTAGGCTTTTACATTCTCATAAGCCACGACGGAGGATTCGAAACCTTCTATGCAAATCTCCACGGCGAAACCACGGTTACAGAAGGGCAGATTATTGAAAAAGGGCACATCATCGGCTATGTGGGAGAAAGCACACTGATAGAATCTGCCGATGAGCCCCATTTACACTTTGAGATGCGTAAAAACGGAAAAAGAGTCAACCCCGAAGAATATATACGTTAAAAAGACAGTGTGAGCAATGCTCACACTGTCTTTACTATGTTCTCTTCTTCCGATATCAATATCTCAATATCGGGGAAAGATTTTTCAATTATTCCCTTAAATATTTCCGTCACGGAAATTTCGGAATCAAAATGTCCCACTTCGATATAGGAAACGCCGTTTTCCGAAAGATTACGAATATCGGAATAAGTAAGGTCGCCTGTGATATAAACATCTGCTCCTCTTTTAATCACATCATCGGTAAGTCCTCTTCCGCTTCCCGAGCAGACGGCAACGGTTTTTATCATTCTCTTTTCATCCCCTGCATAGCGGACATAAGGAAGCTTATAGCTTTCCTTAACCCTGTCCGCAAGCTCGCCAAGCGCCATATCAGCTTCGCAAATTCTTCCGCAGGTGCGCTCCTTTTCACCAAAAGCAAGGTCTGATATAACCTTAAGCGAAAGCTTTTTCGCCACAAGGTCGTTAAGCCCGCCTTCTGCAATATCCATATTTGTATGGGCAGAATAAACCGCGATATCAGATTTAATAAGGGTTTTCATACACCTTCCCGCACTCTTCAAAAAGCATAAATCCTTAAGAGGATGGAAAATAAGCGGATGGTGGGAAATTATCATATCCGCGCCTTTTGCCGCTGCTTCTTTTGCCGTATTTTCGTCAGCATCCAGGCATAAAAGAACTTTTTTTACCTCTGCTTCACAGTCCCCGAGAAGCAGGCCCACATTATCAAAATCCTCCGCAAAGGATGCAGGCGCAACCTTTTCAATTTCTGAAATTATATCCTTTACTTTTGTCATAATATCCTCTTTAATCTGCAAGGAAGAAAACCATTTCCGATACATCATAGCGGTTGTCTGCAAAGTTTCCCATATAAATCCAGCCCGATTCTCCCGATTTCTTTTCTATAAATACAAAGCCTTCAGAGTCTTCCTTTGTTATCTTAAACCAGTCTCCGGCTTTTAAGTCAGCCATATCATCGTGCTCCGGAACATCACCGTAGTTTTCAAAATCCGCTTTGGCAATCACATATCCTTCATCCATCGCCTTTTTGTCTTCATCGGATAAATCAGGCCACCATTCCGAATTGTAAGAAGGTCTTACAACCTTTCTTTCTTCCATTTCAACTTCGGTAAATTTTTCTCCGTCAAAGACATATTCAGCTTCGACGCACCACATACCTGTTCTGCCGCGCTCGGATGTCTTCAGCACCCCGCCTTTAAATGAAATCTCAGGCTCGAAACCAACAGACAAGGTGTCCCACAAATAAGGCTCTCCCGAATAAGTATCAACCGACTCAAACTCGTAAAGACGGAAGGTATCACCTTCGGGCTTTAATACCCTCATCATCATATCGCTGCTTACTTCTTCCGAAATTAAGACAAGTTCCAATCCTTTTTCCTTTGTGTCAAGATCAATGGCATAAACCTTGTCAATATAATAAGCTTCACCGTAGCCAAGGGATATTTCACTCTCTCCCACAGCCACCTTTATGTAATAATCCTCAGTCAATGCTATTTTTATGTCGTCTTCCATGCCATCACCCGTAAGATCATAGCTTAAGTCAAGGCTTTCCGCTTTCCCGTCATTACGAAAAAGAAGGATACATTCTTCTTTTTTCCCGCATGAAGCAAGGGAGAAAATCAAAACCGCTGCCAACAACAATGATAGTAACTTTTTCATAAAAAATCCTCCTTTTATTTTGTATCATTATATTACCATATTATGCCGTGCAAATCAATATTTTTCACACACTTGTAACATAAATATAATCAAAGATTAAGCGTTACAGAAGAGCGGTATTTTTTAGGTGTCATTCCTGTTTTCTGCCGGAAGCTCTTTACGAAATACGCCGTTTGGGAAAAGCCCGTCTTATAGGCTATTTCCTCAACGGAAAAGGCTGTGGTTGAAAGAAGATTTTTCGCCGCACGAAGGCGGTAGTCCATAAGATATTTATGAATGCTTTTTCCCGTTTCCTCCTTCATAATTCTGCTTAAGTGATAGGGATGATATGAAAACTTTTCCGCAATCACGGCATTTGTCACGGAAGAATCAGCATAATTTTCCCTTATAAATTCCATAACCGATTCGCAAAGCTTTGAATGCTTGCTTTCCTTTGTCTTTTTTATAAGCTCAATTAAGCAGAGCTTTAAAAGTGCCGAGGATTCCTCCCGGTAAAAAGCTCTTTTTCCCATAAAGTTTTCCGTAATCCTTGAAAGCATATGGTAAATGTCGGGAACGTTTTTTACAATAGGTGCCGAAAGCTCAGGCAAAAGGGGATATTTTGTAACCTTGGTCTCGTCAAAGATTTCCTCCACCGCTGTACCAAGCGACTTTTCCATATAGGAAAAATCGCTGACCAGATCACAGTTTATAAATATAACCCTTCCTGCATTTTCCTTGTTGAAGAAAAAACGGTAATGCGTTCCCGGAGGAAGAAAAACTGCGGTGTTATTGGAAATATCATATTTTTCATTACCGATGATAAGCACCCCCGTAGCTTTCACCGAAAAAAACACACGACAGTCATAGCACACCGATACGTATTTGCTTCTGTGCACCTCCGTGCTGTGGAGGGATGCATACCTTATAAAAGGGTTAAGCTCTGCCGTTTTCATAACAACACCTCTTTGTTTTTTCATATTTTTTATTGGTTTTTTAATACATTATAACAGCCGGATATGATATAGTCAAGACAAGGAGTTGATAAAAATGTCAATAAACAAAGAAAAAATCACAGTAGCCATTATCGGATGCGGCCGTTTCGCACAGTATTTCGTGGAACTTTTCAAGGCTCATCCCTATGTAAAAAAGGTTTATGTATGTGACCTTATCCGTGCACGTGCAGAAAAGTACAGCCAGCACTTTGACGTAGAAATTATCGACAGCTTTGAAGAAGCACTTGCTTCCAAGGAAGTAAATGCCATTGCAATTTTCACCCAGCGCTTCAAGCACGGCCCTATGGCAATTGAAGCACTTAAGGCAGGAAAGCATGTTTACTCTTCTGTTCCCTGCTCACTTAAGGTTGAAGAAATTGCTGAAATCAAGCGCCTTGTAGAAGAAACTCACCTTACATATTCCATGGGTGAAACAGGCTTTTACAGAGCAGCATCCTGCTTCTGCAGAAGAGAGTATGCAAAGGGCTCCTTCGGCCGTTTCGCATACGGTGAATCACAGTATAACCACGATATAAGAAATATGGAAGGAAGCTTTAGAAGCTCCGGCGGTGAAGACTGGAAGAAGTTTGCAGGTATTCCTCCCTTCTTCTACCCCACTCACACAACATCTATGCTCTTAAGCTCTATGCCCGGCGTTTATGCAAAGAAGGTTACAGCTATGGGCTTTGCAAACAGCGAAAGAACCGACATTTACGGAACCGACGGTCAGAACCTTTATAACAATCCTTTCTCCAACGAAAGTATGCTTATTGAGCTTTCAAACGGCGGTATCATAAGAGTAAACGAAAACAGATGCGTAGCTTGGCACGGTCCCGAAACCTTCATTTCCCAGTTCTACGGAAGCGAAGGCTGCTATGACTTCTCCTTTGCAAGAGCTACATTCACTCACTGGCAGGGCGGCGAAGAAAATCCCAACGCAGTTATCGCCCACGATGTAACAAAGGAAATCCAGCCTGAAGAGCTTTACAACGCAATCAACGAAAACTACGAAGAAGCTGTTGCTAAAATCGCTCAGTGCTGGGGCTTCTACAATACATCTCCCATTCAGCCCACAGAGCGTCTTCCCAAGGAATTCGAAGGTCTCAGAAACGGACACAACGGAACGCATCACTTCCTGATTGATGACTTCTGCCGTGCATACTGGACAGGAAAGCTTTCTCCCACAAACATCTGGGAGGTTGCACGTTGGAATATCCCCGGTCTTATAGCACACGAATCAGCCCTCGCAGGCGGTCAGCCTATGGAAGTTGTTGACCTTGGCGATTCTCCCGCTGACTGGGAAGTACTTCCCTGGGACAAGGCAGAATAATTTGTTGCGATTTTAAGGAAACCATAGTATCTTTCCAAAAAGGTAAAAGTGCAAAAAACACAATTTGATGTGTATTTTTGACATTTACATTCTGCCGGACAGAGAGTATTATACACTTAAAGAAATTAATAGGGGAACTTTAAGCGGAGGCTTTGCCTCCGCTTATTTTGGAGAAAGGAAGATTTTTATGGACTTTAAAAATATTCCCAAAGAATGTCATCCTGCCTACACCTGGCTATGGAACACCAATATAACAGACGCAGAAACAAAAAGACAGATTGACGAAATGTATGATGCGGGAATCCGTGCATTTTATGTGCTCGGCGAGCCTGTCACCTTCCGTCCCACGGTAAGACGAACATTTTTATCCCCCGAATATATGTCAGACGAATATATCGAAAGAGTATATTTTGCCTACAGCTACGCAAAGGAAAAAGGGATGCATACCTGGCTTTACAACGAAGGCGGGTTCCCCTCCGGTATGGTATGCGGAAAAATAAGAAAAATGCGTCCGGATCTTGCAAGACTTGATATAGCCAGAAAAAGCCTGATTCTGCCTTCCGGAGTTCCTTATAAGAAAAGCGAGGATGCTCTTTCGGGCTTTATCGGTGCAGAATGTGTCAGAGAAGGAAGCACTTTTTCCGAGGATAAGGAAATTACAGAGTGCTTTGTTATTGCTTCCAACACCCCTTATACAAGTATGCGAAGCGACAACGCAAGGCACGAAAACGTGGAGCTTTTCTTAAAGCTTACCCACGAAAAGCTTAAAGCACGTTTCGGCGATGCCTTTGGCGGTGACGTTGACATTATGTTTGATGATGAAGCCGATATGGGCGACTGGACAAAGGATTTTGACAAGATATTTTATGATGAATACGGCTATGATATAAAGCCTTATATTTTGACCTCTCTTGCCTATGGCGTAAGTCCCGAAACAAAGGATGCAATGAAGGCACGAAGCGATTATATGATGCTTTGCGGAAAGCTTTTGTATGAAAACTACTTTTACCCAATGAAAAAGTGGCTTAATGATAACAATATGAAATCCGCAGGTCACCTTGGCGGTGACAACAGAACCGAGCTTCCGGCAGTGAAAATGGGAAATGCCCTTAAAATCCTCCGTGCCTATGACATTCCGGGTGTGGATGTAATCTGGAGCCAGATTACTTATCCCAACAGCGACGGCAAAAGCTGCTTTGAAGGCTATGAATTTTTCCCTGCTTTAGCATCAAGTGCCGCAAGACAGCAGGGGCACTCAGCCTGCTTAAGCGAAAGCTATGCGGTTTACGGTGCTCATATCACCAACGATGAGATGCGGTATATCGTAAATTACCAGGCAGCATTCGGAATTTCTCTTTTCAACTTTATGGTAATATCCTACGACAGAAAAAATCCCATGAGCCTTCAGTACAGACCTAACTTTATCGGGGAAAACCCTTCCATGGACTGTCTTTCAGAAATAAACGGCTATACCGCCCGCCTTTCTTACATTCTGCAAAATTCAAAGGCAGATGTAAAAACCGCCCTTTACTATCCCCAGCGCTCCGCTGCCGCAGGCGGAACGGTATGTGCCGAAGCGAAAAAATCCTTTGAGGATTTAGGGCATATGCTTATGGCAAAGGGCATTACCTTTGACCTTATAGACGAAGAATTTGTTGAAACTGCGAAGGTTTCAGACGGTGCTTTGGTTGGTGAATTCGTTACATATGAAAATGTTTTCGTTCCAAATGGTGAGTTTGAGCCCGAGGAAGTAATAAAAAAGCTTTCTTTGATAAAATCCGAATTTACACCCGTTGCGATTAGAGAAAATGTAAAAACCAATGTCCGCCATCTTTTCTTTGATGACGGAAACGAGGCATATTTCATTGTCAACACAGCAGGTGACACAGTTAACGAAAAAATAAAGATAAAGACAGATAAAAACCCTTCCGTAATTGATCTTAATACAGGCGAGCTTTATGAAATCGCTTTTGAAAGAGAAGGCGAATTCATCACAATCGCGCCCACTCTTTTACGCGGCGAGGCAATTATGCTTTATCTTACTAAGGAAGCCTTAAATCTCAAGAAACGTCCCATATATGAGGATGTATTGACACTTACTGATTTCACTTCCTTTGTATCAAGAAAGTATTTAATAGACGATAACAAAGGCCCATACAACGAATATTTCACTTCGGGTGAAATTAAAAAGGGACTTTATGAATGGGACAGCGATTTTTCAGGCGAAGTAACCTACGAAATAACACTTCCCTCACTTAAGGAAGGCGAATATGCCCTTTCACTCGGCGATGTTCGGTGCGTTGCAAAAATTTATATTAACGGCGAAAAGAGAGCAGAGGCGGTTATGCCTCCCTATGAAAAGGGTATCGGTTTCTTAAAGGGCGGCGAAAAATTAAAAATTGTGGTTGCCAACACCGCCGCAAATGTCACAAGAAAAGCCCCCTACTTTGACTTAACCCCCATTGCAGACGTAGGCCCCTATCACGCCAATATGAAAAAAGCTGAGGCAAAAGCGCAAAACGGAGGCCTTGTGGGGCCCGTAATTCTTGAAAGGGTGATTTAAATGGATTTTAAAAACATTCCCGTAACTTATTATCCTGCATATACATGGCTCTGGAACACAACCGTTACCGACGAGGAAACAAAAAGGCAGATTGACGAAATGTATGATGCCGGAATCCGCGCATTTTACGCTCTTGCAGAGCCTGAAAATTTCCTTCCTGTCAGAAGAAAAACCTTTTTATCCCCCGAGTATATGTCCCCCGAATATATTGAGAGAGTTCATTACGCATCAAGCTATGCAAAGGAAAAAGGAATGCACACCTGGCTTTACAACGAGGGAGGTTTTCCCTCCGGTATGGTATGCGGTCAGATAAGAAAAATGCGCCCCGACCTTGCAAGAATAGATTTTGTAAAAAATGTCCTCTCCCTTCCCAAGGGCATTGCTTATAAAAAGAGCGACGGCGCTTTAGCCGGCTTTATTAAAGATAAGTATGTAAAAGAAGGAGAAGTCTTCTCTTATGATACCGAAATTACAGAGTATACTCCTGCTCCGTCAAATAACTGGGTTACACACGTAAGAACCGATAATGCAAGGCCGGAAAACACAAAGCTTTTCCTTGAGCTTACCCACGAAAAATGGAAGAAACGCTTTGGCGATTCCTTCGGAAGTGATGTTAATATTATGTTCGATGACGAAGCGGATATGGGAGACTGGACAAAGGATTTTGATAAGATTTTCTACGAGGAATACGGCTATGACTTTATCCCTTTCATTGCAACAAGCATAAGAAGCGGACTTACTCCCGAAACAAAGGAAGCAATGAAGGCAAGAAGCGATTATAATATGCTTTGCGCAAAGCTTTTGCACGAAAACTATTTTCTTCCTATGAAAAAGTGGCTTAATGAAAACAATATGCTCTCAGCAGGACACTTGGGCGGTGACAGCCGTTCGGAAATTCCTTTGCTCCGTATGGGTAATGCCTTAAGGCTTTTAAGAACTTATGATATACCCGGAGTTGACGTAATATGGAGTCAGATTACCTATCCTTCCGAAAACGGAAAAAGCTGTTTTGAAGGCTATGAATTTTTCCCTGCTTTAGCATCAAGTGCTGCAAGACACACCGGGCATTCTTTAGCTGTAAGCGAATGCTTTGCCGTGTATGGCGCTCACATAACAAATGAGGAAATGCGCTATATCGTAAACTATCAGGCAGCACTCGGAATTTCACTTTTTAATTTTATGGTAATGTCCTATGACAGAAAAAATGCCATGAGTCTTCAGTATCGCCCAAGCTTTATCGGAGAAAATCCTTCAATGGACTCACTTTCAACCATAAATAACTATACCGCACGCCTTTCATATATCCTTCAGAATTCAAAGGCGGATATTAAAACTGCACTTTATTTCCCACAGCGTTCTATAGGTGGAAGCGGAGCAGTAGGAAATGCTTCTATGAAGTCTTTCGAGGATTTAGGTCATATGCTGATGGCAAAAGGCGTTTCATTTGACTTAATTGACGAAGAATTTGTCGAAAACGCAAAGGTTGAAAACAGCTCATTAGTAGGTGAATTCGTTACATATGAAAATGTTTTCGTTCCAAATGGTGAGTTTGAGCCTGAAGAAGTTATGAAAAAGCTATCTTTAATAAAATCCGAATTTACACCCGTTGCAATGAGAGAAAATGAAAAAACCAATGTCCGCCATCTTTTCTTTGATGACGGAAACGAGGCATATTTCATTGTCAACACAGACGGAGCTACAGTTCGTGAATCAATAAAAATAAAAAGCGACAAAGAGCCTTCCGTAATCGACCTTAATACCGGTGAGCTTTATGAAATTGCTTTCGAAAGAGAAGGCGAATTCATCACAATCGCGCCCACTCTTTTACGCGGCGAGGCAATTATGCTTTATCTTACAAGCGATGCCTTAAATCTCAAGAAACGTCCCATATATGAGGATGTATTGACACTTACTGATTTCACTTCCTTTGTATCAAGAAAGTATTTAATAGACGATAACAAAGGTCCTTACAACGAATATTTCACTTCGGGCGAAATCAAGAAAGGGCTTTACGAATGGGACAGCGATTTTTCAGGCGAAGTAACCTACGAAATAACACTTCCCTCACTTAAGGAAGGCGAATATGCGCTTTCGCTCGGAGATGTCCGTCACGTTGCAAAAATTTATATTAACGGCGAAAAGAGAGCAGAGGCGGTTATGCCTCCCTATGAAAAGGGTATCGGTTTCTTAAAAGGCGGCGAAAAGTTAAAAATTGTAGTTGCCAATACGGCTGCAAATGTAACAAGGTCCGCACCATACTTTGACCTTACACCAATCGCAAACGTAGGTCCTTATCACACCAATATGAAAAAGGCGGAGATGAAAGCACCAAGCGGTGGTCTTCTCGGCCCTGTAATACTAGAAAGGGTGATTTAAATGTTTAATGAAAAAACTCCCGAAAGTCTTGGTATTTCTTCAGAAAAAATTCTTGATTTCCTGAAATTCATTGACTCTTATAAAATGTCAACCCATTCTGTAATAATTGCAAGGGAAAATTCAATCGTGGCTGAATGCCACTATGCCCCCATTGATAAAAACTTTCTTCACAGAATGTATTCCGTTTCCAAAAGCTTTGTTTCTATGGCAATAGGTCTTGCATACACCGAAGGTCTTTTATCCTTAGACGATACTATTTTATCCCATCTTCCGGAATATGCAGAGGGTAAGGATGATTATTTCAAGTCCGTTACCATTCGTGATATGCTTTCTATGCAAAGCAACGTAAATCGTTTTTCTCCCTGGTGGGGACTTACGGAAGACCGTTCCGACGCCTATTATAAAAATCCCACAGGACAGCTTCCGGGAACGCTTTTCGCCTACGATTCAATGGGTTCTGCTCTTCTCGGAAACATTGTAGAGCGCCTTACCGGAAAAACATTTCTTGACTACTCAAAGGATTCCTTCCTTCTTGAAATGGGCTTTTCAAAGGAAAGCTACACCTTATATGAGCCCGGCGGTCACACCGTAGGAGATTCAGGCGTTGTATGCACCGCAAGGGATTTACTAATCTTTGCAAGATTCATTCTTAACAAGGGAATGTATAACGGAAGGCAGATAATCGACCGCACCTTTATGGAGGAAGCAGTCAAAAAGCAGTCAGACAACAATTTATCTCCCGACATAACCGACTTTAACACATCAGGCTATGGCTATCTTATCTGGAAAACCCACAAAAGCGGCTTTTCTTTAATAGGTATGGGCGACCAGATAGCAATCTGCGACATCGACAAAGACTTTATTTTTGTTATAACCTCTGATAATCAAGGGTCAGCCGTTTCAAGGAGTTTAATTTTCCACGAAGCGTTTAAGTTAATCGATTCCATAGAAAATGAGCCTCTTGAAGAAAATGAAGCAGCCTTAAATGAGCTTAACCTTTACCTTTCTTCAAGAAAAATTTCCGTTCAGGAAGGCACTCTCACTTCACCAAAGGCAAAGGATGTTTCGGGAATTAAATATACTATGGATGAAAACACCTTAAAACTTTCCGACATAGCCCTTACATTAGAGAAAGATAAAGGCACCTTTTCCTTTACCAAAGAAGGAAAGGTACATATACTTTCCTTCGGCATAGGTGAAAATATCAAAACCGAATTTTCCCTCGGTATGAGAACTCACCAAAGTTGCATGGGCAAAAATGAAGAAGGTGCATTTACTACCTTTGCATCGGGCGCCTGGACAGAGGAAAACAAGTTTTCCATAAAGGCACAGATTATCGACAACTATTTTGGGCAGGTTGTTATCCACCTTTATTTTAAAAATGATGAGGTTTCCCTGGTGATAAGAAAATCGGGGCAATATGTGCTCGACGGCTTTTCAGGCTATGCTATGGGACATAAATAAAAATCGGTGCAAAGCACCGATTTTTTTATTTTCTTATTTTTCTATTATAACTCTTCTTACCGCTTCATCCCATGAAACCTTCATACCTAAATTTTCGGAAACAAATCTGACCGGTATCATGGTGGAGCCGTTTATAATTTCAGGTGCTGTAAGAAGTGTCTTTTCTTCGCCGTTTACATACGCAGTAACAGAATCAATGTAAAGCTCTATCTTTATTCCGTCCTTTTCTGCTCCTGCCATACGCTTTTCCCCGTCCCAAGTAACCGTTGCACCAAGAGCCTCCAATATGGCACGGAAGCCCACAAGGGTTGTACCGTTTTTAATAACTGGATCGGTGTTAAAGAAAAGCTCTCTACCGTCAAGAGTAACGCTTATTCTGTTAGGATTTCTGCCGGGGTGGTTGCCACCTCCCATACCCTCGGGGCGTTCGGGTCTCTCCATTCCTTCAGGCTTGTCTCCGCCAAGGAAGCGACCTCCTCCCATTCCTTCGGGACGACCTCCGCCCATCCCTCCGCCTGCCGTGCCGACAGAGGTGAGATTGCCCTCAACCGTAAAGGTTGCTTCTTCATTTCCACCTGCAAAAACAGTGTATGTTTTTCCTTTTTCAAGCTTGTCGGATGAAAAGACAATTCCACGGAAGGAAACGGAAGGTGTTACCTTTAAGATTTCATTTTCGCCCTCTTTTATGATGATTTCACTTCCGCCTTCATAGCCGGAGGCAAAATTCGCCTTAAGTGTATTCTGACTGACAGTTCCCGGAATATTTACCATTCCCATACTTGATGTTGCTATAACCGTGCCGCCCGTAATATCAAAGTCTCTTGCAAAGTCAAGGGAGCCGTTTCCGCCGCCCGCGGGCCCGTCAATTATAACCTCACCGCCGGAGATAATAAGTTTTCCGTTGGAGTCGATTCCGTCGCCCTCTGCTTTAATGTAAATATTTCCGCCAGAAATTGTAATTGCCGATGCCGCAGCAGCTTCCTCTGTTTTTGCATCCCCGCCCATATTACCGCCTTTTCCGCCGGGGAAACGGCCTTCCGCAGGAACTTCCAAAGCAGCTTCTTCATTATCCGTTGTGCCGGTGTTTATTCCGTCCCCCTTTGCAGTGACATTGAGTGTGCCGCCTTTTACCGTAAGCGTTCCTTCGCTCTCTATTCCTTCGTCCTTCTCGGAAACAAGAGTTATCTTGCCGCCTTCGATTAAAACTTCCTTATCGGCTTTAAGTCCCTTGCCTTCCTTTGATGTAACAGTTATTTCGCCGTTTAAGATATTAAGAAGGTCGTTTGCCTTTACGCCGTGTTCCTTTGATGTGATACTGATAATTCCGTTTTCTATTACAACATCGTCATCGCCTGCGATACCGTGCTTATATAAAGCTTCAATTATAAGCTTTCCGCCGCCCTTTATCTCCATATCGTCGTTGGAAAAAAGTGCCGCCTTTGCATCTTCTTTATAGGTTTCACCGTCTTTAAGATAGTTTTCTGTTCCCTTTTCGATTGTAATTAACGCCTTATCAGCATTGTCAAAGAAAATTGCAGGGCCGTCGGGATTGGTAAGGGACATTCCCGAAAGGCGAATCTTTACCTTTTCCTCTGTGTTTATGTATATCATAGCATCTTCGCTTTTGCCTGTAACGGTAAAGTCACCGCCCCTGGTGATTTTTATATCTCCCTCCGAAACAGTAATACCAGCACCCGTCACCGTCATATCGGTAAGGTTTATTTTTCCCGTGTTTTCCTTCCAGGCATCATCGGCAAAAACCGCAACGGTGCCCGAAAGCATAAGTGCCAGAGCGAGAACAACAGCAAAACATTTTTTCATAAAAATACCTCCTTTGATTTTATTGTATCATCTGCTTTTTAACACACGGTTAACAAAATATAAATCTTCTAAAAAAATTATATCCTATGTTTTTTCCCATGTCAACAAAAAAGTGATGTGGCGAAACACATCACTTTTTTGTTAAAGATTAACTACTCTTCCCTCTTCGGCTGACTTTAATACCGCGTCAACAATCTTCTGGCTCTTTACGCCCTCGGTAATTGCGGGATAATAAGGAAATTCATTTCCCAAAGCGGTTTTAATAAAGCATTCTTCCTGACCAAGACGGTATTTTGCAGGAACATTTACCTTGTGAATGGAGTTTGTTTCCCTGTCGATTTCGCCGATGCAGAGTGTAAGCTCGTTGGGGCTGTTCAAGTTAAACTTAAGAACGCCCTCTGTGCCGTAAATCTCGTACTTTATAGTATTGGATTCGCCGATTGCACACTTTGTCACAAGGAAGTTTGCAATTACGTCGTCCTCAAGCTTTGCGATAAAGCTTGTGATATCGTCAACCAGTACGGGTGCGATTTCCTCAGAATCAAGCTTTCTTCGCTCCTTCACAACTGTTGCGGAAAGGGCTGAAACGCTTTTGAATTCACCAAGCAGGAAACGTGTCATATCAATTAAGTGAACACCTAAATCGCCAAGCGTTCCGCTTCCCGCATACTCTTTCACAAATCTCCATTCAAGTCTTCTTCCGGGGATGAACACGCCCGACTGAAGATATTCAATATTTACGTTTACAATTTTACCAAGCTTGCCTTCATCGATTAAGTGCTTTGCATAGCGGACTGCACTCTTGAATCGGTAGGAAAAGCACATCATATTTACAACGTTTTTCTTTTCAATCTCTGCCACAAGCTCTTCCATCTCCCTGTTGCAGGCAGTGGTTAAGGGCTTTTCAACCTCGACAGGCTTTCCTGCCTTTACAGCCGCCAGAGCTATCGGAACGTGAAGGTGGTTAGGTGTACAAACCTCAACCGCGTCAACCTCGGGACAGTTTATAAGGTCGTTATAGTCGGTAAATCTCATATGTTCGGGGATACCAAATCTTTCACCTGCTGCCTTTAACTTTGCCTCGTCAATGTCGCAAAGAGCAACCAGTTCTCCGTCGGGACAGGCGTTTATTTCGGGGATGTGGATGTTGCAGGCAATGTTTCCTGCACCAACTATACCAATTCTTAACATAGCTTTCTCTCCTTTATTATTTACCCAAATTAGCATGGGTTCTCTCTTCCATACTTTTTCCTTCAAACTTATCTTTTACAACCTCCAAGGGCTCAACGTGACCGAGTGTAGGCTTTGTAATGCCGTCGGGGCATGCCCAGTCGATGGCGTTTTTGATAACCCTTATAATATCGTCTCTGTAGTAGATGGGATATTCCTCGTGACCGGGACGGAAATAGAAAATTTTACCGAGACCTCTCTTAAAGGTGCATCCGCTTCTGAACACCTCGCCGCCTTTAAACCAGCTTACAAAAATAAGCTCGTCGGGGGTGGGAATTTCAAAGCGCTCACCATAGGTTTCCTCTTCCTCTATTTCTATGTATTCCGGCACATTTTTAACTATAGGGTGGCTGGGCTCAATTACCCAGAGTCTTTCCTTTTCGTCGTTTTCTCTCCACTTTACGCGGCAGCTTGTGCCCATAAGAGATTTGAATATCTTACTCGCGTGGGCTGAATGAAGGGCGATAAAGCCCATGCCGTCAAGCACTCTTGCTTTAACCTTTTCAACAACACTATCTGCTACCTCGTGATGCTTTGCGTGCCCCCACCAGATTAAAACATCGGTGTTTGCCAGAACCTCGTCCGTAAGGCCGTGCTCTTCCATATCCTGCGTTAAAACAGTAAGATTATATTCTCCGAATTCTGAAAGCTTATCGCGAAGGGCACCGTGGATTCCGTCGGGATATATTTTCTTTACGCTTTCCCTTGTTCTTTCGTGATAGAACTCGTTCCAGATGGTTACATTGATTTTCTTATTCATAATGACCTCCTATGTTCTGGCTTCGTAAAAATTCCTTTTTATATTCAGAGGGGGCAATTCCCTCTTCTTTTTTAAATATTCTTGAAAAATAGTGGGCGTTTTCAAACCCTACCTCGGATGCAATTTCAAGTAACGGCTTTGTTGTTGCAAGCATCAGAGCCTTCGCGTGCTGAAGGCGCACATCGTTCCTGTATTTAATTATGCTTATCCCCATAACTTTACCGAAAACTCTGTTGGCATAGTCAAAGCTTAAGAAAAATTCCTTCGCAATATCCTCGCCTGTTATGGGAAGGAAATAGTTTTTATCAATAAAGTCCGCTATCTTCCAGGCTATGTTGTGGGAATTATCCTGCTTCGGGGTTTCGGACTTTTCAAGCTTGAACAAAATCTTTTCAAAGGATGCAGAAACAGAAAAGCGGTTTTCAACACTCTTGCTTCGGGGTGTCAGGGGTGTCAATGTGTTGTTTTTAAGTGTGTTTGTTATATATTCAAACAGACTTGCGGATTCGATGTGCAAGTGTTCAGGAAGATACACATAAAAATAGTCATAGCAGCTTTCTTTATAAAACTCAGTTTTCTTGAATTCTTCTTCCTTTTTTGCACAGAGTGCCAAAAATTCCGATTCTTCCATTTCCGACTTTTCGATGTAGGGCGAGCGGAAATGGATGTAATAATATTCGCAGTAGGTACTCTCGAAGGCTTCCTGATAGTCGCCCTGATTGAAAATGTGCACATCACCGGGCAATAAGGTAAGCTCCCCATCGTTTACCTTAAGGTGCAGTTTTCCGTCCAGCACCACATACATAATGTATTCAACGGTATTTCGCTTATAGTGCATTCTCGGCGGAATAAGCTTTTCCTTGCCTAAAAGCGTTACTCTTAAGATATCGCGAAGGTCAATCTTATAATATATCATATTTTCCACCATCCCTGTTCCGAAATTATCATAACATAAGTTTACACCATTTTAAATAGACAATCAAGACCTGATTTGCCCAAAAGTGCACAAAAGCGACTTTTAGCAGAAAATTTCAACAAAGAAATTTTCTGCTAGAGTCTGCCGGAGCCGTGCGGAGCATTCGGCAACAAAGCCGATGCGGAGTAAGGTAGTACCCGGTTAAAAATCCAAACAAGATTTTTCGGGTACTAAAAGAAAACAAAAGTTTTCTTACGTTCAAGCGGAGGCAGACAAATTGAAAAACGCGAACAGCGTTTTTTCGCCCATCGTTAAAGCTAATAAAAAGCGACTTCTCAATGAAATAAATTTCATTCAAAAGTCGCTTTTTTTAATCACGTTTCCATATTAAAGTCCGGCAATTGCCTTTCTCACTGCTTCAACCGTCGCATCAAGCTCTTCCTTTGTTGCATCGGGATTTACACTCATATACACAGCCTTTGAAAGCTTGTCAAGGGTTTCCGGGCACATATCCTCGCGGTAATCGGGAATTATCCCCTTGTTGGCTTCCATCCTGAAGGGATCCATGAGGGGATTAAAAGCACCCCTTTTTTCCATAATACAATCCCAGTTACGGTAAACGTGCTTTCCGGTTCTTATGGGAATTGTCCCTCTTATTCCTTCAGTATAGGCAAAATTCCACGCTTTATCTGCTGAATCAAAGCTGAATGCAAGGGTAGTTCCGCAATCCCCTTCTATGTCATTGGAAGGAATAAATGTTGCCACGTCGGAAAGCTTTTCCATAAGATACTTTTTATTTTTTCTTAAATCGGTTAAAATTTCATCCAGGCGATCAAGCTGAACATTTAAAACCGCTGCACAAATTTCGTTGGAGCGAAATTCCTGACCGCAGAAATTAGGCGTTGAAACACCTTCCAGCTGGTCTCCGAAAAATGCTATTGCACTGCTGTCGTGATAAATAAGGGCTCGTTCGAAAGCATCTTTATTGTTTGTAAGAAAGCCTCCCCCTTCACCGCAGCTTGCAATTTTGAAATAGTTAAAGCTGAATGCCCCTGCATCGCCTATTGTGCCAAGATACTTATCCTTATATTTTCCGCCCACAGCCTGACAGGCATCTTCTATAACAAAGAGATTATGTCTTTTCGCAATTTTTCCTATAGCATCCATATTACAGGGGAAACCCTGAATGTGAACCGGCATAATAGCCTTTGTTGCAGGTGTGATTTTTCTTTCTATATCAGCGGGTGATATGGTAAGCGTATCGTCAACCTCGGCAATTACGGGAATCGCACCGGCTGCAACAACCGCTATTGCCGTTGCTATATATGTATAGGCGGGAACTATAACCTGATCTCCGGGGCCTATTCCCAGTGCAACCAGGGCAGAGGTAAGTGCTGCGTGACCGCTTGTCATAAAAATGGAATATTCCGCTTTGAAAATTGATTTCAGCTTATCTTCAACCTTACGTGATTCACGGATTCCGTCGTTTATTTTAAAAAGATCTCCCGATTCAATTACCTTTTTCAGCTCGTTTATTTCATCAATTCCTATTCTGTACATACTAACACTCCCTTACTTTCTTTATATGTTCAGCCGTGCTCATTGCAAGATGCCAGTCCGCATCGTCGGAATAAGGCTGAATATCCTTGTATAACCACATATTTACTTCGTATCCTCCGCGGCAAAGAGCATCTTCCGTTATAAAATAGCCTTCAGAACCGTTTGCATTTGAAAGCATTAAAACCTCGGCGTCCTCTGCCATTTTATCCGCCCTCAATTCTATTTCCGAAAAAGGCTCAAACGGCGTTGATGCAAAAAACACGTTGCCTATGCCTATTACCACCTGCAAGATTCCGATACTTTCTTTATCCTCGTAGCCTTCTTCATAGGATGCAATAACCTTTTCAAGATGAACTCTCGTCATCCCCCACACGTTTACCGTCTGATTTTTATATACTTCGTACATTTCCTTTGCCGCTTCTTTGGAAAGCCGCTTTTTAAGTAGAATTTCAATCACAGCTTGCGATGCTTTAAGCTCTGCAGGATAAAAACCCTTTATTTCCTTAAAAATTCTCACCGCATCACAGGCGGCAATTTCTCCGATTTCCTTTACATAGCTCATATCCCCTGTCGTATCACCGTTTGAAAGTCTCGGCCCCACATCTCCTTCCGCACCGTTGAAAAATGCAGTAATCCCTCCGTTTTCCTTTTCGAGAGCATCTGTCATAATCCCTGCCCAATCACGGCTTATTTCGGTGTTTCTGCCTGCAGCGGTGCAATGCGCCCCGTAATGGATAATGTTGCCCACAACCTTATCCTCATCATTTATAAATGACATAACCGTCATTCGCGGATTAAAGCATCCCCGCGGGTTTTGCCCCAAATGAATTTTATTGTCATTTTTAAGCTCGCGGCGGTTTATCCCCACAAAGGATTCTCCTTTGGAAACGCCAGCTCTCACTCTTTCTGCCTTTTTAACAGCCGCTTCTGTAGCCCTAATTATTCCCGGAATGAAAATTTCATCACAGTAATCTCTGTCAATATCTCCCCATCCCTCGGTTCCCGCAACATTAGGTCCCGAATGAGTATGAAATGCGGCTAAAATGCAGTTTTCTTTGGGAATATTGAACTTTTCTTCAATTAAATCCCTTATCCTGTCAGAAAGAGCTGTATTTATCTGGCACACCGCAAGGCTTATCATAAGGGCCTCTTTTTCCCCTTGTCTGAAATAAAATGCGGTTGCCGTAAGGTCATCTGCCACCTTCGTGGAATGTAAACCGGGAACATATCCGTACAAAAGAGCTCCGACTTTCGGTGTTATTATCTCACGGGCTGCCCCCATAAATAGGTCTTTCATATAAACCCCTCCTGTTTACTTCAAGTATACATCCTTACTTTTTCTTCGGCAAGGATGTTTATTCTTAAAAAATTCGCAAATATTCACAAATGTATTGATTTGACTTTTTCTTGGTGTTATACTGTTTTTGAGAGGAGTTGATTAATTTGATTTACCAGAAATTGCTGACGGATAAAGACGCATACTTTGTATCTTCAGGTCCCTCCGAGGATTTTCCCCTTCACAGGCATCCCGAAATAGAATTAAGCTATTGCATAGAGGGCGAATATGAAATAATAATCGACAACAGAAAATATGTACTGAAAGAAGGAGACCTTGCTTTTGTCAAGCCTATGGCTTCTCACGAGCTTAAGTCTCCCAAGAAAGCAAAAATGCTTACCATAGAAACCGGCCCGGGATTACTTGGCAAACACTTTGATTTATTTATGAAATTCAACTTTAATGTTCTTATAGGAAAGTGCGAGAACAGTGATGCAGGAATAAAGCTCCGTACACTCCTTAACGAAACCGCGTTTTTAATGACAAACCGCACGGAATTTTCGGATCTTGCCGTAAAAGGAAATATTTTCAAGATATGTCACATTCTTATACGTGATTTTGCCAAAAACGAAAATACAGATATTCAGTCGAAGGACATACGCGATATCATAAGAGTAGAAAAGGCTATTCAGATTATATACAAAGAATATTCAAAGCCGTTAAATATCGACTATGTATCGGAAGAATGCGGATACAGCAAGAGCAATTTCTGCAGAGTATTTAAAAAAATCACCGGGGAAACATTTTACAGTGTGCTTAACCGCCACCGCGTGGAAATTGCCTGTATTCACCTTAAGGAAAGCAGGGCAATGCTTGATGAGGTTGCATTTCAGGTTGGCTTTGCCGACTCGAAAAGCTTTTGCCGTGTGTTTAAAAAAATAATGAAAACAAGTCCGGGAAGGTACAGAAAAGAGCTGTAAAAATTACAGCTCTTTTTCATATATTCTCTTATAAATAATCATTGCAACGAAAACCGCCGTTATGCCGGCTGTCACCTTTCCCACTATCATCGGATAGATATATGCTTCGTCAAAGGCAAGGGTAAAGGCAAGATGCCCTGCAAAGGTGAAAGCGGCAGAAACAAGGAAGGCTGAATTTAAAACCGCTCCCTTTTTATCCATTTTTTCCATATTGCCAAGTGTTGTCACATTGGTTGCCAATGTTGACACAAAGCCTATGGCAGAGTCGCTGTTTATGCCCATCTTTTCTCCCAGCTTTTCCATGGGCTTACGGAGAATTTTCGATATAACATATATAAGCGGAAACGCCCCCGACATAACAATTGATGCGTTCATACAGACATAAGTACCCTCCTCAATTGACACGAGAGAATCCGTTATTTTCGCCTTTGTCAGAAATTCAATTCCGCCAAGGACCAATCCCACCGTTATAATCACGGTTATTATCTTTCCTACCCATGAAAAAACCTTAACCGATAAATCCGGAAAGAAGAAAAGCCCAAGCGCAATAAAAATTGAAAAAATCACAAGAGGCAGAATATTTAAAAGCAGAGTTAAAATGTTTATTCTGCACATAAGGCCGCCCACAAAGCAGCCTATTGGAATTGTAACGATACCGCACAAAAGCCCTACGATAAGCTCCTTATGCTGCTCCTTTTTAACAGTCCCCAATGAAAAAGGAATGGTATAGGAAATAGTTGCTCCCATCATCGATGAGGTTACAAGGGCGTTGAACATTCCAACATCTGGATTCATCGCCACTTCCCGTGACAGAGGCGCACCGCCCATATCGTTTGCAAAAAGTGATGCAGGAATTACGGATGGATCAATTCCGAAAAGGTTGTAAATGCCTGAAAAGCAGGGCTCCAGCATTTGGGAAAGAAGGGGCGATATTATAATCATACCCGTCATTGTGAGCATCATTACCCCCATCAGCATAAAGCCGCGCTCAAACTCCTTGCCGAGACCGAATTTGTTCCCTATAATACGGTCAAGTGCCGCAAGAATGGAAAAGACAAGCATTATTTTTGTTATCAGGCTTAAATTCATAAAGCCTTCTATAATTTCAGCCATATTTCACCTCATAAGTTTACGGCTTTAAAGCCGCTTTCGGTAAGTATATATTTCTCAGTAAAGCCAGATTCTGTAAGAAGCTCTCTTGCAAGGGAAAAGCCCGTATCAAGATGCTCCCCGTCGTGACAGTCGGAGCTTATCACAGCACCAAAGCCCCTTTTCTTAAACTCCTTCATCAGGGTAATGGACGGATAAGGAAGATGTCTGTAGCCCCTTGAAATTGCCCCGGTGTTTACCTCGAAAAAGGGAATTTTACCTGATACGGCATCAATTGCCGTAATTGCCGCATCTAAATATTTCCGGCTTTCCATATCGAAAAAGTGCCCCTGCTCCACGGTTTTTGTAGCTAAGTCAAAATGCCCCAATATATCGAATTTTCCATAAGACGGAAGTTCTGCAACCTCACTGTAGTATGCCTTTGCAAAGGAAATTCCGCTTCCTTCAAAGTATGTGTCAATCACCCTTTTAACCTCGTCCTTTGAACGGTCAAAGCCTACATAGCTATCCCCTATCTTAAAATAGTGGCTTGATGCTATTATGTAGTCATAGTCCTTAAGTTCCACCTTTGAATACTTTTCAAATTCAAGTCCGCAGAATATATCGATTTTCCCTTTGTATTTTTCTTTAAGATAAGAAACTTCCTTTTTATATTCCTCGGTGCCCGATAAACTCATCGAATAGCTTTCTGAAAAAAACATATATGAATGCCCCGAAAAGCCCAGGGAAGAAAAACCCTTTTTTACGGCGTAATTCACCATTTCTTCTAAAGTATGTTTTCCGTCACAGTAGGTTGAATGAGTGTGAAGATTCTGAAGATTATCCATTTTCCTTCTCCCTTGTAAGGCTTTTTATCCAGGTGTAGCTGTTGGTTTTAATTGCCGCCGCACCGCATTTGAAAATCTGATCGGCGTTTAAGCAGAATACCACGGCAATGGGATGCCAGTGCCAGTAAAACGCCGCAAGAAATGACACGGGAAGAACGATACACCATATACTTATAATATCGTTTTTCAGGATAAAATCGGGATCGCCCCCGCCCCTTACTATACCGGTTAATGCAGGCATCTGATATGCCGTGCCAAAGCCTGTTACGCACAATACCAGAATAAATGCGTTTGCAAGGTATTTTGTTTCCGCGCTTAAATCATAAAGAGACAAAATCGGAATCCTTAAGAAGAACAAAAGCGTGCTTGTAACAGCCCCTATTATGATAAACATAATCTGTAGTGTTTTCGTATAGTCCTTAACCTTTTTGATGTTTCCCGTTCCGACAGCCTTTCCTATGATAACACTTGTCGTGGCAGAGGCGCCGATGGATGCCACCTTAAGAGTCTGAAAAAGGGACGTAGAAACCGAATTTGCCGCAATTGCCGCATCGGACATATGACCTAAGATTACCGTCTGAAGCGCCGTTGATACGCCGAACATTGCCGCAACAAGCACAACGGAGCGGGCAATTTTCATATAGTCCCAATAAAGCTTTTTATCGATTTTTATGTATCCGGAAAGCTTTATATTAAGCTTTTTATCGTAAAATGCAACATAAATTATAACGATAACAAGCTCGATTATTCTTGCCGTAAGCGTTCCGATTGCCGCACCGGTCACGCCAAGCTCGGGAAAGCCGAAGCGACCTTCGATTAAAACAAAATTTATGGAACAGTTAATGAGTAGCGTTGCAAGGGAAACTAAAAAGGCTATTTTTACCGTTTCCACACATCTTAAAGTCGCAAGAAGCACGTTTGTGATTGCAAAAATTATGTAGGTGTATTTTATGATATTAATATACTCAACGCCCGAAGCCACAATTGCATCGGTGGGGGTGAAAATACCCACAACCTTTTCAGGAATAAAAAGAGCAAGTGTGAAAAGAATAACCGCAGCTGAAAGCGCCAGCGTCATGGCAGAAAAAGATATTTTCTTAACCTCGGTGCATCTTTTCTGCCCCCAGTACTGACTTCCGAGAACAACAATTGCATCGCCGCAGCCCATGATAATCTGCTGAAACACAAACTGAATCTGGTTTACCGCCGCAACACCTGACAGCGCCGTTTCGCTGTAGGAGCCTATCATTATATTGTCAGCTAAATTTACGCCGAGAACTATTACATTCTGAAGCACAAGCATAACATAAAGGCTGAAAAACTCTCTGTAAAAAGCTTTGTCTTTAATCATTTTACCGTCTCTTTCCAATAAAAAATCCGTCCGTATTATACCATACGGACGGACAAAAATCAACATTATTCTTTAAGCAAATGCGTTAGTATCCGAACACGTTTACTTAACTGTAAGTACCACCTTGCCCACATTTTCACCCTTATATAAAATGTCATGGGCACTTTCTGCCTCGGTGATGGGTAAAACCTTGTAAATTGTGGGCATGACCTGTCCCGCTTCAATTTTCGGGTATACGTTTTTAACAAGCTCTGAAAGGATAAACGCCTTCATATCGGGAGTTCTTGAGCGCAGTGTGCTTCCGATGATTCTGACATTCCTTACATAGATATTCTTTAAGTCAATTTCTGTTTTTGTTCCTGCAAGGGCGGCAATCATTATCCAGCGGGCACCGTGGGTCAGGTAGTGGATGCACTTACCCATAAAATCTCCGCCGAGACAGTCAATTGCAACATCAACCCCGTGCCCCGCACTGAGTTCTTCCTTAAGAACCTCTACTATATCCTCTTTAGTTGTCACAACCACTCTGTCTGCGTTAAGATGCGCTATCGCTTCCTTCTTGTCTTCCGTTAAAACCGTTGTGATAACCCTTACGCCGAATGCCTTTGCCATAGGGATAATAACGCTGGCAAGTCCGCTTGCACCTGCATTCATCAAAAGGGTGTTTCCTTCCTTTATTCCGCCCTCGATGAAAAGATTAAGATAAGCCGTTGCAAAGGCTTCGGGAATTGCTGATGCTTCAACCATTGTGCAGTTAGAAGGTACCGGCATTAACATATCATATCTTACGCTGACAAATTCAGCATAGCCTCCGCCGCCGAGAAGTGCACAAACCTTGTCACCCACCTTCCAGTCGGATTTTTCCTTGGCAACAGAACCTACTTCCTTTATTACGCCTGCTATTTCAAGTCCCATCCATTCGGGGCATCCGGGGGGAGGCGGATAGTCTCCTTCCCTCTGCATCAAATCTGCGCGGTTAAGTGCCGCCGCGTGGATTTCAACCAGTACCTCATCAGGCTTTATTACGGGATTTTCAACCTCGTCCCATCTTAAGGATTTATCATCATTTACAAGTATAGCTTTCATAAACTTACCTCACTTCATAATTCCTGCAGCCTTAAGGGTAGCTTTATGGACTGCAATTTCATATTCCGCCGTATAGGGATTTTCTATTTTCCCAAGGATTTCAAGTCCGAAGGATTCAATCAATGTTTTATAGCGGTCATATTCTTCGCTTACCTGAGTTTCTCCTTTGTCACACCATGCGGAATTCATATAATAGCAAACGGTTGTATGGTGAGCCGCCCCGCCCGAATGCATTTCAAGAGGCTTTACCTCAGCCGTTCCCTTGCTTCCGCATACAACAAGCTGTCTTCTTGGGAACCCGCCGTATTCTGCGGCAGAGCTTTTAACGATTGCCTGTGCATTTTTATATTTAAAAATCGCAAGACCGTAGTCATTTACTCCTTCGCCAGAATGTCCCGTTGCTATATTATGGGGGATAATTTCCTCAGGCTCGCCCAGGATACTTATAACCAGGTCAACCATATGACAGCCTAAAAAGTACATCATTCCGCCGTCAATGCCGGAAAGCCAATGGCGTTTTTCCTCCGTGGGAGGTGAAATTCCGTTCATCTGCGCTTCAACGCTGAATATTTCGCCTAAATAGCCTTCCTTTATTTTCTTCATCAAATCGGAAATTATCGGGTTATAACGGTACATATAACCCATATGAAGAACCTTACCCTTTTCCTTTGCAAGGCGTATTGCCTCTAAAAACTCCTCATGGTCGCTTCCTCCGGGCTTATCCATATAAACATGCTTTCCCGCCTTTAAGGATAAGACAGAATATTTTGTAAGATATTTTTCCTCGGTTTCGATAAATACCGCTTCGATTTCTTCATTTTCAAGAGCTTCTGAAAGAGTCATCAAGGGAAGCTTTACAGTTCCTTTCTTTTGGTCATATTTACCCTCTTCCTCGGACGGAATAACAAGACCGCAAAGCTCAAACAAATCGCTTAAATATGGCATTGTTACAAAGGGTGCCGGGGCGTGGTCGTGACCAAGACCGATTTGCACCGCCTTTATTCTTCTCATTAAAGCAACCTCCAGTCAAACTGCACTACTGCAGGGAAATTTTTATCATTTATAAGTCTGTCGTAAACCTTTTCGCACTCGGCGGGTGAATAAACCTCGCCAAGCATATCGGCAAAGGAAATTCTCTTATATTTCAAAAGATTTAATACCGCTGTCATATCGTCACGGTGGGTAAACATACCCGGTGATGACTCGTACTCGGGACGGGCAATGGTGTGTGCACCGATTAAGCTGATGCCGGGTGCGTGCACCTTTCTGTAATAGTCAATCGTAAAGTTTTTATCTCTTGTACAGCCAAGAAGTGCAACCCTTCCAAACTGCGCCATACAGTCAAGAGCGCCGGAAAGACCTGCACCAACGCCGGTAACTTCAATTGCAACCTTTGCCCCGCCGCCTGTAAGCTCCTTTACCTTTTCGGCAAAACCTTCGGATAGAGGATCGAGTGCATAGTCCGCACCGCCCGTAAGTGCCGCATCTCTTTTTTCCTTTATGGGGTCTGCCGCGATTATGGGTGTTGCACCCGACGCTTTAAGAAGTCTTACCGCAATCTGTCCAAGAGTTCCAAGTCCCATTACAAGGGCACTTTCACCCATTTCAAGACGGGTTTTTCTTATTGCCGCCATAGGGAATGTAGATATAAAAGAAAGTGCCGCTTCGTTATAGGATATATCCTCCGAGGGAATTTTTACAACCTGATTTCTTGCCACTATATTATAGTTCTTGTGCAAACTCCAGTAAAGGGCAACACGATCTCCCACCTTAAAATCCTTAACACATTCGCCCACAGCTTCAACAATACCTGCGGAGCTGTAGCCCGAAACCCTGGGGAAAACCGCTTCCTTAGGCGGTTCGGTTGACGCCGAAACATTCAAATCACCCGTGATGTTGGCTCTCTCAGTTCCGGGGCTTACCGTACTTACCATAGTTCTTACGCAAACCGAGCCGGGCTTTAATTCTTCATTTTTAGTTACAATTTCCACTTTATTTACTTCGGGGAAAATAATCTGCTTTATTTCCATAATATCACTCCTCAGCTTAAGTATACTATCTTGACAAAAGCATTTCAATAGCGTATACTATCAAAAAAAGTAACTATTCTATGATTTGGTGATTTTATGAACGAAAAAATATATGTAAAATCCTTTTATATGGATAAATACGATTATCCCAAGCATCACACAACGGGAGATTTTATTACCTTCACAAATCCCTGCATCGGCTATCTTTTGCACGGCACGGCGGAGTTTTTGTATCACGGTAAAACCCTTTCTGCAAACGAAGGCGACCTTATTTATATCGCCGCGGGCACAAAGTATTATTCCTTCTGGCAGGGAGAGCCCCGTGTGGTATTTTATTCTTTAAGCTTTTCCTTTACCGACAGAAAGGCATTTTCTTCTTTCCCCTTTCAGATTTTAAAAAACTATCCTTCCGATATATTTGACGAAATTTTTGCATCCTACGAAAATAATCATACAGAGTCCCTGGGGAAATTTTACCTGCTTCTTTCCGATCTTTCAGAAAAGCTGACCGGCGGTAACCCCGCCCTTTCTGCCGTTTTACCCGCCATTGAATATATTGAGCAGAACTATAATAAAAACATAACCGTTTCCCACCTTGCATCCCTCTGCAACTATTCGGAGCCCCATTTTTATTCCGCCTTCAAAAAGGCAACGGGCGTTTCGCCCATAAATTACAAGCATAATGTGTGCATACAGCACGCTTTATACCTTCTTACCCAGACTGATATGCCCGTTGAGGAAGTAAGCTGGCGGTCGGGCTTTTCCTCCTCCAATCATTTCAGAAACGTATTTTTCAAAATACTGGGTAAGTCCCCAAAAGATGTAAGATAATGAATAGAAATTATGCTATGCGGCAAACTATCATTTGAAAGGAATGATTAATTTGCCGCATAAATTTATTTTTAACGAAACCTCATATCACGGCGAAGGTGCAATTGAGGAAATCCCCGGCGAAGTGAAGCACCGAGGATTAAAGAAAGCCTTTATTGTAACAGACAACGACCTTTGCCTTGCAAAAATTACGGACAAGGTTACGGACATTTTAGAAAAATTCAGTATCCCCTTTGAAATTTTTTCAGAGGTAGAACCAAACCCTTCCACAGAAAGTGTATCAAAGGGCGTTGATGCCTACAAAGCATCCGGTGCGGACTTTATCCTTGCCGTTGGCGGCGGAAGCCCCATTGACACAGCCAAGGCAATAGGAATAATTATAACCAATCCCGAATTTTCCGATGTTGTAAGTTTAGAGGGCTTTAAGAATGTGAAAAACCGCCCGGTGCCATTATTTGCAGTACCAACGACGGCAGGAAGTGCCGCAGAAGCCACGGTGTTTTTCGTGATTACCGATTCAGACAACAAGAAAAAGATGGTCTGCATCTGCCATCAGTCAATACCCGTTGCCGCATTTGTTGATCCTTCCATGATGATTTCAATGCCCGAATGTTTAACCGCCGCCACGGGGATGGATGCATTAACCCACGCCATTGAAGGGTATATCACCAAAAATGCAACTCCGCTTTCCGATATTTTAACCTTAAGCGCAATCCGTCTTATAGCCTCGTCATTGAAGGATGCGGCAGAGGGAAACAAAGATGCCTTTTCTTCTATGGCACTCGGACAATTCATAGCGGGAATGGGATTTTCCAATGCAGGGCTTGGCATAGTTCACTCAATGTCCCACCCCATAAGTGCCTTTTACAAAACACCGCACGGTGTTGCAAACGCCATAATTCTTCCCCACGTTATGGAATTTAACCGTGATGCGGCGGGCGACAAATACCGCCATATCGCAAAGGCTATGGGATGCGAAAATACAGACGCTTTATCGGAAGACGAGGCAAAGGATGCGGCAATCGAGGCTGTAAAAAATCTCTCCGCCGCACTTAAAATCCCAAAAGACCTCCGGGATATTGCCTCGGAAGAAGACATTGACTTTCTTTCCGAAAGTGCCTTTTACGATGCCTGCCGCCCCGGTAACCCGAGAGAGGTTACAATCGATGATATAAAAAAGCTGTATTTATCGCTGATGTAAAAAGTGCTGTGGCAAAGCCACAGCACTTTTTCTTACTTGTTTTCTATTGTAATTTCCTGAGTTGCTCCGTCCCAGCCAACGGTGTATCCAAGGTGCTCGGACACAAATCTTATGGGAATAAAGGTTCTTGAATCCTTGATTTTAGGCGGTACATCAAGGGTGTAGCGAACGGTTTTATATTCTCCGCCCACATACTTATACACATAAACAAGGTTGTTCACAATCTGAAGTGTTATAACGTTTACATCCTTCTTAACCACGATTGTTCTTGTGTCTCCCTGCCACTCGATGGTTGCCCCCATTGCTTCAAGAAGTCCTCTTAAGGGAATCATTGTTCTTCCGTTATCAATATAGGGTGCAACATCTAACGTGATTTCCGTCTTTTCATCGTTATGCTCTGCAGTTATTTCTTTTCTGCCTACTGCAAGAACGTATTTTTCAGTGTCCTTTTTATTTGCATTCTCAAAGCTATCCCTTGTTTCGTAAAGAACAAATTCTCCCACAGAAGCGTGACCTAAAAAGCTTGAATGAATTTCAAATTTAATGAATCTTGCATCCTCGATAGCGGGAAAATCGAAATGATAGGTCTTTTTTCTATCCATTTCTCCCTGTGTTATTTCAATCATTTCTCCGTTTAAGTCGAAATAATTCTTGCCGTCAACACTGCCGAGAACCGAGAATTTGAATAAAAATCCCGAATCGTCGTTGTTTCTCGGCACATAATCAAAGCCCTTTAAGGAATGCTCTTTTCCCATATCCACGGTTATAATAAAGGTTTTGCCCTTGTCATCGGGATTTGAGTGCCATACTGTATTATTCTTTCCGTCAAAGGCGCTTACAGCTTTAAACGTCTCTCCCCAGTTGGAGTTATCCGAAATAATAAAGCCCTCGGTATTCACCTTATAAGGTCTTATTTCCGCCATAACTTCCTCGAAGGCCTCCGCACTTTCGGCAGAATTATATTTTTCGTCCTTACCGCTTAAATTAATCTCTGCACAGGTGCCGTAGCCGCCCTGAGTGGCTGTAGCTTCAAGAACAAATACCTTTGCCTTTATGTTTATTCCGAAGTCCACAGTTCCGTTTGCCGGGCTGTTCATAAAATCTCCGCTTTTTACAAGATATTTTTCGCCGTCAACTGAATCTGCTGCATATACGTTATATGTCAAAAATCTGCCCGTGCCCTGATCCTGACGGGGAGTGTAGGAAAGTCCGCTTACATACTCAGATGCAGGAAGCTCAATCGTAATAAGGAAGGGAGGCTCGTCGTGACCTGTTATTTTGGAGCCTTCATTTGTGTAATTTGAATGCCAGTAGGTATCTTTTTCTCCGTCTGTCATCAAGGAAGCGGGAGAAGTTTCTTTTACACTGTTTACACTTACTTCCCATCCGTCCCTTTCAATGGGATTCTTAACATAATAAGGATCATCCTCGGGAGCAAGCGTTGCACTTCCGCCCTCCATACTTACATAGGAGCCCTTGGGTATTTCCGTAGTGCTTCCGCTTCCCCTTATAAGGTCAAATTCCGCACAGGTACCGTATGAGTTAACACTTGATGTGATTTCAAATACAATTCCCTTCACCCTATAGCTCTTTCCGAAATCCTTTGTAAAAGGTGTTCTGTCCTGAATGCCTTCACCGGAATCTATAAGATAAGCCGTTTCTCCGTCGATGGATGCATAGAAATTATAGCTTCTTGCAGTTCCGTTTGTGTTGTCAATACGGGGCGTGTAGGTAAAGCCCGAGATAATCTCTTCTGTCGGAAGTTCAATATAAATATAGTAAGGAACCTTATCACTTTCAACGATAGTAGAGCCTTCAGCTCTGTAGAAGGAATGCCAGTAGGTTTTTGCATCACCGTCAATCATATAATCAACGCTTGATTCGGGATAAAGGCTTGAAACCCTCACAGTAAACATGGACTTATCAAGATATTCTGCCGCCGATACGGGAATCATAAGGCAAAGTATTAACGAGCAAACAAATAATAACGATAATATTTTCTTCATAACAATGCCTCCTTATCTTATAAGCTCTGCCGCTTTTGCGGTAAGCTCGGCTGACACGCCGGATTTTGTCATTGTCCAGACATTGCCCTCGTTTGTCACCTTATATCCGAAGCAATCGGAAAGAAGGCTTGCCGGAACATAGCAAAGTCCGTTTATAACCTTGACAGGATTTGTAAGAACGGCGCTTCTTCCGCCGATAAATACTTCATTTGTGCCTGCTGTTGTGTAAATCCAGGTGGAATTTATCTTCTTTCCGTTCCAGGTTGCATCCTCGTCGGTGGAATTATCGAGGGTGTGCGTCTTTACAATCAGCATATCGCTTTCAACATTGCCCCATTCAACCTTTGTTCTTCCGTAGCCCAAAATGTCATTAAGTGCTACTGCGGGGAAATAGAGCATACCGTTTTCCGTAACGGTAGAATATCTTACATCAGGCTCATAAACCTTCATTTTTCCGCCGTTTGCAACCATTTCGTTTTTACCCGCAACCATCACGGTGCAGTCTGTAAGGTTAAGCTTTTCAGTTTCGGTTAAAGACTTCTGCTCTATTTCTGTATAAAGATAATTAAAACGTCCCATAGGTGCAGTTGAACCTTCAAGATAGAAGTTAAGCACATCCCCTGCAATATCCACATAGTCAGACCACTTGAATTCCATTTCAACATCTTCCGTCTTTCCGATTATGCTTCTCGGAATTGCAAGCTGCATTACATTATCTTTCACACTGTAATTTGCTTTTCCCGCATCTGTAAGTGTGTATGACTTGTCACCAAACTTTGAAACCCTGCCTTTTTCACCGATATTTACGGCATAGTCATAGCCTTCCCAGCCTGTCTGATAATTTCTGTCGGTGTTTATATAAAGGTTCATAAAGTTTTTGCCTTCCTTTATAGCATCCTTTGTCTTTACCATAAAGTAAATATTTTCCGCATCATAGCTTACCTTGGATGAGGTAATTACGTTGTTTACCTTTGCGGTATAATGAAGCATTTCCTGAGTTTCCACATTCTTGTTGGAATATTCGTCTCTTTCATAGCCGCCCAAATCTGCGATAAAGTCAGGTCCTACGCTATCCCACTGACTTGCATCACCATTAATATCAATGGTCTTTGCTCCGCTTGCCAAAGGTGCAGGGCGAACACCCTTGTACTTTCTTATAAAGTCAACCATCAAGTTGTAATAGTCATCGCCCAGGGGGCCCTTTGTAGGTTCGATATCACGGCTTCCCTCATCATCGAAAAGGTCGATAAATACGTTTGTTTTTCCTCCAAGCTCTTTAGAACGGCTTACGCTCCATTCGTTCCAGCCTGTAATAAATACAAAGTGGGGATCTTCTGCGAGTGCGCGTGAAATCTGCTCCTGCATGAAATAACCGTGGCGGGTTGCATCAGCTCTGTAATCTTCGCCGAAGGCTTCAGTATAGCTTCTTCCTTTTATGTATTCATCGGAAAAGGCTTCTGTTCCCACACCGCCAGTTTCATAGGATTCATTTATAGCAACTCCGACATTGATAAATTCGGGTCTTCCATCCTCCTCCATACCTCGAAGGGGCTGAGGATAGGGGCTTAGCCAATGCCAGTCACCCTCCAGATAGTCCTCGGCACGGCGGGCACCGCTTCCTCTTACGGAGAAGAAATTTTTAATATCGGAAGCAAGCCCCAAATCTTCGGGATCTTCCTTGTCCGCCCTTTTTGTTCCGCCTTCTATTTCATTTGCAAGAAGCATAGGCTTACCGTCAAGCATAAACCAGAGGTCAGAATATTCGCCACTTTCGTAGAAATTGAGATAAGCGGATTTTAACATACGCCATTTTTCTTCGCTTGATGCTCCCATAGGCATATAGAAGGAAATCTTCGGCGCATCAACGCCCGCTTCCCTTGCATCATGAAACGCCTTGAAGCACATACCCGAAGATATTACAAAGCTTCTGTCGCCGTTGGTGCAGTCAAAGAATATTACATCAACTCCGGCATTTGCCAGCATTTCCGCATGACGGCGCAATACCCAGTAATCTTCACCATTGTAAAAGCCGAAAAGGGGTTCGTTCCAGTAAATTGAGCCGGGGCTTGAGTTTCCGGGAGTAAACCACACCTCATGGTCATAATCCGTCTTTGCTTCGGGATATTTTTTAATAGCTTCCGATGCAATTACCGCACTTTTATCTCCCTGATGATGGGGCCAGTAGAAAATACCAACCCGGCGCTCACCCTCTTTGACAGGGCCTGCCTCCTCAAAATCCGCCACCTTGCGTCCGAGAGAGTCTGTAGCTACCCAGGTATCGGAATAGTTATCAATAATATTTTCATCGGGCACAGGAGTTATACGTTCGGGAGTATATCCTTCAGAAGACAAAGTAACGTTCTTTATATCAACGTGTCCCTGCATCTGATAGTTCTGCACTATGTAGAGCATTCTATCTCCCGTGAAGGTTCCTTCAACCGGCATTTTATATGTATTGGTGCCGTTTTTATTTATGAGCATATAGCCTAAAAACTCACCGTCTTTGGGATTGTCAAGTCTTATTCTGAAAGCCTCACCGTTTGTCCAGTCAACTATAACGGTTGAAACCTCCATTGAAATGGACTTAACACCATCCATTTTCACTTTGAAGCCCACATAGCCGCCGTCCTTCCAGCCTTTTATGCTTCCGTCAACAACTACGCCGCTTTCACTCTTTTCGACAACGTCTGCCGCGGTAAGTGTGATATCCGCCGCCGACGCAACCGTAACCATACCCGAGAGCATGATTAAAGCAAGTAAAACACATAAAAACCTTTTCATATTTGTCCTCCTTTTGCATTTAAGCTTTTTTAGATATAATAACACACAAAAAAAACTTAGTCAATGTACAAAATTGCGATTAAATACAGGACAATATTGCTTTTTTTGAAAAACCGTGCTATAATGTACTATATCGCACTTTTCAGCTTTACATTTTTTCCAAAAAAGCAATTTTGTATTATAAAGGAGAATTATCCCATGCTTTTCCAATCTGCTTACTACGGTGCGGATTCCAGCGGTATCCACAACGCCTCTGACGATTTTCTGCACATAAACAATACCGGCTACTATAAGGATATGATTTCAAAAACCTACGGCACAAACCGCCCCAACGGACTTCCCGACTGGCAGATTATTTATGTATTCTCCGGGAAAATGGAGCACCACTTTGCCGACGGTTCCATTTCGCTTCTCACTCCCGGGGACATTATCATATACCCTCCCGGAGCTCTTCAGAGATACCGCTGCGTTGCCGAGCTTACAAGCTACGCCTGGGTGCATTTTACAGGTCATGCATCTTCCGAGCTTGTTGAAACCACAGGCTTTTCTCCCCTTAAAATTTTTCACACTCAGGTAAACAGCACCGCTATCACCTATATACATTCGATGATTGAGGAAATCCGCCGCCAGAAGCCCTGCTATGAGCTTAAGGCTGTTTCCATTTTCCTTGATTATATGACCTTCCTTGCAAGGGAAATAAAAAACGAAAGCAAAAAATCCGCAAAATATGCAAAGCTTCTTCCTGCCTTAAGGGAGATAGAAAACAATCCCTTCCCCCATAAGACCAACGAAGAATATGCCGCCCTCTGCGGAATTGACTCCTATTATTTCATTCATCTTTTCAAAGAGGTTACAGGGCTTTCTCCCCTTAAATATGCAACCGACCTTTCAATGAGAAAAGCCGGAAAATTAATCAGCGAAACAGATATGGATGTGGGAGATATTTCCTCTTCATTGGGATACGATGATCCCTGTTATTTTTCAAGAAAATTCCGTAAGTTTTACGGTATTACCCCATCGGAATACAGAAAGCGGCAGCGTGATACGGAAAACGCCTTTTCTGCAAGAGCTCTTCTTGAAAAATAAACTTCATATATAAAAAAGTTGCTGTGGCTTTGCCACAGCAACTTTTTTATCTTTCTTCTCTGAAATAATGGAGTCCCAGACTTTGGGGAGGCTGATTTTCCTTCTTGTTTCTCATACTTGTTATGATGAGAACAACGATTGTTACAAGGTAAGGAAGTGTCTTTATCATTTCCTTTGATGCATTTCCAAGGCCCTGAATATAAACACTTGCTATATAAAGTCCGCCGAAAATGATGGAGCCAAGTATACCTATATTAGGCTTCCAGAGTGCGAAAATTACGAGAGCGATTGCAAGCCATCCACGGTCGCCGAAGCCGCCGTTTGTCCAGGAACCGCCGGTGTAGTCCATAATGAAGTAAAGTCCGCCAAGACCTGCTATTGCACCGCCTATAATGGTTGCCGCATACTTGTACTTTGAAACGCTGATACCTGCTGCATCTGCCGTTGCGGGGTTTTCACCCACCGCACGAAGATGAAGACCGATTCTGGTTTTCTTTAAGATATATGCAGATATAAGCGCAATTGCAATTGCCACATACACCAAAAATCCGTAGGAAAAGAAAATTGTTCCGAAAGCGCCCAGGTCATCCGCAAAGGGAAGCGTTACCTTGAAATAGTCCGCCGTGGTTTTCACGTTAAGGTTTCCGCCTTCGCCGAAAATCTTTGTAAGAGAGCCGCCGAAGAAGTCTCCGAAGCCTACGCCGAAGGTGGTAAGTGCAAGACCTGTTACATTCTGATTTGCTCTTAAGGTTATGGTTAAAAAGCTGTAGATAAGAGCAAGAAGTGCAGAGCCCAAAAGTGATGAAAGGAGCGGTATAAGTATGCACCAGAAGCCGACGGGAGCAGTTCCCGAAAGTGCGCAGCTTCTCTCATAAAGGTAAGCGCCAAGCACCCCGGCACTTCCGCCAACATACATAATTCCCGGGATACCTAAGTTAAGATTACCCGATTTTTCCGTTATGATTTCTCCGGTGGAGCCGAAAAGCAGAGGAATACCCTGCACGATTGCTTTATTAATTATTATCGCAAACATTTTTACGCCTCCTTATGCTTCTGTCGGAAATTAATTTTATACTGTACGAAAAATTCACTTCCGATGATGAAGAAAATGATTATACCTGTAAGAATATCGGCAATACTCTGATTAAGCCCGCACTGGGTTGCAATTTCACCCGCACCGCTTTCCATGAAAGCGATAAGGAAGGATACAATGAGCATTACCGCAGGATTGAATTTTGCAAGCCAGGAAACCATAATTGCAGTAAAGCCCATACCGCCCACCGTATCTGTCGCAACGGTGTGATGCTCGCCTGCCACAAGCAAAAAGCCCGCAACACCGCAAAGACCGCCGGATAATGCCATTGTACGCATAATAACCTTTTTAACATTTATACCAATGTAGCGCGCAGTATTTTCACTTTCACCGACAACGGAAATTTCATAGCCGTGCTTTGAATATTTGAAATAGATGTACATTCCGACCGTCAGAAGAAGAACTATTATAATGTTTATAAGATAGTCCTTTCCGAAAAGCTTGGGCATCCATCCGCCCTGAATAACGCCCATAACCTGGGAGCCTGACTTAACCTTAACTGCAATAAACACCGATACAACCTGGGTTGCAACATAGTTCATCATAAGGGTGAAAAGTGTTTCGTTTGTGCCGAAGTTCGCTTTGAAAAACGCAGGAATTATGCCCCATATTACGCCTGCTATTATACTTACGATAAGCATCAGGGGAAGGAGAATCCATAAAGGCATAGTCTGTCCGAAATAAAGCATCATAATTGCCGATACAAGACAGCCCACAAGAGTTTGTCCTTCAGCACCGATGTTCCAGAATTTCATTTTAAAAGCAGGTGTTACCGCAAGAGAAATACAAAGAAGCATTGCAATATTCTGACAAAGCTTCAAGAGCCTTCTTGAAGTTCCGAAGGAGCCTTCAAACATTACTCCGAAAACCTTAATCGGATTTTGCTTTGACAAAAGCACAATAACAACGGCACATACTAAAAGGGCAATAAGAATGCTTATGGCTCTTACCGCCACCGCCTTTACCTTCGGCATATCATCACGCTTTGAAATATGAAACATACTCTCATGATGATTTTTCACATTACTCATTTCCTTCACCTCCGTTAAGCTTCGTCATAAGAAGACCAACCTCTTCCTTTGTTGTGCTTCTCGCATCAACAATACCGCTTATTTTACCGCCGCACAGAATCATAATTCTGTCGCAAAGCTCTAAAAGTACGTCAAGGTCTTCACCGACATATATAACCGCAACGCCTTTTTCTTTCTGCTCATTCAAAAGATTGTATATGGTGTAGGAGGAGTTTATGTCAAGACCTCTTACGGGATATGCAACCATCAAAACGGTGGGGCTTGATGCAATCTCTCTGCCAACCAAAACCTTCTGAACGTTACCGCCGGATAATTTTCTTACGGGAGTGTTGGCATCGGGAGTTGCAACCTCAAGCTGGTCTATAATTTTTTCAGCCAGATCCTTTGGTGCTTTTCTTGAAAGGAAAACACTCTTTCCCTTTTTATAGCTTCTCAGCATTACGTTATCAACAATATCCATATTGCCTACAAGTCCCATACCAAGTCTGTCCTCGGGAACGAAGGAAAGTCTTACGCCCATTTCCCTTATCTCAACAGGGGTTTTATCCCTTAAATCTTCAACCGCACCGGTTTTCGGATCATTATATAAAATGCATCCTGTTTCCATATGCTGAAGACCTGCTATGGCCTCAAGCAATTCTCTCTGTCCGCTTCCCGCAATGCCCGCAATACCTAAAATTTCTCCCGAATTTGCAGTAAAGGAAATATCTTCAAGAAGCTTTACGCCTTCTCTGCTTTTGCAGTTGATATTCTTTACCACAAGACGCTCGCAGGTATTTTCAGGCTCTTTTCTCTCGATATTGAGGCTTACTTTTTTGCCTACCATCATTTCGGTAAGCTCAGTTTCATCGGTATCATCGGTTTCAACCGTTCCTATGTATTCACCCTTACGGAGCACCGCAACACGGTTTGATATTTCCATAACCTCGTTAAGCTTGTGGGTTATGATAATAATTGCCTTACCGTCATCGCGCATCACCCTTAATACATCGAAAAGCTTTTCTGTTTCCTGAGGCGTCAAAACTGCCGTAGGTTCGTCCAAAATAAGTATATCCGCCCCGCGGAACAGAACCTTTATGATTTCAACAGTCTGCTTTTCGGAAACAGACATTTCATAAATCTTCTTTAAGGGATCCATTTCAAAGCCGTACTGATTGTTGATTTCATTTATTCTTTCAATATATGCTTTTTTGTCAAACTTTCCTTCATCCTCTAAACCAAGAATGATGTTTTCCGCAGCATCAAACACATCCACCAGCTTAAAATGCTGATGAATCATTCCGATTTTATAGTCAAAGGCGTCCCTCGGCGAAGAAATCACCGCCTGTTTTCCGTCAATGAAAATTTCACCTTCATCAGGAGAATAAATTCCCGATATCATATTCATAAGGGTGGTCTTTCCGCTTCCGTTTTCACCTAAAATGGAAAGTATCTCTCCCTTATTTACAGTGAGATTTACATTTTTGTTTGCCACTACGCTTCCGAAGGTTTTTGTTATGTTTTTAAGTTCTATTGCAGCCTGGCTCATTTCATCACTCCTCTGCATTAATACATACCTATATAAACTATATTATAACAGATTTCAACTTTTCCGTCAACAATTATTGACAAAAAAATAAGAGCAAGGGTTCCCTTGCTCTTATCTTAATAAGCATTAACTTATTTAATTGTGATTCCGTCGATATCAAGATCGAAGTAAGGAGCAGATCTGAACTCGGATTCTGCAAATACGCCGTCGATGATAACTTCTGTGTCGCCTGTGAATGCAGCATCAGAATCAACGTCAGCCATATAAGATGTAACTGTTTCGCCGCCAACTGTGAAGTTAGCTGTGTCGAATACTTCGATTTCGCCTGCGATTAAAGCATTCTTAACTTCTTCCATCTTTTCTGCTGTGCCTTCTGCTGCAACTGCTTCGTTAAGACCGAGAGTCATAACAACGCCTTCTTCAAGACCGCCGCAGAAGTCCTGAGTGATGGGAGTACCGTTCTGAACAGATGTAATCATATGTTCAAAATAGGGCTGCCAGTTAATCTTGGAAGATACGAGTGCTGTGTTGGGGCCCCATTCTCTTGTATCAAGATTGTAAGCAACATCGGGAACGCCTGCTTCTTCACAAGCCTTGGGAGCACCCTCAGAGTCAGCATGCTGGCTGATAAGAACGCAACCGTCAGCGATTAATGCGTTAGCAGCTTCCTTTTCAAGAGCAATGTCAAACCAGGAGTTTGTGAACTTAACATCCATTGTTGCAGAGGGGCAAGCAGAACGTGCACCAAGGAAGAAGGATGTGTAACCGGACTTAACTTCTGCATAGGGGAAAGCACCAACATAACCGATCTTAGCCTGTTCAGCTGTGATTTCGCCGTTTTCGATCATTTCGTTAAGCTTGAGACCTGCAGCAACACCTACAAGATAACGGCCTTCATAGATAGAAGCGAATGCATTGTAGAAGTTGGGAAGGTTTTCTGTGTGAGCCTTTGTACCTGTAGCGTGGCAGAATACAACGTCAGTAAATTCCTTAGCTGCCTGAATCATGAAGTCTTCATGACCGAAGCTGTCAGCGAAGATTACGTCACAGCCTGCATCAACTAATTCTGCAGCTGCTTCGTAGCATTCGTTACCTTCAGGAATGTTAACCTTGATAACTACCTGTTCGTCTGTGAGACCGAGAGCTTCCTTAGCTGCCATAGCTGCATCTAAGAAGTTCTTGTCGTATGTGGAGTTTTCATCGTGTAAGAAGATGAAACCAACCTTGATGCCTTCTGCATCTGTGTTTTCTGCAACTTCTTCACCGCCGCAAGCTGCGAAGCAGAAAAGTGTTGCAACTGCCAACATGAGTGCGAGTAACTTTTTCATTGTTTTTTTCCTCCGTTAATTTTTTTATTTTCCGAAAACACAATTTTCGGATTGTATAATATAATTTATCAAATCCAAAGGAAAAAAGCAATATCAATTTGAAAACAATTTAAACAAATCCATTGTTCATTTTTTGTCAATTTTCACCAATAAAAAATCCGTAAGAGAAATTTCTCTTACGGACAAAACATTATTCGTTTTCAAAAAGCGGGGTGGAAAAATAGCGCTCCGCCGTGTCCGGAAGCACCGTTACCACGGTTTTTCCTTCACCGAGCTTTTCGGCAAGCTTAATTGCCGCCGCCACATTTGTACCGCCTGATATTCCGCACATAATTCCTTCAAGCCTTGCAAGGTCTTTTGCTGTCTTTATCGCCTCTTCGTCTGAAATTATGCATATATCGGAATAAATTTCGTTATTCAGTATAGCGGGAATTATGCCGTCTCCTATTCCCATCTGAAGGTGAGTTCCTATATTTCCGCCGGCTAAGATTGCGGCGTTTTCAGGCTCAACCGCCCATATTTCAATATCGGGGTTTTCTTCCTTTAACACCTCGCCTATACCCGTTATGGTTCCGCCTGTCCCGATTCCGGAGCAAAATCCGTGGATGGGACGAGCTGCCTGCTCCAGAATTTCCCTTGCGGTATAATTTCTCTGAGCCTGGGTATTAGCTTCGTTTTCAAACTGCTGAGGAACATATACGTTTTCATTCTCAGATGCCATTTCAAGCGCTGTCTTTAAGCAGTTATCGATACATTCACCGATGTTTCCGTCATCGTGTATCAAAATCACCTCGGCACCGTAGTGACGAACCAGTTTTCTTCTCTCCTCAGAAACGGAGTCGGGCATAATGATTTTTGTTTTATAGCCTAAAACCGCCCCCACAAGAGCAAGACCTATTCCCTGATTTCCGCTGGTAGGCTCCACAATTACGGTATTTTCGTTTATTATTCCCTTTTCTCTTGCTACACGGATCATATTGTATGCAGTTCTCGTCTTTATGGAACCGCCCACATTAAGACCTTCAAATTTAACTAAAATTTCGGCACTTCCCTTTTTACCCATTTTATTAAGACGTATCATGGGTGTATTCCCTATCGCCGAAAGTATGTTGTCATGAATCATCTGATATTCCCCTTTAAAACAAATATAACCCTATTATACCAATATATGCAAAATTGTCAAGAAGAAACACTGAAACCGCAAAACAAAATCGCCCGACGGGCGATTTTGTTTTAATTATTTCGTTGTTTCCGCCTCAACAAGACGGGATGCACCGTAACGCTCACGAAGGGCATTTTTCTGAATTTTACCCGTTGCATTTCTGGGGATTTCGGCAAAGATGATTTTCTTGGGTCTCTTATATCTGGGAAGGGCTGTACAATAAGCCTCCATCTCCTCAACTGTTGCACTCATACCTTCCTTAAGCTGGATGATTGCCGCTGTGATTTCACCAAGTCTTTCATCAGGAAGTCCGATTACACCAACATCGCTTATCTTGTCATTTGCGCGGAGGAAGTCCTCAATCTGCACGGGATAGATATTTTCGCCGCCGGTTATGATAACATCCTTCTTACGGTCAACAAGATAGATAAAGCCTTCTTCATCCTGCTTTGCCATATCTCCGGTGTAAAGCCATCCGTCGGGCGTTAAGACTTCTCTTGTAGCCTCGGGATTTTTATAATAGCACTTCATTACACCGTCGCCCTTTAAGCAAAGCTCGCCAACCTCACCCTGTTTTGCTTCGTTGCCCTCGTCGGTGATGATTTTAACTTCCCATTTATAGCCGGGAACGCCGATTGCACCAACCTTATGTATGTTTTCAACGCCAAGGTGAACGGCACCGGGACCGATAGACTCGGAAAGTCCGTAGTTTGTGTCATATTCGTGATTCGGGAACACTTCCTTCCATCTCTTTATAAGTGAAGGAGGAACCGGCTGTGCACCGATGTGCATAAGTCTCCACTGCGAAAGGTTGTAATCGGAAAGATTAATCTCACCGCGTTCAATTGCATCCAATATATCCTGCGCCCACGGAACAAGAAGCCATACGATTGTTGCCTTTTCGTCGGACACCGTCTGAAGAATCCACTCGGGCTTGATACCCTTTAAGATAACAGCCTTGCTTCCCGATAAAAGCGAGCCGAACCAGTGCATTTTCGCACCTGTGTGGTAAAGAGGAGGAATGCATAAGAACACGTCCTCTCTTCCCTGGGAGTGATGCTTCTGTTCCACCTGGCAGGATGTAACAAGAGCCTTGTGTCTGTGTAAAATAGCCTTGGGGAAGCCTGTTGTACCGGATGAGAAGTAAATTGCCCCGTCATCCTCATCGTCAATTTCAACGGCGGGAGCACCTGATGAGCAGTAGCCGATCATTTCTGCATAGCTGTCCGCAAAATCAGGCTTATCGTCACCTACAAAGAAATAGTGCTTAATTTCAAGCTTCGGAAGAATTGAATTAAGTCTTTCCGTAAATTCAGGCCCGAAAACTAAAACCGAAACATCGGCAAGGTCAGAACAATATTCAATTTCCTCAGCGGAGAAACGGAAGTTCATAGGCACCGCAATGGCACCTGATTTCAGTATTCCGAAATAGATGGGGAGCCAGTCGATGCAGTTCATCATTAAAATTGCAACCTTGTCTCCCTTTTTAACGCCTCTTGTAAGAAGCAGATTGGCAAAGCGGTTTGCCGCAACGTCAAACTCCTTCCAGGTGATTTCACGGCGGTATTTTTCCCCTGCCGTAGCCTCAATAAGGCTGTATTCGTGCCAGGATAAGTTTTTATCCGGCTGATTTGCGGGATTTACTTCAACCAGAGCAACCTCATTGGGATGAAGTCTCGCATTTTTTTCAAGAAAATCTGTAATAGGCATATTTTTACCTTCCTTTCAAAAGGGTATTTACTAAATGCATACCAATCGGGAAGGTCTTTCCCGATTGGTATGCATACGGCCATGCCGTATGCTTTATTTTTATTCTTCTTCGCCAAGGGCATCTGTTGCCTTAACGAGTACCTTTCTGTCGTAGCAGGTGAACATAGGCTCAACCTTTTCCTTCTTCATTTTAGGAGTTATAAGGCTGACTACGGGAACTATGATAAGTCCGCCGATCATCGCAACCGCACCGCAGTTTATGGGAGACTGCAAAAGTGCAGGGAAGCTTCCTCTGAAGAGCATATTTGCTATCATTAAAAGAGAGCCGAATGCAAAGCTTGCCCAAACCGAAGCTTTTGTAACCCACTTACCATATAAGCCATATAAGAAGGGAGCAAGGAACGCGCCTGCCAGTGCGCCCCAGGAAATACCCATCATATCCGCTATGTAGCCCAACTTATCCTTATTGATTGCGATAAATGCAGATACTGCGATGAATAAGACAATGAAAATCCTCATAACCAATACCTGCTTCTTCTCAGACATCTTTTTAACGATGTGGCCCTTAATCATATCAAGGGTAAGAGTTGAGCTTGATGTAAGTACAAGGCTTGAAAGTGTTGACATAGATGCTGAAAGAACTAAAACTATTACAACGCCGATTAAAATGTCGGGAAGATTTTCAAGCATTTTGGGAACAACGGCATCAAATCCGCCAACGGGAGTTCCTGCTTCCGCTTCGATACCGGAAATTCTTCCGAATCCGCCCAAAAAGTAGCATCCGCCTGCAACGATAATTGCAAATATTGTAGAAATTATTGTACCCTTGGAGATATTGTTTTCGCTCTTTATCGCATAAAACTTCTGAACCATCTGAGGAAGTCCCCATGTACCTAAGGATGTTAAAATCACAACACATAAAAGTCCGAAGGGATCGGGACCGAAGAATGAAGCAAAGCCGCCGGGAAGCACATCTCCGTTGACATTTACACATTCAACCTCGGCAAGCTCTGTAAGCGATGCAACGAATCCGCCGTGGCTGCCCAGTACGGCACCGATAACCGCTATGATTCCACCGATCATTATGATGCCCTGGATAAAGTCGTTGATTGCTGTTGCCATATACCCGCCGGCGATAACGTAAATACCTGTAAGCACTGCCATTATAATTACGCATACGTTGTAGGATACGCCGGGGAATGCCATTTCAAAAAGTCTTGAAAGTCCATTGTAAAGTGATGCTGTGTAAGGAATTAAGAATATGAAAACAATTGCCGAAGCAACTATTTTCAAAGAATTGCTTTCAAAACGCTTTCCGAAATATTCGGGCATTGTGGCAGTGCCGAGATGCTGCGTCTGAAGACGTGTTCTTCTTCCCAGGATAATCCAGGCAAGAAGAGAACCGATAAAGGCGTTTCCGAGACCAATCCAGGTTGAAGCCACGCCGAACTTCCAGCCGAACTGACCTGCATAGCCCACGAAAATAACCGCTGAGAAATAAGATGTGCCGTAAGCAAAAGCCGTAAGCCAGGGGCCTACATTTCTTCCGCCCAAAACGAAGCCTGATACATTTGTTGCGCTTTTTCTGCAGTATACTCCGACGCCTATCATAACCGCGAAGAATACCACCAACATAATAATTTTTACTGCCATTTTAACCATCCTTCCATAATACATTTTTTCTTCCAGAGGACAGCCGGCAATAAAAAAACCGCCCTCCGGAAAATTAACCAGAGGACGGACATAATAATCCGCGATACCACCTCAGTTTACAGGTCCCTCACGGCAACCTGCCTCATTGAGTAAAACAAAAAAACCGTACTTCCGTGCTACTCACTCGCTTTGACGGGCGAAACCCGTCGGGGCTTACTTACTTCTTCCCCGAAGCTCCCGGACCGTATTCAGTATACCCTTTGATTACGGCTTGCACCAACCGCCGCTTCTCTTGACTCTCAAGGTAAACCTACTTGCTTCCGTTCACAGCCTTTAGCATACCCATTTATGCTTAGAGCATTTTAGCACACTGAAGTGAAAAAGTCAATACCTTTTTTTATTTTACTGTTCTTTTAATTTTTCGCTCTGATAATGGAGGGTAAGCGCAGAAATAAGCTCATCAAGTTCGCCGTTCATAATGGCGTCAATTTTATGAAGAGTAAGACCTATTCTGTGGTCAGACACTCTTCCCTGGGGGAAGTTATAGGTTCTTATTCTCTCACTTCTGTCGCCCGTTCCTACCTGACTCTTACGCTCGGATGCCACCTTTTCATGCTGCTGGGACTGCATAAGCTCATAAAGACGGGAACGGAGAATTTTCATACCCTTATCCTTATTTTTATGCTGGCTCTTTTCGTCCTGACAGCTTACCACAAGACCCGTTGGAATATGGGTGATACGAACTGCGCTGTCCGTTGTATTAACGCACTGACCACCGGGGCCGCCCGCACGGAAAACGTCAATTCGTAAATCATTGGGATTAATTTCAACCTCCACCTCTTCAACCTCGGGAAGCACCGCAACGGTTACCGTGGAAGTATGGATTCTTCCCTGGGATTCGGTGTCCGGAACTCTCTGCACTCTGTGAACTCCGCTTTCATACTTAAGGGTACTGTAAGCCCCCTGCCCTATTATCATAAAGGAAATTTCCTTTATTCCTCCAAGTCCCGTTTCGTTGGTGTTCATTATGTCAATTTTCCATCTTCTGGATTCTGCAAACATGGAATACATTCTGAAAAGATTTGCCGCAAAAAGTGCCGCCTCGTCTCCCCCGGCTCCGCCACGGATTTCCATAATTACGTTTTTATCGTCGTTGGGATCTTTGGGAAGCATAAGTATTTTAAGCTCTTCCTCACAAAGCGATGCCGCATCGCTGCACTCATCAAGCTCCATCTTTGCAAGCTCGTGCAAATCCTTTGCAGAAGCATCCTCCAAAATCATTTTTGCTTCTTCTATAGATTCCTTATATTTTTTATATTCCCTGTATTTTTCCACGATGGGCGTCATATCCGCATGCTCCTTGCAAAGCTTGCTCCACTCTGTTCTGTCCTCCATCACGGAAACATCACTTATACTTTTTGTAAGTTCTTCATAGCGTTCTTCAATAAAAGCCAATTTTTCAAACATTTTACTTTCTCCCATACAAGCTTTTTTACATTATTTCATTATAACAATTTTTCATTCTTTAGTCAACAAATATGAATAAAAAAATATTTCTACAATATACTATGGAAAGAAAGGAGGTTTTTATTTTGAAAAAACTTATTTCTGTTTTACTTGCAGTATCGCTTCTTTTCATAGCAGCTGCCTGCGGAATGGGCGACAGTGGCAGCCCCGGAGTTACCGATGATATTGAAAACGGTGCAAATGATATAATTGACGAAGGCAAAGATATGGCAGACGATATGATGGATGATGCAAAGGATTTTGCCGATGATATGACAAACGGTACGGATGATACTCCTTCCCAGATGCCTGATGACACCATCGACGGCACTATGGAAGACACCGAAGCAAACGTAAATCCCGATACAGCACAGTAAAAAAACGGATGTGGCTTTTGCCTCATCCGTTTTTTCATTGAACCCCTGACGTATGACGAGCTTTATTCCATATAAATTATACTTGCAATAAAAGGAAAACCGTGGTATAATATAGTTTCAGAAATTATAATCCCGAAAGGATGAATATATATGGAAAACGTTTTTGATATTTTAAAAGAGAGAGGACTTATTGCCCAGACCACTCACGAAGCGGAAATCCGTGAGATGCTTGGCAAGGAAAAGATAAAGTTCTACATCGGCTTTGACCCCACGGCGGACAGCCTTCACGTAGGACACTTCCTTCAGATGGTTGTAATGCGCCATATGCAGAACGCAGGCCATACCCCCATCGCACTTGTTGGCGGCGGCACAGGTCACATCGGCGACCCTTCCGGAAGAACCGATATGCGTCAGATGATGACAAAGGAAGTAATTGACCATAACTGCGAATGCTTCAAGGAACAGCTTTCAAGAATAATTGACTTTTCCGACGGTAAGGCTTTAATGGTAAATAATGCCGACTGGTTACTTGACTTAAACTATGTCGAGTTTATCCGTGACATCGGGGCCTGCTTCTCCGTTAATCAGATGCTTCAGGCTGAGTGTTTTAAGCAGAGACTTGAAAAAGGCTTATCCTTCCTTGAATTTAACTATATGCTTATGCAGAGCTATGACTTCTTGATGCTTAACCGTAAGTATGACTGTAAGCTGGAGCTTGGCGGTGACGATCAGTGGAGCAACATCTTAGGCGGTCTTGACCTTTGCAGAAAGAAGGACCAGAAGCAGGTTTACGGTATGACCTTCACACTTCTTACCAACTCAGAAGGTAAGAAAATGGGTAAAACCGCATCCGGCGCAGTTTGGCTTTCCGCTGAAAAGACCACTCCTTATGATTTCTATCAGTACTGGAGAAATGTTGACGACGCCGACGTTATCAAGTGCATGAAGCTCTTAACATTCGTTCCCATGGACGAAATCAGAGAATTTGAAAAGCTTGAAGGAAGCGCACTTAACCCTGTTAAGGAGCGTCTTGCATACGAGGTTACAGCCCTCGTTCACGGTGAAGATACCGCCAAAAAGGTTCAGGAGGCTGCCCGTGCAGTATTCTCAGGCGGCGCATCCGGAAATATGCCCACGGTTGAAATTGCCGAAAGCGACCTCGGAAACGTTATGGATGTAATGGTTAAGGCAGGCATTGTTCCCTCCAAGAGCGAGTGCCGCCGTCTTATCCAGCAGGGCGGTCTTACAGTTGGTGACGCCAAGGTTACTGACATTGCCGCTGAAATTAAAGTTTCCGACTTTACAGACGGTGAAATCATTGTTAAAAAAGGCAAGAAAAACTTCTATAAGCTTATCGTAAAATAATTGGAGGCGTAAAAATGAATATACTTTTAACCGGCGGTGCCGGCTACATCGGAAGCCATACCGCAGTTGAACTTATCGAAAAAGGTCACACAGTTGTTATCGCAGACGATTTATCCAACAGTAAGATGGAAAGCGTAAGAAGAGTTGAAAAAATCGTTGGACAGAGCATCCCTTTCTACAAATGCGATGTAGCAGATTATGATGCATTGAAGGTAGTTTTTTCTGAAAACAAGCTTGATGCGGTAATTCACTTTGCAGGCTACAAGGCAGTCGGCGAATCCGTACAAAAGCCCATAATGTATTACAGAAACAACATAAATTCCACCCTCACGCTTCTTGATGTAATGAAGGAATTCGGTGTATGCAACCTTGCATTCTCTTCCTCCGCAACAGTTTACGGTATTCCCGAAACAGTTCCGCTGACAGAGGATATGCCCACAAGCTGCACAAATCCCTACGGATGGACAAAGCTTTTCATTGAGCAGATTTTAAGAGACGCCTGTGTTGCAGATAAAGACTTATCCGTTGTCCTCCTTCGTTATTTCAACCCCATCGGCGCTCACGAGAGCGGTACTATCGGTGAAGATCCTTCGGGCATCCCCAACAACTTAATGCCCTACATCTCACAGACCGCAGTTGGTAAGAGAGAGCGTTTAAGTGTATTCGGAAACGACTACCCCACCCACGACGGTACAGGCGTCCGTGATTATATCCACGTTGTTGACCTTGCAAAGGGACACGTTGCGGCAATCACATACGCAAAGGATCACAAGGGCGTTGAAACAGTTAACCTCGGAACAGGTACAGGCTATAGCGTACTTGATATTGTAAATGCCTTTGAAAAGGTTAACAATGTAAAGGTTCCCTATGTTATAACCGACAGAAGACCGGGTGACGTTGCAGAATGCTTCGCAGACCCTAAAAAAGCACTTGAGGTTTTAGGCTGGAAGGCTGAAAAGACCTTGGAGGATATGTGCCGTGACACATGGAGATGGCAGTCGAATAACCCCGAAGGCTACGGCGACGCAGAATAAAAAATAAATATCCACCCGCATAGCGGGTGGTTTTTCATTTTCGGGTATAACCCTAATATTACTGGCTACGCACAAGTGCGTTTTTTATTGGCCTGCCAGCCATGCATCTTTTACTTACTACCCATAAATGGATCCCGCGGGT
>JAFQQJ010000013.1 GCA_017411325.1 Clostridia bacterium | reverse complement strand
GGTAAATATATTTCGTTGGAAGCTAAGATTGCAAACAACAAGGAAGCATATTATGCCGCACTGGAAGATTCGCAGGAAGGATGGCACGAGGGCAAAGATGATGCAACTGCATTTATAAAATATTTACTTAGCACTATAATTGCCGCATACCGTGACCTTGATGACAGAATCAACATCGCGGGTTCCACTTCTCTTGATACTGTAAAAAATGCAATTGATAATAAATTAGGTAAGTTTACAAAGAAAGAAATATTAGAACTTTGCCCTTCTCTTAGTGCTTCTACTGTTGAAAGGCATCTGAAAAAACTGACGGCTGATAACTATATTGCAAAACACGGTGCAGGGAAAAATACATTTTATGTAAAGCGTGTTTAAGTATATTGATACAATAGCTAATTAATAGAATTGATTAAAAAAGAACTAAGTTTAATGATAATCTTAGTTCTTTTTTCTTTTAGTCCTAATTAATTGTTGTCTTGATAAATAAACTTTTATATTTATATTTTATTGACACATAATCCCTGAAAAAATAGAAATAATAGTAATAAGAAATTCACATGAACAGGGATTTGGGACGTGTTGCGATTTTTTATCCAAAAGAGTCGTAATATCGGTTTATTTGATTTATATTCTGTTTTTATGCAGGAAAAAGTCGGTGCGATTTTATGCTGAATTTGAGCGTAAAACAGAATGGTTTTCAAAGCATGTTATCCCCTGAAAAGCCTTATATATCAGGCTTTTTCGGTGTTTTTCAAATATAAAAAATAAAGGAGCTAATTATATGAAAGCAACAGGTATCGTACGCCGTATAGACGACCTTGGTCGTGTTGTTATCCCAAAGGAAATAAGAAGAACCTTAAAAATTCGTGAGGGCGATCCGCTTGAAATTTATACCAACGCCTCAGGAGAGGTGATTTTCAAGAAGTACTCCCCCATCGGAGAGCTTTCGGAGTTTGCATCAACCTATGCCGAAACCTTATCAAAGACCTCAGGCCGCCCGGTTTGTATAACGGACAAGGACAATGTTATCGCAGTTTACGGCGTGCCTAAAAAGGAGCTTGCCGAGAAAAAGGTTAGTCCAGAGCTTGAACAGTTAATAACAGAGCGTACCAGCTTCGTTATGAAGCCCGGTCAGATAAAGCGATGCGAAATTGCAGACGGAACCGACAAATACTTAGCAGGTGTTGTTATGCCCATAATATCCGAGGGGGATCCCGTGGGCTCTGTGATTATGCTTGATGACGGAAATTCCGAAATACGCGAAATTGACGAAAAGCTGGCAGAATCCGCCGCAGGCTTTTTAGGAAAGCAAATGGAAATATAAAGGATATGTATAAAATAGACTGTAATTATTTTACAGCCTATTTTTGTTTTTCAAGGATTCATTTTCAAGTATATGAAAATGAATTTACGCCCATACTATTAATGCTCGGCCGAGCAAATAAAAAAGGACGGTGCCGCACCTTGAATTATTATTCGCTTTTGAATACACCTGTAATCCAGTATCCGTCAGGACGGAAAATAGGAACGGTTTCGGATATTTTTTTAAAGGAAAATTCCACCGAAATTTTCGGCATTGTTGCCACAAACAGAAGCCTTATTTATCAGAACCGCCTTTATGCTCCCGGGGATATAATTTATACCGGCACTCACGAGGTTTCAGTTTTCGGCCCCGGAGTTAAATTTATAAAAGCCCCGAAGGAAAAATTTTTAAGCTTCCGCCATATTATCGGTCTTAAAACAGTGCCGGCGGGAAGCAGCGTCAGCATAGGAACCGTAAAAGACGGATTTTTCGATATGGAAGCAGGCAGCCTCACCGAGCTTTTAATAGGCAAAAGCATTGCCGACGATATTATAAACGGGCGCAAACTTTTAAGAGCCGATTCCATAACAGAGGAGCACGGCTTGATAAAAGCAGAAAATCCGGCTTTATTATCAAACGGCAAAGGACTCAAGGCACTTGGTGCAAGGAGCAGTTATGACAAAAATAGTTAATTTTTCAATGGGCCTTTTATCCGGAGCCTTAATCGGCATGGCCGTAGGTGCTCTCACAGAACCCGTTGACAAGAAACACAAAAAATGTATCCGCAAGAAGGGAAATAAAATATGCAAATCCATCGAGCACACCTTAGATAGCTTTGCGGATATGTTTTGAGGCAGGCTCGTCCTGCCTACATAAGGGGGATATCAAATGACAAAAAGACACTACATTCTGCCTGCATTTTTAATCGCTTTTTTTCTGCTTTTCTTTTTCGGTCAAAAAATTCTGACCGTTTTTTCTCCTATACTCGCAGCCCTTATTTTAACTTATATCGCATCACCCTTCGTAAACTTTATGTCTGAAAGAATGCCGAAAATAGTGGCTGCCATTCTTTTTTATGCGCTGATAACAGGCCTTCTCGTTTCGCTTGTAGCTTTCATTATGCCCACATTTTTATCTGCCATCGAAAGCTTTATTGCATATCTGCCGGCTCTTTATGATAAAATATCTTCGTTTATCCCTTCTTCCGTCTTTTCGGAAATAATTTCCTATTTAAGCATTAAAGCAGACAATGTTTCTCTTTTCATAAAGGATGCCTTTTCCTTTCTTGTCTCTTCAGCCTTCGCTTTGGTGCTGTCCTGTTTTTTTCTTATGGATACTTCTTCCTTCAAAAAGGGGATTTACGCCCTCTTTCCCGAAAGGATAACAGATAAATTCATCCCCGTAGTGCGGGAAATAGACGCTGTGTTCAAGGGCTTTTTCAGAGGTCAGGTTTTAGTCTCTGCCTTTTTAACCGGAATAACATTTATCCTTCTTCTTATTCTGGGCGTAAAGCATGCACTTGTCCTTTCACTGATATACGGTATTTTTTGCTTTATTCCCACCATCGGCCCCTTTTTAGGCGGAGTTCCCATAGTTTTAATCGCATATCTTTCCTCTCCCTTATCGGCACTTTTATCCCTTGCAGCCGTACTTTTAACACAATTTGTAGAAAACACCTTCCTCTCGCCCAAAATAAAAGCCGACAGCGTAGATATTTCACCCGCTTCGGCTTTCATCGCAGTTTATTTAGGTGCCGCATTTTTCGGTTTTCCCGGTGTTATTTTCGGAATCCCGGTGCTTGCTTCAATAAAGATTATTTTGCGCCGTCTTCTTTCAGCAATTTCTTAATCATATCCTGCTTTGCTAAAAGCTCATAGGTATCGCTGAGAGGCTCCAGCACACACGAGCCGTATTTTCTTATCATTGCACGGCGGATCAAATCATCGCAAAGTGCAGGATTTTTAGAAAAAAGCGGTCCATGCATATATGTTCCCACCGCATTTTTATATCTTATTCCCTCGGTTTTATCCTTTCCGTTGTTTCCGTTTCCGAACATTACCTCTCCAAGGGACTCTCCGCCCTCAAGATAGGTTTTTCCCGTGTGATTTTCAAAGCCTACAAGCGTTTCAAGGCTGCTGTTTACTATGATATTTCCGGTAAATCTGCCGTCAGAGCCTTCCGTCCTCACAGGAAGAACCGATGCTCCCCTGACCTTTTTTCCGGATGCGTCGGCAAAATATTCTCCCATAAGCTGATAACCTCCGCAGACAAAGAGTCCCACTCCTCCGTCCTCGGTATATCCTTTGAGAAAATCCGCTCTGTTTTTTATTATATCATCACACACAAGGCTCTGTTCATATTCCTGCCCTCCGCCAAGGAATAAGATATCGGCTGAATTAATCGAATCTCCCACGGAAACATTTTTTATTTTTACACTTATCCCCCGCTTTTCAGCGCGCCTTTTGATAAGTAATATATTTCCGTTATCTCCGTAGGTGTTCAAAAGATCCTGATAAAGATGTACTATTTCAAGTTCCATAAATACGCCCTCTTATTTCCACATTTCTTTTGCATAGCCCTTCACATAAAGTGCTTTTCGCAAATTCATCATTCCGGTATAGGTACAAAGGGCGAAGGTTCTGTCCTTTAAGCCCTTTACAGTTTCAATTATTTCATCATCCGATTCGCAAAGAATAAAATTCTCCCCGGAAAAACCTGCCGCCTCAAGCCTTACAGCCATATCATATCGTCTTTTACCGCTTATTATAACCTTGTCATAATCCATGGATAAAAGCTTTTCAAAGTGTGCATCCCACACCCACGAAACATCAGTGCCGTCTCCCCAGTTGTCGTTAAGTACAACCAAAAGATTACATTTTTCCGTGCAAAGTGCAATAGTTTCAATACATAAATCACAGCCTGTAGGATTTTTTATAAGCGAAATCTGAAGCTTATTGTCCCCGACATTAATTATCTCATCACGGCCGAAGCAGCTTTGCTGCTTTTCTATTCCCGCCTTTATAAGACTTTTCGGAACCCCCATAAGATGCGTAACGGTAAAGGCCGCAAGAGCATTATATACATTGTAAATACCCGCAACCGAAAGCTTTATGTTTTCTCCCGAAATTGTAACCTCCGAGCTTTCTGATGTTAATTTTTCAAAAGATTCAACCATATATTCGCATTCAGCTCTTTTAAATCCGCATCCGGGACAGTAATAATCTCCCAGATTTTTAACCGTGATATTTTTATATCTGAATTTTTCTCCGCATTCGGGACAAAAGGTCGGCTCCAAATCGTCACTCATTTTACCGAAAAACTCCGAAAAACCGAAATAATGCTTAGGATTATCTCCTTCTATTTTTGAAAAAAGAGGCAAATCTCCGTTTACCACAAGCTTTGTCCTGGGCGAAAGCTCTATGGCATCCTTAATTTTTCCCCAGGTATTTGATACCTCACCGAATCTGTCCAGCTGATCTCTGAATACATTCGTAAGTACCATATACTCAGGCTTTATGTAGCGGTTTACAATTCTTGTATATGCCTCATCACACTCAATAACAGCCCACTCACCCTTTTTATAGTTGTTTATAAAGCAGGTTACAATTCCGTCTATCATATTGGCTCCGGATGAATTGCTTATAACCTTATAGCCCGCATTCCCCAAAATCCCCGTTATCATAGAACTTGTAGTCGTTTTTCCGTTGGTTCCGGTCACCATTATAACTTTATAGCCCTCTGCGGCACTTTTCAGTATACCGGGGCGTATTTTCAGAGCCATTTTCCCCGGCAGTGAGCTTCCTCCTCCAAGTGCTTTAAGAACCGCAGAAACAAACTTAAATAAATATATAATAAACTTATCCATTTCAAACACATCCTGCCTTAGTAGCTTATTCTAATATTATAATACACTTTCTTTTCTTTATCAAGATTTTTTTATTGATATATTTCTTATTTTGTGCTAAAATATACTATATTTAAGGAAAAGGAGCTTTTTATGGCAATTATTTTTTCAATACTTTCAGGAGTGCTTTCAGGTCTCGCTTTCATAACCGAAAATGCCTGGCCGTTGCTTTTATTTGCTCCGGGGCTTTTTTATTTTTCGCTTTATGACGAAAAGCGGCCTTTCTTTAAGGGCTTCGTTTTCGGCACATTTTTTTATATGTTTAATTCCGTATATTTATCCAGCTTCGACATTTCATTTATAACACCAAATCTGTTTTATCAGAAGCTTTTTCCTTTCCTTGCATATCTGCTTCTTTCCGCCGCAGAAGGGCTCTTCACCGCACTTTTTGCAAAGCTCTTCGTTATGGCCAAGAAAAAGACTTTTTCCGGATTTCACCCGCTCCTTTTTTCTTCGCTCTGGGTGATATATGAATATTTAATTGCCCTTCCCGACTTTTTTACAGGATATCCTTTCGGAAGGATTTCAATTCCCTTTGCTGCCTGTCCTTACTTTATACAAAGCGCTTCACTTTTCGGTTCATTGTTCATTTCCTTTATTGTAATATATTTTGCATCTTCCTTTTCAATGTGCTTTTTGAGAAAATCCATCAGGCCGATGCTTTTCCCATTAATCCTTCTTATGGCAAATACATTTGTTTCGGCTTATCTGTACACCATACCCGAAGAAGGAGAAGCTGTCACGGTAAAGGTGGTGCAGAACGGATACGGGGGGTATGACAAGTGGCTTACACCTCCGAACATAATAGTCGAGGATTCAATAAATGAAATTTCAGATGCTGAAATTGTGCTTTTCGCAGAAAGCGCAATCCCTCTTCATCTTAACAAAAACACCGCACTTGAAACATTGTCTGATGCCGCAAAGGAAAACAATGTAACAGTTCTTTTGGGTTCCCTTTTTTCTGACAGTGACGGAAAAAGATACACTTCCGTTTATCTCCTGCCTTATGTTGATGGCGAGATTTATCACAAAAGACACCCCGTACCCTACGGAGAGTATTATCCGATTTTTGACATTTTTTCATCCGAAGCGCGGGAAGCGGGACTTTCAAAAGGAAAGGTGCCAAAGCTTTTAAGCGATTACAGCTTAGGCCCCGTAATATGCTTTGACTCTATGTTTCCCTCCTATTCAAGGGAAGCGGTAAAAGAAGGCGCCCGTCTTTTATGCGTATCCACCAACGACTCCTGGTTTTCAAAGGGTAATGCCGCACGTCTTCATCTTTATCACAGCGTTTACCGTTCTGTTGAAAACGGCCGTTATGTTGCAAGAAGTGCCTGCACCGGCATCTCCGCCTTCATTGATACAAAGGGAAATATCATCTCTTCCATCCCATTAAATGATTCAGGTACAATCAAAGGCGAATTACTGCTGACAGATGAAATAACCCCATATACTATGTGGGGAGATATACCTGTTTTAATCTATTCCATTGTCTCCATTTTAATATCATTATTGCGAAAGAAAAGGGAGAAGCAAAATGTCTGATTTGAATAACAATTTCAAGCTAATATCATTGGATATTACCGGCTCCACCAACAATGATGCCAAAAGGATAATTAAAGACGGCGAAAAAAGTCCTTTCATTATAATCGCAAAGGAACAGACCGCCGGAAGAGGAAGACAGGGCAAAACCTTCTTTTCTCCTAAAGATACAGGGCTTTATATGACCGTCGGCTTTCCCATAGACAAAGATTCAAAGGACTTCCTTTATATGACATCAGCCGCCGCGGTTTCCGTTGTTGAATCAATCCATTCTCTCACCGGAGAGCTTTGCAGAATAAAATGGGTAAACGATATTTATAAAGACGGGAAAAAAATCTGCGGTATACTGACAGAATCCGTTTTGGGCGAAAATCCTTTCATAATAGTCGGCATAGGCATAAACTTAACAACTGCAGATTTTCCTTCCGATATAAAAAATATTGCATCAAGCCTTGAAAAGGACATTTCCCCCGCCTTACTTGCATTAGAAATTGCTTCAAGGCTTAAAAGCTATTTCGATGAAGGCTCATATTCCTTTATGGAGGATTACAGAAAATTCAGCCTGGTGCCGGGCGAAGATATATCTTACATAAAAAACGGTGAAACATATGAAGGCAAAGCCGTAAAAATTTTAGATTCAGGCGCACTTTTGGTAAAAAAAGCCAATGGCGAAGAAGAAATTCTTGATTCCGGCGAAATATCACTAAGATTAAAATAAGGAATAAGCTATGAAAAAAATCACTCTGGGCATCCTTGCCCACGTTGACTCCGGTAAAACCACCTTGTCCGAGGCGCTTTTATATAACGCAGGTGAAATAAGAAGCCTTGGAAGAGTCGACCACAAAAATACCCATCTTGATACGAACTATATGGAAAAGGACCGCGGAATAACTATCTTTTCCCATCAGGCTCATTTCAAGCTTTCTGATGCAGAAATAACCTTGCTTGATACTCCCGGTCACGTTGACTTTTCAGCCGAGGCGGAGCGCACCCTCTCGGTGCTTGACTATGCCGTTTTGCTCATAAGCGCCCCCGAAAAGGTGCAAAGCCATACCAAAACCCTCTGGGATTTGCTTTCCCACTACTCTGTACCCACATTCATTTTCATAAACAAGCTTGACCTTGAAAATGAAGGAAAGAACGCCATTCTTTCCGATATACGCGAAAGCTTAACACCCCTTTGTGCGGACTTTTCCGAATTTACCGACGAATTTTATGAGGAAGTTGCAACAAACACCGACTGCCTCTTTGATGAATATATAAAGTCAGGCAAAATTTCCGATTCCTCCCTGGCCGATGCCATAAAAGAACGCAGGCTTTTCCCTTGCTTTTTCGGTTCCGCCCTCAAAAATGACGGTGTGGACAAGCTTGCCGGGGCTATTTCAACCTATACAAAGGAGCCCATATACCCCGAAGTCTTTGGTGCAAGGGTTTATAAAATTACAGAGGATGACAAAGGACAAAGGCTTACCCATATGAAGATAACCGGCGGTTCCTTAAAGGTTAAAACTGTAATTTCCGAGGATAACCCGTCAGAAAAAATAAACGAGCTTCGCCTCTATAGCGGAGCGGGCTATAAAGCAATCCCCGAAGCCTTTTCCGGACAGATTGTTGCCGCAACCGGCATAACATCTCTTTCCTCCGGAAGCGGACTTGGATTTGAAGAGGATTCCTCCTCCCTTTTATCGGAGCCTGTATTTACCTATACCGCCGCCCTTCCCCCGTCATGCGACATAAGCTATGCCTTATCCGCATTTAAAAAGCTGGAGTCGGAGGAAACCAAGCTTTCCGTAAGCTTCAACGAGGACTCAAGAAAAATAAGTGTCAGCGTAATGGGTAAAATTCAGCTTGAAATATTGAAAAGACAGTTATCGGAACGTTTTTCCATTGATGTGAATTTCGAAAGCTGCTCCATTTACTACAAGGAAACCGTTAAAAGTACCGTAGAGGGCGTGGGCCATTTTGAGCCGCTTCGCCACTATGCGGAGGTTCACCTTTTAATTGAGCCCGGTAAACGCGGAAGCGGTCTTGTTTTCGGAACTAAGGTGGGCGAAGACATACTTTCCCGAAACTGGCAGAGGTTAATCCTTACTCACCTTTCCGAAAAAACTCACCGTGGCGTACTTACAGGTGCACCGCTGACCGATGTGAAAATCACACTGGTTAACGGAAAAGCCCACTTAAAGCACACAGAGGGCGGTGATTTCCGCCAGGCAACCTACCGTGCCGTAAGACAGGGGCTTATGCAGGCAGAAAGCGTGCTTTTAGAGCCTTACTATGAGTTTGTACTTAAAGTACCCTCAAGCTCCACGGGCAGAGCCATGACAGACCTTGACAGAATCGGCGCATCCTTTTCTCCGCCGGAAATGCTTGATTCCATCTCCGTAATCAAAGGCAGAGGCCCCGTTTCCGTTTTATCGGAATATCCCGATACGGTGACAGCCTACACCCACGGTCTCGGAAGCATATCCTTTTCCTACGGCGGCTATGATGAATGCCTTAATCCCATTGAGGTTATCGAAAAGAAAAACTATGATCCCGAAAGCGATTTAAGAAACAGCCCCGACTCTGTTTTCTGCAGCGGCGGAAGCGGATTTACCGTTAAGTGGGACGAGGTATTTTCTCATATGCACCTTCCTCTTCTTTCAGATAAAAAAGAGGTTTTAGAGCCATTAAGTGCACCAAAAAGAGATAAAAAGGATTATTCCGATGCAGAATTACTTGAAATTTTCGAGCGTACCTACGGTAAAATAAAGCGCCCCAAGTATCGCCGCGAAGAAGAACGGGTTTATGATTATACAAAATCAGAAAAGCCACAAAAGGCGAAGCCCTACAAGAATCTTCCCACCTATCTTTTGATTGACGGCTATAATGTGATTTATTCCTGGAGCGAATTAAAAGCGGTCTCCTCCGACAGCTTTGATGCGGCAAGACAGCTTTTGGCAGACAAAATCTGCAACTACAATGCCATGGAGGATATAAATATCATCCTGGTTTTTGATGCCTATAAGGTTAAGGGAAAGCACCGCGAAATTGAGGACTATAACGGCATAAAAATCGTTTATACCAAGGAGGCGGAAACTGCCGACTCCTATATTGAAAAGACCTCAAAGGAACTTTCCAAAGACTACAGGGTAAAAGTTGCAACCTCGGATAATTTAGAGCAGGTAATTATTTTCGGTCACGGTGCCGTAAGAATTACGGCGGACGAGCTGAAAAAAGATATCGAATACGCCGAAAACGCCATGCGCCGTATAATTTCCGAAGCATCAGATGGTCGTGCAACATCCACAATTGATATATAAAATCTTTACTGAAAGAGATGATTTTCTTTGACATTTAAAAAATTTGCTTCAAAAAACGCGGTTATGCTGATTGCCCTTGTCGCGGCTATCATAACCTGCTTTTTCGTTCCCATTGATGAGGAATATCTCCATTATTTCGACGTCAAAACCCTGTCCTGCCTCTTTTCGGTGCTTGCAGTTGTGTGTGCTCTTAAAAATATAGATTTTTTCTATATACTGGCAAGAAAAATAGTCACCCTATTCAAAACAACAAAGCTTGCAATTCTTGCTCTTGTGTATATAACATTTATAGGTTCTATGCTTATCGCCAACGATATGGCTCTTTTAACCTTTCTCCCTTTGGGATTTCTTATTCTTACGGTCACGAAAAAGGAAAAGCTTATGGCTTTTACCTTTATAATGCAGAACATTGCGGCAAATTTAGGCGGAATGTTAACCCCCTTCGGTAATCCTCAGAATTTATATCTTTATACAAAATTCAATATACCGAACGGTGAATTTATAAAAATTATGGCGCCGCCCTTTATAATTTCAATTATTATAATTACTCTGTGCTGTCTCTTTGTAAAATCCGAGCCCCTTATACTTGAGGAGGACACCGTTACAATCGACAAAAGAAGGGCGTTTATTTACCTTTTGCTTTTCGCCCTTTCAATCGCAATAGTTTTCAGGAGCATCCCCTACTGGATTGGTCTTATAGTTATCCCCTTTGCCCTTTTATTCCTTGACAGAAAAGCGCTGAAGGACGTTGACTATCCCCTTTTACTTACCTTTTGCTTTTTCTTTATCTTTTCGGGAAATATGGCAAGAATTGATGCGGTGAGAGAATTTTTCTCATTTTTACTTTCCAAAAATACTTTGGTGTTTTCCATTCTTTCCTGCCAGTTTATAAGCAATGTGCCATCCGCAATTTTGCTTTCGCAATTTACAACCAACTATCCCGAATTGTTGCTTGGTGTTAACATAGGCGGTGCGGGGACATTAATTGCATCTCTCGCAAGCTTAATCACATTCCGCGAGTACATAAAACATAACCCCGGAAAATCCTGGAGGTATATCGGGCTTTTCTCCATTTTCAATTTCGGCTTTGTATTTATTCTCACATTTGCAATGCTGGGCATAATGATGTTTACATAAAAATAAGTACCGCCCAACGGCGACCTCTCTTGGGGATGAATCGGTTTTGGCTTGATATTTTCCGTTAATAAGGCGCAAAAAAATCCCGAAATACGCAAGTATATCGGGATTTTTTATGCTTTGTCTTAAATCGAAAAAAATCTCTAACCCAAAACTGCGAAGCATTTCAAAAACATTATTTTAAGTGCAGAACAAGGCAAAAATCCCCCATTATCCTGGCGGATATGGGGGATTTTTAACACAGTTATGTGCCAAAATTATGCTTTTGAAACGAATAATCCCTAAGTGAGGGCGCCGAACGGGCGGTACTTATTTTTTATTCTACCGTAACTGTTATCTTATCTGTTACATAGGCGTCTTTGCCTATCCAGATGTCAAATTCGCCTTCTTCAACCGTAAATTCGCCTTCATCGTTGTAATAGCCGAGCTTTTCAAAGTCAATAAAGAAGTTAAGCTTTACCTCTTCACCCGGCTTTAAGACATTCTTTGAGAAAGCCTTAAGCTCCTTAATCGGGCGTACCATAGATGATACCTTGTCGGTTATGTAGACCTGAGTTACCTCAGCGCCTTCACGCTCTCCCGTATTCTTAACGGTGATGCTTAAGGAGAAACCGTCCCCCGCTTCTAAGTCCTTTAAGCTGATTTTTGTTTTATCCGAGGTAATTTCTCCGTAGGAAAATTCAGTATACGAAAGTCCGTAGCCAAAGGGATACATGGGCGTTGCAAGGGAATCGTGATAGGAATGCACTCTTTTATTGGTTTCGCCATAGTAGGAATTAAGAGGTATCGCGCCCTTTTCACGGTTATAGTATATTGGAATCTGCCCTGTATATCTGGGGAAGCTCATAGGCAGTCGTCCCGAAGGATTAACGTCACCGTAAAGAGCGGAAACTGCGCTTTGTGCACTTCTTGTTCCCGAGTGCCATATATAAAGAATTGCATCAAGATAAGGCTCCGCATCGAAAAGTGCGATGGGACGGCCGAATGCCATAACACCGATTATTTTTACGCCCAGAGCGTGCACTCTCTTTATAAACTCCATCTGCTCTGCCGGAAGCTCCACTTTAGTTAAGCTGTTAGCCTCGCCCGTTACCTTTCTGCTTTCACCTAAGGTTAATACCACGGCATCCGCCATTCTCACAAAGGGTAAAATTCCGTCCCAGAGATAGTCGCTCTCTGCGAAAAATGCATTTACTTTGCTCTCTTTCAGCACCTCTTTAATGCTTTTCACCCTTGTAACATCACCGTCTGCACTCCAGGAGCCCATAAGAGAATGCTTTTCAGAAAGCATAGGGCCTGCAAATAAAACGGCCGCTTCCTTTTTAAGAGGAAGGATGTTTTCGTTGTTTTTAAGAAGCACCATTGCTTCGTCTGCACATTTTTCCGCACAATCTTCTGTTTCCTCTATATTAATATCCTGCCTTACCACATAGGGATTTTCGAAAAGACCAAGCTTAAGCTTTACGCCAAGAATTCTTGATACGGCTTCGTCAATGGTTGCTTCCGAAACCTTGCCCTCCGAAACAAGCGCTTCGAGGTTATCGAAGAAGGCACGGCACACCATATCCATATCCATTCCGGCATTTATTGCAATTTTTGCCGCCTCTTTCTTATCTGATGCCTGACCGAAAAATACAAGCTTTTCGACAGAGCCCCAGTCGCTTATAACAAAGCCTTCAAAGGAAAGCTCGCCCTTAAGCATTTTTCTTAAAAGCTTTTTGCTTGCCGCAGTTGACGTTCCGTTAATTTCGTTAAAGGAATTCATTACCGTTGCACAGCCTGCATCTATCGCCTTTTTAAATGGAGGAAGGTAGAAGTTTCTTAAGGTATAATCGGAAATTTCCGTCTTGTCATAGTCTCTTCCGCCTTCAGCGGCTCCGTAGCCTATGAAGTGCTTTGCCGTTGCCGCAACGGATGAAGGTGAAAGCTCTTCGCCCTGAAAGCCCTTTACGATTGCTTCTGCCATAACACCGCCCACATAAGGATCCTCGCCGATGCCTTCAATACACCTTCCCCATCTTGAATCTCTCGATATATCAATCATGGGCGCAAAGGTCCAGTTAACGCCGTTGTTTTTTGTTTCCTTTGCAATATGGCTGTACGCCGTTTTAACAAGGTCGGGATTAAACATTGCAGAAAGTGCCAAGGGCACGGGGAAAACCGTTGTATAGCCGTGGATAATATCCCTTCCGAAAAGAAGCGGAATTCCCATTCTGCTTTCTTCCACCGCTGTTTTCTGTATCTCATCAATTACTTCATAATAAACCTTTTCCTGTGCATCGTTTCCCGCTGTTGCGGTGCTTGCCAGAATGATTGAGCCAAGCTCCCCGTTTCTTACACGCTCTTTTATTTTTTCAAGGTCTTTCGGGCTTACCGCCTCCTGATTAAGCTGACCGATTTTTTCCTTAAGCGTCATTTTGGAAATTATACTGTCAATTCTTTCTCTCAATTTTATATCCATAAGAATTCCTCCTTTAATCTTCGTACAATATCTTAAATCCGATATCCTTTAAAATATCAGGATCGTGAAACAGCACCGAGATGTATTAAAATTATAAGTATTTTTTTATCCTGCTATATAAGTTTTCATAATGCTTAGAAAAGCCCATATCGTTGGGATGAAGTCTTAAGTCTCCATAGAAAGCTTCATCCTCGGGAACAAAATCGTATCCTGAGATGAATGTGACATTTTCAAGCTTTGATGTAACCTCTTTTATGTATTCTTCTATATAGCTGAAAGCTCCCACCTTGCTTTCCTCGTGCAAATCCTTTCTCCAGATGGGAGTAATAGCAAAAATTTTTGACGATAAATATTTTTTACTTAGTGCCTCATAAAAGGCTTTGCAGTTTTTATCAAATTCGTCTTTTCCCAGCCTGCTCCAGTCATTTGTTCCGTAAGCAACGATTATATAATCGGGTATATATGCTTCTTCGCTTTCTGCAAGACCGGGGAAAAACACCTCTCCGCCTATCGCCTTATTGATTTCTTCTGCGCCTAATTTCTCCGAAAGAAGCGAAACATATCTTCTTGACGGCCTTAAAGCATCATACCCCTGCGTAATGGAGTCCCCGAAAGCAAGGAGCTTTTTGGATCGCTTAACCGGCTCTATAAAAGAATTATCATCAATAGCGATATTCTTCAATCCTATGCCGACAGACCAGGGAAAGTAAACCTCAACTTCTTTTTCGCCTTTACCAAGCATAAATTCTTTTGAGAAGTCATCCTCCGGGCAAGCCTTTGCGCTGTAGTTGCCCTTCATTTCGGATTCATTAAAGTTATCAATGCACCCTATCATTTTTTTATTCACAAAAACATCCACGGAATAGTAACTGCGGGAAGAGCCGGAAAAAATGCTGCCGCTTAAATAAAGCTTTTCACTGTCTGTCTTAAATGCCAGCCTGATGCCTGCTGTCGAAAAGGTTTTCTTATAAAAATCAGCATTTCTTCTTTTGTATAACTCTTCCTGTTCTTCGGTAAATCTGTAAAATCTTATAAGATTGTCATTTTCTTTAACTCTCTCAGCACCATTTGTTATTTTTTCAATTTGATTTAATGTAAGATTCATATAATAACTCCTTTACCGCAGCGATATTTATCTTGCCATACTGCGTTGAACTGCATATAAAAACCGGATAATCCGGATACCGGTATTTTTAATAATTGCTACACATAAGGTTTAGATGCAAGCCCTTATAGCGATATACTCACTTCGTTCGTGCGATATATTTTCGTCACACTCAAATGCGATATAACTCCGCTTTGCTCCGTTGCGATATAATATAAATTCCTTAATCTCGTCCCAAAGGGACATATCGCACCTTTAGGTATATCGCATCCGCAAGGATATATCGTAAATTCCGTTAGGAATTTATATCGCCGCGTTGCTATGCAACGCAATTGCGATGCATAAGGTTTAGATGCAATTCTTTTTGATACTAATTCATAGCAAGTAAGGATTAAAAATCATAGACTTTCTCAATACACTTTCTTCTTCAATATACTTAAAATAGCATTTGCAATTATCGAAATCAAAGTTCCTAAAAAACCACCAATAGGAAAATACATAAAAGCGAAAAAAAGTGAATCATAGGTATTCAACGGAAATATGATATCTACATTTGCTATTTGGCTTATGTAAAATACAATAAATATGCTAATCCACTCAAATACACATACCGCAACAAAGACCAAAGAAGATGAAATTATGTACTTCAAATATCCTTTAAAATCTTTTCCTCTACATAATAATATTGGTACAAGTGATGCTAAACATACTCCTACAATTTTAATAGTATTAAACGAGATTCCATTTATAACTTCATGCGTTTCCCAATATGTAATAAATCCTTCTCCTTCGCTCAATGCACAAACCACACAAGAAAAAATAATATGAATTATTCCAGTTGTTAATCCACTCATTACTCCACTTTTTATATTTATGTCATGTGATTTTTTATGTAAACTTCTTAAAACAACAAAACTTAATGTTATAACAATAATAAACATTACTATAGATGTTAAAACACTCATATCATAAATTTCTCCTTTCGACACCTTTCGACATCTTTGTATTGCGAGGCATAAGGTTTAGATGCAAACCTTTTTTGATGTCAAGTTCGTGTTAAGTTAAGACTAAAGAACATTTCAATATAAATATGTGATTGACCCTTCTGTTAAATCATCAAAATTTTTATTGAGCAAATTTATTAAAGCATCAAATGAAATTTTTGCATCCAAAAACTTTGGATTTTCTCCGTCATATTCTATGAGCACAATTCTTTGTTGTGGTTCAAAAGTTAAAATATACTTTCTAATTATTATTCGTTTTTTATCGTCACACTCTAAAGCGTCAAAAATTTCTTTCTTTAACTCCTTGTTTTCCCAAACTGAAAATAAAAAATGAAATGTTTGTACCAACACTACCACCCTTTAAATTACTTTTCGACAACATTCGACATATCCATATTGCGAGGCATAAGGTTTAGATGCAAACCCTTATAGCGATATACTCACTTCGTTCGTGCGATATATTTTCGTCATACTTAAATGCGATATAACTCCGCTTTGCTCCGTTGCGATATAATATAAATTCCTTATTCTCGTCCCAAAGGGACATATCGCATCCGCAAGGATATATCGTAAATTCCGTTAGGAATTTATATCGCTGCGCTGCTATGCAACGCAATAGTTCGTATCAGGTTAAAACAGAAAATTATCACCCGTTTTCAGAAAGTTTTTTACACAAATCAATAAAAAATTCAAAAATCCTTGCTCCATCAACCGCATCGTCTCTTTTTTCGCTAAAACACATCTTTTCAGGATGCCATTGCAATGCATAAATAGGTAATTCTCTATGCTTTATCGCCTCTACAGTAATTCCGTCAAAAGCGGTTGCGACAATTTCAACACCTTCTCCGAGGTCTTTTATCGCCTGGTGATGATGACTGTTTACAGAAAATTCAGTACCATAGATTTCTGAAAGGAAGCTGCCCTCCTTCGCTCTTATATCATGCACCAGATAGTGTTCAAGTGAAAAACGGTGTTCATCAGCATTTGGAATATCCTGATGCAAACTACCGCCCAAGGCAACATTTATAAGTTGACAACCTCTGCACACGCCAAATATCGGCTTTTTTGCTTCAACGAATTTTCTGAACAGTTCAAATTCTGCTGCATCCCGCAAATCATCAACATTAACAGAACCATTTATATTCTCGTTATAATACTTGGGATTGATATCGTTTCCGCCACACAGAAGAAGTCCGTCATATTCCGAAGAAAACTCAGGACAGTATTGTGCAACGGCAATGCCACCGCATTTTTCAACAGCGTCTATGTAAAATTCCTTATTCGTGTTGGCAGATAATAGTATTCTGGGATACATTATACTCATATCCAATTCCTCTTTTTCAACAATATTCGACATTTTTTATATAAAGACTGTATAATCTGGATGCCAAGATTATTTAGTGAAAGTTCATATAAGGTTAGATCTAAAAATTCACCATTTTCTATCCGGGCGAATATTATTCCAATAATACTTGATTTTATCGCAATCAATAACCATTTGAAATTCATATGCCCAAATTTTCTTCTTTGTTGTTACTCCGCCAAAAAATAAAACTTGATGAACCCCATTATATTTCTCATTAAACTCTATTTCCCACTCGCCTTTATTTATTTTTTTATATACTTCTTTCAATTCTACTTTTTTTCTTGTCGTACATAAACGTTTACCAAATATATAGTGTCTTTTGAATAAATAGAACACGGATAGCTGTTCATCAAATTCAGTAAAATTTATTTTTGATTTATCTGTTCTAACTGTTTCTCCGCAAGAATTATATTTTGTATCTGCCAACATCCAAAAACCATCATCAAAAGTTAAAGACAATACATCGTCAAAAGCTTCTGCTCTATTGACAACGCAATCATGTAAAGTTATGTACCCTTGTGCATCTTCAATACAATTTTTCCACATATCTTTTTACTCCTCTTATTTCGACAAGATTTTTTAGTAATTGCAAGGCATAAGTTTTAGATGCAACTGGTTTTTAATGGTTGTTCGTGTTTGGTTAAAACAAAAAAATTATTGCAAGTAATAAAATATTTTGTATATACCCATATCAAAGGGATCATCACACAACTTGTCGCATAAAATATAAAAATTACCCAATCGCAACCCTTTTTTTACAGATAAATAATCTCCATCTTTTCTTTCTTCGCCTTTATACTCGCCACCCCTGTATGCCCAATCATAAAATTGTACACATTCTGTACACTCACCTTTTTCGTTATACAATTCTACAATTCTAATGCCAGAACGTGGAGACAAATGGCTCATATCTTCGCTTTCTTTAAAGCGAAGCTTATTTAATGCTCTAACTAATTTTTTCACATCTTTTTGTTCGGTTATCTCTTTGTCTATTCCGTCACCATAAAATATTATTTTCGCAGTTGCCACATCATTTGATTTAATTTTAAGGGAAATTGGATACCTAATTTCGTCTATTAACGAAACAAGCATAACAATTCCAATCATTACACACAAAAGGATAATTATTTTTCTCTTCAAATTTGCACTTCCTTTCAAAGGCTTCCCCTTGAGGGGAAGCTGTCACGAAGTGACTGATGAGGTGTAGATTGCAAAGCAATCGTTATTCATTTCCACCTCATCCGAGTTTCAGCAAAATCCGCCTGATTTTGCCTACACCCACCTTCCCCTCAAGGGGAAGGCTTTTTTGTCCCTTGTATATCAAACTTTATAAAGACTGTATAATACACATACGCATCTAATCTCTTTTATTATATTACACCAAGAACCTAAAGTCAATCAAAAGCGCCTTCAAACAAATAAAAAGCGGAGATTTCTCCGCTTTTTATTTATTTGCTTATTGTAACCGTGCCTGTCGTTCCGTCCCAGGAAACGCTGTATCCGAGCTGTTCTGATACGAATCTTACCGGGATAAAGGTGCGGCTTTCGGAAATAATCGGGTAGTTAAGAAGTGTATAGCGGATGTTTCCGTATACGGGGTCTTTAACATATACAAGGTGATTACATATCTGAAGTGTGATTTCATACTTTCCGTTATCAACACCGATTGTCTGCGTTTCACCGTCCCAGGTGATTTTTCCGCCCATTTCTTCAATTAATCCTCTTAAAGGAATCATTGTGGAGCCGTTGGTGATAAAGGGGGCAACATCAATTTCCTTTGAACCCTTGTCCGCTCCCTTTTCATAGGCAATTTCCTTTGAGCCTATCTTAAGGGTGTATTTTTTCGTGTTGGCGGCAAGGGAAGCTTCCTTTCCTTCCTTTGTCTGAAGGAAGGTGATTTCCGCCGCAGAAACACGGGACGCGAAATACTCATAAATTTCAAACTCAAAATATCTTGCTTCTATTTCCTCGTCAAACACAATTTTCTTAACGGAAAGGTCCTTTTCAAAGCTTACATCCTTGACGTGTGTCCAGTTTACCCCGTCTTCACTTGTGTAAATTCCAAAGCCCAGCCAGTGACCGTGAAGGTCTTCAGACTGTCTTGGTGTATAGTCGATTTCCTTTATTCTGTAGGTTTTCTGAAGGTCGATATCAATCAGCGCCGCAAAGCCTTTGGGAAGCTCTTCCGTCTGCCAGAAGGTGGAGGATGCTCCGTCTATCGCATGGTCGGGAGTGTGGGAAAACCAGTTTTCGCCTTCGTAAATCACCTCTGCATCAGCGGTGTCAACCTTGTACATTCTGTTGGCTTCTTCGTTTGCCGCATATTCTGAAAAGCTTACAGACTCCTTTGCAGAATCCTTTTCCATAAGCTCAATTTCAGAAAGTGTACCAAAGCCACCAACTGTTGAGGTTGCGACAATTTTAATTTTCTTTACGCCGATATTTGCGGTTAAGGGAATTTCTCTGTCATATATTCTGTTTTCGAAAGCCATGTCTTCTTTGATGAGGAAATATTCTCCCTCATCCGAATCTGAAACATAAAGGTCAACCTCAAGGAACAATCCCGTAAGCTCCGTTCTCGGAACCAAGGTAACGCCTGAAATTTCCGTAACGGCGGGAAGAATCACTTCAATTTCGTAGGGCGGCACATCCTGATCCACTATGGCAGAGCCTTCTGCCTTATAGTAAGAATGCCAGTTTGTTTTTCTGTCTCCGTCAATAAGCTTTGCGCCCGAGCTCCACATTTCGGAATTTACTGATATCTTCCAGCCTTTGGAATTTGTTGCCTTGTTATCCTGCACCTTGCTTTCTTCTTTTTCTTCCGCTGCCGCATTCCCGCCGGTATAAAATTCAATTTCCTTGGCTGTGCCAAAGCCGCCTAATGACTTTGTTATCTCAATTTTTATCGCCTTTGCTTCCTTATCGCCCCAGGTTGCACCGGAGGGTTTATAGAGTGCGGCATCCCCTGCGATGTAAGAAAAGCTGCCTTGGTAAATTTTCTCAAAAGATGTGCCGTCGGCTGATGCATAAATGTTGTATTCAAGCACCGTTCCCGAAGCATTGTCGCTTCTCGGGACATAACGCCAGCCCGATACCTTTGTCTTTTCGGGGAAGGTTACGGTGATTATGTGGGGGCATTCATCGTGGCTTACCACAACCCCGTCTTCTGCCTTATATGCAGTGTGCCAGATGGTCTTTTCGTTTCCGTCAAAGGCACTTAAAACAGAATAGCCTGTATCGTTCTGCTGTGAGGATGCGGTGATTATCCAACCGTCCGTCTTTTGAAGCTTTGTTCCTAGCGCGGATGTATCCTCTGCTTCCTCTGTCTCCTCTTCTTCTCCCTTAAAGGCTTCACCATCCTTTATGGCTGTGCCCTTTGAGCCTTCGATGAATGTAATTTCAGAGCCTGCGCCAAAACCGCCGATACCTTCTGTTATTTCAATTTTTATGCCGTTCATTTTAACGTTGCCCCAGCTTGCAGTCTGAGGAACTAAGCCCGAAAGCCCGTCTTCGTAGTAAAACTCGCCCTCGTAAATCTTTTTATAACCGTCGCCGGTTGTTGCATATACGTTAAAGGTCTTTATTGCGCCGGTTCTGTCATTGGTTCTGGGAGTGTAGATAAAGCCCGACACTTCCATTTCCTTTCCGAATTCAACACTGATTATGAAAGGTGCACTGTCGGAAGTTGCGATATTTCCGTTTTCAACGGTATATGCTGAGTGCCAGTTTGTACCCGTATTTCCGTCAAAAAGGTTATTTCCCGATGTGCCAAGCTGACTTGACACCTTTATCTTCCAGGAGCCATCGGGCGTAATGGTGTTTTCCGCCGATATGCTGAGGCACAGGGAGAAAAGAGTTAATATTGCGATAATTAAAGATAATATTTTTTTCATACCGGTGCCTCCTTAATTAAGATGATTTATTACGGCATTAACCGTATCTGTCGGAGTCTTATCAAAGCTTACCGTGTAAACACCGTTACCAAGCGCCTTAACCTCATATCCGTAGCATTCAGCTATTAATGATACGGGGATATAGAATATTCCGTTTACATATTTAACCGGAGCCGAAAGCTTTGTAACCCTTCCGTTTACCCTTGCATCCAGGCTGTCAAGAGCTGAATATGTCCAGGTGTAGTTTATAATTTCGGTAAGCTCGTCATTCAATTCAAAGTGATAGGTAAAGAAGTTGTTGTCCGCACTTACATATCTCGTCTTTGAAAAGCCGTAGCCCATAACCTCGTTATACGCCTGCTCGGGTATGTAGAGTGTGCCGTTTTCCTCAAAGGGCGTAACTCTTATATCGTCCTCGTAAACGTACATCTTTGCACCGTTTGCAATCATTTTACTGCTTCCCGCCTTAAGTACGGAGGTTTCTGAAAGAGTCGCTCTTTCGCTTGCGGAAAGTGTTGTCTGTGCAATTTCGGTGTAGAGATAGTTAAAGCGTCCGTAGGGAGCAACCGAGCCGTCCTGATACCACATCATAATATCGCCGTCTGCTTTAACCGAATCTGTCCACTTAAATTCAAGGTCAACCACACCCGTCTCCCCTATAAAGCTTCTTTCAAGGGCGATTTTCAAATACCTTCCGTCAACGGAATATGCCGCATCGCCAACGGTAGTTTTTTCCCATACACCGTCGGCAAACTTTGATACTTTTCCGATACCGTCTAAATTCACGGCGTAGTCATAGCCCTCCCAGCCTGTTACCGCGTTACGGTCGGAATTTATGTAGAGGGTTAAGAAGTTTTCGCTATCCTTTACTATTTCCTTTTCGCACTCAACCATAAAGTAAAGCTTTTCTTCGTCAAAGGAAACCTTTGCGCCCTTTACGGAATTTACAACCTTTGTGGTATAATGCCAGGTTTCGTCGGTTTTCGCCTTGCCGTAGCCGTCGGCGTCACGCTCATAATCCTGATAGGAATTTACAAAGTAAGGAAGTACGCCGTCCCACTCATTTATGCCGCCTTCTATGTCAATCGTCTTCATACCCGATGCCGTGGGAGCAGGTCTTACACCCTTATACTTTCTTATAAGGTCGCACATAAGAAGGTAATAATCGTCCTTTAAGCTTCCTTTGGTGGGCTCAAAGTCACGGCTGTTTTCTTCGTCGAAGCAGTCGCAGAAAGCGTTGGTAAAGGTACCCCAGGTTGCATTACGCTCTGCTGTCCATTCGTTCCATCCGTCAATCATTAAAAATTCAGGCTCTGCCTTAAGGGCAAGGGCGCTCTGCTCACGGAAGAAGTACGCCATACGTTTGCCGTTCTCGGAATAATCTTCTCCGAAGGCTTCGGAATAACCTCTGCCCTTGTTGTAGGGATCGGAGAATACGCCCGTTACGCTTCCGCCAAATACTGTGGATTCGTTTATTGCACAGCCGACCGCAACATAGCCGACTCTGCCCGTTTCCTTATCAACATCACGGAGCACCTGAGGATAGTTTTCAAGCCACATCCAGGAATTGTCATTATTATCCACATCTCTTGAGCCGTGGGGTGTTATGGTGAAATAATCGGATATTTCCTTTATAAGCTTCGCTTCCACTATGTTTTCTTCCGCCACATCCTTTATTGCATTTTCGTAGTTCGCATTTGCATAAAGGAAGGGCTTATTATCTTTCATATACCATATGTCGGAATAGTCGTTTAACTTAAAGCAGTTATAGTATATTGCACTAAGACCACGGAATGCATCGGACTTATCGCCGCTTAAGGTCATCATTGCGCTGATTTTCGGAACCTTTATGCCGTGTGCTTTTGCATCGCGGAATGCTTCTGCAAGCACATTCATTGTGGGAACAAACACTCTTCCGCCGTTGGAATAGTCAAAGAATATTACATCAACCCCCGCGATTGAAAGCATTTCTGCGTGCTTTTTATATACCCAGTAATCATAGGAATTGTAAAAGCCGAAGATGGGCTCTGCCCAGTAAAATCTGCCGCGGACATCCCATACGGGATCGGTAAATACTGCCTTTGCCTCCGGTTTTTCAGCTATCACTTCGCTTATTACATTGGCGCGCTTTGTGTTTTTGGCATCGTGGAACCAGTTCCAGTAAAGCAGACCAACCTCCCGGCCGTCGGTTTTTATGCCGCCAAGTTCTTCATAGGTTGCAACGGCTCTGCCCATATCGTCAACAGCTACCCATGTATCGGAAAAGTTGTCAATAACCGCTGAATCGGAAACCTTTTTACTCTTATTATCGTGGGTATATGCATTTTTTGAAAGAGTTATCTCTTTTATACTGCATTCGTTTTGTGTCTGACTTCCGTAAAGGCAGTAAAAATAAAGGTCGTGCTTGCCGGTCACACTCTTAATTCCCGAAGTCACAGAAATATCCTCTCCAACCTCTGAAAGGGTAATGTTTCCGATAAGCTCTCCGTTTTCTGGACTGTCAAGCAATATAAGGAGTGTTTCTCCGTTTACATTACCTGAAATTTTATTATACGCCCTTACCGTTACGGAATTGATTCCCGTAAGGTCAACAGAAGGAAAATACAAATAATCCTTTCTTTCAATGCTTATTATCTCCCCTCCGCTTAAGGTGAGACCTTTTAGCTTTGCCGTGTTCAAATCAAGCTTTACATCTGTTTCGGCAAAGCTTAAATTGATTGAGCAAAGCATCATTAACAGTGCCAGAATAAGAGCCGTGATTTTCTTCATGTTTTCATCCTCCTTTAATTACAGATGAGTATAATTACATTATACAGCACCTTCCTGAAATTATCTACAAAAATTACTGCATAATACTTGAACAAAAGAAACATTTATGTTATAATTGTTTCAGTTTCGGAGGTGAATTTATGGAACATACCGGCTTAAACGATTTACTTACTTGCCTTACTTTTGACAGCAAGATACACATCGCAGTGGTTTTTTTAAGAAATTCAGGCAACATCAAAACGGAGCTTTCCGATATTTTTTCCTGTCACTCAAAGCCGTTTTGCGCCCATATGAAAAAAACTCCCGAAGGATACGAAAAATGTTTTGTGTGCAGAAACGAAGCCCTAAACCAAGCGGTTTCCGAAAGAAAGCCCTTCGGCAGATTTTGCATAAACGGCGTTTACGAATACTGCCATCCCGTAATTTATGAAAATGAGGTTGTCGCCGTCATTTTTCTCGGAAACATCATTAAAGGAAAATGCGAAGGAGAAACAGAAGCTTTTTCCGGTACCTTTATTTTCGATGTGCCGGATGAAATAACAGAAAAAATCGCATACACGGTAGACAATCACATAAAGCTTTTGCTTTCCGAATATGCCAAGGTGGGTACAAGCTATTCCCCCCTGGTCAGAAACATAATAAACTTTATTGAAGAAAGCTTATATTCCGATGTCTCCGTTAACGAAATCGCCTCCCTTTTTAACTATAATGAAAAATATATCGGAAAGCTTTTTAAATCTCAGACCGGGTTTACCGTAAAGGAATACTTAAACAAACGAAGGCTTGACAATGCAGAAAAGCTTTTAAGAAACACTAAAATCCCCATCACGGAAATTTCATCAAAGTCCGGCTTTAACAACGTAACCTACTTTAACCGTCTTTTTAAGAAGCATTTTAACCTTTCTCCCAAGGACTACAGAAAAGCCATAAAAAAGTGATGCAAACCTTTGGTTTGCATCACTTTTTTTATTCTGAAATTTTTACCGTCTGTGTCGCTCCGTCCCAGGTAACACTGTAGCCAAGCTGTTCCGTTATAAATCTTACGGGAATAAAGGTTCTTGAATCCTTTATGATGGGCGGAACATCCAGAGTGTAACGAACGCGGCCGTATTTTGCATCGGTAACATAGCAAAGGTCGTTCATTATCTGAAGCTCAATTTTCACCTTGTCTGTGGTTATGCCTATTTTTTTCTTTGTACCGTCCCAGGTGATTCCGGCGCCCATTTCCTCTAATAATCCTCTTAAAGGAATCATTGTTCTTCCGTCATCAATGAAGGGTGCAACGTCTATTTCCTTCGCTGTCTCCTCATTGTTTTTTACACTTGTAACGGTTTTATTTCCAATCCTGAGAGTATAATAGTTACCGCTCTTTCTATCTTCCATAGCTCCTGACTTTTCGTAAAGAACAAGCTCTCCGCAGGTTGCATAGCCCTTGCTTCCGTTGTTTATCTCAATTTCAATAAACTTTGCCTTTAAGGGCACATCAAAGTTAACCCGCTGAACCTTGTCGGTTACTTCAAAGCTTAAGTTTTCAGCCGCAGGGATATATTCCTCCCCGTCCTCACTTGTCCAGATACTGTAGGAAAGCCATACGCCGTTGATGTTTCCTTCACCGTCAACGCGGGCATAATAGTCCATTGCGGGAATTTCATACACGTTGTCAAGCTCCAGATAAAGCGTTATGGGGAATTTTCCTTTATCTCCGGGATCTGAGTGCCACGCACGGGAGGGCGCACCGTCAAAAAGGAAGTTGGTGCCGTTATTCTCGTTCCATATGCTCGATGCATCGGCACTTATAATTGCCGTTTCGGGAATTTTGATAAGCTTGTTTTCCTTGTTGTAGGAAACAAACTCATTTATGCTTTCCATTGTCTTAAGGTTTACATTTTCAGGTCTTACATCAAGCTCGGCGCATACGCCGTAATCGCTTACGGATGTTACGGACCTGAATCGGAGCTTTTTCATTTTTACGTTTGCAGAAAAATGAACTTCCTTTACTGAAGAATCGTTTTTGAAGCTTCCTTCTTCGATTTTTATCCATTCGGAATCATCGCTTTCCGCCGCATAAATTTCATAGCCCGTTATGATACCTGCGCTGTTTCCCTTTCTGGGTGTGTAGGTAACGCCCGAAACCGCTCTTAAATCGGGGAAGGTTATATCAAGGGTGTGAGGGCCTTTAACCATACTTACCACCTTTGCTCCGCCGTCATCGGTGAAGTCAGAATGCCAGTAGGTTGCTGTATTTCCGTCAATCGCCTTGGTTGCAGGATAGTGAGGAAGTCTCTGTGAGGAGGCTTCTATCTTCCAGAGATTTTTATCCTCATAATATTCGCTTTCCTTTTTTACCTCTTCCATACCGTAAGCTGTGCCGTAGCCAACCTTAAGGGTGGAATCTCCTGTTTTTACATCAGCGGGTGCTTTGGCTGATGCAGTATTTCCCGTAATAAGATTAAATTCCGCGCAGGTACCAAAGGATGATACACTTTCCTTAATTACGAAGATTATACTCTGCGCCTTTACGGAAAAGCCGAAGTCAACCTTTATTTCTTCCTTTCCTACACTTAATTCGCCTTCGTTTATTTTAAGTGCAGTGCCTTCTTTTCCCGAAGCGGCATAAATTTCATACACCTTAACCTTTCCTGTATCAATCGCATCCTGCCTCGGAACGTAGGAAAAGCCCGAGATTACTGTTTCCGAAGGAAGAACAAAGCTTATGTAATAAGGAGGCTCGTCCTTACCGTCAATAGTTTTGTTGTCCGCAGTATAATAATTTGAATGCCAGAATGTAGTGATATTGTTATCAATCATATATTCTGCATTTTTACCCTTGAAGGTGCTGGAGCAATAAACCTTCCAGTCCTTTTTGCTGACATATTCTGATGCTGCGGGCGCAGAAGGTATATTTCCCGAAGGCTTTTCACCCTCTCCTTCACCCATAATAAAGTCAAGCTCCATGCAGGTTGCATAGCCTTTACTTCCTTCATTTATGGCAAAGCGGACATATCTTGCAGTAATATTTTTGCCGAACAAAATCTCCTGGGGCTCTTTTTGTACATTTGCCGAAAGGCCCGTTACCGCCTTTTCGTAATTAACTCCGTCCTTACTTATCTCAACGTCGAAATCTGACCATACGCCGTTGATGTTTCCTTCTGCATCCACTCTCGTATGATAAACTATTCCGCTTAAGGTCACGTCGTTTCCGAAGTCCAGGTCAAAGTTAACGGGAAACTTATCCTTATCATCGGGATGAGAGTGCCAGGAGGTATCCGTCTTTCCGTCAACAGCAAGCTTTGCCGCGTTTATATCTCTCCATACGCTTGATGCAGAAGCCTTAATCGCTTCTTTATTGACTGAACCTGATGTGTTTCCGGGTGCTGCCGTCTGCGCACCTGCTTCGTCGCCCTTCATAAATTCAAGCTCCATACAGGTTGCATAGCCCTTGCTTCCCTCGTTTATGGTAAAGCGCATATATTTTGCGCTTACGCTTTTACCGAAGGGAACATCCTGAGGCTCCTTCACTGCATTAACGGAAAGGCCAGTTACTGCTTTTTCAAAGTTTACTCCGTCATTGCTTATTTCAACATCAAAATTTGTCCATACGCCGTTGATGCTTCCTTCAGCATCTACTCTCGCATAATAGCGGATTCCGGATACCGCTTTTTCGCTTCCGAAATTGACATCCAACGTAACAGGGAACTTATTCTTGTCATCGGGATGAGAGTGCCAGGAGGCATCCAGCTTTCCGTCAACCGCCTTAGAGGCCGCATTAAGGTCTCTCCATACGCTTGATGCAGAAGCAGTCATCCCCTCTTTATTTATAAACTCTTCTGCAAAGGAAGTAACAGAAAATGCCATTAAAAGGGCAAGTACAAGTGTTAATATTTTCTTCATCATTACCCCTCCTTAATTAAAATGGCTTAATACGGCATTTGCCGCATCAACGTTTGTCGTTCTCTGACTTATGGCAAAGGCGCCGTCACCGATGTCATTTACACTCCATCCGAAGCATTCAGAAAGAATTGTAAGAGGAACATAAACCACGCCGGAAACCGCCTTGGTGGGATTTGTAAGCGCTTTATCCTCTCCGTCAATTGATGCCGTATATGTTCCGAGATAGCTGTAAATCCACTGATAATCTGTTATCTCGTTATTTGTAAGCTCGTGGGTCTTTATGTAAATTACATTCTTTTTATAGTCATAGGTCGCCTTTGTTTCGCCCCATCCCATAATGTCATCAAGAGCTATAAGAGGAACATACAATGTGCCGTTTTCCGAAAATGCTTTTACTCTTGTATCCTTTTCATAAACATTCATCTTGGCACCGTCAACTATCATTTTGGAGCTTCCCGCCTTAAGTACGGTGGTATCGGAAAGAGCCGCTCTTTCTTCCTTAGTTAAAGCTTTGGCGGGAATTTCGGTATATAGATAGTTGAATCTTCCCACGGGGGCGGAGTTTCCTTCTGTGTAGAAAAGAAGTAAATCGCCGCCCGATACTATGTTGTCGGTAATTTTAAATTCAAAGTCGGCTACATCAGTTTCACCGATTAATGCTTTTGAAACCTTTATGATAACTGTATCTTCGAGGATTTTTATTTCAGCATCGCCTATGTCTGAAAGTGTATAGTCTTTTCCGTTAAATAGAGAAACCTTACCCTTGCCTGACACGTTTACGGCATAGTCATAGCCTTCCCAGCCTGTAGCATAGTTTCTGTCTGCATTGATATAAATGTTCATAAAGCCTATCTTTGTATCATCAATAGCCTTTTCGCACTTTACATAGAAATAGAAGCTTTCGCCGTCTCTTGCAACCTTGGATTCTTTAATTGAATTTACAACCTCTGTTTTATAAACGTAGTGCTCGTTCGTTTCGTAGTTTCTGTAGCCAATGGCATCACGCTCATAGTCGCCGAAATAGTTGTAGAATGTGGGCTCAACACCTGCCCACGCATCGGCTGTCATCATATCGCCGGATACAGGAGCACTTGCTATGGGAGCAGGTCTTACGCCCTTATATTTTCTGACAAAGTCAGTAAGAAGCATATAATAGGTATCCTTGAGTGCGCCCTTATAAGGCTCAAAATCACGGCTGTTTTCATCGTCGAAAAGGTCGATAAACGCGTTGGGGAAGCCGTAGTAATCCTTGCCTCTTGCGGTGTTCATTTCATTCCATCCGTCAACGAACACAATCTCGGGATCGACAGAAAGCACCTTTGATGCCTGCTCACGAAGGAAGTAGCCTTCAAGCAATGCCTCGGGGCGATAGTCCTCGCCAAATGCCTCTGTGTAGTTTTTGCCCTTGGTGTATTTATCCGAAAATACGCCGGTGCCCGCATAGTTATATACATAGGAGTGGTTTATCGCCATACCTAAGTTTACCATTTCAACTCTGCCAGACGCCGTAATTCCCCATTCGTGCTGAGGATAGTTTACGAGCCAGTGCCAGTATTTACCGTTTTCGTTGTAGGGTCCTGTTTCTCTGCTTCCCGTTTCACGGAAGGTGAAAAAGTCGGTAAGCTCCTTTGCCAGTGCCACTTCCTCGGTATCTTCGGGATTTACCGCCTTAATGAAGCTGTTTGGCTCTGAGCAGACAAGCATAGGCTTTCCGTCAAGATAATACCACAAATCCTTATAGTATTCGTTGTGGCAAAGATTGAAATATATGGCTTCTAAGAGATTCCATCTCATTTCGGGAGTTGAGCCCATCTGCATATAGCAGGTAACCTTCGGAACATCAACGCCGTCGGCTCTCGCATCGTGGTATGCACAAAGCATTACGGTAAGAGCCTTTACATATGCGGCATCTCCGTTGGTGTAGTCTAAAAATACCGCATCAACACCGCTTGCAGCCATAAGCTCCGCAGCTTTTCTGTAATGCCAGTAATCGGTACCCGTATAGAAGCCGTAAACAGATTCACCCCAGAATGCAGGGCCGTTTGAAGGCCATGCGGAGTGATAGAAATCGTCCTTCGCTTCCGGGTGCTTTGCTATAACCTCGCTTGCGATATAAGCCTTTGTATCATGAATATGCCAGTCATGATAGAACATAACAACCTCGTGCTTGCCCTCTTTCACATCGCCCGCTTCTTCATAGTCAGCCACCTTGTGTCCTGCCGCATCGGTCGCCACCCAGGTATCTGCATAAACGTCAATAATACGGGAGTCGGGAACGGGGGTAACAGCCTTTGGATCAACCCATTCTTCCGTTGACAATCTCACATCGTGAAGGTAGATATGGTCTGACCTTGAATAGTTATGCTTTATGTATAAGTCGTGCTTACCCGATATCGGCTCGATATTCGTTCCGTAAAGGATGGGCTCACTTGTCTCATCGTTTGTTACGATGTAACCGATGCACTTACCCTTTAAGGGATCGTCAATATATACGCGGAAGGTTTCTCCGTTTTCCCCGTACATAAGGATGTTGCTTACGGAAATTCTTACGGATTTAATGCCTGTAAAATCCACATCCTTAAAGCCGATGTATCCTCCCTCTGCCCATTTACCTGCTTTGCCCGATGTTACAGCAACACCGGTTTCGGACTTCACATCAATGTCACTTACGGTTAAAACCGTTTCATTTGCCGAAACACATATGGCAAAGAGTGACATAAGCAAGCTGAGCATGATAAAAAATGCCAATACTCTTTTCATTTTTATTCCCCCTTAGTTTGATAATTTTATTATACCATTTCGCCTTCGCTTCTTCAATACACCGAAGCGACTTTTTTCTTGCACAAAAGCGACTCTCTCGCCTCTCTACTTCCATTATAACAAAAGAGTCATTGACTTTCAATGACTCTTTAATGCAAATATTTAGAATTAATTGACTTTTATTGATATCAGTCTTCAATTGCCGCCTTCTGCATATTGATTTTCTTAAATATCTCGGGATCGAACTTGAATTTACGGTCATAGGTCATAAGACCGTTTACCTCCTGCTCCACATCGTAAAGCTGAGTGTAGCAAAAGCCCATAATGTGTTCACTTCCCAAAATAGCTTCAGTAAGGCCCTTATATCTTTCCACAAATTCCTCGGCATTTTCGGGTGCCTTGCCATAACCCCAACAATTTTCATCATTAAGCGCCCATCTTGCTCCGCCGTATTCGCTTACGAATGCCGGAAGCACTCCGTCATATGTCTGGCGGAATTTCTGGGCAGGGTTTCTCTGCACCTGACAGTTAAGCTTTCCGTCCTTATAGTTTTCCCTGAAAGCTTCCACGTTCTGCTCATAGTCGTGAACATCAAAAATATCTGTCACAACGTGGAAGTTTCCGCTTGTGTCTATGCAGGGACGTGTCGGATCTATTGCCTTTGTCACCCCATAAACCATTCTTATAACGCCGTCGCACTGCTTTCTTCCCTTACGGTCCCAGGTTTCGTTAAAGGGGCACCAGCCGATTATTGAAGGATGGGAAAAATCACGTTCCAGTGTTTCCATCCATTCGGGAAGGAAGTTATCTATAGCTTCCATTTCCGTTATGTCAAGCCCCCAGTTGGCGTGCTCACCCCATACCATATAGCCAAGGCGGTCTGCCCAGTACAAAAAGCGCTCTTCAAACATTTTCTCGTGAAGTCTTGCTCCGTTGAAGCCAAGCTGAAGCCCGTATATTATATCGTTTTTAAGTGCTTCATCCGTGGGGGCGGTGTAAATTCCGTCGGGATAAAAGCCCTGGTCAAGCACCCAGCGGCCGAATACACTTTTTCCGTTTAACAAAAATTTCTTTCCTGAAAGTGCCACACTCCGAAGTCCGAAATAGCTTTTTACCTCGTCAGTAGTTTTTCCGTCCTTTGTCACGGTAAAGGAAACATCGTAAAGTCTTCCTTCTCCAAGCTCCCACAAATGCTTTTCGGAAAGATTGATGTTTAGTGTTGCAACGTCTCCCGTTGACTTGACGCTGCCCCTTCCCACTTCTTTTCCTTCGTAGGTAACAACTGCCAAAATTTCTGCCCCGATTCCGTTTTCCGTCTTAAGGGTGAAATTAACCGAGGGAGTTTCAATATCGGTCACTGTTCTTATGTTTTTAATATGGCACTCATCCACGCACTCAATCCACACAGTCTGCCATATTCCCGTTGTTCTTGTATACATACATCCGTAGGATTCAAGCCTGTCAGACTGCTTTCCAGCGCACTGCTTTCCGCTTCTGACATCGTCATAGGCAAGAACCGTTATGTAGTTTCCTTCTTCCTTAAGAACCTTTGTTATATCAAAGTAAAAGGAAGAATATCCGCCCTTATGCTCTCCCACTCTGATTCCGTTTACATAAACTATTGCACGGTAGTCAACCGCACCGAAATGGAGAAGCACTCTTTCCTTGTGATTTTCGGGAAGGGTGAAATCTTTTCTGTACCAAACAGCATTCATAAAGTCTTTATTGCCTATTCCCGAAAGCTCACTTTCGGGGCAGAAGGGCACTATTATTTTATCATTTAACGACTCTCTTAAAAAGAACTTCTTTTCTTCGCCGACCTTGGCGTTATCAATTTCAAAATCCCATTCACCGTTCAAGCAGATAAAACTGTCTCTCACCATCTGCGGTCTGGGGTATTCATTTCTCGGTATATTCATAAAAACGCCTCCTTTTACTTTATGATACATCAAATACCCTTTTTTGTAAATAGCTTTTACTACTGAAAAATTGACTTTTTCTACTAAAGAAAAAACTCCGAAATCTTCGGAGTTTTATATTACATATATTAAAATAAATACCGTAAGTAAAAGCGAAAGCGGAACAATTAAGCGGAATCTCCATTTATTCGTCTTGTGGCGGAATATCACCATTCCAAAAATGCCGCCGAGACCGCCCGCAAGCAATGATACACTAAGAAGCCAGAATTCAGGAACTCTTCTCCCCTTTCTTATTGCCATAAGCTTATCCCATCCGTATATCAAGAAAACCAACGCATTCCATAAAGCAAGATATATCACAAATTACCACTCTGCTTTCTTAAAATTTCAAGCACATGTAAAAAGTCATCGGGAATCGGGCAGGAAAAGGATGATTTTTCGCTTGTTACGGGATGGATGAACATTATTTCCTTTGCGTGGAGAAGCTGTCCGTCAAGGGTAAACTTTTCGTTTTTGATTCCGTAGGTTTTATCCCCCACTATACTGTGACCGATATGCTTCATATGAACTCTTATCTGATGGGTTCTGCCGGTTTCAAGCTTGCATTTAACAAGGGTATATCCCGAAAACCGTTCCTCTACCCAAAAGTGGGTTACGGCGTGACGGCCGTCCTTTACAATTGCCATCTGCTTTCTGTCTTTCGGGTTTCTTCCGATGGGGGCATCAATTTTCCCCTCATCCTCTTTTATATTGCCGTTTACAAGGCAGTAGTAAATTCTTGAAAGAGACCTGTCGGCAAGCTGCTCCGTCAGGCTCTTATGGGCTTCGTCGTCCTTGGCTATTACCAAAAGTCCTGTGGTGTCCTTATCTATCCGGTGTACTATCCCCGGTCGGAATTTTCCGTTTATCCCCGAAAGTGAGCCCATACAGTGAAAGAGCGCCGCATTTACAAGCGTCCCTCTTTCATTTCCTGCGGCGGGGTGAACAACCATACCGCGGGGCTTGTTTACAACAAGAACCGACTCATCCTCGTAGACAATATCAAGCGGAATATCCTCAGGCTCCGCTTCAATGGGAGAAGGCTCTTCTTCGGTGACCGATATCACATCGCCCTCTTTTGTCTTATAGTTACTCTTTACTTCGTTTCCGTTTACTAAGATATTACCTTCCTCAATAAGCCTTTTGGCATATGAGCGGGAAATGGCGCTGCACTCTTCCGATACCAGGACATCTATTCTCTTTTTTTCCTTTGCGGTAAACTCATATGTTTCCATCGGTATCACCGCCGTTTTCAGCCTTTTTTTCCTTTATTTCAGCAACAAAATAATATACAAGCATCAATATAACCCCAACCACTATAAAGCAGTCAGCCACATTGAATATTGCAAAATTTATAAGACAGAAATCGAAAAAGTCCACAACCTCTCCGGTTAAAATTCTGTCTATCAAATTTCCGATTCCTCCGCCGACAATAAAGGATGCCGAAAGAAGATACAGCTTATCCTTTTCCTGCTTCTTTACGGTGTATCCTATAATAATTCCCATCATAACAAGGGTGATTATTATAAAAAGCCATCTTCCGCCGGGAAGCATTCCAAAGGAGGCCCCGGTGTTTTTCACAAAGGTTATGGAAAACACTCCTTCTATCAAAGGAATTGACTGATGGAGGTTCATATTCTCCGAAACAACATATTTACTCAAAGCATCAATCCCGATAATAAGCAGGCTGAGAATTCCCCAGGGTATAAGATACATTCTTTTCATCCTTTCAAAATGATAACAGAATCCGTTTTAAGGATTCTGCTTATCTTTATTCTGCCTTATTGAGATATTTTACCTGTGCCTCAAAAAGCGCACTCATTTTGGTTATAAAAACATCTACTTCATTTTTAAGCTCTTCTTTTCTGCGTGTAAGATTTTCCACTTCAAGCTCCGCCTTACGAAGAGTTTCTCTTGCCTCTGCCTCTGCAGTTTTTTTAATAAGTTCAGCCTCACAAAGAGCGTGTTCTTTTATCTCTTCACCTGTTTTCTGTGCAGATACCAAAACAGTTTTCAGGGTTTCTGTCATTTCTTCACTTTCAGAAAGCTTTGCAGAAAGCTCCTTTATTCTTTTTTTCATGTCTGCGTTTTCTATATAAAGAGTACTGTAATCCTTTTTAAGTGTTTCAAAGGTCTTATCTACCTCATCTACACTGTAACCCCCGAAGGTTTTTCTTTCAAATTCTATCTGTTCAAGTTCCAAAGGCGAATACATAAAAACATCCCTCTCTACTTATATTTTTTTATTTCTATAAAAAGTCTTCCTTTTTTGCTTAAGTCTCCAAGCTTTTCCAGAACGGTTTTTCCCTTTCCGCGAAGCGAAAGCGTATCACCTTCAGAAAGTCTTTTATCCGTTGATTCCAGAATGCGGTAGTTAACCGTTACCATTCCCCGCCTGATTGCCTCTGTCGCATCGGAGCGGGAAAGATTAAAGGCTGCTGCAATCACCGCATCTGCCCTTAAGGAAGCCACACTCTTTTTAACGGTTTCAAACTCCCTTACTACTGTAACCTCACCGCATTCCATTATTTCGTTTTTGACAGTACTTTTTTTCACCTGAATAAAGTTTTCTTTGATATAGTCCGCCATTTTGCGAAGAACAAATATATAGCAGCAGTCATCCTTCTTCACTATATCTCCCAGATTTTCCCTGGTTATTCCAAGCCCCATCAGACTTCCTAAAAAGTCCCTGTGGGAAACATCGGAAAAATCACCTTCGGATTTTATTATGCAGATGGGAAAATCTTCCTTTGCTTCCGCCTTAAAGCCAAGCACACATCTTTCCGCATCCGGAAACCCGCCGTAAAACTCAGCCTCCGTCTCCTTAAATGCAACTGACGAAAGTGCTCTGTCTGCAGGAGATAAGAAAGCAGTAAAATAAGGCATATTCCGCTTTTCAGAAAAGGTATAGGCATCGTATGCCTTTGCAAGCATCAGCTTGTCCTCTTCTGTTCTGCCATGAATTATAACATCCTGCTTAAATATACCAGACACCGTTCAGCCACTCCTATCAAAATCATAGCAAATACAGCCGAAAAGTCAAGCGGCATATTGCCAAGAGGTGTTTTCACAAGAATTTCTCTTATAGGTTTCAATACAGGCTCTGTAACGGCACAGAGGATTTCATAAATCTTACTGTATCCGAAAAAGGATAAAATACATCTTATCAGTATTATAAACTCATATATTTCAAGAAGCCTTACAAGTGCGTATATCAAAAAATCCATCATTAATAGCTCCAGGGGAATATTCCCTTATTTTTAAGTTCGTCCTTAAAGTCACCCAGAATTCCCACATTGTAGGGAGTTACAAGGAAAATCATATTGGAAATTTTCTGTATGTCTCCCCCAAGAGCATAGGAAGCACCTGATACAAAATCCACCATACGTCTTGCCTGTTCCTTTTCTATCTTTTCAAGATTTACTATAACAGGCTTGTTAGCTTTTAAGTTTTCTGCAATTTCCCTTGCCTCTTCAAAGCTTTCAGGCTGAATAACAACTACCTTGAACTGTGTTGTGGAGGTTATATTCACAACCTTACTCTTTCTGCTTCCCCTTAAAAATTCCCTGTCATCATCTCTCTTTACTTCATCGCGATGAGATGTAAAGTCTCTTCTTTCAGCACGGGGAGCTTCCTCCTTCGCCTCTGCAATTTCTTCTGCCGCTGTTTCATCCTCATATTCTTCAGGCCCGAATATCATATCTCCTATTTTATTAAGTATTCCCATAACCAACACCCTTTCTATTTATTGTAATTTCTTTCTCCGAATATTTTTGTACCTACACGGACAATTGTTGCCCCTTCTTCTGCCGCAACCTCAAAGTCCCCGCTCATTCCCATGGACAGAGTATCCGCATCAGGCAAAACCGCCCTGACTTCCTCAAAGCAGTATTTCATCTTTCTGAAAATTTCCCTGTTTTCTTCGCCGTTTTCCACAAAAGGCGCCACGGTCATAAGTCCACGTACTTTTATATTCGGAAGCAGAGTAATTCTCTTTATCATATCTATTATATATGCTGAATCTCCAATTGTCAAACCAAATTTGTTTTCCTCATCCCCGGAATTAATTTCCACAAGGCACGATACTTCCTTTTCCTTTTTTACCGCTTCACGGCTTATTACTTCTGCCAGTTCATAGCTGTCAACAGAATGTATCATCGAAGCTCTCGGCACAACATATTTTACTTTATTTTTCTGAAGATGCCCTATAAAATGCCAGGGCAAATCCGGTGCCGCATCAAATTTATCCTTAAATTCCTGAACGTAATTTTCTCCCAGCAACACGCCGCAAGATGCCGCCTTTATTGCCTCCTCAAGAGGCTTTGTTTTAGATACCGCCATAAGATTGATATCCTCAGGCCTTCTTCCCGCCCTCAATGCAGCTTCTGCTATTTTTTCTTTTATTTTCCTGATATTCTCCTCAATCGTAGAGTTCACTTAAATCACCTTCCACCAAAACGTTGTCGTAGAGCTTAAGTTCTGTTCTTCCCGAGGTTTTTACCACCGTATTCTCCTCGTCAGAATAAAGAATCTCCGTCTCTTTGAATTTAAGTCTGTTTCCCGCTTCCACAAACACGCCGTACTTATTCTCATACATATGAAACGCCTCTGTAGGAATAACATATCCCGTGTACTTATTAAACGTAAGTGCAGCTTCTGCCGTTCTCTTTCTTCCTATTCCGGAAAAATCCCTGTCGGAGGAAATTGTCATTATGCATTCGCCATTTTCCGGCTGAGAAATATATTCCACCGTACCGGAAATATTTTCCCCCATATCTGTTATCATTTCTACCTTTCTTCCAACTGCCGAAAGCGAAGCATAGTCCGAGGAAAGCTTACACATAAAAAGCCACCTGTAATTATCCACAACCTTGCATGTGCTGTCTTTCACTTCAGGTTTCATATTCATAAGCTCATCAAACTCTCCGACTGTAATCCTCATTGCTTTTTCAAAGTCCGCCGCACCTTCGAATCCGTCTGTTTCGCTTACAAATATTCCTCCCATAGGAGTTTTTATATCATATTTCGCAGCGGACAGCCTTGCTTCCAGGGCGGTTCTTTCCTTAAGCAATTCCTTTTCAGCATTTTCACTGCTGCTCTTTCCCGAATGCTTTATATTAAAAAGACCGTTAAGTCTTCCTGCTTTAACGGAAGATTCTGCTGCATCTCCTTTATATACTGCATCAAAATATGCATCTATATCTTCATCTATATATGATTCTATTTTCAAGACATCCTTCATTGTCAGGTTCACATACTCATCGCTTAAATTTTCTATTTTTTCATCAATAGCATCAATTTCCGCCAGAATATTTCCATCAGACTCCCTGTCATAAACGGAGGCCACATAGCTTTTTGCCGGTACGCGGTTTCCCTCATCATAATAAAATCTGACAAAGTTTCCGCCGGACAAATCTATAACCGCTTCGTTTTTAACAATATATCCCGTAACTGTTTCCGAGTCGGCAAGGGTGTGCACCGTCACAGTTACATACTTATCAGAGCCCAAATTGACGTAAAGATAAGTACAGGCAAAAATTATCGTAACCAATATCATTATCGCCACGCCAAGCAATACCTTTCTTTTCATACAAAACTCCTGTCTTTCAGAAAATTCTCCACCAGCTTATCCGCCTCTGCAAAGGGTTCGCTTCCGCAATCAATCATTTTCGCATCTTTATTCCGCCGAAACCAGGTCATCTGCCTCTTCGCATAATGCCTGGTGTCTTTTTTAAGTTCTTCAGTTGCCTCTTCCAGAGTCTTTTTACCTTCAAAATATTCCTTGAATTCTTTATAGCCTATCGCCTGAAGGCATGTGGCACTTTCGTTTTCAATCGTATCAAAAAGCCATTTTGCCTCGTCCAAAAGGCCTTCCTCCATCATTATGTCAACTCTTTTTTCTATACGGTCATACAAAACCTCACGGTCGTGGGAAAGCACCAGATATAAAACATCGTATCTTGATTCCGCCTTTTCCCTCTTTATGGATTCCTCCAGGCTTTTACCTGTGGTTTTTATAATCTCAATTGCTCTTATTACTCTCTTTAAGTTATTGGGGTGAAGGTTTTTTGCCGCAGCTGAATCAAGCTCTTTAAGAATACTGTAAACCGCTTCGTTTCCTTCTTTTTCGGCAAGGGACAAAAGCTCCTTGCGGAGAGCTTCATCTTCTCCCACAGAGCTGAAAGCTTCATCATTGACCAAAGAATCAATATAAAGCCCCGTACCGCCCGCGACTATGGGAAGATGTCCTCTTTTATAAATTTCAGAAATTACTCCGTGTGCCATAGCGCAGTAGTCCACCACGGAAAAATTTTCGTTGATATCCAGAATATCAATCATATGGTGCGGTGCTGCTGAAAGCTCCTCTTTTGTGGGCTTTGCCGTTCCTGTATTAAGCTTTTTATAAATCTGCATGGAGTCGGCAGATACTATTTCACCGCCGAACTTTTTTGCAAGGTGAATCGCCATAGCCGTTTTACCGGATGCCGTCGGCCCTGCCACCACTATAAGAGGGATTTTCATATACGTCTGAATTCCTTTTCTATTTTATCCTTTGTAAGCTTGATGCAAAGAGGTCTGCCGTGAGGGCAGGTATTGATACCGGGAAGCGCCAACACTCTCACAACCAAGTCCTTTTGTTCCTGCACACTTAAGCTTCTGTTTGCCTTTATGGCTGATTTACAGGAAACGGAATACATTGCCCGCTCCTCTAAAAATGTTCTTTTATCGTGCCTTGAATCAGAAAGGATATCAAGCATTTCGATTACCGTATCCTTTATGTCTCCGTCCTCTGTTCCTGTGGGAACACATCTTACCATTATGTCCTTTTCACCCATAGCTTCTGTTTCAAAACCGATGGATTCGAAAAATTCTTTATTATCTTCCCACACAGCCATCTCCGAAGGACTTAAGGAAACCATTTCGGGAATCATAAGCATCTGGCTTTCCGCCTCGTTTTTCTCCCTTCTTTTCTTGAGCTCTTCATAATTCAAGCGCTCGTGAGCTGCGTGCTGGTCAATTATCAGCATTTCGCCTTCCGATTCGGCAAGTATATAGGTTTCAAATACCTGTCCTATTACCCTTACGTCAGCTTCCTTCGGAATTTCCATTTCCTGCTGAAGCTCTTCTTTTCCCGTTTCTTCCTTTACTTCGGTCTTCGGCGTAAGGTCATATTTAACAGAAGGCTCTGCCGCATAGGTGATTTTTTCATCCGTTGCTTTTACCGGCTCTATTTTTGTAAATCCCGTCTTCTTTTCTTCAGCCTTTACCTCTTCCTTTATGACCGGTTTAAAAGGAGTTTCAGGCTTAACCGAAGGAATAAACACTCTTTCTTTAACACTCTCAACCTTTTCGGGAGCAATTTTAACATCAGGTGTTCTTTCATTCGATGCCGTAACCGAAGGAACATAAGGCTTTTCGTAAAGCGTATTTTTACAGCCCCAGTAAATGCCGTCGTAAATTTCCTTTTCGTCAATAAATTTAACTTCAGTCTTTGAAGGATGAACATTTACATCCACCTTGTCATTTGCAATTTCCACATTTAATACTGTCGCGGGAAACTTTCCTACGGTAAGCTGATTTTTATAGCTTTCGGAAAGTGCAAAAGACATTATGCGGCTTACTACGCTTCTGCCGTTTACAAAGAAAATCTGCATATTACGGTTGGGACGGGCTACCGCCGCACTTCCGATAAAACCTTCCACCTTTACGCCTTCATTTTCATAACTCAGCGGCATCATATTTTTCGCAAAATCCTTGCCGAACACCGCAAAAATTGCATTTAAAAGAACTCCGTCCCCGGGGGTGAAGAAAACCTCTTTTCCCGAAGCTATGTACTTAAATGAAACATCGGGACGGGAAAGTGCCGCCTTCTGGCATACGTCCGTCACAGCGGCGGTTTCCGCGCTGTCTTTCTTCAAAAACTTGAATCTTGCGGGAGTGTTGTAAAAAAGCTCCTTTACCGTGATGGTTGTACCAGTTTTGGCGCCGATGCATTCGCTTTCGCCGTATTCGCCGCCTTCAACGGAAATTTTAACGCCCATTTCGGCATCGGCGGTTTTTGTTATAAGCTCAAGCTTGGAAACCGAAGCAATTGATGCAAGTGCCTCACCGCGAAAGCCGTAGGTGCCGATGGCATAAAGATCCTCCGCCGTATGGATTTTGCTTGTGGCGTGGGGCAAAAAGGCGGTTAAAATATCATCCTCTTCGATTCCCGATCCGTCATCCGTAACCCTTATATATCCGATACCGCCGTTTTTAATTTCAACGGTAATGGATTTTGCTCCGGCATCAAGGGAGTTTTCAATTAGTTCCTTTACAGCCGAAGCAGGGCGTGATACAACCTCGCCTGCCGCAATTTTATTGGATACCGATTTATCAAGTACATGAATTTTTCCCATGAAAAATCCATCCTTTCCGAAAAATTATGCTTCGTCAGCCTTGTTTTTAAGTTCGTTTAATATGTTAAGTGCCTCCAGGGGCGAAATTGTTGTTATATCAATCATACGAAGGCGGTCAACGATGGTGTCCTTAACCATTCCTGACATATCAAGCTGAGTGTCCGCTTCCGCCTTTATAGCCGTTTTTCTTTCTCTGGGGTTTTCGTTTTCCACCTTGGCAAGAATTTCCTTTGCACGTTTTATTATACTTTCCTTTATGCCTGCAAGACGGGCAACCTCAATACCGTAGCTTTCGTCCGCTCCGCCTCTTATTATCTTGCGGAGGAAAATGATGTCGTCTCCCCTCTTTTTAACTGCAATGCAGTAGTTCTTTACACCGGGAAGCGTGCTTTCAAGCTCCGTAAGCTCGTGATAATGGGTGGCGAAAAGTGTTCTTGCCTTTATTTTTTCCGCACAGTATTCAACAATTGACCATGCCATTGAAAGTCCGTCAAAGGTGCTTGTGCCTCTGCCTATTTCGTCTAAGATAATAAGGCTCTTTTTCGTTGCATTGTTTACGATTTCAGCAACCTCGCTCATTTCAACCATATAGGTACTTCTTCCCGAGGATAAATCATCGGAAGCACCGACACGGGTAAATATCTTGTCTACCACACCGACGTGGCAGAATGTTGCGGGAACGAAAGAGCCAATCTGCGCCATAAGCGAGATTAATGCCACCTGGCGCATATATGTGGATTTACCTGCCATATTGGGCCCTGTGATTATTGCCATTGAATCGCCCTTGCCCGAAAGATTTGTATCGTTGGGAACAAAAAGCTCCTTATCGTTTATCTGCTCAACCACGGGATGGCGGCCGTCCTTTATTTCCAGATTGTCCGACGCATCAACTATCGGCATACAGTAGGAATTTTTAACCGCCACGTGGGCAAAGGAGCATATAACGTCCATTACGCCGATGGCGTGGGAGGTTTTCTGTATGCTTCCGATTTTTTCCTTTACGGCCGAAACCACCTTCATAAATGCCTCGTATTCAAGGCGGATAACCTTTTCAGAAGCACTTAAAACATCCTTTTCGACCTCTTTAAGCTCTTCTGTTATATATCTTTCTCCGTTTGTAAGAGTCTGCTTTCTTATATAGTCTTCGGGAACCTTGTCCTTATGTACGTTTGAAACCTCGATGTAGTATCCGAACACCTTGTTATAGCCCACCTTAAGCTTGGGAATTCCCGTTCTTTCCCTTTCCCTTGCCTCGATGCCCGCAAGGATTCCCTTGCTGTCAGACATAAGCTTATTCAAGTAGTCTATTTCCTCTGAAAAGCCTTCCTTTATGATTTTTCCTTCTCTTACTGTTATGGGGGTATCCTTGTCTACTATCGCCATATCGATGAGCATGGTCAAATCATTTAAGATTTCAATATCCGTGCACTGCTTCTTCATAAAGTCGGAAGTGAATTTTCCGCTTTCTTCCTTTATGGCAGGAAGCATCATAAGGGATGTTTTAAGTGCAACCAAGTCTCTTGGGTTAACCGTTCCAAGGGAAACACGGCTTACAATTCTTTCAATGTCGTTTACCGATGCCATTAAATCACGAAGGTTGGTTCTTACCTGAAGCTTTTCTGATGCTTCACCAACGGCATCAAGTCTGTTTTTAATTTTCACCGTATCAATTAAAGGTCTTAAAATCCAGCTTTTAACGGTTCTTCTTCCCATTGTAGTGCAGGTTTTATCAAGGATGCTCAAAAGTGTGCCTCGCTTTGTCTTGTCCTGCATATTTTCAACAAGCTCCAAATTTTTCTGAGCCACACTTCCCACTTCCATATAGCGGTTGGTGGTGAAAAATTCAATTTCTTTCATATGGGAAAGCTCAACCTTCTGGGTTTCCATAATGTAGGATAAAAGTGCAGAAAGAGCACCGGAAAGTTCCTTTTTACCCTTAAGCTTGTCCCCTTCTTTTCCGAACTGCTCACCGATTATTGCAAGGGCATTGTCGTAGTCGAAATAGCTTTCGTCGCAGGAGAAGCAAAGTGCCTTTGTCTTATCGTTTATGTAGGAAACTAATTCCGAATCGGAAACTGCACCCTGCCCCAGCAATATTTCAACGGGCGAAAAACGGTCAAGCTCGCTTATAAGCTCAGAATTATATTCATCCTTTGTAAATTCCGTTACCAAAACCTCACCGGTTGAAACATCGGCAATGGCAAGAGCAGTTACTTCCTCCGACTTATTTATGGCACACATATAGTTTGTGGGTCGGGAGTCTAAAACCGCTTCGTCTGTTATGGTTCCCGGTGTTACCACCCTTATTACGTCACGCTTAACAAGTCCTTTTGCCTCTTTCGGGTCTTCAACCTGCTCACAGATGGCAACCTTGAAGCCCTTTGAAACAAGACGGGAAATATAGTTATCAGCCGCATGAAAGGGCACACCGCACATGGGTGCACGCTCACTAAGACCGCAGTCCTTCCCTGTTAAAACCAGGTCAAGTGCCGCGGACGCGGTTTTCGCATCGTCAAAAAACATTTCATAAAAGTCTCCCACACGGTACATAAGTATCGCATCGGGATATTCGTCCTTTGTAGCAAGATACTGCCTCATCATGGCAGATAATTTGCTTCTGTCCTCGATCATTTAATCAAGCCTTTCTTATATCATATCACCTGAAAGCGTCCAGGTGTTGACATCCGTAATTTTCACTTTAACTATTTCTCCGGTCAAATCCTTATCGGAAGCAAAATGCACTAATTTTCCGCCTTCCGACCTTCCGCACTGACGCAGCTTGTCCGTTTTGCTTTCGCCTTCCACCAAAACAGACTGAACAGAGCCAATCATAGCCTTATTCTTTTCAAGAGAAATATCGTTCTGAAGCTTTAACATCTTATCAAAATTAATGTGTTTTTCTTCCTCTGTCAGGCAATCCTCCATAACTGCGGCAGGCGTGCCTTTTCGCTTTGAGTATATAAATGAGAAAATGCTGTCATAGCGCACAGCTTTCAAAAGCTCCATAGTCTTATAAAAATCCTCGTTGGTTTCGCCGGGGAAGCCAACGATTATGTCCGTTGTAAGGGTAACATCGGGAATTTTACGTTTAACCTCGTCAATTATCCCCATATATTTTTCAACCGTATAGCGACGGTTCATAATCTTTAGTATACGGTTGCTTCCTGACTGTACGGGAAGATGGAGCTGATTGCACACATTTTTACGCTCTGCCATAACGTCGATAAGCTCGCTACTGATGTCCTTGGGGTGAGATGACATAAAGCGGATTCGCTCAATCCCGTCAATTTCGCTGACCTTCGCTACAAGCTCGGCAAAGCTTAAGCCGCCGTTGTAGGAGTTTACATTCTGTCCCAGAAGCATAATTTCCTTTATGCCGGAGGACGCAATTGACTTCGCTTCATCCAATACATCCTTATACTCACGGCTTCGCTCCCTTCCCCTTACATATGGGACAACGCAGTAGCTGCAGAAGTTGTTGCAGCCGTACATAACGGAAAGGTACGCCTTTACATTGCTCTGTCTTTTAATCGGGATTCCCTCCGTAACCTCGCCGTCAATATCTCTTATATCGCGTATCTGGGCTCTGTCTTCTATTACCTTATATAAAATTTCGGGAAGGGCATATAAGCTGTAGGTTCCGAAAACCATATCAACATATTTATAGTAGCGACGGAAACGCTCGTCCATCCCCTTTTGCTGTGTCATACAACCGCACACGCCTATTATAAGGTCGGGATTTTTTTCTTTATAGGGCTTTAATGCACCGATTCTTCCGAAAAGCTTTTTCTCCGCATTTTCCCTTACCGCACAGGTGTTGTATAAAATAAGGTCGGCTTCATCTATCAGCTCTGTTTCGGTGTAGCCCATTTCACTAAGCATCCCGTGAAGCTTTTCAGAGTCGCTCTCGTTTTGCTGACAGCCAAGTGTTATTAAAAGATATTTTTTTCCTTCACCGATTATATTTTTAACCTTTTCGGCAAAGCCCTTCTGTCTTAAAATTTCTTTTTCATCAGTCTTCACTGTCATCGTCCTTCGTCCTTTCAGGGGTACTTCTCTTATACTTCATCCGCTTTATTTTATCTTCGGGAATATATGTGTTTATAAAGCTTTCCCATTCATCTTCGTTCATACATCTTTTTGGGATTATAAACTGGCTGTTGGGCACTCTCATAATCCAGAGATTTTTGGTTTCTTTTACGTATTTGACATACTTCCACTCAAGGTCGCCCTTTAATTTTCCCATTGCGATTTTCATACCGTCTTCCATAAAGGTGTAGCTGCAATTGGTTGATGCAAGCCCCGATTTTTTAAATGCAGTATTTATGCTTGCATTTGATACAATTAAAAGGAATGCAAGAATTCCCACGCACCAGAAAAGCGGTGTAACAGCACCTTCAAATGAAGGCTTGCTCATTGCGATAATGATTAAAATTATTGCCACGCCGATGAAAAACGCCAGAGTCATTTTTATGGGCTTTGCCACGGTGGAATCAGCATATTCAGTAAACTCTTTATATGTGAGCTTATCAACTTTTATCTTCATAATTTGCTCTTTCCTTTCACAAAAAGACACAATTTCTCCGATTATATTATTAATTAAATATTATATCACTAAAAAGAAATTAAAACAAGGGGAAATTGTTATTTTTCTAAAACTTTCTGTTTTATTTATATTTCCACCTGTCATTCTGAGCAGAGCCGTCAGGCGGAGTGAAGAATCTTTTTTGCACGGGATTCTTCGTCCTTCGGACTCAGAATGACACCAAAAGGCGGATGAGTTCAGATTTCCGGCTGCAAAAATTTAAAATGCAAAAAGACGGCACTAGCCGTCTTTTCGCTAAGAAGTGGTTCTCTAAAAAGCAGAAAGCAGTTGTGTTTACAACATTGTCTGTTGCACCGTTTCTGCATTTCAGACATATTTTATGCGGTCCGATTTCCGCGATTATTAATTATTTCAAGTCAATCTCTATCTGACCGTAGCCCAGAAGATTTTCGCCTGTAGCATCGAAGCCTATTAAAGTGCTGGCGTTTATTACATCCTTTGTTTCGATTTCTATCACCGTAATTTCGGGACTTTCATACACCTTTTTCTTTTTTTCCTTGTTTACTTTCTCGTTCTCGGAAAAGGGATTTTCCTGCGTAATATTTATTTTCTCGTTCATCATTATCCCTCCTCATGCTTCGGTATATGCAGGATCGCCTAAGTTCTTTAATACTCCATCGCCTGTTTCTGTGTCATTTTTATTTACACTTGCCAAATTGAAATCGTAATAAATCGGTGTTTTAATTCCTTTAATCCTTACAAAGCTGAGTGCCGCAATTTCTGTGTCAAAATGCTCCGCGGGAATTTTTACAGCATCGACATAATATACCTTATCAGCTCCCGGTGTCTTGTCAAATTCTCTGAACTGATTTGACTGCCACTGTGCATTTTCATCAAAGCTGCTTGCTCCCACCGCATAGGTTCCATAGCTTGCTACAGCATCAGAGTCAACAGAATTAAATGTTGTCAGAAATCTTATTGTTCCTAGTTCGTCACTATACTTACCGGAATCTGTCGTAAGTGTAAGTTCAGGTGCCATAGTCCACGCAAACTTTTTATTTGCTTCGTCATAATATGCAAATGTTTCGCCGTTTGAACCTGCTTTAGTAATGCTACTTACAGACTCTAAGGAAGTAAAGCCTTCGCCTGCTTTAAGTTGCGAAACATCTCCGCCCACAACAGAATTTCCCGTGTAAGTTTTATCGATGCAGCCATCAACATAAGTATTGCCGATGTTAATTCCTAGGCCTTTAACAGAGGCGTTGCCGTAAAGATTAAATTTGCTTCTGTATTCAGGTTTTGAGTTTGCCGTATCTTCAGCAACGCCCTCCATCTGAATCTTCCCTTCAAGTGTGCTGTCAATAATATTAATTGTACCGCCCTTACCTACAGTAAACAGCGGATAGTCGTCAACAGTCGTCATATAGCTGTTATTCACAGTTATAGTTTCTGTTCCTACTGCTGCTGATTTATGAACCACTGCAAAGGGCTTCTGTCCGTCATAGATAAAGTTATTAAGCGTGAGATTTCTATTCCCCCACTGAAGAGAAAATACAGCATTACCATCCTTTTTATCCACATCAATAATATGACCATTTCCGTCAAGTGTAAGATATTGCAGCATATCGGTGTGAGCATAGTTCGATGTTTCTCCGTACATAGTAAACTCAGTCATTTTTGAGATGCTTGAAAAATCATTCTTATCATCTATTGCTTTTCCCCACAAATGTTCAATTGTAATATCCTTTTGACAGTATAAGACCGCATCTGAAGCATTTGCCCATGAATAAGCTGTAAGAAAATCTGCATAGCCGTATAACTTGCCACCTCTTTCAAGAAGCCAGGGCCAGTGAAGAACAAGCTCATTTGTTCTGGAGTTCTTTTTTTCGTTAATATCATTCACATCAATAACGACTGTCTCATTAAGCTTACCATCACCCACTGTCTCGGGATAGAAAGCTGCATTAATTTTTCTTTCTGTATATACCCCGACACTTGTATAATTTCTTATAACTGCCCCGTCGGCAAAGAACATCGTTTTATCAACATCAACACCATCTGCTACTGTTCCAAATGTTGCTCCGGACTGTGCCATCGAAAGACCAATTAAAGAGCCTTCTGAAATATCTCCGGTAATTGTTATCTGATTGGTTCCCGGAAGATAAATATTATTTTCTGATGTTCCTTTCTTGTTGTCTGAAATATTGATTCTGCCTTTTAGGTTAAGCTTGGAGCCGCTTGCAATATATACAGCTCCTCCATTGCCTGTAGTTGCACTTACAGTCGAGCAGTCAGTAATTTCTACGTTTTCGAGATTTATCGTAGATCTATAATACGCATATATCGCTCCTCCGTTCGGTGCACTACAGGATGCAATGGTTGTATCTTTAATATTTATCACAGCTGCAGATGTGCTTGCAGAATCTGTTATAAGAGTATAAAATGCTCCTGCGTTTCCACCTAAACCATTATATACAAGGCAGTTGTCAACGCTTATTGTTCCACCACCACCGTGTGCGTTAATATAAGCAAACGCTCCCAATCCACTACCATCGTAAACAATATTTTTCACATTAAAATGTGCATTTGAATACACCGCAAAAAGATATTTTGCAACGCTGTTTTCCTTGGTGATTTTATGACCGTTACCATTAATATTTAAGCTTTTGAAAAAATTAAAATGCGAAAGTACAGCTTCTCCACCCGTAGGAGTTGTTGTAGCATTCAAGGAAATACCGTCATTATCATTCAAATCCTTAAGAAGATATATAGTTTCCCCTGTACTTCCCAGATTGTATGCCTCTTTGAAAGTTTCAAACGCCACTCTCTTAAACCCGGTATCCTCTGTTCCCGTTCTTATATATAACGGATAGTCAAACACAACACCCTTAGCCGGAATGTCATAGTTGTCAGTATCGGCAAACGATTTTTTAAGAGAATACTCTTTTTCGCCAACCGTTATTTTTCCGCTTCCCATAAGGCTTTCGTGGAATACGCCTTTATGACCGCTTTTGCTCTTCCCGTAATATACATTTCCGTTTAAGTTTTCAACTCCGTCTGCAAGATGGCCGATCCATATACCATCATATGTTTTGCCGCCTGATGTATACCCTACCATCGCATAAATATCTCCGGAAAAATTTGCACCAAATGTTATAATATCCTCTCCCGCAAGGGCAAAGCCTGTGGTTGCAGCTCCGCTCATTGTTATCGGGCTGTTTAAGTTTATTATAGATTTGTCTGCAGCATATATGCAGTAAGTACCTCCGGATATCTTGACATTTGCGTTAATGTCAAGAGTTGCTCCGGATTCAAGTGTAATGCCTTTTGTGCATCCTGTAATAGTGAAAGGTGTATTGATCTTTACTACAGAATCTGCTTTTCCACCTATGCCGACAGCACAGTTTTCAATTCTGAAAGTTTCTTCTATTATGATATCCTTTGAACCGCTTATACCGATCGCACCGCCGGAATCCTGACAGTTCCTGATTGTACCTTTTCTGAATTCAGGAACGTTTTTACCGGCGAATACACCTACCGTACCGTAACCTGAACCTTTGCAGTACTCAATTACTGCTGTATCGGAGTTCATTATAAATCCAGGGACTACTTGACTATCACCATAAGCTTCTATGAATACAGCACTTCCGTTACCGCCTGAGAGATAGCTTTCAGCTGTTCCTCCGATTTTGGCATTGTCGGAAAGTTCAAGAGTAGCATGAGCACCTATATGAAAAAACGCATATGACTTGTGAAAACTTCTGGTAAAAGTAACATTCTTTGCAATAAGTTTTGTGCCAGTCCCATCCATATGTATACTGTATGTCTTTATAGTTGTAGTTTTGTCTGTATTCCAGTCAAGATTTCCGTCTTCAATCTTAAAAGTGCCTCCGTTCGGATTTGTACCGTCAACTACAAATTCTTTACCTGTAACAATTTTATAATTACGAGTATCAGAGTTAGAATCCAATAACACGTCTTTAAGAAGCTTTATTGTAGGCATTCCATCAAAAGTGCCGCTTGTAACAGCAGCAACAGCATCCTCAAAGCTTGCATAATAAGCACTGAAGTTTTCCCCGTCATAAAGTGCCGCTTCTGCTTCTTCTTTTGTAACCTCAGCTGTTTCCTCGTACAGTTCAGCTTCCTCTTCGGGGAGAACCTCTGCAAGCTCCTCTTCCGATACTTCCTCAATTACGGGAATATCGAAGGTTTCTTCCGCACTTACAGCCCCGATACAGGAGAATGTAAAAATTGCAATCATAACAAAGCTGAAAATGTGCAAAAACTCCTTTTTCATAAAATCCTTCCTTTCAAAAAACCACTCATAATTTTCTACCACATAATGCCGATTATGTGGTAAAAAGAATTAATACATAGAAATTATAACATCAGGGAAGCGGTTTGTCAATAGTTTTTTATCAATGGAAAAATAAAACTTTGCAAAAATCAGACATAATGAAGCAACCGATGAGGCAGAATTTTACATCGGTCTTTTTTTTGCGCACATTTTTTGGAAAAAATTTCTTTTTATAAAATCCGTATGGCAGATGAGAAGGAGAGATTACCACATAATCGGCATTATGTGGTATTTTTATTTTTAAAGCAAAAGACCTGATAGCTGTTCCATCTGTTTTCTATGTGCCCGGCTGCTTTCCAGTGTATAAATTCTTGTGGTGGAAACCGTAGAATGTCCTAAAATATCTGCCAGATGCACAATATCTTTATGAACACTGTAAAAGGTTACCGCAAAAAGATGCCTTAAATTATGCGGAAAAACCTTTTCCTTTTCCACATTCGCACTTTCGCAAAGAGATTTCATCATTTTCCATATATTTGAACGGTCAAGCGGATTCCCGTTTTTTGTTACGAACAGGGGGCCGCTTTTTATTTTTTCTTCAGAAGCATAACAAAGAAGCTCTCTGCAAAGCTTTTCAGGAAGCAGGATAATTCTTATCTTTCCCTTATTTCCTATAACCGCCTCCTTTTTTCTTGCCGCTTCCACCGTAATATAAGAAAGCTCAGAAATTCTTATCCCTGTGCGGCACACAGTCATCATAATATAATAAAGCTTTCTGTTTTTACGCTCCTTTGCGGCATTAAGCAGCCTTGCATACTCGTCTCTCGTAAGTTCTTTCTCTTCGTTTCTGAAGTTAGTCATTTGTCTCTTTAATATTTTTACCTTAAGCTCATCTCTCCCTATATATGAAAAATATGCATTCAGAGATGAGAGTATGGAATTCGCTCCGGCGGTTTTGTGTTTCTTTGAAATAAGCTCCTTATAGCAAAGCACCGCCTCTTTATCCAGCGTTCTCCCGCTTTCCGAAATCCATGCTAAAAACGCCCTGCAGTCTCTTACATATTTTTCCACAGTAAGTTTTGCCTTCTCATCATTTACAAGCCTTTCTCTGAATTCAGATAAAAAATCCATAATAAACCTCCTTATTTTTATTAAGGCTGTATTATTCTGTCCGGCATCCGGATTTATTATTACAGATTTTGTAAAGAATTGCAAGTGCAAAATAAAAGACAGCCGTAAACATAAGTTTACAGCCGCCTTACAATTATTTATTATATGTTGCTTCGCATGTTAAATTTATACCAAGCTTTTTGAACATATTTTCATCTACCTGTGATAAAATTACGGTTGAGTGTGCCTCTGCTCCCTTAAGCTCACTTATGCCTTCGAGTGCCTTTTTAGCTAAAGGATCACTTGCCGCACAGATTGAAAGAGCAACCAATGTTTCATCCATATGTATTCTCGGGTTTTTACTTCCCAGATGATTTATTTTAAGGTTCTGAAGAGGCTCAATAACCTCCGGTGATATAAGATGAACATCATCCTCGATTCCCGTTATTTCCTTAAGTGCATTAAGCAGTGCCGCACTGGATGCTCCAAGAAGCGAGGAGGTTTTTCCCGTTACTATCTTGCCGTCGGGAAGCTGAATTGCACACACAGGGCCTTTGGAAATTTCCGCTTTTTTAAGTGCCGCCTCGGCAACCTTACGGTCGAGGGTGCTTACCTCTGCCTGCTTCATGATAAGCTCCATTTTCCTTATCACGTCAATGTCGCATTTTCCGTTGGTTTTATCCTTTAATACCTGGTAGTATCTTCTTACAATTTCTTCCTTTGATGCCTGACGGACAACCTCGTCGTCGATTATACAGTTTCCCGCCATATTAACTCCCATATCCGTAGGAGATTTATAGGGACTTGTCCCCATTATCTTTTCAAACATAGCATTTAAGACAGGAAAAATTTCAATGTCTCTGTTGTAGTTTACGGCGGTCTCCCCATATGCCTCAAGGTGGAACGGATCAATCATATTGACGTCATTCAAATCCACCGTTGCAGCTTCATACGCCAGATTTACGTGATGCTTTAAGGGAAGGTTCCATATGGGGAAGGTTTCAAACTTGGCGTAGCCCGCCTTTACCCCCCTCTTGTTTTCGTGATAGAGCTGAGATAAGCAGGTTGCCATCTTTCCGCTTCCGGGGCCCGGTGCGGTTACAACAACGATGGGCCGCTCGGTTTCGATATAATCGTTCTTGCCGTAGCCCTCGTCGCTCACGATTAATTCCACATTAGAAGGATAGCCTTCTATTGGATAGTGGAGGAATACCTTCATTCCCATATTTTCAAGCCTTTTCTTGAAAACATCTGACGCAGCCTGACCGCTATACTGAGTTATAACAACGCTTCCCACCATAAGACCGAGGCCTTTGAAGGCTTCGATAAGGCGGATTGTATCAAGGTCATAGGTTATGTTATAGTCGCTTCTCACCTTATTTTTAACAATGTCGATGGCACTTATAACGATAACAATTTCAAGCTTGTCCGATAAGTGCATAAGCATCTTCATTTTACTGTCAGGCTGAAAACCGGGAAGCACGCGGGATGCGTGATGGTCGTCAAAAAGCTTGCCTCCAAGCTCCAGGTAAAGCTTGTCGCCGAACTCCGTCACTCTCTTTCCGATGTGTTCAGACTGCATCTTTATGTACTTTTCGTTGTCAAAGCCAATTTTCCTATTCATAAAAACTGCCTCACTTTATAACTCAATCTTAGATATTATAGCACAACTTAAAAATAAAAACAAGACATTTATTTAAATAAATGTCTTGTTTTATTCTGATTAAAGACAGGACTTTATTATATCCAGAGCTTTCTTAAGCTCTTCCTTCTTTATGTTAAGCGGAGGAAGAAGTCTTACCTTGTTTTTTGCCTTTATTACAAGAACGCCTTTTCCCATACACTCTTTAATTACTTCACCTGCATCCTTTTCGGTTTCTATGCCGATCATAAGTCCCTGGCCTGAAACGCTCTTAACGCCTTTCGCTCCCGTAAGAGATGAAAAAATCATTTCGGATTTTTCCTTTACTTCGGATAAAAGCTTATCGTCAATTCTTTCAATTATGCTTACAGCACCTGCCGCTGCAATGGGATTTCCGCCGAAGGTTGAGCCGTGATCGCCGCTTTTTAACACATTTTCGGTTTTTTCAAACATCATACAGCATCCGATGGGGAGACCGCCGCCAAGTCCCTTTGCGGTGGTTACAACATCGGGTGTGATTCCGTAATTCATATATGCATAAAGTGAACCGCATCTTCCGTTACCGGTCTGCACCTCGTCAACCATTACGAGGATGTCCTTTTCCTTTGCAATACGGCAAACTTCTTTTACAAATTCCTCGGTAAGAGGCATAACGCCCCCTTCTCCCTGTACCATTTCCATCATAATTGCGGCAACATTTTCCTTTTCGGCAAGTGCCTTAAATGCATCAATATCCCCTGCATCTATATGTAAGAAGCCGTCGGGAAGGGGCAAAAACGACTTATGGAAAACATCCTGTCCTGTTGCGGCAAGTGTCGCTAAAGTTCTTCCGTGGAAGCTGTTGTTGAGGGTTATGATTTTCGCCCCCTCTATCCCCTTATCCTCGGCATATTTTCTCGCAACCTTTATGGCACATTCATTTGCCTCAGCACCGGAGTTTCCGAAAAACACCTTTTTAGCTCCTGTTTTTTCGCAGAGCATTTTAGCAAGACGGGTGCAAGGCTCGGTATAGTAAAGATTTGAAGTATGCTGAACCTTTGAAAGCTGGCCCGTTACTGCCTTAACCCACTCGTCATCGGAATACCCGAAGGCATTTACCGCAATTCCGCTTCCGAGGTCTATATACTCTTTACCCGCTTCATCGTATGCCAAAGCACCTTTTCCCTTTACTATCGCAAGAGGGAAACGTGCATAGGTATTTGCAATATACTTACTGTCGTCATTTATAATACTCATAATCCTGCCTCACTTTTATCGCGGATAACCATTGTTCCCGCACCTTCGTCCGTAAGAGTTTCCAGAAGCAGTGCGTGGGGCACTCTTCCGTCAAGAATAGTAACTCTTTCAACACCCATATTGATTGCCTCGATACAGCATTCAACTTTGGGAATCATCCCGCCGCAGATTATTCCGTCGGCAAATAAGGTTTTCGCCTCCGCTATATCCATACAGTGGATAACAGAATCAGGATCGTCCTTGTCGCGGAGAACGCCTGTTATATCCGTCATTGAGATAAGTCGTTCAGCCTTAAGTGCCCCTGCGATGAATGCCGCCGCTGTATCTGCGTTTATGTTGTAGGTGTTACCCTCCATATCGCATCCTACGGTGGAAACGATGGGAATATAGCCCTTTTCTATTAAATCGCATACAGGCTCGGTATTAACCTTTGTTATTGTTCCAACATAGCCGTAGCGCTCATCCTTCATTTCCGCCTCAATCATATGGCCGTCAATACCGGATATACCCATAGCCTTGCCGCCCTTCTGTTCAATAAGGCTTACAAGATTTTTGTTGATTTTTCCGGCTAAAATCATCTGCACAATGTCAACGGTTTCCTTGTCTGTTACACGAAGACCGTCCAGAAATACAGATTCTTTGCCGATTTTCTTAAGCATATCGCTTATTTCGGGGCCGCCGCCGTGAACCACAACAACCTTTACGCCGATTAAGTGAAGAAGAACGATATCTTCCATAACCTGCTGTTTAAGCTCTTCGTTTATCATTGCATTTCCGCCGTATTTAACCACAACGATTTTGCCGTAATACTGCTGAATATAAGGAAGTGCCTGAGTTAATATTTCAGCCCTCTGTGCGTTTGTTACTTTAAGTTCCATAAAAATCCCCTATCTTTATCAGGTTCTGTAGTCGCCGTTTATTTTAACGTAATCGTATGTAAGGTCGCATCCCCATGCAACAGAATCAGCTTCTCCGTCGTTTAAGTCAACCAAAATGTCGATTTCCTTCTCCAAAAGAATATCCTTTGCGATTTCTTCTGAAAAGTCAACTCCCGCACCGTCCTTGCACACAAGGATTTTGCCCTTGGGAGAGGAAAAGTGAACATCAACCTTATTCACGTCAATATCCGCACCGCTGTAGCCCAGAGCACAAAGCACTCTTCCCCAGTTTGCATCGGCACCGAACATTGCCGCCTTTGTAAGGGATGAGCAGATAACGCTCTTTGCGGCAGTCTTTGCAGCCTCCTTGGTCTTTGCGCCTGTTACGATACACTGAAGAAGCTTTGTTGCGCCCTCACCGTCACCTGCAATCATTCTGCAAAGCTGTACGGTTAAAGTATTAAGCGCCTTACAGAAGGTAGCAAAGTCTTCTCCTTCTTCTGTGATTTCCTTATTTCCAGCCATACCGTTTGCCATAACGGCAACCATATCGTTTGTGGATGTATCGCCGTCAATACTTAACATATTAAAGGTTTCCGTTATATCACCGGAAAGTGCCTTATGAAGCATTTTTGCGCTTATTGCAGCATCTGTTGTGATGAACACAAGCATTGTCGCCATATTGGGGTGAATCATACCGCTTCCCTTTGCGATACCGCCCATTTTGCACTCTACTCCGCCTATACAGAAGCTTACGGCAACTTCCTTTTTAACGGTGTCTGTTGTCATAATGCCTTCTGCCGCATCAACTCCGTCGCATTTAAGATTGGCACAAAGAGAAGGAATTCCTTCCTTTATGGGAGTTATGTCAAGCTTCTGACCTATAACGCCGGTGGATGCAACAATTATATCATCCTTATTTATCTTAAGCTCGTCGGCAATTAATGCACTCATATTTTCTGCAACTTCGATACCGTCTGCGTTACAGGTATTGGCGTTTCCGCTGTTACAGATAACCGCCTGTGCATAACCGTCTGACAAATGCTTTTTGGTTACGGTCAAAGGTGCACCCTTTACAAGATTGGTGGTATAAACAGCCGCAGCAGTTGCTCTTTTCTCACTTACGATTAACGCAAGGTCTTTTTTCACTTTATTTTTTCTTATTCCGCAGTGAATGCCCGAAGCCTTAAAGCCCTTTGCCGCACAAACGCTGCCTTCAATTAACTTAATTTCACTCATTTTTCTTCTCCTTATAACTCAAGTGAGCATTTTTCGTCTTTTCCGAGGGCGATGTTCATACACTGAATTGCCGCTCCTGAGGCGCCCTTGCCGAGATTATCGTATCTGGCATTCAGCGTCATACGCTCTTCATTTCCGTAAACAGCAACCCTCATAAAGTCCTTGCCGGAATATTTAAGTGCAGAAAGGCATCCGTCATCCGGATCCTCTTCATATCTTAAGATTTCCGTGTTGTAGTATTCATTGTAAAGCTCCTTTATCTCAGAAAAGCTTCCCTTCAGCAAATCATCCGCAAACAGAGGAATTGTAAGAGACATTCCGCTGTAGAAGTTTGAAATTATGGGGCTGAATATAGGCGTTTTTGTTATGCCTGATATTTTCATCATTTCTTTGAGATGCTTATGATTCTGATGAAGTGCATAATCTCTCGGAGCTTTAAGAAGAATATTGTCGCTTTCTTCATATTCCGCAATTCTCGCCTTTCCTCCTCCGGAATAACCGGTGATGGAATGGCTTGTAAGCCTTAAGTCGGGAGAAATAAAGCCCTCTTTCACCAAAGGATAAATAAGAGCTATAAATCCGCCTGCATGACAGCCCGGAACCGCAATTCTTTTGGAGCTTTCAATTTTCCTTCTGTGCTCTTTCGAAAGCTCAGGAAAACCATAGGCGAAAGTCTCCTCTGTTCTGTGTGCCGTAGATGTATCAATTATAATAACATCATCTCCCGCCAGAGAAACAGATTCTCTTGCCGCATCGTCGGGAAGACACAGGAAAGTTACTTCACTGGAGTTTATGGCTTCGCGTCTTGCCTCTTTATCCTTTCTTTTATCCTCGGGAAGGCGAATTAATTCTATATCCTCCCTCGCCCCGAGTCTTTCATATATACGAAGACCTGTAGTCCCCGCAGAGCCGTCTATAAATACTTTGGTTTTGTTACACATAAATATCACCGCATTTTATCATTTTGCATAATTATAGCATCAGCTATAGGAAAAATCAAGGTTTTTTTGTATTATTTTTTAATATTTATGCATTTTACCAATTTCTTTATGCATAAACTTACATTTTTGTTTATTTTTCTTGCATAAAAATAAAGCTGCAGAGCGAAAACAGCTTTTCGCTCTGCGCAAATTCAATCAGAATGTTATTGTATGAGTCTTTTCGACTGTTTTTCCCGGCTCAACAAGGATAATTCCTTCACGCTTTGTGATATCTCCGTCGGAGTCTGTGCGGTCAATAAAGCTGCACCAGGGCTCTATGCATACATAGTCAGCATCTTCCTTATGCCAGAGAACAAGATAGTCAATTCCGGGGAAGTCTATTTTTATTTCTCTTCCGCCTGTTTTTCTTCTTAAGGTAACGCTTCTTGACTTGTGGTCTTTAATTACGTAGGAGTCCGTTCCGAAAACTCCGCGTGTAAGGGGAAGTGTTCTGTCAGTAAGCTCAATCTTTTTAGTTTCGCCGTTGACAAGTCTTCCGTCCATAATCTGATGCATAAGGAAATCATCCTCGGGAAATACGATTTCATAATTTTCAATTCCGTCGGGAAGATTATAGGCTTCGTGGCTTCCAAAGGATGCGGGAAGAATTTTTTCATCCCTGTTTTCTACACTGTAGGTTGTGATTACTTTATTACCCATAAGCTTATATTCCACACGGAAGGAGAAAAGGAAGGGATACTTTTTAAGGGTTTCCTCATTTTCCTTAAGGCAGAATACAACTCTGTCACCGGAAAGCTCTTCAACCTCGAAAACAGAGCCCTTCGAAAAGCCGTGCTGAGGCATTTCGTACCACTTTCCGCCATAATGATATTTACCGTCTCTGAGACTTGAGCATATGGGGAAAAGCACAGGTGAATGGTCTTCCCATATAAGCCTTCCCTCATCTTGCCAGAGCTGCTCCTCGCCCTTAAATTTAAGGCTTTCGCACTGTGCTCCCTTTGATGTGAATTTCATTTCAATAAAATCGTTTTTAATTGTAACCGGTACTGCCATTCTGCCCAAAACCTCCCCTACTTTTTCGTGTGACACATAATTTGCAAGTCTGTCCACACTTGTTTCTTCTTTATTTATAAGTGCCAGATACTGTCCGTGGAAATATCTGAGCAATCCTGCCGCGGGATAAACCATAAGGCTTGTTCCCGCAATTATAAGTAAGTCCGCCTTTGAAATATGCATAACGGCCTTTTCCACCACATCATCGGAAAGTGCCTCGTCATAAAGCACCACATCGGGCTTTATGATACCGCCGCAGGTGCATTTGGGAACACCTTTTGTTTCCTTGATATATTTTGCATCGTAAAATTTATTGCAGGCTGTGCAGTAGTTTCTGTGCACACTTCCATGAAGCTCCAATACATTAAGGCTTCCTGCTGCCTGGTGAAGCCCGTCAATGTTCTGTGTGATTATCGCCTTAAGCTTCCCTGATTTTTCAAGCTCTGTAAGCTTTTTATGTGCCTTGTTGGGAAGTATTGAAAGATCTATCATTTTATTTTTGTAAAATGAGAAAAACTCTTCTGTGTGCTTTTCAAAATAGCCGTGACTCAAAATCATTTCGGGAGGAACGTCACTCTCTTCGCTGTAAAGTCCGTCCTTGCTCCTGAAATCCTTAAGTCCCGATTCGGTGCTTACACCCGCTCCGCCGAAAAACACAATATAGTTACAGCTGTTTATAAGTCTCTGAAGCTTGTCCATATTATCTCCTTGTCAAAAAGGCTGCAGATGCAGCCTTTTATTATTTTTCTGTGTTTTCCTTTTCGCTGTCCGATTCCTCTTTTTCCCGATTAACATTTTCTCCGTCTTTTCCTACTCTGCCCCAATAACGGAAAACCAATGCCCCCAAAACTCCAAGCATTGCAATTGCAAGAGCCCATATTTTTGACTTGAAGCTCATAACAGCCACTATGCCAAGCACAATGCATATTGCATAAATCACCAAAACAGCCTGTTTTTGAGTAAGACCGCTGTCTATAAGTCTGTGATGCAGATGTCCTCTGTCGGGTGACATGATGGGACGGTGTTCTTTTATTCTGCGGAAAATAGCAAAGCTTGTATCGAAAATCGGAATTCCGAATGCGATGAAGGGCACCGCAAAGGAAATGATTGCGTGAATCTTAAATAAGCCCATTACTGAAATTACCGCCATTACATAGCCCAAAAATGTAGAACCCGTATCACCCATAAAAATGGATGCGGGATTGAAGTTGTAGGGTAAAAATCCAAAGCAGGAGCCCACAAGTGCCGCAGTTAAAATTGCAATTCCGATTTCTCCCTGCATAAGAGCCACACAGAAAACGGAAAAAGATGCAATGGCAGAAACACCTGCCGCCAGACCGTCAAGCCCGTCAATTAAGTTAACCGCATTTGTAAGTCCCACAATCCAGAGAATTGTAATGGGATAGGAAAGCCATCCGAATTCAATACCGGTAATCCCCGTATATTCAGCAAAGGGGAAAATTATTCTTTCAATCCGCACTCCGAGAATAACGGGAATAGATGCCGCCACAATCTGAATCACAAACTTGAACTTCGCAGGAAGGTTGTACTTATCGTCAAATATACCGAGCACCACCATGATAAGTGCACCTGCCAACATACCGACAAATTCTATGTCAATCTTTCCGAAAGAGAGTGTTGCCGCCAGAAAGCCGAGAAAAATTGCCAGTCCCCCAACCAAGGGCGTAGGCTTCTTGTGAACCCTTCTCTTATCCTTCGGAACATCTATCGCTCCTATTTTTGTTGCAAAACGCTTTGCCAGAGGGGTTGTCAGAAAAGCAACCGCAAACGAAGCAACAAACGAAAGAATTATTTTAACTGTATCTGTCAAAACGATACCCCCTATCTTGCAACAAAGCCAATCTTTTTATAAACCTTGTCAAGAGTTCTCTGAGCAACCCTACCCGCAATTTCTGCGCCGTTTTTGTATACGCTTTCGATATAGTCCTTATTTTTGGAAATGTCTTCGTATTTTTCTCTTACGGGGCGAAGCATCTCAATTACCGCTTCAGCCGTCTTTACCTTAAATTCCCCGTAGCCGGTTGCGGAAAAACGGTTAACTGCATCTTCAATGCTTTCGCCTGTTGCTATTGAATAAATGGAAAGAAGGTTGTTTATACCGTCCTTGCCTTCTTTATATTCGATTTTCGCATCAGAGTCTGTAACAGCACTCCTGAATTTTTTCATAATAACTTCGGGAGCATCCAGAATTCCGATGTTGCCCTTGGGATCCGACTTACTCATTTTACTGGTGGGGTCAGCCAGGCTCATAACCTTTGCACCGACCTTGGCAATAACAGCCTCAGGCACACGGAATGTTTCTCCGTATACGCCGTTGAATCTTGCCGCGATGGTCTGGGCAAGCTCCAAATGCTGCTTCTGATCGATTCCTACCGGCACCTTGTCTGTCTGATATAATAAAATGTCTGCTGCCATTAGAACGGGATATGTGAAAAGGCCTGCATTTATATTATCGGCGTGCTTTTGTGACTTATCCTTGAACTGTGTCATTCTTGAAAGCTCACCCATATAGGTGTAGCAGTTAAGCACCCAGGCAAGCTGAGCGTGATGAGGAACGTGGCTCTGGAAATAGATTAAACTTTTCTCCGGATCAAGTCCGCAGGCAAGATAAAGCGCCAGAAATTCCATACAGCGCGCACGAAGCTCCTTGGGCTCCTGTCTTACCGTTATACAATGCTCGTCCACAACGCAGAAACAGCAATCATACTCGTCCTGCATTTTAAGCCAGTTTTTAACCGCCCCGATATATCCGCCGAGTCCCAGCGCACCCGATGGCTGGATACCCGAAAATACTCTCTGTTTTCTCTCTTCGCTCATAATGAGCCTCCTTCATATATAAAAAATTGCATACTTTCTCATTATAATCTGCATACTCGCATAGTTTACCACAAAAATACAAATTTGTAAAGTATTAATAGTAATTTTAAGGACAAGTTTTTCATAGTATATACTAAACCTTAAGGAGGACTTTATATGAAAACCGAGCTAATCTGTGCATCACTTCTGTTTTCTGCCATGGTTTTTATGCCATGCCTTACATATGTTCCCGCTATCGAAGAAGCACATCCTTCTCCGGCTTATGATATTATTTATGAAGAGCCGTCTGTTTCCGTTCTCAACATTTATGACGGAAGCGTTTTTTCCGTGCCGATGGAGGAATATCTTCTTGGCGTTGTTTTGGCTGAGATGCCCGCTTCCTTTGAAGAAGAAGCCTTAAAGGCGCAAAGTGTTGCCGCAAGGACTTACACCAAGGGAAAGCTTGATTCCCCCGCCCACGAAAATGCCGACATATGTATGGCTGCCTCCTGCTGTCAGGCATATATCTACCCCTCCTTGTATGAAGGCGGAGAGGAAAATCTGCTTAAAGTCAAGGCTGCCGTTGACGATACAAAGGGCGAAATAATGACCTATGAAAATGAGCCTGTTTTAGCCGTGTTTCACTCCATGAGTGCGGGAAAAACCGAAGATGCCGAAAATGTATGGGGCAACTCCGTTCCCTACTTAAAGTCTGCAGAAAGCTCTGGTGAAGAGAGTGTCGACAGATTTGAAACAAGCATTACCATAAGCTTTTCCGAATTTATGAACAAGGTGAATTCCGAGGGCGCGAAACTTTCTTCTCCTTCTGATATCGGAAAGCCGCTGCTTTCGGACGCAGGCTATGTAAAATCCATCATAATAGGCGGTAAAAGCTTTAAGGGAACAGAGATAAGAAGCCTTTTTTCCCTGCGCTCTGCCGCATTTACCATAACGGCCGATGACAGTCTTGTCACCTTTTCCGTAAAAGGCTTCGGACACGGCGTCGGTATGAGCCAGCACGGCGCAAACGTCCTTGCAAAGGAAGGAAAAAGCTATGAGAAAATATTAAAGCACTACTATAAAGGCGTAGATATTGAAATTATAAGATAAAAATTGTCAGCAGAGATTCTTCGCTCACTACGTTCACTCAGAATGACAGCTATATTCGTTCAACACCCCTTGTCCTTCTGAGTCCACCTCTCATATATTGTCATTCCGAGTCCGTCTTTCCCGCTCCGTCATTCTGAGCCCGAAGGGCGAAGAATCTATTTTTCCCACATAAAAAGCCTCCCTGTGGGAGGCTTTATCTTATTTTATTCCCTTCATCCAAAGATGTGCAAGATGAGTCCACTCTGCTGCGGATTCGTTTACCCATCCCGGATTTCCTACCTCGGTAATTTTTGTTGCAAGCGCCATTCCGTGGGGTGCTTCCTTGAAAATGTGAAGCTCGAATGGTATTTTCGCATCGGCATACGCCTTTGCAAAGGCGAGGGCATTATATACAGGCACCGCCTGATCCGTTGATGTATGCACAATAAATGCAGGAGCAGATTTTTCGTCAACTCTTGTTTCAAGTGAGTATTCCAAAAGCTCTGCTTCCGTAGGCTCTAAACTTCCCGTAAGGTTCTGGAAAGAGCCCTTGTGTGTCGGTACGAGGGCAGATATTACCGGGTATACGGGAATAATACCGCAGGGCTTGTTAAAGCCGTAGGGCATATCAACTTCCTTGTAGATTTCGTCCAGATGCCAGAGTGTTCCGAGGGAAGCACAGAGGTGACCGCCTGCAGAAAAGCCTGTTGCGAAAACTCTTTCCGGATTAAGTCCGTAAAGGTCGGCATGTTCCTTTATGTATTTCATCGCTTTTGATGCTTCGATTAACGGACGGGGAAATTTTGCCTTTTCACCAACGGAATAGTGAAGCACAAAGGCGCAAAGTCCCTTTGCCACAAAGTCAAGAGCAATGGGCTCACCCTCTCTGTCATAGCATACACAGGCATATCCGCCGCCGGGAATTACGAGTATTCCGTCACGGACAAAGCCCTGAAGCTTTTCGGGGGCATAAACCTCCAGATATATATTTTCATCCTTATCGGAAAGTGCTATCTTTTCATATATCATAAAATCATTCCTTTTTGTGTTTTTATCAAGTATAGCACGAAAGGGAAATTTTTGCAAGCAAAAAAGCCACCCGACGGGTGGCTTTTTATGGAATTATTATTTTTCTATTTCAACAAAAAATTCTACGTAGATATAAGCATCTGTATATCCATCTTCTCCACCAAGACATTTTTCTATCAAATATGTAAGTTTTATGTCTTCTTTTTTAAATGTATAGACAGTCGTATATCTTAAACCTTCGTTATATTTATCTACAGTTTCACTTTTCTCAAATCCCAATTTTTTCATTTGACCAAAGAACCCATCTCTGTAATAATACTCATCACCACTTAGATTCTTAACTGCAATATACTTATTATTTAGTTTTATCGGCGTAGTTCTTGTGCATCGCATAAACGCTTTTACAATATCCTCTTCTATCTCACTTTTCATTGTATCTATTTCTTCAGAAACTGTTTTATTTTCTTTAGTTATCATAACCGTTTGAGTTTCTCCATTCCAAACAACCTCATAACCAAAATTTTCAGAAATAAACCTAACAGGTACAAATGTTCTTCCGTCCTTTATAATAGGTGCCACATCAGTTTCAACAGCAGTTTTTACTCCATTTTCAATTTTAACAATTTTCTTTTCGCCAATTGTCAATTCAATGGCGTTCTCTCCGCCTTCTGTTCCCTGTGCAATAATTATACAATTAAAAATCATAACTATTACACACACTAAACTTATAATCTTTTTCATTTTTTACACTCCTTTTTTTATTATCTACCCACATTATAGACGTTTTCTGTCTAAATGTCAATAGATGTTTTCCGTCTATAATATACTATAGAAAAAATATAAAGGGCGGTGGTTTTATGCATATAAATATGACTCTTGGAGAAAAGGTGCGACAGCTCAGAGAGGATATGGATTTAACGCAAGGTGCGCTTGGTAAAGAGCTTGGAATAACACAGCGAAAGGTTTCATATATCGAAAGCAATACCTATGAGCCAAGTTTATCTGACATTAAAGCAATATGCACATTCTTCGAAATTTCCGCAAATTATCTTTTGGGACTCCCTGAAAACCTTACGCATCCTGAAAAATAATATTTACACAGAACGGCTCAGCCGTTCTGTTTTTGCAGAAAAATAAAGTTTTCTCATAACTTCAAAGCCCTCCTTGTGTAAAGGAGGGTGTCCGAAGGACGGGAGGATTGTTTTCTCATTCCCCATATCCCGCCAACCCTTCCGATTTTTGTTTCACAAAAACCACCTTCCCTTGCACAGGGAAGGCTTTAAATAAATCTCATTTATTTATTGAAATTCTTCCTTTTTAATGTTATAATATAAGGTAATGCAAAAAGAAAGGATGTTTCCTTTGATTTATCTTGATAACAGTGCTACGACAAAGCCATCGGAATCTGCCGTTAAGGCTGCAATCCTTATGATGGAAGAGGAGTTCGGAAACCCCTCCTCCCGCTATACCTTAGGGCTTTCGTCGGAGCGTATACTTAATGAAGCAAGGGCATCTGTTGCCGCATCGCTTCATACCAATGCGAAAAATATAATATTTACCTCCGGCGGAACGGAAAGCGACAATATTGCCATCATCGGTGGTGCCAACATAAAGGCGGGAAAAAGAATTGTCACCACGGCAATTGAACACGATGCGGTGAAAAATGCATTTATGCATCTTGAAGCCCTTGGCTTTGAAGTAGTTTTTGTAGCCCCCGAAGAAGACGGAAGCGTGAAGGCTGAAAAAATCCTTGCTGCCGTTAACGACAAAACCTCACTTGTCAGCGTTATGCACGTCAATAACGAAACGGGAGCGATTCTACCCATAGAAAAGCTTGCACCCATGATAAAGCGAAAAGCACCGAGGGCACTTTTCCATGTGGATGCGGTGCAGTCCTTCGGAAAAATCGACCTTTACCCCTCTCGTTGGGGCATTGACTTAATGACCGTAAGCAGTCACAAGGTACACGGTCCAAAAGGCGTTGGTGCATTATACAAAAGCGACAAGGTTACAAGCCTTAAGCCCATCGTTTTCGGTGGCGGTCAGGAGGGAAATATTCGCTCAGGCACAGAAAATATGGTGGGAATTGCAGGCTTTGGTGCCGCAGCAGCGGAAATTAATCCGGATGAGCATTATGAACGTATGGCAAAGCTGAAAAAGGACTTTGCCGAAAAGTTGCTCGCCCTCCCCGATGTTTACTTAAACGGGGGACTTATTAATTCAAGCCCCTATATATTAAATGTTTCCTTTAAGGGAATCCGCTCGGAGATAATGCTTAATGCCCTTTCCGAAGAAGGAATTTATGTAAGCTCAGGCTCAGCCTGCGCCAAGGGAGCAAAGGGAAGCTCAACGCTCGCTGCCATGAATGTTCCCTACCCCGACAATGCAATACGTTTCAGCTTTTCAAAGCACACAAGTTTTGAGGAGCTTGAAGAAACATACCAAACTATAATAAAGAAACTGGAGATATTAAGATGAGAGAAATGATACTTGCCAAAACCGGCGAACTTATATTAAAGGGCGGAAACCGCCGTCGTTTTCAGGATATGCTTAAGGGCAATATGAAGCGAAGCCTTAAAGCCGTGGGCGACTTTCAAATTTACGACCAGCAGGCAACGGTTTACGTTCTTCCCGAAAGAGAAGACGATATTGACGAAATGGTAAACCGTCTTTCCAAGGTTTTCGGAATTGTAAACCTTTCACGCGCGGGAATAATCGAAAAGGATATGGAAAAGATTATGAACTTCGCTCCCGAGTATTTAAGTGATGCTCTTATGGGCGTTAATACCTTCAAGGTTGAGTCACGCCGTGCGGACAAATCCTTTCCCTATAAGTCACCCGAAATTTCCGCAATGGTTGGCGGTGCGCTCCTTGACGCCTTCCCCCATCTTACGGTTGACGTAATAAATCCCGACGTAGTTGTACGAGTTGAAGTAAGAGATACCGACGCCTTCGTTTATGCAGGCAGAATAAAGGCGGCAGGCGGTATGCCCACCGGCACCAACGGACGAGCAATGCTTTTATTGTCAGGAGGTATCGACAGCCCCGTTGCAGGACATATGATTGCCAAGCGCGGCGTTTACGTTGAGGGAATTCACTTTTTCAGCTATCCCTATACGGGCGAAAAGGCAAAGGAAAAGGTTTTGACTTTGGCTGACCGCATTGCAGATTACACAGGAAGTATGCCCCTTCACATTGTCCCCTTTACAGAGGCACAGCTTGCCATCCGTGACAACTGCCCCTCCGAGCATATGACCTTAATTATGCGCAGAATGATGATGAAAATCGCAAACGAGGTTGCCAAAAAGAGAGAGTGTCAGGGCCTTATCACAGGCGAATCCATCGGTCAGGTTGCAAGCCAGACGGTGTGGGCATTAGGCGTTACCGATTCTGTTACGGACATTCCCGTTTTCCGCCCCTGCATAGGAATGGATAAGGACGAAATCGTTCAGATTGCAAGAAAAATTGACACCTTTGAAACCTCCATCCTTCCCTATGAGGATTGCTGTACGGTATTTACTCCCAAGCACCCCACAACACGCCCCAACATCGAAAACATATTAAAGAGCGAAAGTCACATTCCCTTTGATGAGCTTTGCAAGAAAGCGATTGAAGGAATTGAAACAATAAACATAAGAAAATATTAATCTTGAGAGGATTGACTTACTTGAACGCTGAAATACTCGCAATCGGAACCGAGCTTTTAATGGGACAGATATCAAACACCAACGCCCAGTTTATCACCGCAAGGCTTTCCGAGCTTGGATTGAATGTCCACTATCACACGGTTGTGGGCGACAATGCCGACAGATTGAAAGAATCCCTTGACCTTGCCTTCAGAAGAAGCGACTGTGTTATTATGACAGGCGGTCTTGGCCCCACATATGACGATATGACAAAGGAAACCGTGGCAGAATATTTTAATATGCCCCTTAAAATGGATGAAGCGGCACTTTCTCAGATTACGGAATATTTTAAAAGCCGCGGACGGGAAATGACTCCTTCAAATGCCAAACAGGCACTTATCCCCGAAGGTGCAGTTACTTTATATAACAAGTTCGGCACCGCACCCGGTGTACTGATTGAAAAGGACGGCAAAATTGCTGTTATGATGCCCGGTCCTCCCCGCGAAATGAAGCCTATGTTTACGGAATATTTAATTCCTTTTTTCGAGAAAAAGAGCGGCGTTACCGTAAAGTCGGACTTTATAAGAATTTTCGGTATGGGCGAAGCTGAGGCAGAGAAAAAAATTGCGCACTTAACATCGTCAAGCAACCCCACCGTTGCACCCTATGTAAATCCCGGAGAGCTTTCCTTAAGAATAAGTGCAAGGGCAAAAACAAAGGACGAAGCAGAGGCTTTAATTGCTCCCGTAAAAAAGGAAATTTACGAAATCTTCGGCGATTTGATTTACGGCGAAGGGCTTACCTATTCCCTGCCCCAATGCGTTCTTGATTTGCTCCGTGAGAAAAAGCTTACCTTTGCATCGGCTGAAAGCTGTACCGGCGGTATGATTGCCTCAGCAATAACAGACCTTTCGGGCTCCTCCGAGGTATTTTTATACGGCGCCGTTACCTATGCAAATTCAGCCAAGGTCAATGCCCTGGGCGTCTCTCCCGAAACACTTGAAAAATGTGGTGCGGTATCGGAAGAAACCGTGCTTCAGATGGCAAAGGGTGTCCGCCTCAAAGCAGGCAGTGACATCGGCGTTTCCACCAGCGGAATCGCAGGGCCCACAGGCGGCACTCCCGATAAGCCCGTGGGAACGGTATGGATTGCAATTTCCACAAAAAAGTATGAAAAGGCATTTAAGCTTTTCATTCCCGGTGCGAGAGACCGCGTGAGAAATTCAGCAATGCTTCACGTTTACGACCTTATAAGAAGAACAGTAAAGGAGGATTTGGTATGATGATTAATTTATGGGAAAAGGAAAACATTCCGCTTTATAAAGAAGAATTCGGTCAGATTCCCGTAATGGAGCCGTTTTTGATTGATTCGGATAAGCCCCTTGGCACCGTAATCATTTTCCCCGGCGGAGGATATCACCATTTATCACTGGAAAACGAAGGCTCAAAAATTGCCGAATTTTATAACAATAACGGCTTTAATGCCTTTGTTGTAACCTACCGCCTTAGCCCCTACAACCATCCCGCAATGCTTTACGATGCCCTTCGTGCCATCAGATATGTCCGCTATCACGCAAAGGAGTACAACGTAAATCCCGAACAGATAGCAATCCTCGGCTTGTCCGCAGGTGGTCATCTGGCATCGTCCTTACTCACCCACTATGATTTTGAAGTTGAGGAAAAGGACGAAATCGACAAAGTTTCCGCCCGTCCCGATGCCGCAATACTTTGCTACGGCGTGCTTTCCTTAAGCAGCAGGTATACTCACATCGGCTCAAGAAAGAATCTTTTATCCGATTATCCGGGGGATGAATATATGGCTCTTTCGGACTTTTTGTCCGCAGAAAAGCATGTTAATCAGGATACCCCGCCCACATTTTTGTGGCACACGGCAGAAGATCCCGTGGTTCCCGTTTCCAACAGCATTGATATGGCAAAGGCACTTTCCGAAAACAAAGTCCCCTTTGAATTACACATCTATCCCACAGGCGGTCACGGCATGGGGCTTGCACACCAAAAACCTCACGCATCAAGCTGGGCACCTTTAAGTGCCGCGTGGCTCCGTGACGAGCTCGGTTTTGATTTCAAGGATTAACGGCTAAACAAAAACAGACAGTGAATTTCACTGTCTGTTTTTTTGTTTATTTCGGGATTCTTCGGTCGCATACTCCCTCAGAATGACAGGGCCTTAAGGCTCCCTTGCCCTAAAGGGCGCTGTCGTCAGGAGAAATTTATTTCTCCGAAGACTGAGGGATTCACCTCATCCGGGGAAGAATCTTACCAAATCCTCCCTGATTGCTTTCGCAATCTTCCCTCCTTTAGGCAAGGAGGGCTTTCGCGGGAGGGGCAGAACCCCTCCCCTACGATTTTGGTTGTTTACTCGGTTTCAAGCCCTAAAACCTTGTTCAGGTTTTCGCGGGCTTAAAACTTTATGATAATTTTTCTTTGTTGAAAAATTATCATTCACCCCAGGATACGAGAACATATGCTACGTCGCGGGCATCGATTACGCCGTTTCTGTCAAGGTCATACTTAGCGTAATTGGGAGCTTCTTCAACTGTTACTCCCTTACCGAAGTAGGATACTACTGCGGAAAGGTCATATACGTTGATCTGATTATCCTTTACGATGTCGCCGGCAAGGAAGGTCTTCGTTGTTGCGGTTGCTTCTGCATCCTCTTCAACCTCAATCATATTATCCCCGTCCATTACGTTGTTCCAGAAGTTAAGTGTCTTAGCTTCTGTCAGCTTAACTGTGTAACGTGCTGTTCTGTAGCCGTCACCTTCAACTGTTACCATATATGCGGTATTGAAGGGAAGGTCAACTGTTACAACATAGCTTGCATCAGTTGCATCGCTGCTAAGTGTAACATTTGCGGGATAAATTGTGTTTTCTTCAAGATCAGCCCAGTCACTTCCGAGTGTAACTGTCTTATCTACATTACCGCCGGCAATCTTAACTGTCATATTCTGATATGCTGCTACGTTCTCCTTGATGTTGTTGGGGAATGTTACGTTGATTGTAAGTGTTCTTACGGGAACTTCAATTTTACCGTTTGTGATTTCGCCAACCATACCGTCGTTTGCTACCATATCTTCGTTTATTCCAAGCTCTGCAGCTGCCTTGTAGCCATCAACAAGATTATCAATGATTGTTGTTGCATACACAGCATTGTTTTCAGAAGCTGCAGTAGAAAGCTTGTAATCACCATAGCCTTCGATTGTAATTTCACCGATTACTATTGCACTGCCTGTCTCTTCATCCTTTGTAACACCATCATAGTTGAACATATATCTGTGCTCTTCGCCCTTCTTACCTGTCTGGGAAAGAGTTACGCCCTTTGCGGGTGTTATGAAGTAGGACATTTCGCCATCTTCGTCAAGAGGTGTGGGATCAAATACGAATGTAAGGTCTGCAGATGCAAGCTCGTTAATCTTTTCTTCCTTACCAGCAAGTACGATTTCGTAAATATCCTTGCCTTCAAGATTGTCTTCGCCGTTTGCATCAACATCTGTCTTTCTGAACTGAACATAAACCTTATCAGCGATAGCTTCATCGGGCACAACCTTATAGATGTTTACACCCTTTGTTACCTGGAAGCCTTCAGCAACAGTAATCAGATTGCTGTTGTTTGCAGCCTTTGTAGGATCGGCACTGAATGTTCCTCCTGCAAGAGTCGCCGTGGGATTCGGCTGTGTTCCTAAATTATTCTGAAGGTCGATAATTTCATCAAGGGCATTGAATGTACCGCCGTTAATTATAATTTCAGCTGCTTTATCTCCGAAAACAAGTCCGCGGGCATATGTTGCAAGTGCGTCATCTCCGAAGTTTCCGTTTGAGAATGTACCGCCATTAATTATGAGTGTACCGCCGCTGTTCATTACTCCGACAGCCCATGAGCCGTGAGAGGTTCCCTGGTTATACGCTTCTTCTGCCGATTTGGGCTCTGTTGAGTATGTACCGGACTTTATTGTCATTTTTCCAAGATTGGAAACTGCTGCTGCCATTGACAAATAGGGTGCTGTATGTAATCCCTTCTGGTCTACAGTACAATTTTCAAGCACTATTTCGCCGCCTACAGCATAGAAACCGCCTGCCATATCAGCTTCGATATCAACATTTTTTGCATTTACAACAGCACCTGCCCAGGACTTTACCGCATAGTCTCCTGCTTTGCTTGCCTTGATATCAAGATCTTCAAGGTTTAATGTAAGCTTGTTTCCGCTATTTTCAGCAGTTGCCGCACTTATTGCGCACCAGTTGTTATCGCCGGAAACTATTTTACCGTTTTTAACAGTAATTTCAACATTTGTATTTTCTATGCTGTTTCCGTCACCTATCTTAAAGCGCAATGCATTGTTTCCAAGATCGGATGTAATTGTCTTGCCGTTAAGGTTAATGGTAAAGCTTGCATCACCTGTATAGGAAATGCCGTTTGTTGTGCCGTTTGCACCCTCTGTAAATGCGAAATCCTCAAGTATAACGATTTCTTCTCCGTTCTTAACCGCTTCAACAGCTGCCTGAAGGCTGTGATATCTGGTTTCACCGATAGCAGCCTTTGCGGTGCCTACACCTCCAAGTGCCTTCCAGGAGTCATAATTGATATTTGAATTCCATATGTCATAGGTTGAAGTTTCAACGTCGTCAATAACCAGAACTACCTTTGTGGGAATCAGTGCTTCGTTGGGTACAATTATCCATTCTGTTGCCCATGAACCGCTTGTTCCTATAATCTTGGATGCACAGGAAAGGTAGTCATTCGCGATAAGGATAGGATAGCTTCTCTTCCATTCAGTGGTTGCTATATGTGTTGCGCCCGCATAAATTTTAACTTCAAGGCTTCTGAGTGCATAAATGTCGTAAAGGTCTGTTGCTATACCTGTTTCATTTGCTCCATTGATGAGGTAAACAGCATCTATTCTGTTTTCTGCAAAGTCCTCAGCGCTGCTGAGCATAAGCTCGCCCTCAGCGTTAAAGCTGTAATCTTCATAGTAGTCGGCAAATGTTATTACGGGAACATTTACGTTACTTTCGTATGCAACACCCTTAGCAGGTTCTTTTCCGTCCCAATAGTTGGAGCTAAAGTCAAAGGCAGTAGTTGAATCATAGGAGTCGGACCAGTCTTCTGCATAAACTGCAGGGATAGCTGCACCGTTTCTGGTCATAGCATTATCAAATGCATTTTCGTTGATGTTGATTGAATATGCTATCGTGCCGGCATAGGGACCTGCCAGAATTGCTGCACCGTTTGCATTGTCTCCGGTGTGAACATTACCCTTAAAGTGGTTGCCTGTCACATTGGCAGATGATACAAGATAAACACCTGCAACTGCAGCATTGTTTTCTACAAAAGTATTGTCTGTTATATCTGCAACTGCCTCTGTTCCGTATTCGTCAACATCAGCACCGATATTGATGAGTACAAATGCGGAGTTGTTGCTCTTGAATACGCAATCTTTTATATCCAAATCAGCATAAGCTGATGTAATGATACCTTCCGAAACACTGTTTCCTTCGAAAGTACAGTTTTCAATATTGATATCAGCAAAGTTTGCACGAAGTACACGTGTCATTCCACTAAATCCGCTGAATGCAACGTTCTTTACTGTATATTCAGTTGCTACACGGGCATTATTGTCGTTTCGTTCTGCATCAATTACAAATGCTGCGCCATGACCGTCAATAGCAAAATCTGCTGCAGGTGTAATAGTATATTCGTTACCGTTAAAGGTAATGCCGTTTTTAACAACAATAGATTTGCTGATTTCGATATCTTTAACAAGTATGATTTCGTCACCGTTTACAGCAGTCTTCAGCGCATCATCAATAGTTTCGAAATATTCATCCCCGATTTTTGCAACCATGCCGTAAGCGGGATCGGGAACAACATTGTAGGATTCATTTATCTTCTCCACCTTAACGCCTTCTGCAAGGTAATTAGTTGGGTCCTTGGTGTATGTACCGCCATAAACAGTGCACTTGTTATTAAGTGCATGTGTGTACTCACCGCTGTATATATCTACACTGGTACCGGAAGACACATCCCATCTCTTGATTGAACAATCATATAAATCCAAATTCGCTTCGCTTGTTGAATCCTTAGAATTCAAACACAAAGACGTCCAGCTCTTACAAAGCATATTAACATTGTAAAGGCTCAAATTGATGCTGTTACCATTGGCTACGACGTCAATGTCGTTTGATGAATTGTTTTGGCTATCAATAGTAACATTCTTAATAACAGGATTAATTACTGTGCCTGCACCACTTGCATAAGAAGCAAATTTAATGGTTGAATATTTAGTAGCAGCGCCGTTCGCTTCAAGGTCAGTATAGATTGTGTGACCGTTTCCTTCAAGAGTCAAACCATAATATGAAAACAGAGGTCCATAGTTGTTCTTTGCGTTTTTACTCTGAACATGTGCATCTGTAAGCATGTAAACAACATCGTCGTTTCTTGCCGAAGTATAAGCAGTCTGGAAGCTTGCATATACAGTTTTTGTTCCGTCAGCCTTTGCAAGAACCGCTTCTGCAGTGCCATTAGTAGTATCAGCAAACCAGTTGTCACCGCCGTCGAGAGAAATCTCGTATGTAACGGTGGTTCCGGGAGCAGTACCTACAAGAGTACCGTTCTTTGTAGCAGTTACATCATAGCTTACACCTTCATAAGGAGTAACTGTTTCAACAACATATACCATCGTGTCAACGCTTACAGTACCGTCACCATTGATTGTGCCATTGTTGGTAAGAGTATCAAGAACACGAAGTGTCTTTTCTGCGGCTACAGTTACTGTAACACCTTCAGGAATGCTAAGAGCTTCATCTATGGTAATGTCCGCTCCTACGGTAACGTTTGCATTTGCTTCCGCAAGTGCGTTTTTAAGCCCTGCAAAAGTGGTTACTTTAGTTGCTTCCGCAACTCCGAAAAGTTCAACCTCTTCTTCGAAAAGCTCTTCTTCTGCAACTTCTTCGATTTCAAAGAACAAATCGTCATTTGCAAAAGAAACGCCTGTTGTTCCAAGAACCATTACTACTGCCAGTAAGGTTGCAAGGATTTTTTTCATATTCATTGTCATTTCTCCTTTGTATTAAGAATCGGGTTTTAATGCTATCTATTCAAAACACACTTTAAGGCAAAGAGCCCACAGGTGTGGAGTTTCTTCCTTATATAACGCCATAAAAGAGGTGGAAAATTCGGATTTTAAAATCCTGCGTCCTACCTCTTATTTTCATTTCCCTTAAGGGGTTGTCCCCTTTCGGGGCATACACCAAGCGATATATGCTCCGAAAGAGGAGGGCTTGTCGCCCATCCCCGGTGGATTCATGTTTGTTTTGGGATTCGGGATTCTTCGCTCGCATACTCCCTCAGAATGACAACCCTTAAGGCTCCCTTGCCCTAAAGGGAGCTGTCGTCAGGAGAAATTTATTTCTCCGAAGACTGAGGGATTCACCTCATCCGTAGAAGAATCTTGCCGAATCCTCCCTGATTGCTTTCGCAATCTTCCCTCCTTTAGGCAAGGAGGGCTTTTGCGGGAGGGGCAGAGCCCCTCCCCTACGATTTTGTTTGTTTACTCGGTTTCAAAGCCTATAATGCTGTTCGCATTATTGCGGCTTCAAAACCTTGTAAGAAAAATTCTTTGTTGAATTTTTCTTACTCGCCCCAGGATACGAGAACGTATGCTACGTCGCGGGCATCGATTATGCCGTTTCTGTCAAGGTCATACTTAGCGTAATTGGGAGCTTCTTCAACTGTTACTCTCTTACCGAAGTAGGATACTACTGCAGAAAGGTCGTATACGTTGATCTGATTATCCTTTACGATGTCGCCGGCAAGGAAGGTCTTGGTTGTTGCGGTTGCTTCTGCATCCTCGCCTTCTTCAACCTGTATCATATTATCCTCGTCCATTACGTTGTTCCAGAAGTTAAGTGTCTTATCATCTGTAAGCTTAACTGTGTAACGTGCTGTTCTGTAACCGTCACCTTCAACTGTTACCATATATGCAGTATTGAAGGGAAGGTCAACCTCAATTTCGTATGCAGCTGCATCAGCTGTGCCCTTCTGATTGAGTGTTGCAGTATATACTGTATCAGCATCCACATAATCTGTACCAAGGTCAATTGTCTTGTCAACGTTACCGCCGGCAATCTTAACTGTCATATTCTGATATGCTGCTACGTTGTTCTTTACGGAGTTGGGGAATGTTACATTGATTGTAAGTGTTCTTACGGGAACTGCGATTGTAGCTCCTTCAACCTTACCAACCATATCGTCATCGTCTGCAACTTCACCGTTTACAACAAGATCTGCAGCGGGAGTATAACCGTCAACGATGCTATTCTTGATTTCTGTTGCATAAACTGCATTTGTATTTTTAGCGCCTGCTGCAGTAAATTCCTCTGTCTTAAGAGTGTAGCTGCCATAGCCTTCGATTGTAATTTCACCGATTACGATTTCTGTATCGGTTTCTTCATACTTTGTAACACCGTCATAGTTGAACATATATCTGTGCTCTTCGCCCTTCTTACCTGTCTGGGAAAGAGATACGCCTTCTGCGGGTGTTACGAAGTAGGACATTTCAGCATCCTCTAATGCCTCGCCCTTGAAGAAGAATGTAAGGTCTGCAGATGCAAGCTCGTTAATCTTTTCTGCACCCTTTGTACCCTTACCTGCAAGTACGATTTCGTAAACGTCCTTGCCTTCAATGTCCTTTTCGCCAACGTCTGTCTTTCTGAACTGTACGTAAATCCGGTTTGCTTCGGAGGTAATTGTTCCTTCGGAATCAGGATTGATAAGATCAACGTCCATATCAAGAGCTTCAAGAGTAGATGTCTCGTCAACTGTAATAAGTCCTGTGCTATACTTGGAGTTTGTTGAATCGTAATAATGAGCAACCTCTACCGCATATACATAAGAACCATTAATAATATCTATTGTTCCTGTAGACTCAATAATACCAAGACGATATGTTTCAGCCTTTGTATTATCAATAACACTGGGGAACTCGTTGTGATTAATAATGTTACCTGTCTTTGAAGTAAATGTGCTGTCCTTAACTAAAGCGCCGCCTCTGTAAATAAAGTTTTTACCTTCAACTTTAATGTCACAGTCAACTACTTCAACAACACCGCCGCTTGTATTTGCAATAACTGAATGGCAGCCTGCTACAACGTTAAAATCACATTCGTTGAATTTAACCGATGAATCAGTATTTTGAAGGTTTACAAAGTAATTTACGGAACCTTCGCTTCCCTTTACAATATCAACATTGTCGAATACAAGATGTGTTCCTGCTTTTTCCAAACGGAAAACTGCGTCTGTTACATTTGCACCTGTAAGATCAAGTGTACCATTCTGGATTGTGAGAGTCTTGCCATCTGTATCAAACCATCTTCTGCCGTTAACAGGATCAGAAGGAAGATCCTTTATTGTAATTGTGTTGCCTAAAAGGTCGATTGTTTCGCCGGTCTTTGCAGCCGTAATTGCTGCATCAAGAGTCTGATAATATGCATCGTCGATTTTTGCAACTACGCCGGCATACTTTGCGTTAACAGTAACATTTTCAACATCTTCAAGAGCAGACTTTACTGCTAAAGAAATTTCTGTTGAAGTATTTACAACATCAACTTCTGTTTCGGCATTAAAGGTGTTACCTGAAATAACAACTCCGTCAATACCGGGTGTTCCGTTGGCTGTAGCAAGGTCTGCGATACCGATATGAATTTTATCAGTATTCTTTGCGCTTACAAAGGTGTTATCCGCAATTGTAAGAGTGTTATCGTCTTCGCCAACCTTACCCCAGTATACGTTGATGGGAGTATTTACCTTTGTGAAGGTATTATCATTAATGTTAACAGTGCCCATGGATGCAAGGTCATTCATAACCTGAACACCTGCATCGAAGTTTTCAAAGGTGTTGCCGATGATGTTGAAGCTATTAAAGTTAAATATAGCATTATTGATGCCTGCGTGCTTGTTTACAAAAGTACAGTTTAATATATCGCAACCTGTAGGTACATCTGAGCCTAAAGCAAAATTTTTGCTCCAGAATCCAATTACTGAATCATAACCATCAAGATAGTCGCCTGTTCTTTCACAATCTTCAGCTATTACAAAATTAAGATTTTTTACAACTGCTCCATCTGCATTTACGCCGATAAATGCATTGTAAGGAATGCTCTTAATTGTAATAACAGTATCATCTGTCATTCCGGTGATGGTTACATTGTCAACCAAAAGGTCAAAGCCTTTATATTCGCCTGTAGCAATTTCGAGTGTGTCGCCCTCTTCAAGAGCTGCGATTGCCGCTTCAAGAGTCTGATAAAGAACGTTACCTATCTTTGCTTCTGCTGCACCGATTATGCCGGAATAATCAAGACCGGTGTCGTTGAGTACAACATTAACACACTTTGTGGGTGCGGTGATGTTGTCAACAGTAACATTGTCGCCGTTGTATTCCTTCTCATCATCACCGATTGCCATCCAGAGACCGTCTGTGTTTGTTTCTGTAAATGTATTTGTGCCGTTGAATGTTACAGAAGTATTTTCTGCTCTTGCTCTTCTTGCAACAACGGGGATAAATGCTTCAATCTTGTTGTTTTCCACAACGTGTACAGCATTAGCTGTTGCAAGGTCATAACGGATACCGAAGCCTTCACCGAGAGAAAGCTCGCAGTTCTTTACTGTGCTTGCTCTTACACCGCCAACAGAGAAACCGCTCTCTGAGTCTGTAATTTTCACGGTATCAAATATAACATTCTGTCCGCCCGAGTTCTGTATAAAGGAATGAAGGGCTGTACCTTCGCAGTTCTTTACCGTAACCAGAGTAGGATGCGTCATTCTGAGTGCAACTGTATCAACCGATTTATCTCCGGTAAAGGAACAGTTTTCAACTGTCAAAGTGGTGTTGTAGTTTTTGCCTGTGGGGCTTCCGGCATTTTTGATAAAGTCCTTTGACGTGCCACTTTTGTTAACGAAGTCTATGTTCTTTATGGTTACGTTCTGTCCGATATTCATTTGGATAGTACCGGTAAATTCAGCCTTGCTTCCGTCTGCAAGAGCACCGTCAATTGTAAACGCAACATTTGTCTTGTTTATATCCACTACATTTTCATCAAGAGAAGCAAGTAAGTTTATTGTTTCGCCGTTCTTAACTGCCTCAACAGCATCAGCAAGAGATGCATAGAAGTTGGAGTCTATCTGTGCAACTGCTTCTGTTACTTCTCCGAAGAGCTCGACCATTTCTTCTGCTTCAACTTCTTCGATTTCGAAGAGGATTTCGTCATTTGCAAAAGAAACGCCTGTTGTTCCGAGAACCATTACTACTGCAAGTAAGGTTGCAAGGATTTTTTTGAAATTCATTGTCATTTCTCCTTTTTGTTTTTTAATTTTTGTCATATATTCAAAACACACTCAGGGGGAACATCCCCCACGGGCGTGGAATTTCCGGTGATGCAGAGTGTAAAGGCATACCCTGAATCACTTTTTATTCCGTTTTTTAAGTATAATTCCTACAATGGGTATACTTTTTGCGCATAAAGCTTTTTCAGTTCTCTCTCCCAGTAGCGATGCTCCTCTCCGTCTGTGCGGTTAATCTCCAATTTTATAACCCTTCTTTTATCAAGGAAGGTATTTATTTTCATCACCACATACATCGCTACCAGAAGAACTATCAGAAAAGCCATACACGCAAGCATAAATTCCATAATGTCAAAGGTGTAGTCTGCCATTTATTTAATTAACTCCACAAGTCTTGCGCACATAACAGCAACCTCGGCTCTTGTAGCAAATCCCATGGGATTTACATTTCCGTCATCAGAGCCTTTGATTATTCCAGCCTTTACCATAGATGCCATTGCCGTCTTCGCATAATCTGAGATTTTATCTTTATCCCCAAATGTATCAAGAATGCTTGAATCTTCCGTTTCTTCAATATATCCCTTTGCAAGGAACGCACGGTATGCCAGAGTGATTAAATCCTGTCTTGTAATTGTGTTCTCGGGCATAAAGTTCGCTCCGCTACCCTGCGCTATACCTGCCGCCTTCGCTCTTCCGATGGCATCATAGTAATAACTTGATTCGGGTACGTCTGCAAAGTTTTCGGTAAACTCTCCTGTAACGGAAAGCATTCTTGTAAGTATAAGAACAAAATCGCCTCTCTTGATGTTATTACCGGGTGCATATTCAGTTGCACTTACACCACTGATGATTCCCTTATTCTTAAGTGTGTAGATATAGTCTTTTGCCCATCCGTAGTTTGCAAGGTCTGTAAACACTTCATCGGTTGCGGCAGGAGTTTTGCCTTCTTCGGGTTTAGCGGTCTCTTCCGGCTTGGTGGTTTCCGTGGGCTTGGTGGTCTCTTCGGGCTTAGTGGTTTCCGCACCGCCTCCGAAGGAGCCGCCGCCACCGCCGCCTTCGGGCTTAATGGTTTTAGCGTTTGCGTTGTCGGAGAACTCACCGGTTCCGATTGCATTTATTGCCGCTATCTTGAAATAATATGTTGCTCCGTCATCGAGCTTATCGATGGTAATTTCCGTCTTACTTCCGTCATCAATCTCTTCTGTGGCTGTAAGAAGCTTGGAGCTTTTTCCGTATTTGATTATGTAGCCTGTTATGGGAGAGCCTCCGTCATCGGGTGCTTTCCATGTTACAGTCATCTCGCCTTCTTCTTCCGCCTTCAATACAGGCTTACTCATTTTTGCGGGAGCTGTCTTTTCCTTCTCAGTAAGATGTCCGAAAACATTATCGTACTTATCCACTTTTTCATCGCGGTTGAAGTCTGCATAAATATCTTCGTAGTCGGTTTCTTCGCCCGCTATCATCTTTTCGTAAATCGCCTTATCGTCAAGGTCTACCTCTCCGTCGGAGTTGATATCTCCGGGAACAAACTGCTCGTTGGTTATTTCAAGCGGTTTTTCAAAATCAACGCCTGTTATTTCAACGGGCACATATCCGGGGCCCTCAAGCTTTACGGTGTAGGTTTCACCATCTCCGCCCACAACAGTATTCTTTACTATAAATGTCGGAGGAGTAAGAACAGTGGTGCTGTAGTGACCGCCGTTTACATCAGATACGGTATTAAGCACCGTGCTGATTGTGGAGCCCTCACGCTTTTCACTCGTGATTGTCAGGGTAAGCTTGCTGTCGGCATAGCCGTTTCCGCTTCCGGCAGTAACAGCCATATCCTTTACAACCGTCATACTTACGATGACTTCCGCCTCAATACCCTCGTTATCTTCTTTGCTGGCAGATGCCTCTGCGCTTGACTCGGCATCTTCTTTAGCCATAACGATTTTTCCGTCAACGGAGCAATAGCTTCCTGCTGCACTTTCACCGTTAAGGCTTACCGTAACGGAATCACCGGGCTCGCCTGCAAATGTGAGCACAAAAAGCTCCGTTTCCTCTTCCCCGAATGTAAGACGACCGGCATTGTTGGTCACAATTGCAGGAAGAAGCTCTCCTGTATTGTTTGCCAGCGCTGCATTGGGAGGAATCAGAAAGCACGTAGGCGGATTGTTTTCTCCCACAAGGAAGTCAATCGACTTGTACTTAAGCTCTCCTTCGAAAGCGAGTGCTGTCTGAACCGCATTTACCTTACCGGTTGCACCCTTTACGCTTACGAGAATTTTTGCTTCACCTTTCAGCGTTGTTGTGTCTTCCGCTGTGACATCCTTGAGTATAACCTCAATATGTCCCTCTGCTTCTTCGGCACATATACCGACAGTAAGCGTCAACAAAATAACGCAAAGCGCCAGCATCAATGCCATAATTTTCTTAAAACCCATAATATGCCTCCTTTTCAAAGTAAATTAAACAGGGGTTTATTGCTTTTCTGCCTTCAGTTTCATCTCCATAGTTTTATATAAATCAGCAAACTGAATCTGTGTGATTTCTCTGTCTTCCCATACAACATAGTCAAGCATAATGGAAATAAAATTAAACACCGACGGGATTATCGTTTCAGGTCTGCATCCAAGTATATCAGAAAGTCTTCCGATGTACCGGTGATAAAACTCATTGAGACCTTCTGCCGCCTTTCTCATATCCGCACCGTAGACAGGACTTGTTGCCACCTGGTATACCGCGCGCAGCCTTTCTTTAACCTTATCAATTTCGTCAATAACTGTTGTGAAAAACCTTTCCATATCTGTAATGTTTGCGAAAGCATACTTGAAAAGTATATCCGCGCTTGTAGAAAGCCCGTACTTCGCTGTTTCGACAATCCAATCCTCTTTGTCGTCAAAATACAGATACATACTGCTGGGACTGCCGAAGAGTTCCTGCCCGAATGAGCGGAGCGTTGTATTTTCCAACCCGTTTTTCATAAGATAATTAAAGGACTGGCTCAAAAGCTCCTCTTTTCTTTCGGGACTTAATCCCTTCTTCATTAAAATACCCTCCTGTTTCACCTTGGTGAACAACTGTTCCGAACAGTCGTTCAGTTGATGAATAAAAAAATTTTTGCCCACATAATCGAAATTATGT
>JAFQQJ010000012.1 GCA_017411325.1 Clostridia bacterium | reverse complement strand
TTTTTACCCTCCTTAGTATACCACATCTGTCAAACTGTGGCAATGTTTTTTTAGGGCATACGTTTCGAACCGCATACCGCCCTCAGAGTTAACTCTACAGTATAATATTATAACACATAAAGTTAGTTTTGTCAAGAATTATTTTACTTTATAGGTCAATTTATCTTTTCAGGCGATTTAAAAAGAACAGACTTTTGTCTGTTCTGAAAGGCGGAACTCTTTGGCGGAAGCTGTATGGAAAGTTTAAAAGAAAAAAGAACAGGCATAGCCTGTTCTTCATTTATTCGTTCAATCAGACAGCGCGAACTACCTTGCCGGAACGAAGGCAGCGTGAGCATACTGAGATTGTCTTGGGAGAACCGTTAACAATCGCTCTTACTGTTCTTACATTAGCTTTCCAGGTTCTGTTGCTTCTTCTGTGAGAATGGCTTACTCTGATTCCGAATGTTACGCCTTTTCCGCAAACATCACACTTTGCCATTAAAAACACCTCCATTTCGTAGCAGTACACATTATAATAGCATACATTTTTCTATTTTGCAAGAGTTTTTTAAACTTTTTTTGAAATTTAGCATATTTTTATAAAAAAATTGCATATATTTATGTATTTATCCCAAAAATAGTATAATTTACGGGTTTAATTTTTTCCTGGAAGAGCCGAATGGTTTAGATGACATATATATTTAGGTGATATACTCGCTAACGCTCGTGCGATATATTTGCTTCGCAAATTCGATATAATCTCACCTTGTTCGATTGCGATATGCTATAAATTCCTTCAACTCGTCCCGAAGGGACATATCGCATTACGCAGTAATATATCGCACCGAAGGTATATCGCAAATTCCGTCAGGAATTTATATCGCTGAAAAAAGCGTACTGAATTTTCAGTACGCTTTTTTCCTGGTGACTCGTACCAGATTTGAACTGGTGTTACCGCCGTGAAAGGGCGGTGTCTTAACCGCTTGACCAACGAGCCATTTAATGGTAGCGGCAGGTGGACTTGAACCGCCGACCTAACGGGTATGAACCGTTTGCTCTAGCCAGCTGAGCTATGCCGCCACAGCCATATTAGAATAACACAAACTTTTCATTTTGTCAAGCCTTTTTTTTAATTTTTTTGAAAATTTTTTTATAAGCTCATTTTACCCGTATTTTTAAGTTTTATTCCGGGGATGGCTGTGCCATCCCCGGACTTTATTTTATTCAGTTACTTCCTCTGCGGGAGCTTCAGCGTTTTCTTCTGTCCCTTCCTCTTTTTCATCCTCGTGAGGAGTTTTTGCGATACCGATTACGGTTGCGCCGTCATCGCTTCTCATTAAGGTTACGCCCTGAGTTGCTCTGCCCAAGCTGTTTATTTCGGCTGAGAACATTCTGATAATTACGCCGTTTGATGCAATAAGCATAAGGTCTTCATCTTCCCTGATTGAGGTGATACCCGCAATCTTACCGGTTTTTTCCGTTACCTTATAGCCTATCATACCCATACCGCTTCTCTTCTGAGTCTTAAAGAGGTCAAACTCTGACTTTTTACCGAAGCCGTTTTCTGTTACTATCATAAGCTCGGCATCCTCTTCAACGCGCGCCATACCAACTACATAGTCACCGCTTCGCAGCGTAATTGCCTTAACACCGCGGGTTACTCTGCCCATAGCTCTTACATCCTTTTCGTTGAAGCGTATTGCAAGGCCGTTATGGGTTCCGATTACAACATCGTTGTTACCGTCGGTTAATTCAACGGAGATAAGCTCGTCATCCTCATCAATTACAATTGCAAGGATACCGCCCTTTCTCGCTGTGTTGTATTCTTCTAAGCAGGTCTTCTTTATAATACCGTTTTTGGTAAGCATTGTAAGGAAGTTATCCTCGGAAAATTCCTTGATGGGAATCATTGCCGTTACCTTTTCATCCTTTTCAATGGGAAGAAGGTTAACAATTGCATTTCCCTTTGCCTGACGGCTGGATTCGGGAATCTGATAGCCCTTAAGTCTGTAAACCCTTCCACGGTCTGTAAAGAACAGAATAAAGTCATGAGTGGATGCCGTAAACATATACTTTACAAAATCCTCTTCCCTGGTCTGAAGACCGGAAATACCTCGGCCGCCTCTGTGCTGTGCCTTGTAGGTATCTGCAGGAACTCTCTTTACATAACCGAAGTTTGTAAGGGTATAAACAGAATCCTCAACCTCAATTAAATCCTCATCGTCAATTAAATCAAGACCGGGCTCGATTGAAGTAAGTCGCTCATCCCCGTACTTATCGCGGATTTCAGCAAGCTCTTCCTTGATTAATTCCATAAGCTTTGCCTTGTCGGAAAGAATAAGTCTGTACTCTTCGCACTTTTCAAGGAGAGCATTATATTCTTCCTCGATTTTTTCGCCGTTTAATTTCTGCAGCTGTCCGAGTCTCATATCAAGAACGCTCTGCGCCTGAATTTCAGACATATTAAAGCGCTCCATAAGTCTTTCCTTGGCATCATCATAGGAATTTCTGATTGTATCGATGATTTCATCGATATTGGCAAGGGCAATACGTAAGCCCTCAAGTATATGCATTCTCGCTTCTGCCTTTTCAAGGTCAAAGCGTGTTCTTCTTGTAACGATTTCCTCCTGGAAGGAGATAAACTGCGTAAGAATATCCTTAAGTCCCAGTGTTTTCGGCTTTCCGTCGCAGATTGCAAGCATATTAACGGAGAAGCTGTCCTGAAGACGGGTGAAACGGTAAAGCTGATTTAATACAACCTGAGGATTTGCATCTCTCTTTAAGGAAATGTCAAGTCTTATACCGACACGGTCGGAGGAATGGTCATCAATGTCGGCAAGTCCTTCGATTTTCTTGTCCTTTACAAGGTCAACTATGGACTCAACCAGCATTTTCTTATTTACCTGATAAGGAAGTTCTGTCACAACTATGGAATAGCTTCCGTCCTTCTTTTCCACAATTTCAGCCTTGGCACGAACAATAATTTTGCCTTTACCCGTGGTATAAGCGCTTCTTATACCGCTTTTACCCATAATTGTTGCCTTTGTGGGAAAATCGGGGCCTTTTATATATTCCATGAGCTCTTCCGTTGTAATTTCGGGATCGTCAATCTGTGCGATTACGCCGTTTAATACTTCGGTAAGGTTATGAGGAGGTATGTTTGTTGCCATACCAACTGCGATACCGGAACTTCCGTTTATCAAAAGAGTGGGAATTCTTGTGGGAAGAATGGTGGGCTCCACCCTCTTTTCATCGAAGTTGGGAGCAAAGTCAACGGTGTTCTTTTCAATGTTTTCAAGCATTACATTGGAAAGCTTGCTCATTCTTGCTTCTGTGTATCGGTAAGCAGCAGGGGGATCGCCGTCAACCGATCCGAAGTTACCGTGACCGTCAACCAAAGGATAACGCATGGAGAAATCCTGCGCCAAACGAACCATTGCATCATAAACGCTGGCGTCACCATGAGGATGGTATCTACCGATAACGTTACCGACGGTGGTAGCGGATTTGAAGAAAGGCTTATCGTGGGTCAGATGCTCTTCATACATAGAATATAAAATTCTTCTGTGAACAGGCTTAAGACCGTCACGCACATCGGGAAGAGCACGGCTTATGATTACGCTCATTGCATAATCAATGAAAGCCTCCTTCATTCGTTTTTCAATATCAACATTGACTATTGTTTGTGTATCTATATATTCCTCAAAATGGGAATCTTCATATTTTTTCTGTTTAGCCATTTATTTTAGCCTCCGCTTTTTATATATCAAGGTTAGTTACGTACTGCGCATTTTCTTCGATGAAGATTCTTCTGGGCTCAACCTCTTCACCCATCAGCACGCTGAAGATTTCGCTTGCGCGCTCTGCATCTTCAAGTGTAACCTTAAGAAGGATTCTGTTTTTGGGATCCATTGTGGTTTCCCAAAGCTCTTCAGGATCCATCTCACCAAGACCTTTGTATCTGCTTATTTCAACCTTGGCATTAGCGTCTCCTGCCTTTAATTCTTCGCTTATTATATCTCTTTCCTCATCGCTGAAGGCAACTCTTGAAGTTTTACCTCTTGAAAGCTTGTAAAGAGGAGGCTTTGCAAGATAGATATGTCCCGCTTCAACAAGGGGGAACATATGTCTGAAGAAGAAGGTGAGAAGAAGTGTCTGAATGTGAGCACCGTCAACGTCGGCATCGGCCATAATTATTATTTTATCGTAGCGGAGCTTTTCTATATTGAATTCTGCACCGATTCCCGTACCGAGTGACTGGATAACGGGAACTAATTTTTCATTTGAATAAACCTTATCAAGCTTAACCTTTTCAACGTTAAGCATTTTACCCCAAAGAGAAAGTATTGCCTGATATTTACTGTCACGGCCGCTCTTGGCGCTTCCTCCCGCAGAGTCACCCTCTACGATGTAAAGCTCTGTCTTTGTGGGGTCCTTTACTATACAGTCTGCAAGCTTACCGGGAAGTGAGCTTGTACCAAGAGGAGTTTTTCTTGTTGCCTCTCTTGCTTTTCTTGCAGCAATTCTCGCACGGGATGCAAGCATTGCCTTTTCTATTATTGCTCTTCCCACATTGGGATTTTCCTCAAGAAAGTCTGCAAGCTTTTCTTTAACTATTGTTTCAACAAGACCTCTTATCTCGGAGTTACCGAGCTTTGTCTTGGTCTGTCCTTCAAACTGAGGCTCTTCAAGCTTTACGGAAATGATGGCAATTATACCTTCACGAACGTCTTCACCGGTTAATTCCTCATCATCCTTCATAAGCTTGTACTTTCTTGCATAATCCTCAAGCACTTTACGGAGCGATGACTTAAATCCAACCTCGTGGGTACCGCCTTCCGTTGTGGATATGTTATTTGCAAAGGATTCAATTGTTTCTTCATAGCCGTTGTTCCACTGAATGGCAACCTCAGCCATACTGCCGTTTTTCTCGCCCTTTACATAGATAACCTCATCGTGAATTGTAAGAGAATTTTCCTTATTTCCGTATCTTTCATTGTAAAGATAGGATACGAAGTTTTTGATACCGCCTTCGTAAATAAGCTCTTCTTCTTTTATTTCCTCTCCTCTTAAATCGCTGAAAATAATTTTGATACCGCCGTTTAAGAATGCCTGCTCACGAAGTCTCTTAAGTAATGTCTTATAGTCATAATAGGTTTCTTCAAAAATTTCATCATCTGCCCAGAAGGTAACCTCGGTACCTGTCTTATCTGTAGTTCCTATTTTATGAACCTCACCGTCGGGCTTACCTACTGTATAGGACTGGAACCATATATTTTCTCCGTCGTGAACCCTTACCTCAAGCTTTTTTGAAAGAGCGTTAACAACGGATGCACCAACACCGTGAAGACCGCCGGATACCTTATATCCGCCGCCACCGAACTTACCGCCTGCGTGAAGAACGGTAAAAATAACGTCGATGGTGGAAATGCCCATTTTAGGATGAATTCCGTGAGGCATACCACGACCGTTATCCTTAACCGTTACGGAGCCGTCCTTATTAAGTGAAACCTCAATTTCAGTACAAAAACCTGCCAATGCTTCGTCAATGGAGTTATCCACAATTTCATATACCAAGTGATGAAGACCTCTTATTGAAGTTGAGCCGATGTACATACCCGGTCTCTTTCTTACCGCTTCAAGTCCTTCAAGCACCTGAATCTGGCTTTCGTCATAGTTGTTTTTGATTTCGCTCATATCAAAATTCCTTTCTTTCCGTCTTAAGCAGATGCTTTAATATCCTAAATTCATTTTTTGGCGGATTTTTCGCCTCTGCTTTTTTAAATACTCGCAAATAAGTCACTTATCCCATGTTTTCTGATTCATTCTCTTAAGAAGAGTCTGGGGAGAGATTGGTGATATATAAATTTTATCGTCATTATCCAGTATAAACGACCTCGGAAGGTCAAAGGATACGTTTATTACATTTTTATTTTCTTCGCATCGGCGGAAAAAATCTCTTGTCGCTTTTCCTATACTTGTATTTTCAATATCAAAAATACCGACTATTTTGTCTTTCCTGACCAGATAATCTCCTCCAACATGAAGATACATATCATTGCTCCTTAGTTATTTTTCCGTTTTCTACCGTGAAAAAGGTAGTTCTTTTGCTCCTTCTTAAACCGCTTACACCCGTACAGGTAATTATGGTCTGTTTTCCCTTTATTTTATCAGTTAAATAAGATTGTCTTTTTTTATCAAGCTCACTTAATATATCATCAAGCAATAATACCGGATAGAAACCGCAGCGGTCCTTTATAATTTCCGTCATTGCAAGCTTTACGCATAAAATGCAGGAACGCATTTGCCCCTGAGAACCGAATAATTTCACATTATTTCCGTTTATTATAAATTCAATATCGTCTCTGTGAGGGCCTGTCAGAGACTGACCTCTTTCAATTTCGGCACGACGATATTTTTCCATACTATAATTGAACAAATCTTTATTTTCTTCAATGTTATCTGTATTTTCTGCTTCTATAAAGGGAACATATTTTATCAAAAGTTCTTCTTTTCCTTCGGTTAATTCATCCATATGAAGCTTTGCATATTGGGATAAAAGCCTTGTAAAGCTTCCTCTGTACATCATAAGCCGTGAGCCGTATTCAGAAAGCCTTAAATTCCATACATCAAGCATAGAATCGAAATTTTTAAGCTCTCTTTTTTTAAGAAGAATGTTTTTCTGCTTTACACATTTATTGTAATCCTTCAGAATTTTCGCATAATTCGGCCTAAGATTACAGATTGCATCGTCAATTAAGTTTCTTCTTAATTCCTTTTCTCCTTTAATTACATCAATTTCTTCCGGTGAAAATAAAACTGTTTTAAAATGTTCACTTAAAAGAGAATTTTTAGATGCCTTTATGCCGTTGAATTTTACTTCCCTTTTTTCGCTTTCGGAAAATTTATATTCTCCGTGCATCGGCATATCACCGGTTAAAAAATCCATTTCAAGCAGGAAGGAATCACATCCGAATTTAATTAAATCCTTTTCCGATGCAGCTCTGTAGCTTTTAGCCTGAGAAAAAAGATAAATTGATTCAAGAAAGTTTGTTTTTCCCTGAGCATTCTGTCCTCTCAATACATTTACTTCAGGATTAAGAAAAACCTCTTCTTCGGAAAAATTTCTGTAATTAAAAAGCTTAACCCTTTCAATTTTCATTTTTTAATTTTACAGGAAGAACCATCTGTATAAAATCTTCATTATCAACAGGTTTAATTATACAGGGGCTTAAATTTGAATTGAATTCAATTTTTGCAAGATCGGTTTCACACGCCTTTAATGCATCGTGGAAATATTTATGATTGAAGCCTATTTCCGTTTCTTCTCCTTCAAAGGGAATGGGAAGAGTATCCATAATCTGACCGGTTGATGCAAAACACTTTATAACAAGCTCTGTCTTTGTAAACTGAAGTCTTATGGGACTCTTTGTTTCACTGGCAGAAATGATGGGTTCGCAGCGTTCAACACTTTCCATAACCGAATTTACGGGAATAATCACACTGTATGCATTATCGGTGGGAATTGTTTTTCTGTAATTCAGGAAATTACCTTCAATAAGTCTTGAAACAACCTTTGCATCATCTGTCTTAATTAAGCAGAATCTCTGATTTACACTTATATTAACGGGTGAATCGTCATCCTTTAATATTTTTGAAAGCTCTCCCAGTGTTTTTCCGGGTATAATAAATGAAAAGCCTTCGCCCTTATCTTCTTTTATTTTTTCGTTTCTGAGTGCAAGACGGAAACCGTCTACAGAAACAACATTCAGATTATCTCCCTTTACTTCAAATAAAGAGCCGGTTAAAACCATTCTGCTTTCATTCTGGGAAATTGCAAAAATAGTTCTTCTTATCATATTTTTAAGAACACCGGATTCAATTGTAAGCTCGTTTTCAGAATCAATTTCGGGTATAGAAGGAAATTCATCATCAGAAAGACCTGTAATTTTATATTCAATGTTCTGACAAGTAATTACTGCATTTCTCTGATCATTCACCTTGATGGTTACAGTATCATTGGGAAGCTTTCTTACAATTTCGGTAAAGGTTTTTGCAAGTAAAACTATTCTTCCTTCTTCATAAACCTCAGCACCTATATTACATTCTATACCAAGCTCAAGATCATTTCCCACAATTTTAATCTGTTCGGGGCCTGCTTCTATGTATATACCTTCAAGTATAGGCATTGATGCCTTGGGAGATACTGCTTTTGATACAATATTCAATGTGTTCATTAAAACTTCTTTCTGACACTGGAAAATCATTTTGATTTCTCCTTCCATGTAATTAATAATTATTTAAATTCAGTTGTATTAGTACCTGTTTAATTGTTGAAAAGTTAACCAATCCTTTATATTAAGCTGTTTTAAGGTGTTGATAAAAAAATTATAATTCTTTTTTTCTTTTTCCACAAAATTTTTTATACTGTGTAAAGGGTGGAAAAGTCAGTTTGTAAGATCCTTTGTAAGAGTTAAAACCTTTTCTTTTATTTCAGGATCTGTTTCTATGTAAGATTCCACCTTTTTAACGGCATGCATTACTGTTGAATGATCTTTTCCTCCGAAATAGTCTCCTATTTTATTAAAGGAAAGCTCCGTTAAGTTTTTACAAAGATAAATTGATACCTGACGGGGAATTACTATTTCCTTTGTTTTTCTTTTAGAGGTTATATCGTCTTCGTTTACTCTGAATAATTTAGCAACTGCCGAAATTATTGTTTTAGGAGTTATTGTTTTAACCTCTTCCTTAACGGAAATATATTTTGAAATAACATAATCAACGGTTTCTCTTGTAACTTCTTCTTCTCTCTTTACTTTAGAATAGGCAGAGAGGGTTGTTAAAAATCCTTCAAGCTCACGGACATTTATGTTTATATTGTCAGAAATATAAATTATGGTTTCTGTGCTTATGTTTATATTCTGATCCTTTGCCTTCTGTTTTAAAATTCCTACCTTTGTTTCATATTCGGGAGGCTGAATATCGCATTTAACACCCCAGCTGAATCTTGTTACAAGTCTTTCTGCAAGATTAGGAATTTCTTCCGGAGGACGGTCACTTGTTAAAACAATCTGCTTGTCCGAATCAAACAATGTATTGAAGGTATTGTGAAATTCCTCTTCTGTTGAAACCTTTCCTGCTATAAAGTGAATATCGTCAACAAACAAAACATCTGTCTTTCTGTATTTTTCGCGAAATGCTTCCGTGCTTTTTTTCTGAACGGCTTCAATAAGCTCTATTGTAAAGGTTTCTGCGGTAACAAAGGTTGTCTTAAGCTTTGTATTATTTTCATGTATGTAATTTTCAATTGCGTGCATAAGGTGAGTTTTACCGAGTCCCGATCCGCCGTATATAAAAAGAGGGTTATATCCCTGGCCGGGTGTTTCCGCAACTGCAAGCGATGCTGCGTGAGCAAACTTATTTGAATTACCTACAACAAAGTTGTCAAAGGTATATTTTGAAGGAGCTTTGATATTCAGATCTTCTTTTTTATCTTCCCTTTTTTCATCTTTATCGTCATCCTCTTCTTCACCTATCGTAACCATTATACCGTATTTTTCACCGGTTACTTCCAGAATTGAATTTATGATAAGCTCCGAATATCTTTTTTCAATCATATTTTTATTTATTTCCGTTGGAACGCAAAAATAAATACTGCCGTTTTTTACTTTATAAGGATAACTTTCACCAATCCAGGTTCGGTAAGCAACGGGTGATGAAATCTCTTCGCTTATGTATTCACATGCCTTTTTCCATATATCATTAAGCGGTAACATAAAAACCTCCATTTTTCCACTTTTTGTTGAAAAGTATATGTTTATATTGTGGATAACTCCTTTAATAATCCCTTCAAAACCGATACTTAAGCTGTTTTACTTGTGGAAAACTCAGTTGGGGATAAAAAATTACCCTTTTGGTGTACATTTTCATACATTATATATTATATCAAAAAAGAAAGATTTTTACAAGATAAATTTTGTTTTTTTTATAAAAATTTTTTAAGAAAATTAATTTTTGGTTGACAAATAAATTTTTAAAGGATATAATGGAAAAAAGTCTGTAAATTTTTAATTTATTTTAAGGAGGTGTTTTTAGTGATTAGAACATATCAGCCCAACAAATTAAAGAGAAAAAAGGTTCACGGTTTCAGACAGAGAATGAGCACTAAAAACGGTCGCAAAGTTCTCGCAAGAAGAAGAAGAGAAGGCAGAAGAGTACTCTCTGCTTAATCAAGTTTCGGAAAGAAGTTAGTTTTTAATGGAACATACGCTGTCGATTAAAAATAATGCGCTTTTTTCAAAAATTTACAAAAAAGGTAACTGTTTTGTTTCTTATGCTTTGATTATGTATGTTATGCCAAACGGTCTTTCAGAAAACCGTATGGGAATAACCGTAAGCAAAAAGGTCGGTAAGGCCGTAAAAAGAAACAGGGCCAAAAGGCTCATAAGGGAAAGTTACAGGTTCTTTGAAAAATACGCCTCGGGTTATGATTTCGTTTTTGTAGCAAGAACGAAAACGCCCGAGGTAGGATTTTTTGAAGTGAAAAAAGAAATGAGTAAGCTTTTTGAAAAGGCAAAAATAAAATAACGGTTATAAAGGGAAGGTTTTGCCAATGAAAAAAATTTTTCTTTTTTTTATCAGACTTTACAGAAAATTTTTATCACCTTTACTTGGTTCTTCCAAATGCCGTTTTTATCCTACTTGCTCTGCGTATGCCTATGAAGCTATCGAAAAGTACGGTGCGTTAAAGGGCGGCTTCTTAGCCGTTAAAAGAATTCTGAAATGTCACCCTTTCAATCCGGGGGGTTATGACCCTGTGCCTTAAAGCCCCTTTTTATTTTTAAGGAGTGATTGAAATATTTAACTTTTTTGCAAACATATTAAGTTTTATAATTAATCCTATTTACGGCTTTGTTAAGGATTACGGTCTGGCTGTTATTCTGTTTACAATCATCGTTAAAATAATTCTTTTCCCTCTTGGGATAAAGCAGCAGAAAACAACCGCTAAAACAAAGAAAATAAGACCTGAGCTTGAGAGAATTCAGGCAAAATATAAAAACGATAAAGAAAAACTCAATGAAGAAACCATGAAGCTTTATCAGAAGTATGGAGTAAACCCCATGGGCGGTTGTCTTCCTCTTTTAATTCAGCTTCCTATTTTACTCGGTCTTTACAGAGTTATTCAGGCACCTGTAACATGGTTTTTAAGAAAAACTCCCGCTGTTTATCTTGAAGGTATGGTTTCTTCGGGAGAAATGGCAAAGGAAGATATAATTACAAAGCTTACAAAGCTTGCAGGAGAAACAGATATTTCCGCATTTTCGGAAATAGGGGAAATTGTTTCTCATTTAACCGAAAAGGTAAGAGATTTTGAAATTAAAGTTGCATCTGAGTTTAATTTAATTGATTTTGATTTTCTCGGAATGGATTTATCGAGAACACCCAGCGACGATAAATTACTTTTAATAGTTGTTGCACTTGCAACAGGATCGGCATTTTTCTCAAACTGGGTATCAAAAAAGCTTAATCCTATGAGTGAAGAGCAGGCTCAGCAGATGAAGACAATGAATATGATAATGCCTTTAATGACAGCATTTTTCACATATACTCTTCCTGCTGGTATCGGTTTATACTGGTTTATAAGCACAATGCTTTCTGTTGTTCAGACGGTTATATTGACCAAGTATTATGACAAAAAGTATGAGAATGAAGATTTTGGGATTAAGGACAAGAAGGGAAAAGGAAAAAACAAATGAAATTTGTAGAAATAAAAGCAAAAACCGTTGATGAAGCGGTGGAAAAAGCACTTTCTGATCTCAACACAACAAAAGAAAACGTTGAAATAGAAATTTTAGAAGAATCCAAAGGTCTTTTCGGACTCCTTGGAAGCAAAGAAGTAAAGGTAAGAGTTACTCTTATTAAAGAGGATGAAACATCAAAAGCTGAAAGCTTCCTTAAGAATATAACCGAAAAGATGGGTATGGATACAGAGCTTGAAACAGTTTACAACGAAGAAGAAAAGAAAATGAATATAGAGCTTAAGGGTGAAGGCTTAGGACTTTTAATAGGCCGCCGCGGAGAAACACTTGATGCTCTTCAGTATCTTACAAATATCTTCTTAAATAAGGGCTCTGATGACTATATAAAGGTTACATTGGATGCCGAAAACTACAGAGAAAGAAGAGAAGATGCTTTAGTAAATCTTGCGAAGAGAACTGCATCCAAGGCTACAAAGTATAAGAAAAATATGATTATTGAGCCTAAAAATCCTTATGAAAGAAGAATAATTCACGAGGCATTGCAGGACTATCCCGAGGTAACAACCTATTCCATAGGAGAAGAACCCAACAGAAAAGTTGTTGTTGCATATAAGGGTATGGCAGGAACTTACAGAGACTAAAACATCCAAAAAGTCGGTCAATCGCAGATAAAACTATATTTAATCTATATGAAAAGGTTTTTATAAAGCTTTTTTGTGAAAACGAATTAACGCCGTGAAAAGAGTAGTTTTCACGGCGTTTTATCTGTTTTTTTAAAACTCAGACTCGTCGGAATATTATAAGGCGGAAATAGAGTTTGAAAGATTTACCTCCCTTTTTGAATGTTAAAAAAGAAAAGGTGATTTTATGGCAGAGACAATTGCTGCAATAAGCACCGCTATGCAGAAGGGCGGAATTGCCGTTATAAGAATAAGCGGCGATGATGCATTTAAGATAGCGGACAAGGTTTTTAAGGGAAAAATAAAAACTGAAGATTCGGAAAGCCACCGTATTTTGTACGGCTTTGTGTATGACGGCGAAGAAAAAATTGATGAATGTCTTTGCTCGGTTATGCGTGCGCCCCGCAGCTTTACCGCGGAAAACGTTGTTGAATTATCTGTTCACGGCGGAATAATTCCCGCAAAGAGGACTCTGGAAGCTGTTATTAAAGCCGGAGCAAGGGCAGCAAAGGCGGGCGAATTTACCATGCGCGCCTTCTTAAACGGAAGAATTGATTTATCAAAGGCAGAGGCGGTTGCTGACATTATAGATTCAAAAACAGAGCTTGCAAGAAGCACAGCTGTAAATCAGCTCTCGGGAAAATTATCTGAAGGGATAAATGAAATAAGACGTGAAATCCTCGAAATAATGAGTTATATTTCTGTTTCTACGGATTTTCCGGACGAAGATGCAGACAGTTTATCGGGTATAAATATAAAGCTTGGCCTTTCACTTATAAAGGAAAAAACGGAAAATCTTATAAAAAATGCCGATAAGGGCATTATTTTAAGAGAAGGTGCAGTCTGCGCCATATGCGGAAAGCCCAATGCGGGAAAAAGCTCACTTCTTAATGAGCTTGCCGGAGAAGAAAAAGCCATTGTTACCGAAATTGAAGGCACGACAAGAGATATAATAGAAGAATATATAAATATTTTTGATATTCCCATCCGCCTTGCAGATACCGCAGGTATAAGAGAGGATGCGGACACAGTTGAAAAAATAGGTGTAAAAAAGGCAAAAGATTATATTGAAAATGCAGATATATGCCTTTTTGTCACCGATAACGGAAGAGAATTTGACGAAAACGATGCGGAAATTCTGAATCTTATTAAAGGAAAGCCTCATATTACCGTTGTAAATAAGTCTGAGCTTGAAGGAAAATGTGTAATTCCGGGAGAAGAAGATGCAATTTATATATCCGTAAAGGAAAAGACGGGAATTGATGAACTTAAAAAGAAAATTTATGACCTTCTTCTGGGCTCTGATTTTTCTGAAGATGCGGTTATGATAACCAACGAGCGCCACAAGGAAGCCGCAATTATGGCAGATTCAGCCATAGGAGAAGCAATAAAGGCTCTGGAGAGCGGTTTAACTGAGGATTTCGCATATATAAATCTTGAATCGGCGGTGTCACATCTTGGTGAAATCACCGGTATGACAGTTTCCGATGAGGTTATAGGCGAAGTTTTTTCAAAATTCTGTATAGGAAAATAATTTCCTCTGAAAGGATATTACCATGGAATATTTTAACGCGGGTAAAGTAGATGTAGTTATAATAGGTGCAGGCCACGCGGGCTGTGAAGCGGCACTTGCCGCAGCAAGGCTTGGCATGAAGGTTGTAATTTTTTCGGTTAACCTTGATGCCGTTGCAAATATGCCCTGCAATCCCCATATAGGCGGTACGGCAAAGGGACACCTGGTTCGTGAAATTGATGCCCTTGGCGGTGAAATGGGTAAAGCGGCTGATGAAACCTATATACAGATAAAGATGCTTAATTTAGGTAAAGGCCCTGCTGTTCACTCCCTCCGTGCGCAGATTGACCGTATGCGCTACCGTGAAAGAATGAAGCAGACACTTGAGCTTCAGGAAAATCTTGAACTTAAGCAGGCTGAGGTTACGGAGATTGTCTTTGACGGCAATAAGGTTGTCGGCGTAAAGACAAATATGGGTGCATATTACGAAACAAAAAGCTGTATTATAGCGACCGGTACATACCTTAAGGGAAAAATTGTAATAGGTGAGCTTCAGTATGAGGGCGGACCTGACGGTATGATGCCCGCAAACAGCCTGTCAAAATGTCTCATTGATAAAGGAATAAAGCTTCTCCGTTTCAAAACAGGAACACCTGCAAGAATTAACCGCCGCAGTGTGGATTTTTCAAAGATGGAGCTTCAGGAGGAAAAGGATCCTCCCCTGCCCTTCTCCTTTGAAACAAAAAATCCAAGAAAAAGCGAAGTAGAGTGTTATTTAACCTACACAAATCCCGAAACCCACAAAATTATAATGGATAACATAGACAGAGCACCCCTTTTCAACCATTCCATCGAAGGTACGGGCCCCAGATACTGCCCTTCAATCGAGGATAAGGTGGTTCGCTTTGCCCATAAAGAGCGCCATCAGATTTTTGTTGAGCCTATGGGATTAAATACCGAGGAGTTATACATACAGGGTATGTCATCAAGCTTACCTGCAGAGGTTCAGCTTCAGATGTACAGAACCATCAAAGGCCTTGAAAATGCAGAGCTTCAGCGAAATGCCTATGCCATTGAATATGACTGCCTGGACCCCACACAGCTTAAGGCAACTTTGGAATTCAAGGAAATAGAAGGTCTGTACGGAGCAGGACAGTTTAACGGAAGTTCCGGCTATGAGGAAGCAGCAGCCCAGGGACTTATTGCGGGAATAAATGCTGCACTTAAAATAAAGGGAGAAGAGCCCTTTACCTTAGACCGTTCCGAGGCGTATATCGGAGTTTTAATAGACGATTTAACCATAAAGGGAACTATGGAGCCCTACAGAATGCTCACTTCCCGTGCAGAATACCGTCTTTTACTCCGTCAGGACAATGCGGATATACGTTTAACCGAAAAGGGTTATAAAATAGGGCTTATATCCGAAGAAAGATACAAGGAATTTCTTTCCAAGCAGGAAGCGGTAAATGCGGAAATAGACCGTGTAGAGCACGAAAATATACCTCCGTCCGCTGAAGTAAATGCTCTTTTGTCAGAATACGGAAGCACGTCCTTAACCACGGGCTTTAAGCTGGGAGAGCTTATCCGCAGGCCCGAGCTTGACTATTTCGCTCTTGCTCCGATTGATAAAAAAAGGCCATCCCTTCCCTATTACATAACAGAGGAAGTAAATGTGGCGGTTAAGTATGACGGATATATAAAAATGCAGATTGAGCAGGTAAAAGCCTTCAAAAAGCTGGAAAACAAGAAGATTCCTTCTGATATCGATTATGCCGATGTAAAGGGACTGAAAAGAGAAGCGGCTGAAAAGCTTGCTAAAAACCGTCCGGAAAACTTTGGGCAGGCATCGAGAATATCAGGGGTTTCCCCTGCGGATATCACCGTTTTACTTATTTACATTGAGCAGATGAAAAGGGGCTGATTGAAATTTTAGTTAAAGAAGCCGAAAATCTGGGAATTAATCTTCCGCTTGACGCAAAGGAGCTTTTCGATAAATATACTTCCCTGCTCCTTTCATATAATGAGGTTATGAATCTTACGGCAATAACGGAGGAAGAAGAAATTAAGATAAAGCATTATCTTGACAGCCTCTCGCCCCTCGCCTTTTCGCTTATTCCCGACGGGGCTAAGGTTGCCGATGTGGGAAGCGGTGCGGGATTTCCCGGTCTCCCCTTGAAAATAGGAAAAAGGGATATTCACCTGACAGCCATAGATTCCCTCAATAAAAGGATAAACTTTCTTAAAACCGTGGGAGAAGAGCTTTCGCTTTCTGATTTTGAGTGTATCCATATGCGTGCAGAGGAAGCAGGTCAGGATAAAACTTTAAGAGAGAGCTTTGATATAGCTACAGCCCGTGCGGTTGCTCCGCTTTCGGTGCTTTCGGAGTGGTGTCTCCCCTTAGTCAGGGTGGGAGGAGCTTTTATAGCATTGAAAGGGCCGGCTCCCGAAGAAGAAATTGAAGAAGCAAGGGAAGCAATTGCCGTTCTTGGCGGTGAAGTGGACGAAGTTTATGAGGTTAACTTGCCGGGAAAAATAACTCACAGCATAGTTTATATCAAAAAGATATCGCAAACGCCCCAAAAATATCCGAGAAAAGCGGGCAAAGCGTCAAAACAACCCATTAAGTGACACTTCATTGGCTTAATTTGACGAACGAATATAATTTACAAAATCAAAACCTTCTGATAGAATTATATCTGTCGGAAGGTTTTTTACATATGAACGGCGGCTCAGCTTTGCGGAGTGCCGCCAAAGAAAGGAGTTTTTTATGTTCAGTTCTGTGTTTATGGAAGAACCGATAAAAAAGGTGACGGACATACCCTTGGGAAGAATTGAACCGAATCCGGATCAGCCGAGGCGCTTTTTTGATATAGAATCATTGACGGAGCTTGCAAAATCCATTGATGAGTATGGAGTAATTCAACCTATTACCGTCAAGAAGAAGAGTGACGGCCGCTTTATCATAATTGCAGGAGAGCGAAGATACCGTGCGAGCTGTATGGCAAAGAAAAAGACTATCCCCGCAATAATTATTGATGTTTCCGAGGAAAAAAGTGCGGCAATTGCTCTTTTAGAGAATCTTCAGAGAAAGGATTTAACCTTTTTTGAAGAGGCCGAAGGATATCTTAAACTGATGAATGAATATGATATGACGCAGGAAGAGCTTTCAGAAAAACTTGGAAAAAGTCAAAGCACAATTGCAAACAAAGTAAGGCTCTTAAAGCTTGATGAGGAAACGAGACAGAGTGTGTTTGATGCTCACCTTACGGAAAGACATGCCAGAGCACTTTTGAAGCTGCCGAATAAAAAGGTAAGAGAAAAAGCCATCAAATTGATTGTTGAAAGAAACCTTACCGTGGCGAAGGCTGAAAAGCTGATTGATAAAATGGCATCGGGAGATGCGGAAAGCAGACGCTTTCGCTCATTTAAGACAAGCCTTTCGGAAAGTATAAAAAGACAGAGAGTTTTCTGCAGCACGATGAATAAAACCATAGGAATACTCAATAAGGCAGGAGTTGAAACGGAAATAGAACAAACAGAGGACGAAGAAAAAGTGAAATATGTCATCTGTATTGCCAAATAAGCCCACCAAATCCATTTTTATACCCCTTTTTGTTATACCCCCAAATGTTTCACGTGAAACATTTGGGGGTATGCGTTTTAAACTGAAGCGGTGCTTTAAAAAACGCTTGTTCGCGTTTTTCATTTGCTTTCCCTCCGCTTCAACGGCGAGAAGGCTTATTGCCTTCTCTCATTCTCGGAAAATCCTTGTTGGATTTTGCCTCGACTGCCTTGTTTCGCAACGGCTCTGTTGCCGATGCTACACACGTCTTCGGGAAAGCCTCGCACAAATTTTCTTTGTTGAAAAGGTAAGTGTCCTCTACTGGGTTTGCACTTTGCGAAAAAACGCTTGTTTGCGTTTTTCGTTTGCTTTCCCTCCGCTTCAACGGCGAGAAGGCTTATTGCCTTCTCTTATTCTCGGAAAATCCTTGTTGGATTTTGCCTCGACTACCTTGTTTCGCATCGGCTCTGTTGCCGATGCTGCACACGGCTTCGGGAAAGCTTCGCACAAATTTTCTTTGTTGAAAATTTGTGCTAATGTTTCACGTGAAACATTAGCACTTCCCTTCCTAATATTACAAAACAGATACAATTTTATATTTTAATTGCTTTTTTATTTTCTGTGTGGTATACTGTGTTTAATGATTAAGCAGAAAAGAGGTTAGTTATGGGTAAGATAATTGCTCTTGCCAATCAGAAGGGCGGAGTTGGTAAAACAACAACTGCGGTCAACTTGAGTGCGGCACTGGCTGAATGCGGCAAGAAGGTACTTCTTATTGACTCCGATGCCCAGGGAAATGCCACAAGCGGACTTGGCTGCCGGTGTGATAAGGATGAAAAAACTTTATATGAAGTAATTATAGATGAAATTGATATAAATGAAGCGATAATACATACAAGATATAAAAATCTGGATCTTTGTCCCTCTAATGTGGAACTTTCGGGCGCAGAAATAGAGCTGGTAGAGGCAGAAGACAGAGCATTCCGCCTGAAAAAGGCAGTGGCGAAAATCAAAGACAGCTATGATTTTATTTTTATAGACTGCCCCCCGTCTCTGGGGCTTGTAACGCTTAACGCGCTTTCTGCCGCGGACAGAGTGCTTGTTCCCATTCAGTGCGAATTTTATGCACTTGAAGGATTGGCTTTGTTGACAGGAACCGTAAAAAGAGTAAGAAAGAGCCTGAACCCCGAGCTTGATTTTGAAGGCGTTCTTCTTACAATGTTCAACGGACGGGCAAATCTCTGCCTGCAGGTTGCGGACGAGGTTAAGAAATTCTTTAAGGATAAGGTTTATGCAACGGTAATCCCCCGTAATATAAGGCTTTCGGAGGCCCCCGGCTTCGGAGAAGCGGTGCTTTCCTATGATTCACGTTCCAAAGGTGCAGAAAGCTACCGTGACCTTGCAAAAGAATTTATAAAGAAACAAAGATAGGAGTATTCTTATGGCAAAAAAGGGACTTGGAAGAGGGCTCGGTGCGCTCATTCCTCTTGAAGAAGAAAAAGAAGTTGTTATTACAGAAGAAAATAAAGAATTTGTAAAGGTTAAGCTTTCCTATGTGGAACCCAACCGCAAGCAGCCGCGAAAAACCTTTGACGAGGATGAGCTTCTGGCACTTTCCGAATCAATAAAGGAGTATGGAATTATTCAGCCCATCACCGTAAAGGACGAAGGAAACGGCTTTTATTCCATAATTGCGGGTGAACGCCGCTGGAGAGCCGCTAAAATGGCGGGACTTACTGAAGTTCCGGTGAGAATTGTGGAATTCACTCCGGAAGAAGAGCTTTCGGTGGCGTTAATCGAAAATCTTCAGCGTTCTGACCTTAATCCTGTTGAAGAAGCTCTCGGTTACAAAAAATTAATGGAAGAACACGGACTTACTCAGGAAGATGTAAGCAAAAAAGTCGGAAAAAGCAGAAGTGCCGTGGCAAATGCTTTAAGACTTCTGGCGCTTTCCGATAAAATATTAAAGCTTTTGGAGGAGAAGGCTTTAACCGGAGGCCATGCAAAAGCCATTTTATTGGTGAAAGATGAGAAAAAACGTGAATTTCTGGCGGAAAAAATCGTTTCAGAGGATCTTTCGGTAAGAATGGCAGAGAAATGGGCAGCATATATTAATGAAGAGAAAGATGCGAAGAAAGAAAAAAAGATAAAGAGAAAATCTCCCGAGGTTATGGATCTTGAAAAGAGCCTGTCCGAAGCCTGGGGAACAAGAATTTTACTGGACGAGAAGAAAAAAGGCGGAAAAATAGAAATAGAGTATTATGATAAGGAGCAGCTTGAAACAATACTCTCCTATCTCAAGAAATATAAGGGCTGAAAGAGGTAAATTATGAAAAGGTTACTGGTTTTTTTGACGGTGTTTTTTCTGCTTTCGGGAATGGTGTGCCACGGGGCAATGTTTCCTGATACTGAAGGGCACTGGGCGACGGAATATATCGAATTTCTTGCAAGAGAAGGTATAATAAGCGGTATGGGCGACGGAAGCTTTGCGCCCGATGACTTTGTGACTAGAGAGCAGTTTCTTAAAATGCTTATGATTGCCACATCGGACAGTGCAAACGAGCGTATTGCCTATGAAAAGCCGAATATGAGTGAGCTTTTGTACGAAAAATCTCCCTTTGGTGATGTTGATACGGGGCGCTGGTCTTATTTCTATATAAGAGAAGCTGTTGGAAGCATTATTCTGCCGGAGGAATACGGCGATAATTTTGAGCCTGTGAAGGACATAACAAGAGAAGAGGCTGCCGTGTGGATTGCAAGGGCATTGAATCTTTCAGAGGGAATCTGCAATTTTTCGGACAACGACCTTATAGGAAAGCCCGGACTTGTGGGAGCGGCGTATGAAAACGGCCTTGTTACGGGCTTCCCCGACGGAAGCTTCGGGCCCGGGCAGGGGCTTACCCGTGCTCAGGCTGCGGTAATGCTTAAAAGAGCTGAAGATTTCAATGACAAAGCTATACTTTCAGAATTACCGGAAGAGGTAAAGTCAATTGAAAAGGACCTGAATCTTGATTCGGTGCCTGAATCGGTTAAAATTTTATCCGACGGTGAGCGTTATGCCGTAACAATCGGTGAATCCTCGGTTATTGGCGGTATTACAACTGTTTCCGACAACAGATATTATCTTATAGATATAAATAAAGCCGACAGCTTTATGGAGCTGGCGGTGGCGGAGAGCTTTTACGGCTCCGGTGCTCTGGCGATTTACAGATATACCGGTAAAGAAATTTACCTTATGGGCTATATTGAGAGTGTCGGAGGTCTTTCCTTAAGGACAGATTCAACTCCTATCGGTGACGAATGGGGTGCGCTTGCTGTAAATGCGGACGGTACACTTACAGGAAATATCGGAGAACAGTTTGTTCATACAATGCTTTTAAGAAAACAGTTCAGGGAAAACGAAAAGGGACGGCTCGTTCCTGCTGCAGAAGAGTTTTATACCATAGGCAGCTATTCTGATTTTGTTGTGGCACACGAGCTTAAGTCAGATTTCGAGGATGCAGACCATCCCGCAATAGTATTAAGTGAAGGATATGCCGGAAAAATTGTAAAGACAGACCTTAAAAACTGGCTTTACATCGAAACAGGAAGCGGAGATTCCGGCTGGATATATGTACAGAATGACGGCCTTTTAGGCGGAGAGCCGATTTACTATTACCTTGAAGGCCTCAATTATGCAGGATAAAAATAAAAAAGAGAAAGGACAAAAGAAAATGAGCAAAGTAGTTGTAATGGATCATCCCCTTATTCAGCACAAAATCACAATACTCAGAAGCAAAGATACTCCCGTAAAGGAATTCAGAGCTCTTGCCAATGAAATTGCACTCTTAATGGGTTACGAATCGACGAGAGATATTCCTCTTCGCGATATCGAGGTTGAAACACCCCTTACCAAAACTATGGGAAAAGAGGTAACAAAGGATATTGCAGTTATTCCGATACTCCGCGCAGGACTTGGTATGGTTGACGCTCTTTTAAGCCTGTTCCCCTCTGCCAAGGTGGGACACATCGGTCTTTACAGAGATCCCGAAACCCACAAGCCCGTTGAATATTACTGTAAGCTTCCCACAGAGATTGAGGAGCGAACCTCAATCGTTGTTGATCCCATGCTTGCAACGGGCGGAAGCGCAGTTGCCGCAATTGATTTCTTAAAGGCACGCGGAGCAAAGAACATCAAGTTTATGTGTCTGATAGCTGCTCCCGAAGGCGTAAAAGTGCTTACAGAGGCTCATCCCGATGTTGATGTATTCATCGGCTCACTGGATGAAAAGCTTAACGACCATTGCTACATCGTTCCCGGCCTTGGTGATGCCGGCGACAGATTGTTTGGTACATTATAATAAAAGGTAAGCCTTAGGGAGATATTCCTCAGGGTATGCGGTTTTGGGAGATTTATCCATAAGGAGCATCGTCTTATGAGGTTCTATGCCCCTCTTCGGCTTATAAGCGGCATTCTTGCCCGCTGAGCAGGCTATTTTCTGCTGATAATGTACCCAAAAGCAGGGATTTTAATAAATCCCTGCTTTTAATTTTCTTTTTTTACTCAGAATTCTTTTATATAAGATTGTTAAATGTTTCACAAGCTTGTGTCGGAGTGAAGATTTTTTTGCTTTTGGATATTGGATAAACGAGGATATATGATGCAGCATCCCTATCCGGATGTACGATTTGCGACTTATATGCCTGAGAGAAGATAGTTCCGGAAGCATTTTTATATATGCATCGTGACAAAAGCGAAAAAGTATGCTATAATACAGGCGGATGATGCGGATAATAATTTTCTCTTTATATAAATAATGAAACGGTTAACAAACAGGAATTTACGAGGTGCAGTATGGATGTAATCAATCATTATGATTTATTGATCGATGAAGGTAACGACCCTTTTCGTGACCCTCCTGTATTGCAGGAATATATGTCCCGCTGGGATGGCGAAAGATTTATAGAAGCATTGGAGCTTACCGGGAATAAAAGGGTTCTTGAGGTTGGCATCGGCACGGGAAGACTTGCCGGTAAGGTTGCACCGCTTTGTCTGTCTCTCACAGGTATAGATATTTCTCCAAAAACCATTAAGCGGGCAAAAGAAAACTTAAAAGAGCACAAAAACATTTCTTTTATATGTGATGATTTCAATGATTATCAATTTACCGGAACATTTGATGTTGTATATTCGTCCCTTACAATGATGCATTTCAGGGATAAAAAGCAGATTATTTCTAAAATTGATGCATTGCTCAATAAAGACGGCATTTTTTGCTTGTCCATAGACAAGAACAGAAGCGAATATATTGATATGGGTATTCGCAAGGTGAGAATATATCCTGATTCACCTGATAATATAAAGTCCCTTATAAGTGCAACCGCAATGTCTGTTGAAACGGTGCTTGAAACCGATAATGCTTATATTATCGTCAGTAAAAAATAATAAAACCAATTCCGACGAGGCGGCAAAGTCAGATAAAAGCCAATAGGTCGACAGTCAGGAAAATAAGAATTTGGCGAGGTGTCAAAATGAAGAATATAAGAAAAGCAAAGATTGGCGATTTGGCTCGCATAGCAGAAATCGAGATATTTAATTACCGCTTGAATTTCTATCCCATATTCAAAAACGACGATTATTACTTTAATGAGCTTCAAGTGCCAACGATAATGAAGCAATACGAAGGCATTATCAATAATATGTGGGTATATGATGACGGTGCGGTTAAGGGGTTTATTCAAATAGAAAACCAAGAAATCAAAAAGTTATTTGTTGAGCCTGTGCTTCAAGGAAATTGTATAGGCTCTAACCTTTTGATATACGCCATTGAAAATCACAATGCAAAAACTTTATGGGCATTGGAAAAGAACACCCGTGCCATCCGCTTTTATGAGAGACACGGTTTCAGAATAACGGCAGATAAAAAACTTGAAGAAGATACAACAGAATATCTTATTCGATTAGAGAGATAATCAACAAATTCCAATTTGCTGAACTGAATGAAAAAGAGCAAGGTGTGTAACCTTGCTCTTTTTTATTTAAGTCTCTGTATGAGATAAGTGTTGGTATGCATAAATGACTTTTTATGAATGCACTATGGAAAAGAAAAGGAGCAAGGAGTATTTCAACCCTGCTCCGATACAGATATTTAGTTCAACAAATTGGAATTTGTCATGCTTTTTTTAGTTTTATCAATTCGCCTATCATTGCTCCACCAATAATACAAATTGCACCAACAATCTGAACTGCTGTCATTTTCTCACCAAGTAATAAAGCGGCAAAAACAACTGCCGACAATGGCTCCAAATAACCACATACCGCTACTGTTTGCACAGGGAGTTTGGCAAGTGGTGAAAAATACAGATAACAACCGATGCCTGTATTAAGAATACCAAGTATTAAAATCCATCCCCAAGCAGTTGCAGGAACATTGATAATAAAACCTTGCTTAATTCCTGTAAATATCGCAACAGTCAAGAAACTAACCACAAGTTGAATTACAGAGTTTTCCATTCCGCTGATACTTTTTGATTGCTTGTTGAGTGTTACCATAAAGAAATACATCACTGCCGACATTGCACCGCAGAACAATCCCCAAGTATTGCTACTGCCAGATGTATTACCATTCACAAGGATAATGCCAACAAGCACCGTTGCAAACCCCAACAGTTTAGGAGCAGTTAGTTTTTCACGGAAGATAAGTGGTGATAATATCATTACAATTACAGGTCCGCAATAATAGAGCAATGATGATAAACTTACACCTATTTGTTGATATGCTTCATAAAGAAACATCCAACTTGTTCCCATTGCGATACCAGATAGGACTATGAAAAGTGAATCTTTCTTGTATGTTTTTATATGAAACTTACCTTTGCCAAGTAAAAACAAGGCAACCAACAGAACACTACCAATTAGTGTCCGTAAAAACACGATTTCATAACTGTTCAGCGGTATATGACTTGCGACTATCCCGTTAAGTCCAAACAACAATAATGCTGATATGTATTTAATAAATGCTTTTCTATCCATGATTACGTCTCCGTCAAATTCTTATTTGTGTAACTCTTCTATCTATATAGATTGTAAAAAGTTTCAATTTCTAACCATATTATAGCATACTTTTGCTCATTTGTCATCTATTTGCGCATAATCATCATAGAAAATGTATATTTTTTCTTCATCAATACTTATATAGGACAGAGACTTATTTAATTTAATCAAAAAGTCTTTCCCAGTCGGAAGGCGCATCGCCGAAGTCAGGTACATCCATAGTAACGCCGCCCTTCAAGGCTGATTCGTGGGCTACTAAGCCGGGAATCATATAACGTGCCGCATCCCAGGCGTTGTTGGGAGGAAGCTTTCCTGTTACAACCGCCTTAACAAAGTCATCAACTAAGAAGGGGTGTGAGTTGAAGTGGTTAAACGCCTTTTCGTCATGGTAGCATTCGGGAAGTCTTTCCACATCGTGAACCGGCGCATAGCCTACGATATATCTTACAGAGCAGGGGTCCTTGGTCATATCCATGGTCCCTGCTTTTTTGTCGTTTATGTAGTTATAGCAGTTAACCACTTCGTCCAGATACTCAATTCTCGGACCGTCGGGAGCTACCGCACCACGCTGGAAGGTGTGCTGTGTAACACTGCACTCATATGAGCCTTCCTGACCGTAAAATGCGGTGATATAGCTTGAAGGCTTGTTGATTCCCACTCTTCTGAATTCGTTTATACGGATAACGCCGCCGCCGGACAGCTTAAAGAGAGCTGTTTCGTTGGAAAAGGGGTTATCCCAGTAGTTTTTACCCTCGCCATAAATTGCATCCTCGTGGTGATCCTCATAGCCGAAGCAGGAAACCTTGGTTATATGCTCACCCTCGGGAAGTGCGGAAAGAAGCATTGAAATAGAATGTGTGGGATAAAACATGGGAGGAATTCCCGCAGGCTTTCTCCAGTCATCGTTTCCTGCGGAGTGCTTGAAATCGGCATACATCTCGGAAATATCGTGATAATACTGGCTTTCGCCGTAAACAAACTTACCGAAACCGCCTTCCTTGTACTTTTTACGGCAGTAAATTGCGCAGGGGTAATAATAACAGGTTTCGCCCATCATATAAATCTTTCGGGTTTCTTTGACGGTTTCGATAACCTCTTTGATTTCGTCAATCTCGCAGGCAATGGGAACGGCGGAATACACGTTCTTTCCCGCCTTTAATGCCTTTACAACCATAGGTCCGTGAAGGTGACGCTGAGTGAATACCGCAACGGAGTCGATGGAATCGTCTTTAAGCATCTCGTCAAAATCGGGATAGGATTTTGTAAGGGAGTGCTTCTCCAAGCTCTTTTTAACACGCTCTTCCACAAGGTCGCATAAAATAACGTCATCCACATCGGGATGCATCTTGAAAAGTCTTATAAAATCGTCGGAAAAAGTACCTATTCCGACAACGCCTACTTTAATACCCATAAAAAACACCCTTTCATGTTTAGTACAAATTTATAATAAACCCATTTTTTAAATTTTACAATATATAAAACGAATTTAAATTTGTATTTTTCGCACAAATAAAAAGGATTTTACGGATAAAAACAGAATTTTTAATATAAAGAAGGTGATTTTTTGAAAATTACGGATATAACGAATCTTTTAGAACTTGATTTTGACATAAGAAATGCACTTCTTGTAAAGGAAGAGCGCGTCGTCCCCCCTGTTCCCTACATCTGTAAAAGCGGGGACAAGCTTTATTCAAGGCTTTTCTGCATTGAAAAGGGAGAAATGCTGTTTTTCGACCTTGACGACCGGAAAAAGCTTAAGCTGAAAGCCTCGGCGGGAGATATAATCTATCTTCCCAATAATACCGCTTACTATTCGGAGTGGCGTGCCGAGGATGTGGGAAGCTATAAATCACTGCTATTCAATATTGAGATAAAGGGCGAAACCGTAAACCTTGCAGAAGATGTGGTTTTGATGGTGTCGGACAGCGAAAACCTTTATACAAGGCTCTTTTCCGATATGGACGAATTATCGAAAAGTGGTGCTCTGGGCTATCGTATCAGCCTTAAGGCAAAGGCTTACGAGCTTATAAAAAGCATTGCCGTAAGCAAAATGAAAACGGAGCTTAAGGCAAAATACGGAGCTATTTACAAAGGTATAATGCACCTTGAAAATAATTTCTTGGAGGATATTCCTCCGTCGAGCCTTGCTGAGATGTGCCATGTCAGCGAGGGTACCTTCCGCAGGCTGTTCAAGGAATATAAGGGCGAAAGTCCTGTAAAATACAGAAACAATTTAAGGATAAAAAAGGCTTATGAGCTTATTGCAAGCGGTGAATGTACCGTAACGGAGGCGTCGGAGCTTGTAAATATCCCGGATATTGCCTATTTTTCAAAGTTGTTCAAAAAATCCATGGGCTTCAATCCCTCGGATTTGAAAAAATAAGCTTAAACTGATTGTTTTGTACAAACAATTTAGCGTTTTATACATAGATTTTTCCACTTCGGTATTATAAAATGATACCGAGGTGTTTTTTATGAAATTTTCCTGCTGTATTGATATGATGTTTCCCCATCTGGACTTTTACGACCGCTTTTTTGCAGTAAAGAAAGCGGGGCTTTCCGCTGTTGAGTTCTGGAAATGGTCTCCTAAGGACATAGACATGGTTAAAAGCCTTCTTACGGAAAACGGACTTGCCCTTTCCGTTATGAATATTGATGTTACGGATGAAAAGCTTTCCTACGATTTATCAAGAGGAATCTTAAATGCGGGAAGAAGCAGCGAACTATGCGCTGCCATAAAGGAATCTGCACCCGTGGTGCGAAAGCTTGGTAATCCCAAACTTATCGTATTAATCGGAGAAACCATTGAAGGCATGGAAGTTTCCCGTCAGGAAGAAAACGTGTTTTCCTGCCTTAAGGAGGGCGCAAAGGTGGCGGAGGCAGAGGGTATTAACCTTGTGGTTGAGCCCCTTAACGCCTATGACCGCAAAAACTACTTTATGCCTGATTCGGGAAGACTCTTTGAGATATTAAGAGGTGTCGGAAGCGAAAACGTAAAGGCACTTTTCGATATTTACCATCAGCAGAAAACCGAGGGTAATGTTATAGAAAGAATTGAAGAAAACATTGATTTGATAGGCCACTTCCACGTGGCGGACAATCCGGGAAGACACGAGCCCGGCACAGGCGAGATAAATTATAAAAATGTGCTCACCAAAATAGCATCACTCCCCTATTTAGGTTATGTCGGACTTGAGTACAGAGCCACACGGCGGGACGAAGAAACCCTTGGTTTTACAAAGGAAGTGTAAAAATGGAAAAAATAAAAGTTTGCATAATAAGCGCAGGGATGATTACAAACAAGGCACACATCCCCGCCTACTTAAACAGAAGCGATTTTTATAAGGTTTCTGCGGTTTCCGATTTGAATTTTGACGCGGCAAAGGAAACGAAGGAGCGGTTTTCTTTAGAAAACTGCTACCGCGATGCGGAGGAAATGCTGGAAAAAGAAAAGCCCGACCTTGTTTCCGTGTGCGTACCCAACCGCTTCCATAAGGAATATACTCTTCTGGCACTTTCAAAAGGCGCCCACGTTATATGCGAAAAGCCCCTTGCCTACAGATACAAGGATGCAATCGAGATGTACGATGCGGCAAAAAAAGCGGGAAAGCATCTTGTTGCCTGCCAGTCAATGCGCTTTCTGCCTGAAAGACTTACGGCAAAAAGGCTTATTGACGAAGGAGCACTTGGCGAGGTCTACTACGGTGAATTTTCAAGAATAAGGCAGCGGGGCGTTCCCTTCTGGGGTAAGTTCCACATCAAAGAAGAGTCGGGCGGCGGTGCATTTTTGGACATCGGCGTTCATATGATAGATTCTCTTCTCTGGCTTATGGGAAACCCAAAAGTAAAGTCGGTTTCGGGCACTGCGGCAACACGTCTTGCCCTGTCCGATGACTATGAGGGCGGAGAAAAGGAATCAGGTGCTCTTGGCGGAGTTGACAAGGTAAGGGAGCTTAAGAAGGAAGAATTCAACGTGGAGGATTTTGCCTCCGGAAGCGTGGCTTTCTGCAATGGTGCAAGGGCAAACTTCAAGGTTGCCTGGGCGGCAAATCTGCCGGAGGCATCAAGCTTTACTCTGGCGGGCGATAAGGCGGGGCTTTCCCTTCCCGACTTTAAGTTTTACGGCAGAGGCGATGCGGTAGATAAGTTAAATTCGCTTATGCCCAATGCTCAGAAATATGAAAATGAAACCTTCCCCGGACACTTTTATCTTGCAGACCATATGGCAAATGTGCTTTCCGGCAAGGAAGAAATAATGATAAAGCCGGAGGAAACCATAAACACCGCGGCACTCATTGATTGCTTTTATAAGAGTGCCGAGCTTGGCAAAGAGGTAAGCTTAGACGAAATAAAAGAGTGAACGGAAATCCGTTCACTCTTTTTTATCTCATAGCTGAAAAATCAAGCTCGGCAATTTCTCTCTTGCCGTTCTGCACCGTGTCATAGGATATTTTGTTTTCCTTTGTGTTGAAGCGGTTATGCAGGTCTGTTCTGATATCTGTTATTTTTGAAGGATGCCAGGGAGAATATGCATCAATCAGCTTTGTGTACTCTGCCTTTTTCATATCGTAAAGATAAATCTGGCGGTAGCCCTCAATGTCGGGATAGGTGTCGCCGATAAACATGGATTTATCCCTTGTAAACCAGCAATGGCTGTCACGGTTTGTAAGTCCGTGGTTTTCAATTCTTGTCCACTCTTCCGTATTTATGTTTACATTGAATAAATCGTGGACATCGTCGTGCTTGCAGAAGCCGAAAAGGTCGTAGTCGGAAAGCCAGTCATAGTGAGAGTACATTGAAAGCCCCATAAGTGACTTCATATTGCCCTCAAGGTCGGAAATTATAAGTGCCGTACCCCAGGATTTCCCTTCCTCGTGGAAGTTTCTTAAAAGAAGCATAAATCTGTCACCCCTGGGATTAAAGGTTATGTGGTTTACCACAAATTTATCGCCCTCTAAGCCGGAAACGCCGATTGCCTTTACCATATCGGGATATGTGAGGATGAGCTTTTCCGTTCCCTTTTCAATATCAACCAAAAATACACCGTCATTTTCCGGCTGAAGAACGTCAAAGAAGGGATCCTTCGTGTTGCAGTAGCCGTAGCCCGGGCGGAAGTCAAAAATTCTTGTAAAGTTAACCTTTAAACCATACCTTCCGTCACGGGAAATGTTGGCACAGGCGGGGAAACAGCTGACAGAGCCCGTTTTAATGTTCTTTTTAACTGTTAAGTATTCGCCCTTTTCAAAGACATTGTAAAAAACAACATCCTTTTCGCTCCTTGACCACTGAAGCATTGCGCCCTGCTGGAAGTTCCAGGATTTTGTTTCGGCAATCTTTTCAAAGTTTCCGTTATCAAGGTCGATTACACCAAGCTGTAAAACATCATCGGGACAGGGAAGTCTGTCTTCAAATTCCGCAATGTTGCAGAGATGATAGTTGTCGGAATCATCATAGGCTTTCAAGTCATAATATCCGAAGAAACAGCTTTTGTCTGTTTTCGGGGAGATAATTTTAACGGGGCATAAATTGTTTTTGTAAGGTTGCTTTATATCCATCAATACCACCCTCTTTTGTTCTTTATAAATAGTATACCACGGCAGAACCCCTTGTGTCAAACAGAAAAAGAAAAAATCTCTTTTATCATCTTTTAGCCAAAAAAAGCTTGACAAAAAGCTTTTTTTCCGCTATAATACTATTTGTTGGTTTGCTGTTATAGCTCAGATGGTAGAGCGCATCCTTGGTAAGGATGAGGTCACCGGTTCAATTCCGGTTAACAGCTCCAGAAAATCCGTACACAGGCGTGTGCGGATTTTTTTATTACAGTTTTCCGCTTGATAAAGTAAAAAAAGAACCGTCCGTCGGACGGTTCTTTTAATCTATAATCAGCCTTCGAAGCCTTCAACGTACTTCCGGTTGAATTCAAGAGCACGAGCCTTTAAGCTTTCTGTGTTTTCCTGAATGTGAGTAGCAACTGCCTTACCCTTGTCAAGGATATCGCTTCTGAATGTTCCGCCGATTGCAAATGCACCGGAGTAGAAAATTCTGGGAAGGTAATAAGCGTTGTCAAGGTTTTCCTGGAAGAGTTCCCAGTCTTCTTCAGTCATGTTTGCTGCATAGTTTTCAGAGCAAAGCTGGCTCTTCATATCTGTCATATAGCAAGCAAGCATAAATGCGCAGGGAAGCTTTTCTTCAGCTACGCCAAGGGGGAAGAGGAAGTGAGAGTCTGTAAGGTATACACCAAGCTCACCGTCTTCGTTGGGGTAGTGGATGTATCTGATTGTATCGGTTGTTTCCTGAGTAAGCTCATCCTTGATAAGGTTGGGCATAACTTCGTCACGCATGATGGAGTTTCTCTGAGAAACAAATCCGCCGCCCTTGATGTGGTACTGGGGATCTGTTAAGAGAGATGCCCAGTAGCTTAACCACTGAACGTTCTCGGGGCTATCGTATGTAATCTTAACTTCACCGGTCTCTAAATTCCAGTCGCACATATACTTAGAACCAACGTGAGGTCTTGTGAAGGAGCTTCTGGAAGGAGCGTTTAATGCAGCAGCAGCGGCATTAAGCTCTTTGTAAGCGTCCATTGTCCAGTTGCCTTCTGCCAAATACTCGTGAGGAGTCTTTAATCCGAGTTCCTTCATCCATGTTTCGTTGTAAGCAAGATAAAGAACTTCCTGCATGGGAAGAGAGCTTACACCGTAAAGCTCGCCGAGCCATCTTGTACCTTCAACAGTGATTTCGTCGATTAAGTCATTGTTTTCGTAATCAACATACTCTGTGATAGGTGTGTAAAGACCTTCTGCGAAGTTTAAGGGGAATACTGAAATACCGAAGCAGTACTGTACTTCCCAGGGATCGCCTGCAACAATACCAGCAACGAGGTCTTCGCCCATACCGTCGCCACCGCCAACCTGGAAGGTAACGGTTGTGCCATACTCTTCTGTGAACTTCTTTGCACCTTCTGCAAATTCAAAGTTTAAGGGATCTTCATTGAAATTTCTGTAGCCTGCTACGCGAATTTCCATGTCGGCCCAGTCTTCTGTGTTGAATGTTACTCCGCCGTTACAGCCAACGAGTGCTGCACAAAGAGAGAGACATACAACGAGTGCCAATAATTTCTTTGCCATGTTTTTTTCCTCCAATAAATTTTATTTCCCTCTCGGGATAGGTATCTGCTTTTTTACAGACACCCAGTTAGTATATATTATATACCTAAAATGAGTTTTGGTCAAGTGTTTTTTTCCATTCACATTACAAATCCGAAGAGAAGACAGGCGAGCGGTGCGAATAAAAGAGCGGGAAGGTAGTCTGCCACCTTTATTTTCGTTATTCCCAGCATATTCAATCCGAGGGCAACAATTAAAAGGCCTCCGGCGCAAATCATGGTTGCGGACATTTCTTCGGTGAGATAGGTTGAAATCACACCGGATAAAAGGGCAATTGATCCCTGATATATGAAAAGCAGAATTGATGAAAGCATAACGCCTATGCCGAGACTCACCGTAAGCATAGAGGCGGAAATCATATCAAGCACCGATTTGGTAAATAAAATGCTGCTGTCGCCCTGTCCTGCGCTGATGGAGCCGGTTACAGCCATTGCGCCGACGCAGAATAAAAGTCCTGCCGTAACAAAGCCCTCGGCAATGGAGGTTTTTCCGTTTTTATCGGGAAAAGCAGATTCTGCCCATTCGCCAAGCCTTTCGAGATTTCCGGAAATGTTTAATACAGTGCCGCATATTGCACCTATGACCATTCCGAAAATTAATGCAAGGTCGTTGGTTCCGCCCTTTATCACATTGGAAATGCCTATGTATACCACACAGAGGGCAACTCCCGTCATTATTGAATCGGAAAATTTCTTCGGAAGTCCCTTTCTGAATAAAAGCCCCACTAAGCTTCCTATTATAACAGCCACGCTGTTTACCACTACGCCGATCATTTTGTCATCCTCCTTAAAAAGATAATTCATTTTACTCTTTTTGTCCTTATTTGTCAACAAAAAAGGATTTTTCTTGATTTTCTTAAAGCGAGGTGGTATACTTATTTCATTAAATTATAAGGACTGATTTTTTTGAGAATGAGAAAACGCGCTCATTTAGAGGAGCGTATCGGGGTTTTAAGCCCGTTAATGGTTTATACAAAGGAAGAAATTGATTCTTTCCGTGACGGAAAGAAGATATATCTTGAAATCGGCTGCGGCAAGGGCAGATTTATAAGGGAGTGTGCGCTCCGCGATGCAGAAATCCCCCATCTTGCGGTGGAGCATTATGACAACGTGGCAATTCTTGCGGCAGAAGCGGCTGAGCGCGAGGGCATAAAAAACATCCGTTTTTCCTTTTCAGACATTGAAAAGCTGGATGGGGAAATAGAGGAAGGAAGCGTTAAAAGGATTTATCTTAACTTTTCCGATCCATGGCCAAAAAAGAAGCAGGCAAAGCGCCGCCTTACCCACCCTTCCTTTCTTAAAATGTATAAAAAATGGCTTTCCGAAGACGGGGAGATTTTCTTTAAGACCGACAACGAAAAGCTTTTCGAGTTTTCGCTTAATTCCTTCTGCTCAGAGGATTTTATTTTGTCAAATATAACCTTTGATTTGCATAACAGTGATTTTGAAGGAAATATTATGACAGAGTACGAAACGAAATTTGCCGAGGAAGGAAAAAATATATTCCGCCTGGAAGCAAGAAAAAGGCTGTGAGATTCAATCTCACAGCCTTTTTTGACGGAACAGAAATGCATTTGATACAATGTTGCCATAATACCGCAGGGAAGGGATTTCCCCTTCCGCTTCAGAAATTACATTTCTTTAAGCAGTCTTTCGATATCGTCCTTTTTGGGAGGGAGCGTTCCCTCCGAAAGGCAGGCGGCACTGCCGGATGCTGCTGCAAGGCAAACCGCTTCTTTTTTGCTTAAGCCTTTATATATTCCGGCGATAAAGCCCGCAAGGGCACTGTCCCCCGCACCGATGGTGGAAACGGGAGTGATTTTCGGCGCTTTTACCGTAAAGCTTTCACCACATCCCGAATAAAAAATCCCCTCGGAGCCAAGGCTTATCATAACATTTTCAATTCCCGCATCGTTAAGACGCTTTGCACAGGAAGAAATTTCTTCCGCAGAGTTTTCAAGGAGGGCTTTTATCTCCTCTTCGTTTGGCTTTATCAGGAAGGGCTTAAGCAAAGAAAGATCATTTAAGTCAAAGCTGTTTGAATCAAGGGCTAATCTTGCTCCCGTCGATTTGATTTTCAGCAGAAAGTCGATTATTTCTTCTTTTTTCAACCCCTTCGGGCATCTTCCCGCAAAAACCACAATACTTTTTTCTGAAAGAAGAGGAAGAAGCTTTTTTTCAACATCCCGAAGGATATCGGCACTTAAGAAAAAGTTATCAAGGCTTATTCTTGTCTCTTTCCCGCATTTCGGGTGGATTGTTATGTTTTCCCGTATTCTTCCTTCGGTTTCGATAACACTTAAGTCAAGCTCGGGAAGCTCTTTTAAGAATTCTGCGCTGTTTTCGCTGCCTAAAACCGCAAAGGCTCTGTTTTCGATTCCCAATACGGAAAGTGCTTTTGATACATTTATGCCTTTGCCCCCGGCCGACTTTACGGCAGTTTTAACATAGTTTTCCGATTCCGGCAGAAATTCATCCATTTCATAGTGAAGGTCAAATGCCGGGTTTAATGTGAGTGTAAATATCATAATGTCGCTCCTTTGTAAAACGGTGCCGTCACAGCCCGTAAGAATTGTAAACCTTTTCCACGAGGTAGGTATTAACAGAATCTGCTGCCCGGAATCCGTCGGATATGGCGTCGATTACCGTATAACTCGAACCTTCGCGCACCGCACCTGCGGCATAAACTCCCTCTGCAGAGGTGGAAAGGTCGCCTCCCGTGATAACCGCACCGTCATCGGTCATCCTTACGCAGCCAAGCAGAACGTCGGAATCGGGCTCCGGCATTGGTGCAACAAAAATTGCCTCTATGGGAATAGTCCTGAATTCGGTAGTTACCCGGTTTATAACCGTCACCGATTCAAGAAGGAACACACCCTCTTCTGCATTGGCAATAAGGCTTTCGGGACACAGGGTAATGTTTTTGCTCCGCCTTAATTCGTCGGTATATTTTTTGGATGCACCGAGAATGGTGTTGGGAGAAATCAGGTATACTTTTTCGCATTTTTCACTTAAAATAAGTGCTTCCGTAACGGCGGAATTTCCGCTTCCGAACACCGCAACGGTTTTACCCGCAACACGGAAGCCCTCCCTTTCCGCAGAATGGAAAACGCCCATTCCCGAAAGAGCGCGCTCATTGGTAAGACCGATTTCCCTCTGTCTTATTCCCGTTGCAATAATAACAGAAGGAGTTGTGTATGAATCACGGTCGGTCACGATGTGCTTTAACGGGGCGGAAAGCTCCATTTTTGTAACCGCTTCGTGAAGTATCTTTACTCCGCGGGAGCGGACAGCCTCCTCCAGCAAATCTGTCAGCCTTTCGCCCGATATTCCGTCAGGAAAACCGGGATAGTCGGATATCACGTCGGTTTTAACGGTTTTGCCTCCGGTGTAGAGGGCTTCCAGCAGAAGGACGGAAAGACCGTGATCCTTTGCCTTTTTGGCCGAGGACATTCCCGCAATACCGCCGCCTATTACAATTACATCAAAATCGCCCATAAAAGCACCGCCTTTTAAGCTTTCTTTTCCTTATTTTAGCATAAAACCTCATCATAAGTCAACATTGCCTTTTCTATTGCGGGAAAGAGGCGCTTCTCAATTCCCGGAAGCTGTTCCTCGGGCAGAGGATTTTCGCCCCGCCCCACCTCAATTGTAAAGCCGGGACGGGAGAATTTATGGGTAAACCAGTCCTTCATTCCGCCAAAGGAAGCACTGCCTGTCGGCTCGGATACTTTGTAGCCCGAAGCTTTTGCCATCGCCTCGGCAATGACTCTGCTTCCGTCGGGATAAACGCCCCGGAAGCCGTGATAAATTTCCTCTCCCTGGGCGTGAAGGCAGATTACCATATCAAAATTTTCCTTTTTAACCAGATTTACCACCGCACGGCTTTCGGGCTCGCTTTCGGGGTATGCACCGCCCGACACTCCCTCCGACTTAAATGACGCATCATAGTTGTGATTAAGATCCACTCCGTTGGCGTTTTTGCGCCATACGCGATATAAATCCTTCCAGCCGTTGAGCCTTCTTATGTGCTCATAGGTATCCGTGCTTTTGGGTAGAAGCCCCTGACAAATCGCTGTACCGTCGGGATTTACCATAGGAAGGACATAAATGCTCCAGTTTCCCGTGCGGTTTTTTATATAGTCGTAAAAATCCAGTGCAATTTCTGCCGTTATGTATTCGTTTCCGTGATGTGTTCCGTTTATAAAAAGCTTTTTTTCACCGCGCCCCACCCTGTAGTAGTAAAGCTCCCTGCCCCACACGCTCTTTCCCGCCGAGGCAAAGTCTCTTTCCGATATACGCCTTAATAGTTTTTCGTAGGTAAGCATAAAACCGCCCTTTCGCATAAAAATTTAATTTTTGTATTGAAGAATTTAAAAATCTGTGCTATCATATATTATATGTAACTTTATTTATTTTCAGAACCATGAAAGAAAGGTATTATTATGGCAGGTTATTCTATAGAGGGAGCTCAGGTTGTCTGCCTCCCCTGCGCATTTGTTGACTACTGTATGAAGGATGCAAATCCTACATATATTGCGGTATACATATACGGCTTCAGACAGTGTTTTTCAAACAATCCCAAGGGCAAGGTGGCAGATGTTGCCAATGCTCTCGGAATTTTGGAAAGTGATGTTGTCCGTGCCTGGCAGTTCTGGGAAAGACGGGGGGTTGTTTCCCTTTCCTATAATTCGGAGTCCGATCCGACGGATTTTTCAGTTACCTTTTCCGATCTTTCGTCTTTCGGAGCGGGCGAAAAGGGAGAAAAAGAGGAAAAAAAGGCGGTAAAGCCTCCCTATAAATTAAGCGATGTTACTTCGGCAAAGGACAAGGACAAACCTCTTTCCGAAATGTACACCATTGCCGAAAGCCTTATGGCAAAGCCTCTTACACAAAATGATATATTGACTTTGTACAGTCTTTATGACTGGCTGGGTATGCCTGTTGAAGTTATACTTATGATAATTGAGCACGCGGTGTCCCTCGGCAAAAAGTCAATGAGATATATTGAAACCATCGCCCTTTCCTGGAGTGAAAACGGAATTACCACCGCCGAGGCGGCAACGGAATATTTATCCTCCTTTGAAAAGGCGGGAAAGATGAAGCGTAAATTCAAAAAGCTTTTGGGTATTTCCGGCAGAGACTTAACGGAAACCGAAGCGGGCTTGCTTGCATCCTGGAGCGAGACGCTCGGCTTTTCCGATGATATGATTCGCCTCGCCTATGAAAAAACCGTTATGCAGACAGGCAAGGCTTCCTTTAATTATATGAACGCCATATTAAAGGACTGGGCGGAAAAGGGAATAAGGACGCCCGATGCCACGGAAAAAGAAGAAAAGGTAAAAAAGGAGCTTAATATAAGGCAGCCCAAAACGCGTTTTTCTTCATACTCCCAGGAAGGAAGCTATTCCGATGACGAGCTTGAGGCGCTTATAAAGAAAAGCAGCGTTAAGGTAGGAGGGGAATAATATGGCTTATGATAAAAATATTGCCGCAACCGTTGCCGAAGCTTTTGTAAAAAAGAAGCAGGCAAGGGATGAACTTATTGAAAAAAGAAGGCTTGAGTTATTAAGGGTTATTCCGGATCTTAAGGCGCTGGAGGACGAAATTGCCTCTGTCAGCTTCAGGACTTTTATTAAGGTGGCAGACGGGTTTGATGCAGAAAAAGCCGCAGCGGCAATAAAGGAAGAGGTTACGGCGTTAACCGGCAGAAGAGATAAGCTCATCACTGATGCGGGCTATGATAAAGACTACCTTAATCCGCCCTATGACTGCCCCCTGTGTAAGGACGAGGGCTTTTTAGACAATTCATACTGTAACTGCTTCCGTAAGGAGCTTATAAAGCTGACCTTTGCAGAATCAAATCTTGCATCGCTTTCGGACAGTTCCTTTTCGGATTTTTCCCTTTCCTGGTATTCGGATAAATCGGAAAACGGAGAGGTAAGTCCCCGCGAAAATATGGAAAGGGTGCTTTCGGAGTGTATAAAGTTTACCGAAAACTTTAAGAGCACAAATGACAATTTGCTTCTGACGGGTCCTTCGGGGCTTGGCAAAACCTTTTTGTCATCCTGCATCGCATCAAAGCTTATAAATGAAGGCGTAAACGTAATTTATCAGAGTTCAAGCGTGGTTTTTTCCCTGCTTGACAGAGTGAAGTTCGGGAAAAATATGACAGAGTCAGACTCTTACACCGCAGAAAGGCTGCTGGATGCGGATTTACTCATACTGGATGATCTGGGCACGGAATTTATAACGGAGTTTTCCGTTTCCGAGCTTTTCAGAATTCTTAATACAAGAATTCTGACGGGCAAAAAAACTGTGATAAACACAAATTTATCCCTTCCCGACCTTAAGAAGATTTATTCTGAGCGAATTTTATCAAGAATAATCGGAAATTTTGTAATTCTTAAATTTTACGGAAAAGACATCCGTTTTCTGAAAAGACAGTAAAAGATTAAAAATGTAATTAATATGAGGAGGTAATATTATGGCACTCAAAACTTTGGCATATGACTTTGGCGCAAGCTCAGGTCGTGCAATCTTAGCCGAATATGACGGCAAAAAGGTATCCTTAACAGAAACTCACCGCTTTTCCAACGATTTGGTAGGAATCGGCGACAATCTTTACTGGGATATCTTAAGACTGTTCTTTGAAATCAAGACAGGTATCAACAAGACAGCAACGGAGGGACACAAGGACATCGCTTCCATCGGTATCGATACCTGGGGCGTTGACTACGGTCTTCTTGATAAAGAGGGAAGACTTCTTGCAAACCCCTTTAACTACAGAGATCCTCGTACATTCCCCTACTTTGACAACATCGAAAAGTATGCAAGTAAGGACGAAATTTACAGCCAGACGGGTATTCAGTTTGTAAACTTCAACACTATTTATCAGCTTCTTGCAGATAAATACTCCGGTTCTCCCGCACTTGAAAATGCCGAGACAATGCTTATGATTCCCGACCTTTTCAATTACTTCTTAACGGGCGAAAAGGTAACTGAATACACAATCGCATCAACAAGCCAGCTTTATAACTCCAAGACCGATGACTGGGCTTGGCCTTTAATTGAAAAATTAGGTCTTCCCAAAAAGATTTTCACAAATGTAATCCATCCCGGTCAGATGATGGGTAAGGTTCTTCCAAATATCGCTGAAGAGCTTGGTATTCCTTCCGTTCCCGTAGCGGCAGTTGCATCTCACGATACAGCATCCGCTGTTGCGGCAGTTCCTGCTGAAAAGGGCGAAAGCTATGCATACATAAGCTGCGGAACCTGGTCACTCTTAGGTGCAGAAACAGATGCTCCCATAATAAACGAGCTTTCTGCAAAGCACAACTTCACAAACGAGGGCGGAATCAATAAGACAATCCGCTTCCTTAAGAACATTATGGGACTCTGGATTATCCAGGAAAGCCGCCGTCAGTGGAAGAGAGAAGGTCTCCAGTTGTCCTTTGATGATATGGAAACCGCAGCCTGGAATGCACCTGCATTCAAGAGCTTCATCGATCCGGATGCTCAGGAATTCGCAACACCCGGAAATATGCCCCGTCGTATTGCTGAGTTCTGCAAGAGAACAGGTCAGGCAGTTCCCGAAGGCGTTGGCGAAATCACCCGCTGCATAGCACAGAGCCTTGCAATGAAGTATCGCTATTCCATCGAGTGCTTAGAGGAAATCCTCGGCCGTAAGATTGATACTGTTCACCTGGTGGGCGGCGGTATCAAGGATAAGATGATGTGCCAGTTCACAGCAAATGCAACAGGAAGGCACGTTGTTGCAGGCCCCGTTGAGGCAACAAGTATGGGTAACATCGCTTCTCAGCTTATTGCTCTTGGAGAAATCAAGACACTTGACGAAGCACGCCAGATAGTAAAAGCATCCTTTGAGCCCGCTTATTATGAGCCTCAGGATTTCGCTTCCTGGGATGCGGCATATGCTGACTTCTTAAAGGTTTTAGGTAAGTAAGAATTAAAGCAGAAGGGATAAATTCCTTCCCTGCGATGTTCCGGTTAATTGCAGAATGCGTTTTGCATTCCGTAAAACAAAATGCCGAAGCAAAGACGCAGTGTTCTTAAGTATATTCAGGAAACATGAAAATTTAGTTTTGACAGCAAATATAAAAAATGAGTTACAGTTTTAAGCTGTAACTCATTTTTTATTAATTTCCGGGATATCGGTTCTGCACAAAATATAGTCAATGCTAACATCATAAAAATCTGCTAACAGGAGTAATGTTTCTGTCGGAGGGATTCTTTCATCATTTTCAAATTTTGAAAGTAATGCTTGTTCAATTCCTGTTTTCATTTGTAAAGCAATCTGAGTATATCCCCTGCTTTTTCGCAATAATTTAAGATTGTTTTTCATACAAACACCTCTAATGACATTATGTCATATTTACTATTGACAAATATGACAATATGTCATATAATAAAATTGTTGTTTTCTAAGGAGATGATATTATGACTGAATACGAGGTTCAACAAGTACAAAAAAAATACGGAGACCAAATAGCAATATTAAAAAACAGTAATGTAGAGTTGAATGAAAAACAGCAAGCCACTCTTTTTGCTAAGTTACTCGTAAAGCAAACAACTTATTCCGATGAAGACATAGTATTTTGTGATGATAATGAGCTGTTTATATCGAAAACACCCACCGGCTGTGATGTTGTAGGGTATTATAAGACCTCTGCAGGAACTAAAAGTCCATTTAATGTAACTGTTTGTAAGATTAACGGGATTTGGTATCCTTCAAAAAGATATGTTGCCGCAGATACAAAATCGTGTTCCAGCTATATATTTTTATGGTTTCTGATTTCACTTGGCTGTACTTTGATGGGGATATTAATGTACTACTTAATATCTGCATCAATCGGCATATAAATTATTAATACATAGGAGGAAAAATATGTTTTGTTCAAAGTGTGGTAAAGAAATTCCGGATAATAGTGCATTTTGCTCTGCGTGTGGTGCTCAGTTAGGTGCGACCGGAGCTAATGAATCGGTACAACCGACTACAAAGGAAGGCTGGATGCTTTTGGCTGTTAAAGATGCTGTTGCAGCCGGGCTTAAAGATCCCGACAGCGTTAAATTTGGGGATTTTGAGAATATAGAAATTGATGCATATGGCAGAACATACGCTGAAGTAGTAGTTCGTGCAAAGAATTCTTATGGTGCATATGTTCCTACAAGATATGCTGTTGGATTTTTTGACGTTACTGATTCGGCTCCGTGTACAGTTATTCCAAAATCATTATTTGTTTTACCCGGCATAATGGTTGGAGCACAGCGCAAAGTGGCAAAGAAAATGATTAAATTTGGATTGCCCAGATAGTAGAATACTCTTGTTTACAGCAAAAAGGAAGTGTGAAAAAAACCCATTTCTTGTTTTTGCGTACATATTTCCGGTATTGAAGTAAGCAGAGGAGATAATATACATCTCGCAATATCGGGGACGTTTAAGATATAATTAGAAAAGCCTGAAGCGAAAATTATCGCTTCAGGCTTGCTTTTATTTGGATGTAACTGTTTTTATGATGAAATGAGCATTTTGTGAATAGAAAAATATTACTTTTGCATATTCTTATTCCGATACAATTTGTCTTAAAGCGAATAAAACTGCCGAGTGTCCTGATAACACTCGGCAAATGCTTCAGCATTTTTTGTCAGTCAAGATGAATTGTCTCTCCTGCTTTTATCACATAATTTTTTCCCGACCTGTTTTCCGTTATGTAAATATCCGTTGCGGTGGGATTTTGAATTATTTTTCCGTCAAAGGAACGAATCAGGCTCTTATATGCATTGATATAGTCAATGATTTCAATGTTTGTGGCATACCATATATCATCGTGTCCGCCCATCTTTTCGCAGAAGTCCTCGATTACATTCCAGTTATTATCATCGTCAAACTCATAGGAGTGTCCCCAGAGGTAAAACATCTGCGCTTCATAACGGGGAACACCCGAAAGAAAGTTTCCGCAAAGCTCAGCTAAACGGGGATTATTGTGATGACAGGTGGGATGAAGCGTCAGTGGCTCTTTCGGAAGATCGAACCTTTGGGTTGTAACAACAGTTCTTGAATAGGCGATGCCCATGGATTTAAGCAGGGAAACCACTTTTTCGCTGTATCCGCCGAAGGCGTATGCCATACCTCTTACGGGGCGGTTAAAAAGTGCCTCTAAATTTTTTCTGTCCTCTGCAATATCCGTGATTGCCTCCTCGCTTGATGCGTGGTTTAAGTGGATGTGATAAAGTCCGTGAACAGCCACCTCAAAGTCGGGATCGTCATAGTTTTTCCTGATAAGCTCTTCGGTAAGCCTGCCCTGCTCCTTTCCATCCTCAAAAACTGTGCCCTCCGGAGCAAAAAGACCGCTGTTTATGTTAAAGGTTCCCTTTATGCCGTGCTTTTTCATTATTTTCATAAGGCGAAGGTCAGCGCCTACCCCATCGTCATAGCTCAAGGTAAGTGCCTTTCCCTTGCCGCCGGGAAAACGCATATATATCATTAATATTCCTCCTCAGGCAAATAGTCCCATATTTCCGATGAAATCTGTTTTGGAATTCTTAAAGGATGGTGGGAAGAATTTAAATAAAAGTATTCAAATTCAGCATCAAAGTAGTCATTGTCCCATTTTGCATTAGGCTCTTTTATGTTTTTTACCTCGGTTTTGTTTCCGGATACATGTTTATAATATTTTCCGTATTCATATTTAAGAGGTGATGCCCAGGTTGCGTCAATAAGTGTAAGCTCGCCGTTAAGAACAGCTATAGTCCAGGCGTGATCAAGGGATGATTCCGTGTAGCATTCAATGCCTGCGGCCTTGAGCATTTCGGATAAAAGTGCCGCATAGCCTGAACAAACAGTAAATCGGTTTTCAAAAACATCAATAGCCTTTAAGAATACTTCTTTTTTTCTTCCCTCGTAATGGTCGTAGTCATAGAATATGTGCTCCGATACCCATTTTGTTATAGTCTTTGCCTTTTCATATTCTGTGCTTTTACCCGCTATAAGGCTTTCCGTAAAGGCCTTTATTTCAGAGTTTATCTCACGGGGCTTTGCGTTTTTGGAAACATCCCTTAAGTAAGATAGATATCTTTCCTCATCACTGAATGCATGGTAAATGGGATAAGGTATACCTTCGTCGGTTTTCTTAAGGTCTGCACCGGTACGCCTTGCATAATAATTGTAAAGGAGTATATCATTCATTCCATACCTTGAGGATAAAATATCGGCAAGACTTAAGTCGTCCTTTCCGGCCGTTATGTTAAGCATATAGTAAAGCACAGAAGTGGCACATTGTCTGTTAAAATTTCCGCCCATGTTAAGGTAGGAAGAAAACTCTTCTCCGTGCCTTCTGAAGTTAAGGAAAGGCGTGCTGTAAAAATTATTATCGGGAGTTTTATATCCCGCGGCTTCCAAATCGTCTTCAAGCTTATCAAGATGCTTCTGATAATCGCTTATTATGGTTTGCCATGAATAGTCCTTACCTTCTTTAAGGTCGGTAAGACGGAAAAGCATAGTTAAAAAGTCTTTGGCACTGCATTTTTCGCTGCTGCCGAAATGATTTTCGCTTCTGCCCTTTACAATACCTTTTTCAACTGCAAGATTTACATAGCCCTTTGCCCATTCGGGGACGTCGGCAAAGGCGCTGTGCCTTTCACTGTATGAATAAGCCTCGTCTTCAAGTCCCATAAGGCGTAATATAATAATTGCCGCCTCGGTGCGGGTTAGGTCATTTTTCCAGTTGTATTCGCCTTTTTCATCACCCTTTATTATGCCTGAGTCGATGGCAAATCCCATTCCCAGGTTGGTGGTATAATAAAGGGTGTCTGTGTTGGTAATCGATACAAAATGAGTAAAGCTGGAATCTTCGAAAAGGTAAACCGAGTCTCTGTCATAAGAAGGGCAGTTTTCGAAAAAAAGAGTTGTGAATTTTGTCCAGTAAGCATCCAACATTTCAAATGAAGGACAGTTTTTAACAATTACCGAGTCAATGACTTCTACGAAGGGCGGAATTCCGAGCCATACAAGCTTTTCTTTGTCGCATATCGCACCTTCGGCAATGTGTGTTACCGGAACATCGTCGATAAATACGGGAATAGCCAGAAATTCTGCATCATTCAATACTTTTATCACAGTACCGGTTTCTTTGTCGAATTCACATTCCGCAGGGATAAAATCAAGCTCTTCGAAAAGTTCATTGTATTCTCGGATGGAATTATATTTCATCTCCAAAGGAGACAATTCTTCTATATAAACTTCGTTAACTTTTTCGTAGTCCCCCTTCGCAGCATATTTTTCAAGCTTTTCTGCGGCTGCCTTAAAGTCGGGATAAATGAGAAATTCATCACTGTATTCGTACCATAAATCTCCGTCTACATAAACTTCTTTTCCCAAAACTGCCCGGTTGGATACGGTAATCAAAATAAATGTGAGTAACAGTGCGGTAAGTTTTTTTAATGTATTCATTCAATCACTCTCTTTCTATGTAACAGTATATCTTCGATATAATAAAAAAGCAAGAACTTTAGCGTTTTTTATTGCAAAAATAAAATTTTGTGCTATACTGATTTTAGCTTCATTTAAGGAGGAGTATTTATGAAAACAATTCTTTTTCAGGGCGATTCCATAACCGACTGCGGCAGAGCGCGCGACCGTGACACCTTCAGAGGTGTGGGTTATCCTGCTCTTGTTACAGCAAAATTAAATTACGAATATCCCGGTGAATATCACGTAATAAACCGCGGAGTTTCGGGAAACCGCATTGTTGACCTTTATGCGAGGGTGAAAAAGGACATTATAAATCTTGCACCCGATTATATGAGCATACTTATAGGCTTAAACGACGTATGGCACGAAGTAAACGAGAAAAACGGCGTTGACGCAGAAAAGTTTGAAAAAATTTACGATATGCTGATTACCGAAATAAAGGAAGCCCTCCCCGACACTAAAATAATCATTATGGCACCTTATGTTACAAAGGGCAGTGCAACGGAGGCTGCATGGGACTATTTCTCAGGCGAGGTTGCAAAAAGAGCAAAAGCGGCTGAGCGTATCGCAAAAAAGCATAACCTTAAGTTTGTGACAACCCAGGATAAGTTTGATGAAATGCTTGAAAAGCACCCCGAGCCCTACTGGACACAGGAAGGTGTTCATCCCACAGAAGCGGGACACGCCCTTCTTGCCGGTCTCTGGCTTTCTGCGTTTGAAGAAATAAAATAAGGAGTAACCGTTATGAAAATAGGTATTTGCACGGATGCATCGCATATCGCACAGCTACAAGAGGGCGCAGCAGATTATGTGGAGCTTAACCTGACTTCGATTAAAAATATGAGCGAAGCTGAATTTCAGGAAATGGAAAAAATCCTTGCCGATAAGGGAGTTAAGGCGGAGGCAACAAACTGCTTTTTCCCGGGCGACGTAAAGCTTTGCGGCCGCAGACTTGATATGGTAAAGGTTAGTGTTCACACTCAAAGAGCGCTGGAAAGAGCGGCGATTCTCGGAATCCACACCTGTGTTTTGGGCTCAGGTGCGGCAAGAATGATTGACGAGGGAGAAAATGTAAAAAGATGCTCATCTCAGCTTGTCGAAGTATTCGGAAGAGTCGGCGACATTGCAAAGCAGTATGGCACAACCGTCGTGATTGAGCCTCTCAACAAGGGCGAAACCAACACCATAAATTCCGTTTCCGAGGCAGTAAAAATAGTAAGAAAGTTAAATCACGGAAACATTTTGCTTCTTGCAGACCTTTTCCACGTTGCGCTGGAAAATGAACCCCTTTCCGTAATACCGGATAACGGCGATATTCTTCGTCATATGCATATTGCCCGCCCGGAGGGAAGGCTTTTCCCCAAAGAGGGTGACGGCTATGACTACCTTAAGGTAAAAGAGGCACTTGACAAGGCGGGCTATGACCTTCGCATAAGCATTGAGGGCCGCTATGAGGGTGATGATTTTAAGAAAAGTGCCGAAGAAAGCCTTGCTTTCTTAAAGAAAATATTTAAATAATAAAAAGCTTCGTGCATTGTGCACAAGTCCAGCAAAAACGGACAATAGAAAAAAGAGACCTCCTATGGTAGAATTAAAACAACTACCATAGGAGGATTTTTTATGTCAAGAAGTTACAGACACATTCAAGAATATGAAAAAGAAATCATGGAATT
>JAFQQJ010000011.1 GCA_017411325.1 Clostridia bacterium | reverse complement strand
GGCAACTAAAAAAATGTATGAACCAAAAATGGGAAGAAAGAAATTGAATGTTGGAGCATATTGCCGAGTTAGTACCGCTGAAGAAGAACAGCATGATAGCTTCGAAAATCAGGTTGAGCATTACACATCAATGATTGAAGCTAAGGATGAATGGGATTTAGTAGAGATATTCGGTGACGATGGTATTACAGGAACCTCTGCTGAAAAAAGACCGGCGTTCCGCAGGATGATGAAAATGTGCGAACAAGGCAAAATTGATTTAATAATCACAAAATCAATATCCCGATTCTCAAGAAATACAGCGGTAACCTTGGAATATGCAAGAAAGCTAAAACTCATGGGCATTGGCATAATATTTGAAAAAGAAAACCTCAACACCCTTGAAGTGTCAAGCGAATTTCTGTTGTCAATGTACAGTACCTTTGCACAGCAGGAAAGCGAAAGCCAAAGCCTGAATGTAAAAATGGGAAAACGCGCCAGATACAGTCAGGGACAAGCTTGCTTTAACTTCAACCGAGTATATGGATACGGACAGGACGGTGAAAAAAACATATACATAGTCCCCGAACAGGCAGCTGCGGTAAAAGTCATATTTGCAAGATTCCAGAGAGGACTCAGTATGAGAGAAATTGCCGACTCCCTTATAGAAGAAAAAATACCCTCTCCATCAGGCAAACCTGTATGGAAAACAGAAGCCGTGAAAAGAATTCTTGTAAACGAAAAATATGCTGGAGATGTACTGACACAAAAAACATATGTAGTCGATCCCATCAGCAAAAAGACAAGGAAAAATACAGGCGAACTGCCAAAATTCTATATAAAAGATCATCATATCGCAATCATAGACCGTGAAGTGTTCGATGCCGTACAGATTGAACTTAGCCGAAGAAGTTGCATAAAAAAGAATGAGAATAAAAATGACTACGGTAAATATAGCGGCAAGTATCCCTTCAACAATATGATAGTCTGCGGAGAATGCGGAACCAAATACCGCCGAACAATGTGGGTAACAAGAGATAAGCAAAAGGAATATGTCTGGAGATGTATGAGCAGGCTCGAACACGGCACTAAAAAATGTAAACACTCGCCGAGCATAAAAGAAGAATTCCTAATCTCCGCAGTAACCGAAGCTGCAAACTCTATGATAACGGATATGGTATATGCAAAGGAAATATTAAAAGGCGCTATCGCAGAGGTCATGGGTGACAATATGCAAAATAAGATGAATGAAAATACTGCAAGGATGAATGAGCTTAACGAAAGATTGAGTCAAACTCTCACCAAAAACTTAGACGGCGAAATCAGTATCGAGGAAATGGACAAAATCTTCTCAGAAATTCGTGATGAGCAGTTAAGACTCCGCCAAGAAAATGATGCATACGAAAGACGGAGACAGATAGAATCTGCTGACCACGAAAAGCTGAAAACAATCTTCAAAACAATTGATGAGATGCCTGAAGAAATTGACAGACTCGAAGATGACTCTATCAGAATGCTGTTCGATAGAATCGAAATCGTATCCAAAAATGAAATGCGAATTTGCTCGGGAGATTATGTCTATACCGTCAATATGTAAAACAATAAAATTATATAAAAAGACTTGTAAAAAAATTAAAAATATGATACAATAAAACAAACAAAAAGACATAAATTATGCTTTGGTACTGATAAGGGTAAAACCTTTCAAAACCGCATAAATACTGGTAAAAATAGCGGTGACAGTAAAACCGTCACGCTCGTACATAAATCCGCACACGAGTGTGTGCGGATTTTTACTTATTGAAAGATTTGAAATTTATGGTATAATAAATGCAATAAGCCTTTGATATCATGACTGAAAAGGTTCAAATAAAGGAGAGAGTGCGTATGCTTACCGATTACATCAAAAAGAGTTGGGACGAATGCGTCCGGTATCAGCCTGAAGATGAGGATACCTTGATTGGACTTCCTTATCCCTATATTGTGCCCAACAAAAGAGTCGGGTTTCAGGAGATGTATTATTGGGACACCTTTTTTACCTGTCAGGGACTGCTTTTGAGCGGAAAAGAGGAACTGGTGAAAAACTGTACCGACGATATGCTCTATTTGGTGAACAAGTATGGTTTTATGCCAAACGGCAATCGCACCTACTACCTGCGCCAGTCCCAGCCGCCCTTTCTCTCCATGATGGTGATGGATGTCTATCGGACTTATCAGGACAAAGAATGGTTGAAAAACGCCTATGAAACCCTGAAAAAAGAATATCAGTTCTGGATGACCCAAAGAATCACCCCGCTGGGACTCAACAAGTTCGATGCAAGGGTCAAGGATATGTCTCAGGAAGAGGCGGATATGCATTATTATGGCTGTTGCGAGCGCATTGGGTATACCATTCCTTCTGAGGACCATTTTCAGGTGGCACGCAACTTCCTGACTGACTGCGAAAGCGGATGGGACTTCAACCCCAGAACCGAGCTCAGCCAGTCTGATTGCGTGTATGTGGACCTGAACTGCAACCTTTATCTCTATGAGAAAAACTTTGCAGAATATGCACAGATTCTTGAAAATGGGGAATCCAAAATCTGGGAGGAAAAAGCGGAACAACGCAAGGCGTTGATGAATCGCTATCTTTGGGATGGCGAGGCGTTTATGGACTATAATATGAAACAAGAAAAGACCTGCCCGGTCTTTTCGGTAGCATCCTTCTATGCCCTGTGGGCGGGGGTTGCCAATGAGGAGCAGGCGGCAAAAACGGTTGCCAAGCTTTCTAAGCTGGAATACCCCTATGGCATTGCAGCCTGTGAGAAGAACGAGGTTCCGGGGCAGTATCAATGGGACTATCCTACCGGGTGGCCGCCCCATCAGTATTTGATGATTCAGGCGCTTGAACGCTATGGTTATAAGGAGGATGCCCGCAGAATCGCAGAAAAATATGTGACGGTGTGTGAAAAAATCTATCAGGAAACCGGAGACCTGTGGGAAAAATTCCATGTGGAAAAGGGTGACCAGAACACCGAAAAAGACTATGAAGCCCATCGGATGATTGGCTGGGCGGCAGGGGTTTATCTCTTTGCTAAACACTATCTGGAGCAATAAAAAAATCCCGCAATCTTTCGATTGCGGGATTTTTGTGCTTATACCCAGATACCGGCAAGGATGCCCAAAAGGGCAGAAATCAAAATGATGGCAATGGGATGTACTTTGCGAAAGGCAAGGACGGTCATCAAAATCGCAATGCCGAGGGAAACATAGGTTCTTAGTTCATAAAGAACCGAAAGGGCAACTCCTGTGGGAAAGAATACCGTCTGACCAATGGACAGGACTGCCGAACCAATCAAACCGATGACGGCGGGTTTGAGTCCTGACATACAGCCGGAAACAATGGGGTTTTCTTTGAATTTTTCAAAAAATCTGGCAACCAGAAGAATAATCAGGAAGGACGGCAGAACCACGCCCAAGGTAGCACAAGCTGAACCTAAAACACCCCCAAGCTCGCTGCCGATATAGGTGGCAATGTTGATGGCGAAGGGGCCGGGGGTGCTCTCACTGACCGCAATAAAGTTAATCAGTGTTTCTTCGGTCAGCCAGTTCCGTGCAAGCACCTCGCTTTGAATCAGGGGAATCATGGCATAGCCACCCCCAAAGGTGAATGCGCCAATCTGGAAAAAGGTTAGAAATAAGGAGAGTAGAATCATTGCTTTTCCCTCCTTGCCGCCCCCAAAGAGGCAATCAATCCTACGATGCCGCAGGAAATAATAATCAAAAGGATATGGAAGTCAAAGACCACCGTTGCGATAAACGCACCTGCTACAATCAAGTAGGAGAGCAGGTTTTTGGGGCATTTTTTCAGCATAGTGAAAAACGCCTTAAAAATCAGGGCAAGCACCCCTGCGCGAATACCGAAAAAGGCGTTTTGCACCACAGGAATATCCGCAAATCCACGCAACAGATAAGATATCAAAAGAATGACGATAAAGGATGGCAATACCACGCCCAAGGTAGAGAAAAACGATCCCCAAAACCGATTCAGCCGATAGCCGATAAAGGTTGCGGCGTTGATGGCAATGGGACCAGGGGTGGATTCGGCAATGGCGACAATCTCTAAAATATCATCATCCGAAATCCATCCGTTTTCTTCGACCATTTCCTTTTGAATCAGGGGAATCATGGCATAGCCGCCTCCAAAGGTAAAGGCACCAATCCGGAAAAAGGTGGAAAACAAATTCCACAAAGAATGAGGTTTCAACATACATCTGTCCTTTCTGATCAAGTAATTATTTGAATAATCCATAAGACTCTTTGACACGCAGAATCCGTAACACGCTTTGATTGATTCGCTCTTCGGTGAGTGTGCCGTCCTCAACTGCATCCAAAAGTCCTTGCACTGCCAAATTCAGGTCGGCGGGACAAAGGAGCATATCGCATCCGGCTTGCACCGCAAGGACGGCTGCTTGGTCCGCAGAATAGTAAGCGGAGATGGCTTTCATTTCCAAGGCGTCGGTAATCACCACACCATCAAAGCCAAGCTCCCCGCGAAGCACCTCTTCAATCAAGGTACGGGAGAAGGTGGCGGGTACCTCGTCCACCTCCGGCACGGTGATATGGGCGCACATCACAAATTCTGCGCCGGCATCAATGCCTTTTTGAAATGGAATGAATTCGCAGGAGCGAAGCTGGTCCAAGGTGCGATAGCTGTAAGCCTTGCCGGTATGGGAATCCTCACTGGTGTCCCCGTGTCCCGGAAAATGTTTCAGGGTGGCAATCACCCCTTGCTCCTGCATACCCTTGACTGCTGCGGCAACCAGCTTGCCGGTTTCCTCGGGGGAGTCCCCAAAGGCACGGGTGCTGATGACGGTGTTTTGGGGGTTGGTCCACAGGTCGGCAACCGGTGCATAGTTTTGGTTGAATCCTAAGCCTCCAATATCGGTGGCAAGGGTCTTGCCGATGTTGTAGGCGGTTTCGACCCCATCGTTGCGATAGGTATACATGGGGGAAAACTGGGTGGTGCCGAGGGTGTCAGCCACTCTGGCAACCTTGCCGCCCTCCTCGTCCACAGACAGGAAGGGAGGAATCGCAGAGTAGCTTTTGGTATTGGCAAGCATCTCTCTGGTCTGGTCGGTAGATTTCAGGTTTTTTGCCAGATACATGATGCCACCCACCGGATGGGTTTGCAAGGCGTTTCTGGTTGCATCTCCTGCCTGAATGGCAGTGCCGATGCCGGTCAAAGCCTCGGGGGAGACGGTGAACATCTGATAGACCTTTTCCTTAAGACTCATTTCCTGCAAAAGCTGTTCTGCTTTGGAAAGGTTTTCCGTGGGAGTACAACTGCACAGACACAGGGAGAGGGCGCAGAGTAGAGAAAACAGGCGGTTCATAAGCAACGCTCCTTTTTCCATTTTTCGTATGTGATAGGAATAGTATACCAAAAAGATGGCACGAGGTAAAGTTTTTTATCAAAGAAAAGAGAAAAAAGGTGCAGTATCAAGGGATAAGCCTTGACGGGGTGCCAAAAAAATGATATAATATCTGCTAAAATAGCTCGTTTTGTATTCTTGTGTAAGGGAGGCGGACAGATGTTTCTTGCAGACGGCTGGAAAGACTATCAGTTGATTGATTGTAGCGGGGGAGAAAAATTAGAGCGTTGGGGAGAATATCTGTTGATTCGTCCCGACCCGCAGATTGTGTGGGAACTTGCACCTGAGCAGAAATCCCCCCTTTGGAAAAAGGCGGATGCCAGATATCTCAGGAGTAAAACCGGCGGAGGAAGATGGGAAGTTTATCACAAGCTTCCGGATGACTGGACCATTCAGTATCAGGGTTTGACCTTTGGCATCAAGCCGATGGGATTTAAGCATACGGGCTTGTTCCCCGAACAGGCGGCAAACTGGGACTGGATGCAAAAAATCATTCGGGAAAGCGGCCGCAAGGAGGTCAATGTGCTCAATCTGTTTGCCTATACCGGCGGTGCGACGGTGGCGGCATCCAAGGCGGGTGCCAGTGTTTGTCATGTGGATGCTTCCAAGGGTATGGTTAGCTGGGCAAAAGAAAATGCACAGCTTTCCGGCTTAGGGGACAGACCCATCCGTTATATTGTGGATGATGTGAAAAAGTTTGTGGAACGGGAAGTCCGTCGTGGCAGAAAGTATGACGGTATTGTGATGGACCCGCCCTCTTATGGCAGAGGCCCCAATGGAGAGGTCTGGAAGATTGAACAGGAATTGTTTGACCTCTTAAAGCTCTGTATGGAGGTGCTTTGCGAAGAACCTTTGTTCTTTTTGATTAACACCTATACCACCGGTCTTTCGGGCAGTATTATGGAAAACTTATTCCGCCTGACCCTGCAAGAGCGATATGGCGGGGACTTTGCGGTGGACGAGGTTGGTCTTCCGGTTCAGAATCTGGATTTGAAGCTCCCCTGCGGATATAGCTCCCGTTGGTGGCGGTAAAGGATTTACTTGAGAGAAGGAATGTAGTGTGCATACAGATATCATAACAATCAGTCAGCTTTGTTTTCAGTATCACAATGAGGAAACCGGACTGGATATTCCGGTGCTTCAAGGGATTGACCTGACGGTAAAAAAGGGAGAGTTCCTCGCAGTCTTGGGTCACAATGGTTCGGGAAAATCCACCCTTGCCAAGCACCTGAACGCGATTCTGACCCCCACCTCCGGCAAGGTGTTGGTGGAGGGCATCGATACCGCGGACGAGAAACGGCTTTATGATATTCGTCAGCGGGTGGGGATGGTATTCCAGAACCCCGATAACCAGATGGTGGCAAATATCGTGGAAGAGGATGTGGCATTTGCCCCTGAAAATTTGGGTGTTCCCAGAGACGAAATCCGCAAGCGGGTGGATGCTGCTTTGGAGTCGGTGGGGATGACCAAGTTCAAGCAACACGCACCGCATATGCTTTCCGGCGGACAGAAACAACGAATCGCCATTGCCGGTGTTCTGGCAATGCAACCGGATATTCTGGTTCTGGACGAGCCAACGGCAATGCTGGACCCCTCGGGGCGTAAAGAAATTATGCAGGCAATCAAACGGCTGAATCGGGAACAAGGGATGACGGTGGTTTTGATTACCCACTATATGGATGAGGCAGTGCAGGCGGATCGGGTTGTGGTGATTGACCACGGAACAATCCGGATGGAGGGGACACCCCAAGCGGTATTCCCAAAGGTTAAGGAACTGAAAGGGTTGGGGTTGGATACCCCGCAAGCTACCGAGTTGATTTATTTGCTGAATCAAAAAGGTGCAAATTTGAATCCTGAAATTTTAGACAGCGAAACTTGTGTGGCAGAACTGCTGCGCAATATTGAGATAAACAGGTGATGGTATGATAAAACTTGAGCAGGTGGGATATGTCTATATGCAGGGCGGTCCCTTTGAAAAAACAGCATTAAATAATGTCAGCCTGACCATCAACCGCGGGGAGTTTATCGGTTTGATTGGGCATACAGGGTCGGGAAAATCCACCCTGATCCAGATGCTCAACGGATTGCTCAAACCCACCAGCGGGAAGATTTTTATCGACGGCAAGGAACTAAATAGCAAGGATACCGATATGCGGCAAATCCGTTTTGATGTGGGGTTGGTGATGCAGTATCCCGAATATCAACTGTTTGAAGAGACAGTGGCAAAGGATATTGCCTTTGGACCCACCAATATGGGACTTTCTCCGGAGGAGATTGAGGAGCGGGTCAAGTTTGCCGCCAATATGGTAGGGCTAAAGCCTGCCCTTTTGGACAAGTCCCCCTTTGATTTGTCCGGCGGGCAAAAACGTCGCGTGGCCATTGCCGGTGTACTTGCCATGGAGCCCAAGGTGCTCATTCTGGATGAACCCACCGCAGGACTGGATCCGGCGGGACGGGATGAAATCCTGTTTAAGATTAAAGATATGCATGAGCGGATGGATATGACGGTGATTCTGGTTTCTCACAGTATGGAGGATATTGCCAAGCTTGCGGATCGGATTCTGGTAATGAATCAGGGCGAGGTTGCAATGTTTGACCGTACCGACGCGGTGTTCCGCCGAGGGGAGGAACTGACCCGGATGGGACTCAATGTTCCGCAAATCACTCGAATTACGGATTCTCTGCGCAAGCAGGGGGTTCCCATTCGGGAGGGCATTTATACTGTGGAGGATGCACTCAATGAGCTTGCACCCCTGCTCAGACAGGAGGGAGCGCGCTTATGTTAAAGGATATTACCTTGGGACAGTATTTCCCGGGAAACACGGTGGTTCATCGACTGGACCCCAGAGCTAAGATTCTTTTGGTTCTGGCGTATATTGTGTTTGTGTTCTCCATCAAAAACTTTGTAGGCTATGCACTTCTGGCGGCATTTACCTTGGCTTGTATTTTTATATCGCAAGTGCCGATTCGGTTTGTGCTCAAAGGCTTAAAACCCATTGTGGTGTTCATTGTGATTACCGGACTTTTCAATCTGTTTCTCACAGACGGAGAGCCGATTTTCACTTGGTGGATTTTCACGGTGACCAAAGAAGGCGTCGGGTTTGCTGCATTTATGATTCTGCGGTTGTTTTTCCTGATACTCGGCACATCCTTGCTGACCTTGACCACCTCGCCCATTGCGTTGACGGATGGACTGGAACAGTTGCTCAGTCCCTTCAAAAAGATTGGACTTCCCGCCCACGAGCTTGCGATGATGATGACGATTGCACTGCGGTTTATCCCCACCTTGATGGAGGAAACCGACAAGATTATCAAAGCCCAGTCGGCGCGGGGTGCAGATTTTGAATCGGGCAATATTCTTCGCCGTGCCAAGGCGATGGTGCCGATTCTGATTCCCTTGTTCATCAGCGCGTTTCGCCGTGCGGATGAACTGGCAACCGCTATGGAATGCCGATGCTATCGGGGCGGTGAGAACCGCACCCGCCTGCGGGAGCTGAAGCTTGGCAAGGTGGATTTGGGTGGCGTATTGGCATTTCTGCTTTTGGGGATTGCTGTCTTTGGTTTGAATTTTTGGCTTGGACCCTCAGTGGGAGTAAGATAATGAAAAATATTGCAATGAGAATCCGTTACGACGGAACCAATTATCACGGTTGGCAACGGCAAAAAAATGGAATCACCATACAGGAGGTCATTGAAGATGCGTTGACCGATCTGACAGGGGAGCCTGTCAAGGTGACCGGATGCAGCCGTACCGATGCAGGGGTACACGCACTGGATTATGTGTTTCACTTTATGAGTGACACCAATATTCCCGTGGAAAAGCTTCCCTATGCGCTGAACTATCGCCTCAACGAAGATGTTTCGGCGGTGGAAGCGTGGGAGGCGCCTGAAGATTTTCACGCAAGATTTTCGGCAAAGGGAAAGCGTTATATCTATCGCATCCAGAATGCCAAAACCAAGAATCCCTTTCTCAATCGATACAGCTGGCATATTCCTTATCACCTGAATGTGGAGGATATGATGAAGGCGGCACCGATACTGGAGGGAACTCACGACTTTGCAGGGTTTATGGCAGCCGGCGGCGACCAAAAGACCACAGTGCGGACCATTCGGGTCTGTCGGGTGGAACAAGACCCCCAGATGCCGGAATCGATTACCGTAACGGTAGAGGCAGACGCCTTTTTGTATAATATGGTGCGGATTATCACCGGAACGCTGGCAGAGGTTGGCTTTGGCAGAATCCGGGTGGAGGATATGCCGGAAATACTGGCATCCTGTGACCGGACCCGATGCGGGTTGACGGCACCGCCCCAAGGATTATTCTTGAAAAAAGTCTATTATGATTTGGGATGAATAAACTATGAAGAGAAAGACAAAGCATCAAAAATGGAATTCGTTCTGGCAAATGGTAAGCATCCAGATGAATCGCAATGCCCGCCTGACCCTGAAAGGGAAAAGCTGGAACTTTCGGCCTATCCGGTTGGGTGTGATGCTCCTTGGCGGACTTTTGGCTTTGGTGATTTTGATGCAGCTTTTGTTGATACCGGTCCGTCGGCCAAAGACGGTGGATATGGCGTTTGAGGCAGGCGGCAATTATACCATGCTGCCAATGGGAAACCATATCCTGATGTATAACAACCAACACCTCTGGGAGGTGAACACCCGCGGAAAAACCGTTTGGTCTACCGATATCGCCATGTCCCATCCTATGGTGGAAACCGCAAAGGATTTTATCCTTCTTTCGGATTTGGGCGGCAAGAATGAAAGCGCCCTTTATCGGGATGGCAAAAAGCTCAGGGACTATAATCTTGGCAATGACATCATTTCTGCCAAGGTAACCCCAAGAGGCTGGACAGTGTTTGCCACCGCAACCCTTGGTTACAAGGGAAGAGTGGTGGTTTATGACAAACGAGGCAAAGAACGCTTTAGCTGGAACAGCGGTGAGGGGTATATTCTGGATGTGGCGCTGACAGACAACGGACGCTATCTGGCGGTGGCGCAACTGAACAGCGATGGCGCGCAGGCGGATTCCAAAATCCAGTTTATTGATATGAACCGCAAAAAGGTGGTTGCCACCGCAGAACGAGAGGGAACGGTCATTAGTGAACTTCGGTTTTCCAAAGATCGGCTTCTGGCTGTTTCAGAATCGGAGCTGTGCGGATTTAAGACCAGCGGAAAGCTCGCCTTTGAGGTTTCGTTTTCCGGAAAAAATCCCAGCAAGTATGATATCACCAGTGATGAGATTCTTGCCTTTGTGACTACCGACAATCGAGGCAATGCGGTGCTGGAACTTTATAACACCGATGGAAAGCTCAAAGGACAATACCGTGCGGATGCCAATATCACCAATCTCAGCGTGTTTGAGGATATGGTGGTGATTGCCAAGCAGCGGGAGATTCTTTCTATCAGTCCTCGGGGGAAACTGAAAAAGACGGCGACTGCCGACCTTGATATCAAGAGTCTGGGACTCTTTGGGGATGGGCACACCGCCTTGGCGGCGGGAAATACTCATGCCTATATTGTAAGAATGCGATAAGAAAGGAGCCATAAAAATGGGAGAGATGATTGTAACCTTGGCAGATGTCATTCTGCTTATTCTGCTTGGCCTGTTTGCCCTTTGGGGTTGGAAAAAGGGACTTGTAAAGATGGGCTTTGGGTTGCTTTCTTTTCTGGCAGCGATTTTTATGGCAAAAATGCTCTATCCTTATTGCGCAACTTTTTTGAGAAATACTGCAGTTTATGAAAAACTGCTTTCATTGGCAGAAAAACAAACCCCGCCGGCGGCTGTCGAAGGCGGCGAGGGTGTGATTGGCGATATTCTTGCAAAGGGCGGTGATGCCATTTCGGGGGCGCTGTCCGGTTATATTGCAGAGCTTGCCATCAATATTCTGGCATTTGTGTTGGTCTTGATTTTGGTCAAACTGCTTCTGATGCTGTTTTCACGGTTGTTGAAGCTGTTTACATCCCTTCCGGTGATTGGCTTGGTCAATCGTTTTGCCGGACTGGCGTTTGGTATTCTGGAGGGGATTTTGGTGGTTACTGTCCTTCTGGCGGCAATCTATGTGGTTGCGCCGCTCAGGGAGAATCCTACCCTTAGTCACCAGATTGAAAAATCGGTGATAACCAGACAATGGTATCTGGAAAACCCCTTGGTGGAATGGGCGTTTCCTGAAGGCGGGAACCAAGAAAGGAAATAGGTGACTATGAAAAAACACGGACAAAAGTGGGTGGCTCTTCTTTTGTGCCTGCTGCTCCTGACGGGAAGTGTTTCCGTTCTGGCGGCAAAAGAAGAACCTCCAACCAATACCGAAGAACAAGTGGTAAAGAAAAAAGAGGTACACGTGCCGATTCTGCTGTATCACCATATTACGGACGAGGCATTGAACGGCAATGACATCTCCATGATTTCTCCCTTTGATTTTCGGATGCATATGATGGCAATCAAGGAGAATTTTACCCCCATTAGCTTGCGGGACTATTATGAATATGTCACCGGGACGGATGAAAAGGCGACCATTCCGGATAACCCGATTATCATTACCTTTGATGACGGGTATTTGAGCAATTACGAGATTGCCTACCCCATCTTAAAGGAGTTTAAGATTCCTGCCACTATTTTTGTGGTTACCGATACGGTGGGCGAGATGGCAGGCGGGGGAAAGGTGAACTATTCGCACTTTACTTGGGAGCAAGCCAAGGAGATGGAGCGCAGCGGACTGATTGAGATTCATTCCCATACTGCCAGCCATGCGGCGCTGAGTACCTTAAGCGTGCACGATTTGGTGTTGGAGCTGCGCAAATCCAAATATGATATTGAGAAAAACCTGAATCGGGAATGTGATATGATTGCATTTCCCTATGGTTCCTATAATCAAGCGGTTCTGGATGCCGCAGAGCGGGCGGGCTATCGGCTACGTGCTTTGGTGGATGACAAAACCAGCGCCGACGATTTTGAGGTCAATCTGGTATCCGGCGGGGTGGGTGCACTCACCCGAATGACGGTGTCAGGAAACATGGGAAATGTAGATTTGATTGAGAATATTAAGAAAGCGTGCAAGAGAAAGCCGCTTTCTATCTGGTAGAGAAATTTACGGAAGGGGAAGATACCGATGAGCAGATTTATCATTCCAAAAGACTATCAGCCCAAACTGGGACTTTATGAAACACAGAAAGCCATTGAGGTAATCAAGCAAAACTTTGTGGAGAACCTGACCGGTGCACTCAACCTGCGTCGGGTGACCGCACCGCTGTTTGTAGAGAGCAGAACCGGACTCAATGATAATTTGAGTGGGGTTGAGCGTGCGGTGGCGTTCGATATTCCGGATGCAGACACCGATGCGCAGGTGGTACACTCTCTTGCAAAGTGGAAGAGAATGGCACTTGGCAAGTATGAGTTCCCGATTGGGGAAGGGCTTTATACCGATATGAATGCCATCCGCAGAGATGAGGAGCTTTCCAACCTCCATTCGGTGTATGTGGACCAATGGGACTGGTGTAAGGTGATTTCCAGAGAGGACCGGAATCGTGCTTATCTGGAAGAAACTGTCCGTGGCATCGTAAATGCGGTTTGCGATACCCTGGATGCGCTCAAGGCACAGTTCCCGCAGGTAAAAACACAGCTTTCCCGCGAGGTGCATTTTGTTACCACGCAGGAATTGGAGGACCGCTATCCGGGTATGACTGCCAAGGAGCGGGAAACTGCTTGTACCAAGGAGCATAAGACGGTATTTATTATGCAAATCGGGGATGTACTCAATTCCGGTGAGAAGCACGATATGCGGGCACCCGACTACGATGACTGGAAACTCAACGGCGATATTATGTTCTGGGATGATGTGCTGGAGCTTGCCATTGAAATTTCGTCCATGGGCATTCGGGTAGATGAAAAGTCCTTGAGTGAACAGCTGACCAAAGCGGGCTGTGATGACAGACGGGAGCTGCCTTTCCACAAGGCATTGCTTGCAGGAAAACTGCCCCTGACCATGGGCGGCGGCATCGGCCAATCCAGACTTTGTATGTTGCTTTTGGGCAAGGCGCATATTGGTGAGGTTCAGGTTTCTGTCTGGGATGAAAAAACCATCGAAAATTGTAAAAATCATCAGATTCAACTTCTGTAATTAAGAAACGGGGAGAACACTTATGAAAACTGATATTGAGATTGCACAAGCTGCCAAAATGGAACCCATTGGAACCATTGCGGAAAAAATAGGCATTTCGAAAGATGATTTGGAATACTATGGAAAATATAAAGCAAAGCTGGGTGCTGATGTGGCTGAGAAATTTGCCAATCAGCCCGACGGCAAGCTGATTCTGGTTACCGCCATCAACCCCACCCCTGCAGGAGAGGGAAAGACTACCGTGACGGTTGGTTTGGGACAGGCAATGGCGAAGATCGGAAAGTCTGCTATCATTGCGCTCAGAGAACCGTCCATGGGGCCTGTAATGGGCGTCAAGGGCGGCGCGGCAGGCGGTGGTTATTCGCAGGTGGTGCCCATGGAGGACATCAATCTGCACTTTACCGGAGATATGCACGCCATCACTGCGGCAAACAATCTCTTATCTGCTGCCATTGATAACCACATCCATCAGGGCAACGCCCTCCAAATTGATAGCCGCCGGATTACCTGGAAGCGTTGTTTGGATATGAATGACCGTGCCCTCCGTCAGGTGGTGGTCGGTCTTGGGGGCAAGGCAAACGGCTTTGTGCGGGAAGATGGATTTATGATTACTGTTGCCAGTGAGATTATGGCAATTCTGTGTCTTGCAAGTGACATGGATGATTTGAAAGAACGTCTTGGAAGAATCGTCATTGGTTATAACTATGAGGGAAAACCCGTCCGTGCCGGAGAATTGCAGGTTGCAAATGCTATGGCATTGCTGCTCCATGATGCCATCAAACCCAATCTGGTGCAGACCTTGGAAAACACCCCCTGCTTGATGCACGGCGGACCTTTTGCAAATATTGCCCACGGTTGTAACTCGGTACAAGCAACCAAATTGGGACTGAAGATTGCCGATTACTGCATCACCGAGGCGGGATTTGGTTCCGACCTTGGTGCAGAAAAGTTTTTTGATATCAAGTGTCGCTACGGTGGCTTAAAGCCCAGTCTGGTGGTTCTGGTGGCTACGGTGCGTGCCCTCAAGTATAACGGCGGTGTTGCCAAAGCCGACCTGAATCAGGAGAATGTGGAGGCTTTGAAAAAGGGTATTGTGAATCTGGGTGCCCATATTGATAATATGCAGAAGTACGGCTTGCCGGTGGTGGTAGCCATGAATCGGTTCCATACCGACACCGATGCAGAACTTGCTGTGATTGAAGCATTTTGTAAGGAAAAGGGTGTTCAGGTTTCCCTGTGTGAAGTCTTTGCCAAAGGCGGCGAGGGCGGTATGGACCTTGCCAATAAAGTGGTTGCTCAAATCGCAGAGAAGGATGGCAGTGAGTGCTTTGCACCCATCTATGATGCGGCACTTCCCATCAAAGAAAAAATTGCTGCCATTGCAAAAAATATCTATGGCGCAGATGGGGTGAATTACACACCTCGGGCGGAGCGGGAAATCAAAGAATTGACCGAGTACGGATTTGATAAGATTCCGGTTTGTATGGCAAAGACCCAGTATTCTTTGTCCGATGACCCCAAACTGTTAGGTAAACCTGAGGGCTTCCAAATTACCGTGCGGGAGGTTCGGGTTTCTGCCGGTGCCGGTTTTGTGGTGGCACTGACCGGAGATGTAATGACCATGCCGGGTCTGCCGAAGGAGCCGGCGGCAAACAAGATGGATATTGACAAGGACGGCAAAATTGTCGGCTTGTTCTAAGACTGTGACAACGAGAGGATGAACCAAGGTGTTTCTTGCAGATAATTATGATATTGCGGTAATTGGCGGCGGGCACGCCGGCGTAGAGGCGGCATTTGCCGCAGCACGTCTGGGGATGAAAACCTGCCTGTTTGCCATCTCCTTAGACAGCATTGCCAATCTGCCCTGCAATCCCAGCATCGGCGGAACCGCCAAGGGACATCTGGTGCGGGAAATTGACGCGCTGGGGGGCGAGATGGGAAAGGCGGCAGATGCCACCTTTATCCAGTCCCGGATTCTCAATCGGGGCAAAGGCCCTGCAGTTCATTCTCTTCGTGCCCAGATTGACCGCCGTGCGTATCAGAATGAGATGAAGCACCGACTGGAGCTACAAGAAAATCTGGACGTCCGTCAGGCGGAAATCGTGGATATTACCTTAAATGAAGATGGTTCGGTCCGCTCGGTGATTGCCCGCAGCGGCGCAGAGTATTGTTGCAAGGCGGCAATTATCTGCACAGGAACCTATCTCAAATCCCGTATCATTATCGGCGAATTCAGTATGGAAAGCGGTCCTGACGGGGTATTCCCCGCCAATGCGCTGTCTGAAAATTTGAGCAAGATTGGAGTGGAGTTGGTTCGGTTTAAGACCGGAACGCCCTCCCGTATCAATCGCAGAAGCATTGACTTTTCCAAACTGGAGGAGCAACAAGGGGATGAGGAGATCACCCCGTTTTCCTTTGAAACCAAGGGAGAACTGAAGAATCAGGTTTCTTGTCATATGACCTATACCACAGCAGAAACCAAGAAAATCATTCAGGAAAATCTGCATCGTTCCCCGTTGTATGGTGGGGATATCAAGGGTATCGGCCCCAGATATTGCCCATCCATTGAGGATAAAATTGTCCGTTTTCAGGACAAGGAGCGGCATCAGTTGTTTATTGAACCCATGGGTCTTGATACGGAAGAAATGTATCTGCAAGGGTTTTCCAGCAGTATGCCGGAGGATGTGCAGCTTGCTATGATTCATTCTCTGCCGGGGTTTGAACACGCACAGGTGATGCGGAACGCTTACGCCATTGAATATGATTGTGCAAATCCTTTGCAACTGGATGCAAGCTTGGAATTTAAAAAGATTCCGGGACTCTATGGCGCAGGACAGTTCAACGGCACTTCCGGCTATGAGGAGGCGGCGGCACAAGGCTTGATGGCAGGCATCAATGCCTCCCGCAAGCTACTTAGCAAAGACCCTGTGGTGATTGATCGCTCGGAGGCATACATCGGTGCGCTGATTGATGACCTTGTGACCAAAGGAACCAATGAGCCTTACCGAATGATGACCTCACGCTCGGAGTATCGGCTGCTTTTAAGACAAGACAATGCAGACCTGCGTTTGACTCCGCTGGGTTATGAGATTGGATTGATTTCTCAAGAACGCTATGATACATTCTTAGAGAAAAAACAGCAAATAGAAGAAGAAATCAAGCGGCTGGAGGAGTTGATTTTCCCGCCCTCTGAGGAACTGAACACGTATCTGGTGTCGGTAGAGAGTAGTCCCTTAAAAACCGGTGCCAGAGCGGCGGAGCTTTTGAAACGACCGCAGGTTACTTATGAGGGACTATCGCCCTTTGACAAGGAACGCCCCACGATTTCCAAAGAGGTTTGGGAACAAGCAGAAATCAGCCTGAAGTATGAGGGTTACATCAAACGCCAGATGATACAGGCAGAACAGTTTAAGAAGTTGGAATCCAGACAGATTCCCGATGGCATCGACTATCTGAGTATCGACGGACTTCGCTTGGAAGCTCGTCAAAAGTTGGATAAAATTCGGCCCAAGTCCTTGGGGCAGGCATCCCGTATCTCGGGGGTGTCGCCGGCGGACATTGCGGTTTTGATGATATATCTGAAAGCTTAGAGGAGGAATACCATGAAAGCAAGAGCGGCGATTCTGATACTGCTGCTTGTGGCAATGGCATTTTCAGGATGCGGAAATCCCGGAACAGCCAGCTCACAAGGAACCAACATTGTCAAAAAAGCAGAACCCCAAAAGGGGGACGACTCCAATGCTAAGAACTTTGAAGTGCATCTGGATGAGCGAACCGAAGATACCAAATATGCCTACTGGAAGGACGATATTTCCTTTGTGGATACCGTCACCGGAAAGCATATCTCCATTGGAATGAATCGGGACAAGATTCAGGGGATTATTGGCGAGCCTATGAACGAAGATAATGGCTATTGTATTTATGATGGGTTGGTTGTGCAATATAATGAGGAAGACAATGCGATTGCGATGCTTGTTTCTGCCGGAATGTTCCAGAGTAAGGAACAGGGAACCCGCTTTAAGACCAGCCGTGGGGTGGGCATCTTCACCACCCGGGAAGATTTTATGAAAGCGTATGGGGAGTCATATACCGAGGGTGAAACCGAAACCACCCGAGAGGGGAATCTGGTCATCAAAAGGCTCAGCAATGCGGTACGCTATTTCGTGGTTGACGGACAAAAAGTGGAATTCCTTGGCACCGAACTCACCGAGGAAATGAAAAATACCTACACCGGAAAACTCTATATGCAGGATTTTATGTTTGAACACGAATCCAATCAGGTAACCACCATTCGGGTTATCCACGTGGACGAAACCGAAAAATAAACAACACAGGGAACCGTCCCCTGTGCTGAAGAACGCAATAAAAAACGCTACCGGATGGTAGCGTTTTTGTGTTTGAAAACTATTTCACAATATTTGCGATATCCTCTTTAACCAATTCTGCAAGCTTTTGGGCATCTGCCTGGGTGTCACCCTTGAGGAGGCAGTAAAGCTTGATTTTTGGTTCGGTACCGGAGGGGCGGACGATGAAGTTGTTGTCATCCTCAAGCTCCAGATAAATTACATTGGAGGGAGGAAGCAGAATCTTTTCGGTCTTTCCGGTAGCAAGCTGGGTGCGGAGTGAGGACTGGTAGTCACGCATTGCCAGAACCTTCTTGCCGGCAACCGATGCGGGCGGGTTGTTTCTCAAGGTTTCCATAATGGTCTTGATTTTTTCCAGTCCCTCAATGCCCTCCAAGGTAACGGATTCTACCTGTTCCTTGTAGTAGCCATATTTTTGATAGATGGCATCCATCTGTTTCAGGATGGAGCTTCCCTTTTCCTGATAATAAAGTGCCATTTCCGCAATCAGCATCGTGGCAACCACGGCATCCTTGTCACGGGCATAAGTGCCTTTCAGGTAGCCGTAGCTTTCTTCAAAACCAAAGATATAGGTGCCAATACCGGTTTCCTCGGATTCCTTGATTTTTTCGCCAATGAACTTAAAGCCGGTCAGGACTTCCTTCATTTCCACGCCATAAGCATTGCAGATGGCTTGAATCAGGTTGGTGGTGACAATGGTCTTCACCACATAGCCGTCCTTGGGCAGTTCCCCACGCTCTTCTAAAGAGGAGAGGATATATTCAGTAAGGAGTGCGCCTACCTGATTTCCGGTAAAGGGGATATAGTCCCCATCTTCATCACGAACCAGAATACCTACGCGGTCTGCGTCGGGGTCGGTACCCACAATCAGGTCTGCACCGCATTCTTTGGCATAGCCGATAGCAAGAGTGAATCCTTCTTTGTTCTCAGGGTTGGGGGATGCCACGGTGGGGAAATCACCGTCGGGGAGCTCCTGCTCCTTAACGATGGTCACGTTGTCAAATCCCATCTGTTTCAGAATTTTCCGCACCGGTTTGTTGCCGGAACCGTGGAAGGGGGTGTAAACGAATTTTAGGGAATGCCCCTTTTCTTTGGCAAGCTCGGGATTGATGGACTGGGCTTTTACAAAGTCCAGATAGACATCCTCAACCTCGTCCCCAATCAGTTCAATCCGTCCGTCTGCCACAGCCTGATCAAAATCACAATGCTTGACACCGGTGAACAAATCGGTCTTTTCGATTTCTTCCAGAACAATGGAGGCAAGCTCCGGATTCAGCTGTGCACCGTCAGCACCATAAACTTTGTAGCCGTTATACTTTGCGGGGTTGTGGCTTGCGGTAACTGCGATTCCGGCGGTGGCGTTTTTGTAACGCACCGAGAAAGAAAGCTCCGGAACCGGTTTCAGCTCCTTGAACAAGGAAACCGAAATTCCATTGGCAGCCAGGACGCAGGCAGCCTCTTTGGCAAAGGTGTCGGACTGATGGCGGCTGTCATAGGCGATAACCACACGCAAATCCGCATCCTTGGGGTTGGTTTTGATGAGCTGATTGGCAATACCTTGGGTTGCCTGACCCACCACATAGTTGTTCATCCGGTTAGGACCTGCGCCGATTACGCCACGCAGACCGGCAGTACCAAATTCCAAGGAACGGTAAAAGCGGTCCTTGATTTCTGCATCGTTATTTTGAATGGCGTTGAGCTCTGCCTTGGTAGCCTCATCGGCAGCATCCAGCCAACGCTGATATTCCTGTAAGTAGTTCATAAGGTAAATGCCCTCCTATATCGCTATTATTTTCCAGCAGTAATGTTATTATACTATGGAATTTATCTAATTACAACCCTTAGAGGGAAAGAAATTTGTCTTATTTTTTTCTTTTTTTTGGTTGCTTTTGTCAATTTCTTTTGTTATCATAAAATTAGAATTTTCGAAAGAGGGGCGGATGAGATGAAAATCGGAATTGGTAGCGATCACGGTGGCGTCAATCACAAGGCGGCAATCATCAAACATTTGAGCGACAAGGGAATCGAGGTTATTGATTATGGTACCCAGCCGGAGGTTCCGGCAGATTATCCCGATGTGGCAGAAACGGTTTGCAAAGGCTATCTTAAAGGAGAGTTTGATTTGGGCATCTTGGTTTGCGGCACCGGAATCGGAATGAGTATCGCGGCAAACAAGGTGAAAGGCATTCGTGCCGCCCATGTGACCGACTGTTACAGTGCGCGGATGAGCAGAGAACATAACAACGCACAAATCCTCTGTCTGGGTGAGAGAATCACCGGTATTGATTTGGCATTGGAGATTGTGGATGCTTACCTCAGGGCAGAACATCAGGGGGGCAGACATGCCCGTCGGGTGGAAAAAATCATGAATTTGGAAGATTAAATCGAAAAAAATAGGAAAATCCTTGCAGATTTTCCAACTATGTGTTATAATATTCACAATGAGCATTTTTGCAGAGATGAAAGGAGAGTAATGTAATGAAGTACTCAAGCGAAGTTGAAAATATGTGCCCGCTTGCCAAGGGTGCATATCACGGTCCTGCTCCCATTCCTCAGGAAGGTAAATGGACCCAAGTAAAAGAAATTAAAGAAATTTCCGGTCTGACCCACGGTATCGGCTGGTGTGCTCCTCAGCAGGGTACCTGTAAGCTGACTTTGAATGTCAAAGAGGGTATCATTCAGGAAGCATTGGTGGAAACCATTGGTTGTAGCGGTATGACCCACTCTGCGGCTATGGCATCTGAGATTCTGGTAGGCAAGACCCTGCTGGAAGCCCTCAACACCGACCTGGTGTGTGATGCAATCAACACCGCAATGCGTGAGTTGTTCCTGCAGATTGTATATGGTCGTACCCAGACTGCTTTCTCCGAAGACGGTCTGCCCATCGGTGCAGGTCTTGAGGACCTTGGTAAGGGTCTGAGATCTCAGGTTGGTACCACCTACGCAACGCTGGAAAAGGGTCCCCGTTATCTGGAACTGGCTGAAGGTTACATCACCAAAGTTGCAGTGGATAAGGACAACCAGATTACCGGTTACAAGTTCGTACACCTTGGCAAGATGATGGAAATGATCGGCAAGGGTATGGATGCAAACGAGGCTCTGGAAAAAGCCAGCGGCCAGTACGGTAGAGTAGACGATGCGGCAAAACTGATTGACCCGCGTCACGAATAAGATAGGAGGTATAGGAAATGGCTTTATTTGAAAGTTACGAGAGAAGAATTGACCAAATCAATGCAGAGCTCGCAAAGCACGGCATCGCTTCTTTGGAAGAGGCAAAGCAGATCTGTGACGATAAGGGCATTGATGTATACAATATGGTAAAAGGCATTCAGCCTATCTGTTTCGAGAATGCTTGCTGGGCATACATCGTAGGTGCGGCAATCGCAATCAAGGACGGTGTTACCAACGCAGCAGACGCTGCTGAAAAAATCGGTCTGGGCCTGCAGTCCTTCTGTATCCCCGGTTCCGTTGCAGATGACAGAAAAGTTGGTCTGGGCCACGGTAATCTGGGCGCAAGACTGCTGAGAGAAGAAACCAAGTGTTTCGCATTCCTGGCAGGTCACGAGTCCTTTGCAGCAGCAGAGGGTGCAATCGGTTTGGCAAAGAGTGCCAACAGAGCAAGAAAAGAAGATTTGCGCGTTATCCTGAACGGTCTTGGTAAAGACGCTGCACAGATTATCTCCAGAATCAACGGCTTTACTTATGTACAAACCCAGTTTGACTACTTCACCGGCGAGGTAAAGGTAGTAAAAGAAATTGCTTACTCCGAGGGTGAAAGAGCAAAGGTACGTTGCTACGGTTCTGACGATGTTCGTGAGGGCGTTGCAATTATGCATCTGGAAGGTGTTGACGTTTCCATCACCGGTAACTCCACCAACCCCACCAGATTCCAGCACCCCGTTGCAGGTACCTACAAGAAGGAATGTATCGAGCAGGGCAAGAAGTACTTCTCCGTTGCATCCGGCGGTGGTACCGGTAGAACTCTGCATCCTGACAATATGGCAGCAGGTCCTGCTTCCTATGGTATGACTGATACTATGGGTCGTATGCACTCTGATGCACAGTTTGCAGGTTCTTCATCCGTTCCCGCTCACGTAGAGATGATGGGACTCATTGGCGCAGGTAACAACCCCATGGTTGGTATGACCGTTGCTGTTGCAGTTGCAGTAGAAGAAGCAATGAAGAAATAAGGAATTAACAACCAAAAAGGACTTGAGCATTGCTCAAGTCCTTTTTTACGGGTTGCGGAAAAAATCCACGAAGAGCCATATCATCCAAAAGATGCCGCAGATGCCGAAAAAGGAATAGAGATTTGCAACCAAAGAACGGAAACCAAGCAGGGAGAAAGGAAAGGAAACCAAGCAGAAAATGGCAGCACCTTTTGCCCGTTGCTTTAAGGTGGTCAGTTTGAAATGGGAAAGGAACCCAAAGCCTTGGGAAACGGCGGTGGTACAGATTGCCATCAAGAGAATGGCAGTATAAAGATTCTTCTGTGTTTTTCCTGAAAGGGCGGCAAGCTTTAAAAGGGGAATTTGGGTATCCTTGAGAATTTCAAAATACACCGATTGACAGAGCCAGATGACAAAGATAAGAAGACCCAAAACCGCCCCGCCGAGGATGGAGGCGACACGGATGCCCTTGGGGGTGATCCGTGTTTGCAAAGGCACCAGAACCGGTGCGGCGGAAATGGTGTTGTAGCTCACATAACAGATGGCAGAGGCAAAGGTTCCCTTGGTAATCCCCCGTAGAGAGAATACAGGAACGGAGTCAAACAACATAGCATCGACACAGAGCCAGAGAATGCCGATTACCATACAAGGAACCAAAACCGCGTTGAGTGCAACAATACCCTTCAGGTCAAAGGAGAGAACCACAAAGCAGAAGAGGAGCAGGAAAAGACTTCCTAAAAAATCAGGCAGGAGATAGCTTTGGTTCAGCAATGCGCCGCAGCCGGCGAGCATGGTGAAAAAGCCGCAGAACAGATAAAACAGCAAAAAGTATTTCATATAAGGAAAGAACCTGCCCGCAACGGAGGAAAGGTAGGAATCGCAGTCGAAAAGATTCCAACGATAGGCACGGCGAAGAATCAGATAGCAGACAGCAATCAGTAGGCAGGTGGCAAGCACTACCCCCCGATGATCGGTCAAGGAGGGAAAGTTAAAGAATTCCATAATCTCCCGCCCGGATGCGAAGCCGGCACCGATGACCAGACCAATATAGACAAAGGCAAGACTGAGTCCTTGTTTCAAGTTGCCACCCCCTTTCTTTCATTTATATAAAAAAGGGGAAAGAAGATGCATAGAAAATTTGTTGACAAAAAGGGAAAAAACAAGTAAAATGAGAAAGTCGAAAAAAATGTAAAAATTTTTAATTTTTTCAGAAAAAAACATTGACAAACCCTTTGAAATGTGATAAAGTGTTTATACCTCTGTGAAGAGGCTTTATTTGTGTGAATAAAAGAATCGTTGTAATTCCGTGGCTTTTTGCGGGAAACGGTCTTTGAATTTGGATGAACGAGGTGAAAGAAATGCAAACCAAAATTACATTGGCATGTACTGAGTGCAAGCAGAGAAACTACGACACCACCAAAAACAAGCAGAACTGTCCTGACAGACTGGAAATGAACAAGTACTGCAGATTCTGCAGAAAGCATACTGTGCACAAGGAAACTAAATAAATTCCCAAACGAGCGCAGCAGTTTTGTTGTAAGGAGTGTTGATTTATGGAACAGACCAAGAAGAATATCTTTGCCAAAATCGCAAATTATTTTAAGGAAGTCAAATCAGAACTGAAAAAGGTTGTATGGCCGAGCTTTGCAAAGGTTCGTAAGAACACCTTGGTTGTAATTCTTTATGTTTTGATTGTGGGCCTGGTTATCTGGGCAATGGACTTGCTCTTTACTTGGGGCATGGCATTCTTTATCAATCGATAATAGGAGGGAAGGGATTCGTTCCCCTATATGATGGCAAACGCAAAATGGTATGTGGCACACACTTATTCTGGCTATGAGAATAAGGTGATGACTGATATTCAAAAAACTGTAGAAAACCGGAATATGCATGATATCATTCAGGAAATCCGGGTTCCTATGGAAGAGGTTATCGAGATTAAGGATAACCAAAAAAAGGTGGTTGAGCGCAAAATTTACCCCGGCTATGTCATGGTCAAGATGATTATGACCGACGAAAGCTGGTATGTTGTGCGTAACACCAGAGGTGTTACCGGTTTTGTCGGCCCCGGTTCCAGCCCCGTTCCACTCTCTGATGCGGAAGTGGCAAATATGGGACTTGAGCATACCACCATTGAACTCGACTTTGTAGTCGGGGACAATATCAGAGTCAAGTATGGTCCCTTGGAAGGCTTTGTTGGTGAAATCACCGAGATTCTTCTGGACAAGAAAAAGATTCGTACCAAGGTTTCTATGTTCGGTCGTGATACCGATGTAGAGCTGGAGTTCAATCAGGTAGAGGCTCTGGTATAAGATTTTGTTACCCACACGGATGATTCCGTTTTTATATTCCGGCGGTATTCCGTCGGTCTGTGGGAGGGAGACTGCATCAGCAGAACCCCGATAATACCACGTTTGTGAAACAAGGAGGTGTATTCGAAATGGCACAGAAAATCACAGGTTACATTAAATTGCAGATTCCGGCAGGTAAAGCTACTCCGGCACCCCCTGTTGGTCCCGCTTTGGGTCAGCACGGTGTAAACATCATGGATTTCACCAAGCAGTTTAATGAAAAGACACAGAAGGATGCAGGTCTGATCATTCCGGTTGTTATTACCGTATATCAGGACAGATCTTTCAGCTTTATTACTAAGACCCCGCCGGCTCCTGTTTTGATTAAGAAAGCTTGCAAAATTGAGAGCGGTTCCGGTGTTCCCAACAAGAACAAGGTTGCAGAACTGAAGAAGGCTGACCTGCAGGCAATCGCTGAGCAGAAAATGCCTGACCTGAACGCAGGTTCTTTGGAAGCTGCAATGTCTATGATTGCAGGTACTGCACGTTCCATGGGTATCACGGTCGAAGAGTAAGATTGAAAATAGTGGGAGGAATACCAAAGGGTATTCTGTGAAACCACCATAGGAGGATTTAACATTGAAGAAAGGTAAAAAGTATCAAGACAGCGTAAAGCTGATTGAAAAGGGTAAGATGTATGACCCCACAGAAGCGCTGGATCTGGTTTGCAAGACTGCTACTGCAAAGTTTGATGAAACTGTAGAGCTGCATGCAAAACTGGGCGTTGACTCTCGTCACGCTGACCAGCAGGTTCGTGGTGCAGTTGTACTGCCCAATGGTACCGGTAAAACCGTTCGTGTTCTGGTATTTGCCAGAGAGGGTAAAGCGGACGAGGCTAAGGCTGCCGGTGCAGATTATGTAGGTGCTGAGGAATTGGCACAGAAGATTCAGTCTGAGAACTGGTTTGAATTTGACGTTGTTGTTGCAACCCCCGATATGATGGGCGTTGTTGGTCGTATCGGTAGAATCCTGGGTCCGAAGGGCTTGATGCCTAACCCCAAGGCTGGTACCGTTACTCCCGATGTTGCAAAAGCAATTCAGGAAATCAAATCCGGTAAGATTGAGTATCGTCTGGATAAGAACAACATTATCCACTGTCCCATCGGTAAGGCTTCCTTCGGTGCTGAAAAGTTGGCTGACAACTTCAACGCATTGATGGGTGCAATCGTAAAGGCAAAACCGGCTGCTGCAAAAGGTCAGTATCTGCGTTCTGTTACCGTTGCATCTACCATGGGCCCCGGTATCAAAGTCAACACCAATAAGATTGACTAATTGAATCCGTAAAAAATCAAATTATATATAATTCCGCAGACAGCAGGTGGCAAATGCCGTAAATCCTGCCGAGGATGACTGATACAAGTAATTGTATTCTTATGTCCCTCGCTGCAAAGGTGAGGGACATTTTTTCATACCCGCGGAATCGAATGTCAGAAAGGAGGATGTTACATTGCCGAGTCAGAAAGTATTAGAAAACAAAAAGGCGATTGTTGCACAGCTTACAGAGAGATTCCAGAACGCCCAAGCCGGTGTTTTGGCAGACTACAGAGGACTTACCGTGGCGCAGGATACTGCTCTTCGTGTAAAGATGAGAGAAGCTGGTGTTGAGTACACCGTCCTGAAGAACAACCTGGTTCGTTTTGCTGCAAACGCAGCAGGTCTGGAAGAATTGGATTCCATTCTGCACGGTCCTACTGCTATTGCAACCAGTACTGACGATGTTGTTGCTCCGGCAAAGGTTCTGGTTGAATTCGCAAAAGAAAACGAAGCACTGGAACTCAAAGGCGGTTTCGTAGACGGTAAGGTAATCTCTTTGGAAGAGGTTAAGACCTACGCTGCTATCCCGTCTAAGGAAGTTCTCATCTCCAAGATGTTGGGCTCCTTGCAGTCCCCCATCAGCGCTCTTGCAAGAACCTTGCAGGCTATTGTTGATGAAGAGGCTGTTCCCGGACAGGCTGCTGCAAAAGAAGAGGCTGCTCCCGCTGAGGAAGCTGCCCCTGCTGAAGAAACACCTGTTGCTGAAGAGGCTCCTGCTGTTGAAGCAGCTGCTGAAGAAGCACCCGCTGCTGAAGAGGCTCCCGCTGAAGAAGCGCCTGCCGCTGAAGAAGCACCCGCTGACGCTGAGTAATTGCGTCAAAATCAATCTTCCTCAAGCGGCATAATGCCGAGAGGAAACAAACTAAGAAAATATTTTATAAAAAATGGAGGATATTAAAATGGCTGATATCACAAAGATTCTTGATGAAATCAAAGAACTGACCTTGTTGGAAGTAAATGATCTGGTTAAAGCTCTGGAAGAAGAGTTCGGCGTATCCGCTGCTGCACCCGTTATGGTTGCTGGCGCTGTTGCTGGTGGCGCTGCTGCTGCTGAAGAAAAGACCGAATTTGATGTAGTTCTGGCTGACGCTGGTGCTCAGAAGATTAAGGTAATTAAGGTAGTTAGAGAAATCACCGGCCTGGGTCTGGCTGAAGCTAAGGCTCTGGTTGATGGCGCTCCCAAGACCGTTAAGGAAGCTGCTGCTAAGGAAGAAGCTGAAGACATCAAGACCAAGCTCGAAGAGGTTGGCGCAAAGATCGAACTCAAATAAGTTTGTATCAACAAAAAGCCCGATGCGAATGCATCGGGCTTTTTTGTTTCTTTTGGAAGGTCAAACCGCTGAAAAATGTCTAAATATATTTACAAAACGCGAATTTTATGATAAACTATTTTGTTATCTGGAAGAGTTATTCACTGGGGGATGAAAGGGATATGAAGAGCAAAATAAGAGTTATGCAGTCAGCGGACAGCGCCGATGTTATTGCAATGATGAGAGTGTTTTATTCATCGCCGGCGGTGTTGAGCAATGGCTCAGAAGAAATTTTTTCTAATGATGTGAAAAATTGCGTAAACGGCAATCCCTATTTGGAAGGTTATATCATGGAAGATTCCGACAATATACAGGGTTATGCCATGATTGCGAAAAGTTTTTCCACCGAATTTGGAAAGCCATGCATCTGGATTGAAGACTTATATATAAAGGAGGAATACAGGGGCTTGGGCCTTGGAAATCTGTTTATGGAATTTATCACAACAGAATATGAGGATTGCATTTTTCGGTTAGAGGTGGAAGAAGAAAACGAGAGAGCAATGAAACTGTATAAAAAATGCGGATTTGCGGTTTTGCCATATATGGAAATGAAAAAGTAACCGCACAATCATATTCCAATGTGCGTTGCATAGAACAAAAGAAACTGAAGGTGAGTTTTTGAAAAATGTTAATCAAAGTTTAAAGACATATCTTTTTATCATATTTGCGATGCTTGCACTGATTATGCCGGAACATATGTTTCGGTGTTTCGTTGGGCCGGGCGTTTTTACAGAAGAATATGTTACCACCGCATCCTACTTTTTCTCTATTGGTTGGGTTGCCTTTTTCGTTGTTCTTTGTGGATTTGTCCTGCCGAGAACCATCGGGAAAATTGTCTTTTTGGTCATAACCATTTGTTTTTCGGTTTTTTCGTTGGCGGAGTGTGTCTATTATAAGATCTTTGAGCAGTTTTTCTGGCTGAAAAGTATTGGAATGGCAGGTGAGGGCGCGGAGTATTTCGGCTATGCGGCAAAACTGATTGAGCCATGGATGATGTTTATTCTCGTTGCCACGGTTATGTTTATGTTGGCGGCACTTTTGACTTGGCAGGCTCCCAAACTCAACAAAAAGTATCGGGCGCTTTTGCTTGCTGTCACGGTGGTGATTCTTTTGGTGACCCATGGTTGTATGCAACCTGAGTTACACGGAGACGCTGCGGATGAATGGGATGTATGGCGAAAACCGAGAATTGTATATAAGAATTTTAACGATGTGAATAAATCTCTTGAAATTTCCGGCATTTATCAGTTCAGTTACTTGAATTTGTATACCTCGCTGTTTCCTCAAGGTCACAATCTTTCAAAGGATGACCGATATATGGCAGATGAGTATTTTACATTAAAAGGCGAGCCGGCCAAGAATCGGTATTCCGGTCTTCTGAAAGGAAAGAATGTGATAGCGGTTATGATGGAAAGCATCGATACATGGATGATTGATCAGGAAACCACGCCGACCCTACATAAAATGATGAAAAATGGTATCAGTTTTACAAACTATAATGCACCATTTTTCGGCATTGGTTTTACGTTTAGTTCTGAATTTGCCTTTAACACCGGATTTTTCACTCCGGTGACAGCAAGCAGTGCCTCTAATTTCAGCAAAAACACATTCCCGTATTCCCTTGCCCGCTTGTTCAAGGAGGCGGGCTATGAAACGAATTCCTTTCATTTTAACAGTCCGGAATTCTATAACCGCGGCATTATGCATAAGTCCTTTGGTTATGAAAAATACCATGCGGCTGCTGAATTTGGAATTGTCGGTGTAGAAGCGGAGTTGGACAGTAACTTAATAAAAAACGATGACCTTTATCAGAAAATGACGGAAAAAACGCCGTTTTTCAACTTTTTTATTACCTATTCGGCGCATCTCCCTTATCAGGGCGAAAGTGAAAAGTTAGACATTGCAAAGGAATACCGTCCCGATTTAATCAACGAAGAGGAAGACGTGGAGAAAAACAACGCAAAGATTCTTGCAGCTGACACCGATGAATTTTTTAGAATCTTGTTAGAACGGCTGGAAACAGACGGATTGCTTGATGATACGGTCATTGTGGCGTATACTGATCATTTTGCGTATGGCGTTTCAAGCGAGGAAAAGCTTAAGAAGTGGAAGGGAGATACCCGTTCCTATTGTGTTCCTGCGTTTATTTATAGCCCAAGCCTCAAAGCCAAAAAGGTAGCTAAGCCCATGATGACCATTGACTGGGCACCCACCATTGTCAATCTGTTTGACCTTTCCAAGGAAGCCAGATACTTAGGAACCGATGTGCTGGATTCTAAGGCTGAAGGGTTGGTATATTTTGAAACAGGCGCATGGCTGGATGAGAATATGCATTATATCCCAACAGAAAAAACTGACGACAATGAGGATTTGATTTATATTCAAAAACAAACCCAACGGGTGAAAAAGAATATTCAAATCAATGATATGGTTGTTTTGGGCGACTATTATAAGAATAAGTAAGGGAAATCATTGTATGGATATTACGGACCTTTTATAACAATCTGGCATCCCAATATGACCAACTGTATATTCATAAAACAGATATGGGAATTTCCAAAAGAAACAGGTTTTTATCAGCCCATTGTCATTGCAAAAAAGTAATAGTTTTTTATCCTGACTTGACACGAACCATACGGATATGTCGAATATTATCGAAAGGAGTTTTTATATGAAATCTATAAAAATTAATTCAAATGGAGTAAAGATGATAGCACATAGAGGTTTAAGCGGTATTGAAAGGGAAAATACATGCCCTGCATTTGTTGCTGCAGGCAACAGGAGTTATTTTGGCATAGAAACTGATGTGCATGTTACAAGGGATGGGAAATTTATAATTATCCATGATGAAACAACGGAAAGAATTTCTTTAGCGGAGTACAACATCAATGTAGAGGAAAGCGATTATTCAGAAGTCGAAAAAATTGTGCTTCCTGATTTGGATAACACAACAGACAGAAAAGATATAAGAATACCTCTTTTGAGTGAATATATCAAGATTTGCAAAAAATACGAAAAAACTTGCGTACTTGAAATAAAGAACCATTTTGAGGAGAAGTATATAGAAAAACTGATAGATGAAATCAAAGAATTAGAATATATTGACAATGTTATTTTTATTTCATTCGATTTTGAAAACTGTGTTAATGTAAGAAAATTTCTCCCTGAAAACGATGTTCAGTTCCTTACATCAAAGGAAATCACAAATGAATTGATAGAAAAATTATGCGCGAACAATCTTAACCTTGACATATATCATAAACAATTAACTGCAGAAAATATTGAATATTTACATTCAAAAGGAATCAAAGTTAACTGCTGGACTTGTGATGATAAAGAAGATGCAGAAAAATTAGTTTCTTACGGGGTAGACTTTATAACCAGCAATATACTGGAATAATCTTTTTGTTTCTAACATTATATAAACTTCACACCAAAAAAGGTTTGCATCTAAACCTTATGTGTCGCAATGTCGAAAGGAAATGATACTGTGAAAAAGAGATACATAAATATTGGTGTTTTGATTATTTGTGCTATTGTGGTTGTGTCGATATATCTTTATGATGTATTTTTGTTGGGCACGGTGTATACCGAAAAACTTTTAAAGGTGCTGTGTATACTTTGTTCTATTGTGTTGGTATTTGTGAGATCAAACAAACGCCTTCTTGAACAAAACTTTCAAACCTATAAAAGTGCATATGCACATATAATAGGAAATGCTTTTGGTGATAATCCAAACTTGAAAAGAATGTTGCTCCTTGGTATATATGACTATAATAACGAAAAGTATAAGCGTGGGATAAAACGGCTGTCGAAGCTTTGTCGGAAGGCATTTAAAAACGATGATGTTGTTCCGTGCATGATTTTTATTGCATTATCTTATGAGGACTCTGGTTATGTGGAAGAAGCAATTGAAATGTATAAAAAAGTACTAAAACTTTCTCCCCAAAACGCAATAGCAAATAATAATATTGCATTGCTGTATTCGTCTGAAGAAGACTTGGAAGCGGCATTTGAACATTACGAAAAAGCAATCGGAAGTAATCCACATTATGAGCAAGCATATTTAAATCGTGCACAGCTGTATCTTGAAAATTATAGACCTGATGAGGCGATTTTAGATGCAGAAAAAGTGCTTGATATTACTAATGATAGTAAAGAAGCAACACTTTTATTGTTGGTAGCTTATGACTTGAAAAGAGACGAGAAAAATGCAAAAAGGTACTATAACAAAGCACTGAATTTGGGATACGACGAAGAGGTGCTTGATGGAGAAATTGAATTTTATCGTGGAATGTACGAAGAAAACAAAGAGGAGAATTAAAAATCAAATATAATAGTTTGCCGGTAATAAATATTTACATATCGGGCAGGAAAATCTAGTATTCCTGCGGGTTCTAAAGAATTTTGTTCGAAAAAAAGCAGTGAAAAATTAAGGGAAAAATAGTAGGTCCTATTATTCACTGTTCGCCTGACTTGACACAAGTAAGAATTTTGTCGAATGATGTATTTGCAAAAACTACAAGTGATGTTATGAGAAAAAGTTTTTCTTAATTTATAACGGATGAGGAGTTAATATGAGTTTTAAAGAATTTGTATCAAAAGAAATCGCAAAGAAAAGTGGTTATATAATATTGCTGTTAATGGTCGCGGTATTATCGATGACAGTAATTTCAAAAATTGCAACATCACCTGAAAGTTATAAATCAACAATTCAATCAATTGATGAGAAAAAAGCAATTGTTATGGGTGTAACAGCAACGACTGCTGCAACCTCAACGGCTTTGGCTGCAATTCCGGGTGATGCAACCACACCTATTGCAAATCAGATTATGGAATTAAGTTCATATTTATTAATAGTTGTGTGTGCATTAGTTTTGGAAAAATCACTGCTCACTGTAATGGGATGCTTATCGTTTAATCTTTTAATACCAATATCTTGTGTTATGTTTGGACTTTATACTTTTATAAAAAAAAGAACATTAAAAATATTAGCACTTAAATTCATTGTTTTTGCATTAGTCATAGTTTCAATTATACCTTTTAGTATGAAGATAAGCGACATGATTTATGAAGCTAACCAATCAACAGTTGAACATGTGGTCACAGATTTAGAAGAAAGTGTTGTTGAGAATGGTGAAGAAGAAAAATATTGGATAGATAAAATGCTTGATAATATTAAAGATAATGTTTCTGATGTGGGAGAAAAAGCAAAACAAATATTAAATAGTTTCATTGATGCAATTGCGTTATTTATAATTACATATTGTGCTTTACCTATAATAATTGTTTTCTTTGTTATTTGGTTTATAAATTTCTTATTTAAAATAAATATTCCCATGCCTAATCTCAACACTAAACAGATAATAGCAAAACACGAGCAAAAAGCAAAAATAAAAATAGAAGAAAAAATTGAAACTGAAGAGAAAGAATTGATTAAGGCATAGAAAAAATCTCAAAATTCTCACAGGTTCTAATGGATCTTGTTCAAGGAAAAACCAAGTAGAAAATAGTAGGACCTATTGACCCGAGCGTATCACAATCGGGATGGTGAGATATAGTTTTATAAAAAGGGGGTGTCAGGGTGCTGCAAATCGAAGGAATGGTAGAGGAAGTCATTTATGAAAATCCGGAAAACGGGTATACTGTCTGCGATATTTCCAGCGGTGGGCAGTTGATTACCCTGACCGGATACATGCCCAACCTGACTGAGGGTGAAACCATTCTGGTTCACGGTCAGTGGGTCACCCATGTGGAATATGGGGATCAGTTCAAGGTGGAGTATTATGAACGCAAAATGCCTTCCACCGAAACGGAAATTGAAAAATATCTGGCATCCGGATTGCTTCCCGGCATCGGCAAAAGTACAGCCCGCAAGATTGTGGAACTGTTTGGGGCGGAGGCGCTGGACGTGATTGAGCACGAGCCGGACAGACTGTTGGTGATTTCAGGACTCAGCAAGAAAAAGGTGGATGCCATCTACAAAAAGTATGTGGAGCTCATCGGTGTGCGGGAAGTGGTGATGTTCTTCCAACGCTTTGGGATCTCTCCAGGCTCTGCGGTCAAGGCCTTTAAGCTGTTTGGTGCAGCCACCGTACAGATGGTCACCGAGAACCCCTATGTCTTGGCGGACAAGGTGGACGGCATCAGTTTTCAGACTGCGGACAGCATGGCAAAGGAGCTTGGGATCGACCAGAATTCCTTTGCACGGGTTTCTTCGGGCATCCGTTACTTGATGCAGCAAATCGGCTATCTTAACGGGCACACCTTTTTGCCGCGGAGCACCGTGGTGGGACAAGCAGCACAGTTTCTGGAGATCGAAAAGCTGGTGGCAGAAGAGGCTGTTGCCGAAATGCTTTTGAAAGAAGAATTGGTGCTCAATAATATGGGGGAATATGACGCCCTTTATCTCAGGCTGTTCTATGATGCAGAAAAGCAGGTGGCAGAGCGGATTTTGGAGATGTCCCAGCTTGTGTTTGACACCAATCATCAGGAGCTTCAGTCCTTGATTGAAGAGGTGGAAGAAGAAACCGGAATCCATCTTGCTGAGGCACAGATGGAGGCGGTGGAGGCAGTATTTGAAAATTCTGCCATGGTGATTACCGGTGGCCCCGGTACAGGAAAAACCACCATCATCAAAACCATCATTGCCCTGATGGAGCGTACCAACCGCAGGGTGATGCTGACCGCTCCCACAGGGCGGGCGGCAAAGCGGATGACCGAGCTTTGCGGCACCGAGGCAAAAACCATCCATCGTCTGCTCGAAATCACACCGGGTATTGATTCGGTGGGGACTCAGTTTGCCCGCAACAATCAAAACCCTCTGGAATGTGATGTGCTCATTATTGATGAGATGTCTATGGTGGATATTCTGTTGATGCACAGTTTGTTGGATGCTATTCCCCGAGGCACCCGCGTGGTTATGGTGGGGGACAGCGACCAGCTTCCCTCGGTAGGAGCGGGCAACGTCTTAAAAGACATCATTGACAGCGATGTACTGACCTGCATCCGCTTGACCGAGATTTTCCGTCAGGCACGGGAGAGTATGATTGTGGTTAATGCCCACCGCATCAACCGTGGGGAGATGCCTTTGCTCAATGACAAGGATAATGATTTCTTTCTGGTTACCCGTGAGGACCCGCTTTCTCTGCCCGACACCATTGCAGACCTTTGTGCAAGACGGCTCCCCAAGGCATATGGGCTGACCAACCTTTCCCAGGTACAGGTGCTTACCCCGACGAGAAAATCTCTGATAGGCGTGCAGAACCTCAATGCGGTGTTACAGGATGCCTTAAATCCCGCAAGCCCCGACAAGGCGGAAAAATTGACCCAACGATGCATTTTCCGTGTGGGGGACAAGGTGATGCAGATTAAGAATAACTACCAACTGGAATGGGAGCGCCTGTCCGATGGAGAAAAGGGACTGGGGATGTTCAACGGCGATGTGGGCTTTATCATCGACATTGACAATCGCAGTCAAAAGGTTTCGGTGGTGTTTGATGACAAGCTGGTGCATTATGATTTTCTGCTTTTGGATGAGTTGGAGCTTGCCTATGCCGTCACCGTACATAAAAGTCAGGGTAGTGAATTTGACGTGGTGGTGATGCCAATGTTTGAAACCCATCGGCTGTTGATGACCAGAAACCTGTTTTACACCGCCATTACCCGTGCTAAATCCTTGGTGGTTTTGGTGGGACAGGAAGAGTATATCAAGGCGTTTGTAGATAATGATAATATTCAGGGTCGGTTTTCCGGACTGAAAGATAAATTACAGATATTTTAGAGGAGAAAAAAGATGGAATACTTTGCAGCACCCTTGCAGAATTTAATCGAAGAATTTGAAAAGCTTCCCGGAATCGGGAGCAAGACGGCACAAAGACTGGCATTCTATGTGCTCAATCAACCCGTAGAAAAGGCGGAAAAATTTGCCCACGCCATTGTCCACGCCAAAAAATCCTTGTGCTATTGCAAGGAATGTCAAAATCTTTCGGACAAAGAGGTTTGTAATATTTGCGACAATCCCGGACGGGACAAAAGCGTGATTTGCGTGATGGAAAGTCCCAAAGATGTGTTGCAGATGGAGCGAACCAATGAGTTCAAAGGAGTCTACCATGTGCTCCACGGTGCCATTTCCCCTATGGATAATATCGGCCCTGATGATATCCGTATCAAGGAATTGGTTGCCCGTGTGACAAGTGGCGAGGTTCAGGAGGTCATTATGGCGACCAACCCCAATCTGGAGGGGGAAACCACTGCAATGTATATCTCAAAGCTGCTCAAACCCTTTGGGGTTAAGGTGACACGGATTGCCCACGGCGTACCCGTGGGGGGAGAATTGGAGTTTGCCGATGAAGTGACTCTTTCTAAGGCGATGCAATGGAGAGTAGAATTATAAGGAGGAAGTTTTATGAAAAAGAATTGGATTTCCGTAATTTTGGTAGGTGTGTTGCTCATCACCCTTTTGCCCACAACCGTAATGGCGGCAAAGCTGCCCAATCAGTTCTGGGGCATCAATGACAATTACGCTGCCGCAAAAGACAATGGTGATGATAACGGTATCATCCAATATGGAGAGGCGACCATCAATCTGCTTTCCGGCTTGGAGGAAACCCAGCAAATCAAAGAGATTCTGGCATCCCGCTATTATGATGTGGCAGATGCCTATGACCGCGCGGGGAATTTTCCCTCTGCGGCATACTACTATGAGCGTTACATTCCTTATGGAGAGTTTATGAACTGGACCGACGGGGTAAAGATTGCCAAGGCAAAGGCGGCACAGTACCGCCCTACCGTGCAAGCGTATACCAAGGCGGTACAACCGCAAAAGTATTACGGTTCCCGCAACGAACCGCAGTTTGGCACCCTGATGGGACAGATTTCCGAAACCAGTCAGGTACAGGAATCTATGGTTCTTTTGTATATCAACTTTGGAGATATGCCCAACGACTGGGACCATTTGATTCTCAAACAGGCAAGAGAGCGGAAGCAGGCGGTAGAGATTGCCTGGAACATTCAGGGCGAGGGAAGTGCCCTTTGGGGTATCCCAAGCCAAGGCTCCTATGTGAATGATTTCCTCAATGTCCTGAATCAGTATGCGGATGTACCTATGTATCTGCGTATCGGTGCAGAAATGAACATCTGGGGCGATAAGCCGGACCCACAGGCGTTCCAGACAGCATTCCGGTTCCTTGCGGATGCGGTCCATCAACGGACCCGTCACGTGGCAACAGTTTGGTCGGTGGCGCATGCCTCGGAGTGGAACACCAAAATGGAGGACTTTTATCCCGGAGATGCCTATGTGGATTGGGTGGGAATTTCCGCCTATTTGATTCGTCATTTCCAAGGTCAGGAATGGCCGGTGGATATGCGGTTTAATGAGGTTTGTTTTTCTGCCGGCGATGCGGCAGACCCTGTGATGGTGGTAAAAGAGGCAGTTGAAAAATTTGGTGACAGAAAGCCGATAATGCTTTCCGAGTGTGGCAGTGCCCACAAGACGGTGTCTATGGGCAGGGACAACACCGATTGGGCGGTGAACAACCTGAAGAGGATGTACTGGTTTGTGCCTATGGTGTATCCGCAAGTGAAGTTGATTGCTTATTTCAATACCTATGTAGCACCGGAAACCAATGACTATGCCCTGTCTCACAACAGCGCTATGCAAAGCGCATATCAAAGCCTGATTGGGGCACCGCATTTTATCCGGAATTATGGGGACAGTGCGAGCCAGACCTATCAGCCTGTCACCAATCATATGGTATTTGCGCAAAAGCAGACCCCGCTTTATACCTATCCCCATATTTTCGGGGATGACAAACCCACTGTGCGCTACAGTCTGGACGGAAACACCATCGGTCAGGCGGATGAGGCACCCTACCTGCTCAACTACAATTTCGCCAATACCTGGATTGGGGAACACACCCTTAAGGTGGAGGTTCTTTCCAAAGGAAGTGTGGTCACCGAGGCGAATTATACCCTGTGGGTTACCGAGAATATTCCGGTTGAAGTCAATGGCAAGGAGCTTATCAGCGACACCGTTGCCATGATGGAAAACGACAGAGTTTTGGTTCCCATGCGGACCATTTTTGAAACCTTGGGTGCGGTGGTCAGTTGGGATGATGCCACCCAGACTGCAAAGGCAGTCAAGGGCGGTGTGACCTTGGAGATTACCATTGACCAAAAGGAACTGCGAAAGAATGGCACGGTGATTGTGTTAGACACCCCTGCCCGCATTATCAACGGCAGAACCATGGTTCCTGTCCGTGCGGTCAGCGAGGCATTGCAGGCAAAGGTGAACTGGGTAGAGGCAGAAAACAAGGTGACTGTGACGACCGATTAAGGAGAAACTATGCAGAAGAATGAGATTTACGAGGTGGAAATCACCGGTATGACTGAGGAGGGCGACGGCGTCGGCAGAATCGACGGCGTGGCGGTTTTTGTGCCTCATACCATTGTAGGTGAAAAGGTGCAGGTGCTGATTGTCAAGGTGTTGAAAAATTATGCCTACGGAAAGCTGCTGGAGGTGCAAAAACCCTCCTTTGGCAGAAGAAAGGCGGAGTGCCCTCATTTTTATCAATGCGGCGGTTGTCAGCTCTGGCATATGGACACCGAAACCGAGCTTGCCTACAAACGACAAAAGGTCACCGATTGTCTGCGTCGTATTGGAAAGCTGGATATAGATGCCGAGCCGGTGGAGATGCCATCGGAGGAAGTCCGTTATCGCAACAAGGCGCAATTTCCTGTTACCCCTGAGGGGATGGGACTTTATCGCAGAAACAGCCATAACGTGATTCCGGTAGAGGACTGCCTGATACAAGGAAAGTGGAATCAGGAAATCCTGAAAGCGGTGACAGACTGGATGGAGGAATTTTCTGTTCCGGCTTATGAGGAAAGCACCCACAGCGGCTTGGTGCGGCATATTTATACCCGAAACGGCGAAAGTGGGATTCTGGTGACCTTGGTCACCGCTGAGAAAAACATTCCCCATAGGCAGGAATTGATTGACCGTCTGCGGGGCCTCAGCCTGCCCATTGCGGGGATTGTCCAGAATGTCAATGAAAAGCCTACCAATGTGGTGCTGGGCTATGAAAATCATACCCTTTGGGGGGATGGATGTTTAACTGACAGTATCGGCAAGGTGAAGTTTCAGATTTCGCCTCTTTCGTTTTATCAGGTGAACCCCAAGGCAACCTTGCGGCTCTATGAGCTTGCCAAGGAGTTTGCCGACCTTAGCGGCAAAGAGGTGCTGTGGGATTTGTATTGCGGAATCGGCACCATTGGACTTTTTATGGCAGACAAAGCCAAAAAGGTGGTAGGGGTTGAGGTGGTTCCCGATGCGATTGAAAACGCCAAGGCCAATGCCCGCCTGAACGGAATCGACAATGCTGAATTTTACTGTGGCAAGGCAGAATCCCTTGCACCCCGTCTGGTGCAGAATGGGGAAAAACCCGACGTAGTGATTTTAGACCCGCCCAGAAAAGGGTGCGAGGAATCCTTGCTAAAGACGGTCACTCAGGTAAAACCCAAGCGGATTGTTTATGTTTCCTGTAAGCCATCGACTCTGGCGCGGGATTTGAAGTATCTGACCGAACACGGCTACAGCGTAAAGCCGGTGGTTCCGGTCAATATGTTCCCAAAAACTTCGCATGTGGAAACTGTTACACTTTTAGTAAAAGAAAAAGGCTGTCCGTAGGACAGCCTTTTCTTTGGAAATTGGGGATTTTGCATTGACAAGAGGGGGGTAAATATTGTAAAATAAAAACGATAAAATACTGTCTTTTTGTGGACAGTTTTGGCAAGAGGAGTAATACAATGATTTATGAAGCAATTGACAAGCTGGTATCTTACGGCGTGTTGACCGGATTGATAGATGATGCGGATAGATTTTATGTGAGAAACCGGCTTTTGACCAAGTTACACTTGGATAGTTATGAAGAAACCGGCGCGGAATGTTCTGGTGCGGAAGAACTGGATGAGATTCTGACTGCCATCACCGACTATGCGGCAGAAAACGGGATGCTGGAAAACAACAGCGTGGTGTATCGGGATATCTTTGATACCGAGATCATGGAAACCCTGACCCCGTTTCCCTCCACAGTGATTCAAAAGTTCAGAGAACTTTATCAGGAGTCCCCCAAGGCGGCGACGGATTATTTCTACAAGCTGTCTCAGGACAACAACTACATACGCAGAGGAAGAATCCAAAAAGATATCAAATGGTTATCCGAATCCGCCTACGGCGAGATGGAAATCACCATTAATCGCTCCAAACCGGAGAAAGACCCCAAAGCGATTGCGGCGGCAAAACTGCAAAAGCAGTCTTCTTACCCCAAATGTCAGCTTTGCGTAGAGAACGAGGGCTATGGCGGAAGAGTGAATCACCCTGCCAGACAGAATCACCGGATTATTCCCATTGATATCTGCGGACAAAAATGGGGATTTCAGTATTCTCCCTATGTGTATTACAACGAACATTGTATCGTGTTTAATCAAGAGCATCTGCCCATGGTGATTGATAAAAGTGCGTTTTCCAAGCTTTTGAGCTTTGTGAAGAATTTCCCTCATTACATCATTGGTTCCAATGCGGATTTGCCCATTGTGGGTGGTTCCATTCTCTCTCATGAGCATTTTCAGGGTGGCAACCACCGCTTTGCAATGCAGAAAGCAGAGAGTGAAAAGTTTTACACCATTCCCGGCTTTGAGGATGTGTCTGTCAGCCGTGTGAAATGGCCTATGTCGGTGCTTCGGTTAAAGGGCAGCGATGAAGAACAAATCGTGGAACTTTCTGACCGGATTTTGAAGAGCTGGAGAGCCTATACTGATGAAAGTGCTTTTATCTACGCCGAAACCGATGGGGAGCCTCACAACACCATTACTCCCATTGCAGCAATGGAAAATGGCGAATTTGTGATGGATTTGGTATTGAGAAACAATATCACCACCGAGGAGCATCCTCTTGGGGTGTATCATCCTCACGCAGAGCTGCATCACATCAAAAAGGAGAACATCGGCTTGATTGAGGTTATGGGCCTTGCGGTGCTTCCCTCCCGTCTGGTGGAAGAATTAGATGCAGTTGCCGATGCCTTGGTCAGCGGTGCGGATATGGGCTTGAATGAAAAAACTGCCTCCCACAAGGATTGGGCAGAAGCAATCAAGAAAGCGTATCCCGAATTAAACAAAGAGAATGTACAGGAAATTTTGCGGGCAGAAGTAGGTAAGGTATTTGCAACTGTTCTGGAGCATGCGGGGGTTTACCGTCGGGATGCAGAGGGAATGGCGGCATTTGACCGTTTTGTTGAACAAATTTAAGGAGGAAGTTTAATTATGGAAATCACAGAAATGAAACAATTATTCCTTGAAACCTTTGGAGATAACGGTGGAGAATTGCGGGTATTTGCATCCCCCGGCCGTGTGAACCTGATTGGCGAGCATATTGACTATTGCGGCGGTTGCGTTTTGCCTGCGGCACTTACTATGCAGACCACCTTGGTTGCCAGAAAGAGAGAGGATGACATCATCCGCTTAAAGGCGACCGATTTGGATATTCTGGTTGAAACCAAGATTTCTGAGATGGAGGAGCTGAAAGGCAAACTGAAATGGGGAGACTATCAGCTTGGCGTTGCGCTGGAGTTGATTGCGGCAGGCTACGGGGTAGGCGGTTGCGACTTGCTCTATGATGATACCGTGCCTCACGGCGGCGGACTTTCTTCCTCGGCGGCGATTGAGGTTTCCACCGCACTTTGTCTTGCAACCTTTGCCAATGAAAAGGCAGGGATAGAAAAAGAAATCGATATGATTGAGATGGCGTTGATTTCTCAAAAAGCAGAGCACAACTTCATCGGGGTAAAATGCGGTATTATGGACCAGTTTGCATCCGCAATGGGTAAGGCGGACCACGCGGTTTACCTCAACTGTGCAACCTTGGAATATGAGCATCTTCCCCTGAAACTGGAGGGAAGCAAAATTGTGCTGACCAATACCAATGTGAAGCATTCTCTTGGCAGTTCCAAGTACAATGAGCGCAGAGGTGAGTGTGAAGAGGGACTGAACGCCTTGAAGGCGGCACTTCCCAACATTGAACAGCTCTCGGATGTGACCAAGGAGCAGTTTGAAGAACATAAAATGCTGATTGAGAATGAAGTTACCAGAAAGAGAATCAAGCACGTGGTTTATGAATGTGACCGTGTACGCCAGAGTGCAGCGGCAATGAAAGCCAATGACATTGCGGCGTTTGGCGCATTTATGAATGGTTCTCACGATTCCTTGCAGTATGATTATGAAGTAACCTGTCCGGAGCTTGATTTTGTGGTAGCGGAGGGCAGAAAAATCGATGGCGTGCTGGGAATTCGCATGACCGGTGCCGGCTTTGGCGGTTGTACTGTTGCCATCATCAAGGATGATGCCATCGATACCTATATTGAAACCGTTGGCAAGGCATATCTTGATAAATTCGGCCATGAAGCATCCTTCTATGTGACTGAAATTGGCAACGGCGGAAGAGAAATTTGCTAAATAAAGACAAAGGACAACCAAACGGTTGTCCTTTCTGCAGATTTGAGGTGATTGGATGAGTAAGCAGGTGATTGTCATTGGCGGCGGTCCTGCCGGAATGATGGCGGCAGGTGTTGCAGCCCAGCGGGGACATAAGGTCAAACTGATAGAACAGAATAAGATGCTGGGCAAAAAGCTGATGATTACAGGAAAAGGCCGTTGCAATGTGACCAATGCCTGTGAGGATGTGCAGGATTTGATTCAGAATGTTCCCACCAACGGCTCCTTTTTGTATAGCGCCTTTTATGGTTTTACCAATCAACAGACCATGGCGTTTTTTGAATCCTTAGGCGTTCCGCTCAAGGTAGAACGGGGAGAGCGGGTCTTCCCTGTTTCGGACAAAAGTCAGGATATTGTGACGGCGATGCGTCAATTTCTCATTCAAAACAATGTGGAACTGATTTGCGACCGAGTGGATGATATTCTGGCGGAGGATGGTGCTGTTTGCGGGGTTCTCACCGAAAAGCGTGGCAAGATTTTTGCCGATCGTGTGATTCTGGCAACCGGAGGACTTTCTTACCAGAAAACCGGTTCCACCGGTGACGGCTATACCTTTGCGGAAAATTTTGGTCATACCATTACTGACATCCGTCCCTCCTTGGTGCCTTTAGAGGTGGAGGAGGATTGGGTTTCTGCGCTTGCGGGACTTTCCTTAAAAAATGTTGCACTTACTGTTCTGGATGGAAGAGGGAAAAAGGTTTACGCCGACTTTGGCGAGATGATGTTTGCACACTTTGGACTGACCGGACCTACGGTGCTGAGTGCCAGTGCCCATATGCGTAATATGGGCAAGGAAGAATATCGACTGGTACTGGACTTAAAGCCGGCGCTGGATGAAAAGCAGTTGGATGAGCGGATTTTGCGGGATTTCCAGAAAAACCTGAATCGGGATTTTCGGAACAGCTTGGGTGCACTTTTACCCATTCGTTTGATTCCGGAGGTGATTGCCATCAGCGGAATTGACCCTTATAAAAAAGTAAACTCCGTCACCAAAGAGGAACGGAGCTTACTTGGGAAAATCTTAAAAAATCTGGAATTTCACATTACCGGATTCTGCCCGATTGAACAGGCGATTATCACATCCGGCGGAGTCAGCGTCAAGGAGGTCAATCCCTCGACCATGGAATCCAAACTGATTTCCGGTCTTTACTTTGCCGGAGAGATTCTGGATGTGGATGCCTATACCGGTGGATTCAATTTACAGATAGCGTTTTCTACGGGCCATCTTGCGGGCTCTTGTTGCTGAGGCGCGCAACCGCTTGGCTTTCAGGTTGGTAAACAGGGTTGCCTTGAGCACACAAAAGATAATGGATAGACCGTAGGTTACCACAAAGGCAATGCCGAAACGAGCCAGAATATGGTCGATTTCCATCTCGGCAAGAATCCGATAGAGAACAATGATAATCAAACAATGAATCAAATAGATGTCATAGGAGGCCTGCGAGATACTGGTAAGCAGGCCTTTTCCACGCCGTTCTAAGGAAATGGTAAGCTCCTTGGCGTAGGAATAAAAACCGAAAATCGAGAAAAAGCAGAACAACACCACGATCATCGGGGCAAAGCGGTAAGCAATCAGTCCGCCAAACTGCATATAGGAGAGAATGCAATGGGCAACCGCCAGGCAGAGCCAGCCAATGTAAATAAGGGGTTTGTGTTTGGAAATTTGCTCGGAAAATTCCTCATAGTGAAGACCTGCATAAATTCCTGTCACCCAGAAAATCAAGTAGGACGGGAAAATCTTTGCAATGCTTGCCGTGTGTGGGAAAGACATTCGAAAGAAAATGGTGATGAGTAAGGATGCCAGCAGAAGAGTCGCCGCAAAAACTTTGCTTTTGTTATGACTGAAGGCGAGCCAGATGGGCATCAACAGATAGAACTGAGTAATCAATATGACAAAGTAAAATTGTGCCGATAGATTTCCGCTGATCAGGAAGCCCAAGAGATCTCCCAAATCAAAACGATAGATGCCGAGCATCCAGACGAAAACGGCATAATAAATCAAGGTTGCAAGGATATAGGGAAAAACAATCTTGCGGCAACGCCCCCACAAAAATTTGTGATAGGAAAATTGCGGGGTATCGCCGTATTTGTAGAACAGCTTGACGGCACTGGTGAACACAAAGCCGGGAACTGCAAAGGTGGCAAGCCGTGTCAGGGACGCAAAAAGAACAGACCAAAAGCTCCACTTTGGAAGCGCATCAACGCCCTCCGAAAGCAGATGAATGAGAATCACAAACATACACAGAAAAAATTCAAAGACGGACATTTCCGTGATTTTACGCTTCATAGTCAAATTCCTTTCTGTTTATCATTTCCTCTATTTTACAATACAGGGCGGGGAATGTCAATCCAAAGGTGGTGCCTATCGGCAAAACGCATAAAAAATAAGGAAAAAAAGAATAGAAATTGTTGTTGCATTTTTTCTAAGGTTCTGTTATGATAGAATGGTAGTTGAAAAACAACATGTTGTGGTTTGACTATAAATCAACTGGCAAGGAGTGTGGATTGATGAATTTTGAGGCATGGAATGGCTTTCGGTCTGGACGGTGGATGGAAAGCGTTGACGTAAAGGATTTTATTCAGAAAAACTATACCCCTTATGAAGGCAATGAGGACTTTTTGGCGCCTCCAACGGAAAAGACAAAAAAGCTCTATGCAAAGTTCAAGGAACTGTTGCTCCAGGAGATGAAACAAGGGGTTCTGGACGTGGAAACCTATCGGGTTTCCGGCATTGATAATTTTGAACCCGGTTATCTGGATAAGGAGAATGAAGAGATTGTCGGCCTCCAGACCGATGCGCCTTTTAAGCGGATGATCAACCCTTATGGCGGTATGCGGATGGTGGAACAGTCCTTATCGGCATATGGCTATGAAATGGACGAGGCAAGAAAGATTCATTTCAAGGAATTCAGAAAGACCCATAACGATGGGGTCTTTGATGCGTATACACCGGCAATGCGGAGAGCCCGCAGTGTGGGATTGATGACCGGTCTTCCGGATGCCTATGGCAGAGGAAGAATCATCGGCGATTATCGTCGGATTGCGCTTTATGGTATTGATTTTTTGGTTCAGCAAAAGGAAGCGGATTTTGAAAAGTATGCAAGCCTCCCCGCAAGTGAAGATGTGATTCGGATGCGGGAAGAGCTGCGGATGCAGATTCGTGCGCTGGGTCAGATGAAGAATATGGCACTTCGCTATGGAGTGGATATTTCTCAGCCGGCAACCAATGCCAAAGAGGCAATTCAGTTTACTTACTTTGGATATCTGGCAGCCATCAAGGAGAACAACGGGGCGGCAATGTCCTTTGGCAGAAATTCTACCTTTTTTGATATTTATATCACCCGTGATATGAAAAACGGTATTTTGGATGAGGCAGGCGCACAGGAGCTGATTGATCATCTGGTGCTCAAACTCCGTATGGTACGGCATCTGCGTACGCCGGAATATAATGAGCTTTTCTCCGGTGACCCCACTTGGGTGACCGAATCCATTGGCGGTATGGGCGAAGATGGCAGAACCCAGGTGACCAAGTCTTCGTTCCGTTTTTTGCATACCCTGACCAATCTGGATCCTGCGCCGGAACCCAATATGACGGTGCTCTGGAGCGTGCAGCTTCCGGATGCGTTCAAAAAATACTGTGCAAAGATGAGCATTGCCACCGATTCGTTGCAGTACGAGAGCGATGACGAGATGCGGCCCCTCTATGGGGATGATTACGCAATCGCTTGTTGTGTATCCTCGATGGAACTGGGCAAGCGGATGCAGTTCTTTGGTGCAAGAGTAAATCTTGCCAAGACCCTGTTGATGTCGCTCAATGACGGCTATGATGAGAAAAAGGGCATCAAGGTTCTGGAAAACACGGAGCCTATGCCGGATGGTGTGTTGGATTATGACAAGGTCAAAGCTGCCTTTGATAGATGTATTGAAGAGGTGGCGGCACTCTATGTCAGCACCATGAACACCATTCATTATATGCATGACAAATATGCCTATGAAGCGGGACAGATGGCACTTCACGATACTGAGGTAAAGCGGTTTATGGCGTTTGGTATTGCGGGGCTTTCGGTGGTTGCCGATTCTCTGTCTGCCATCAAGTATGCCAAGGTAACGCCGATTCGCAACGAGGAAGGCATTACTGTGGATTTTGAGGTGGAGGGCGACTTCCCCAAATACGGAAATGACGATGACAGGGTGGACAAGCTGGCAGTTGAGGTAGTGCAAAAGTTCTCTTCGGAACTGAAAAAGCATGCTACCTATCGAGATGCGGAACATACCCTTTCGGTGCTTACCATTACCTCCAATGTGGTTTATGGCAAAAAGACCGGAACCACCCCCGATGGAAGAAAGGTGGGCGAGCCCCTCGCACCGGGTGCCAACCCCATGCACGGCAGAGATGCCAGCGGTGCGCTTGCATCCCTCAATTCGGTTGCCAAGATTCCCTATGCGGGATGTTGTCAGGATGGTATTTCCAATACCTTCTCCATCACACCGGATGCATTGGGCAAGGAGCGGGAAACCCGTGTTTCTAACTTGGTTGCACTGCTGGATGGCTATTTCAAGCAAAAGGCATTTCATTTGAATGTCAATGTGCTCAGCCGTGAGACGCTGGTGGATGCGATGGAACATCCGGAAAAATATCCGACCTTGACCATTCGGATTTCCGGCTATGCCGTACACTTTAACCGGCTGACCAAGGAACAGCAGCTTGAGGTTATCAGCCGTACGATGCACGAAAGTATCTAAAAGAAAAGGGTATCTCATCTGGGGTGCCCTTTTCGCGATAAATAAAGAAAGGAGTGGCGAGATGGCAAAAGGATATATTCATTCCATCGAGAGCATGGGAATGGTTGACGGCCCCGGTGTAAGATGCGTGGTCTTTATGCAGGGCTGTGCCATGCGTTGCCAGTATTGCCACAATCCGGACACATGGAAACTTCAAGTGGGCGAAGAGGTAGAGGCAAAGGATTTGTTTGCCAAAATTCTGCGGTTTCGCCCTTATTTTGAAAGTAGCGGGGGAGGGGTGACCTTTTCTGGTGGTGAACCCTTGTTGCAGAAAGAATTTTTGACCGAAATGCTGCAGCTGTGCAAGGCAGAGGGAATCCATACGGCGATTGATACTGCCGGCGGTGGTATGGGAGATTTCGGTGAGATTTTGGATCTGGCGGATTTACTGCTTCTGGATATCAAGCATACCAATGAAGAAAAGTATCGGGAATTAACCGGAATTTCCATAGGAAGATATGAATTTTTTGTTTCTCAGCTGAAAGAGCATCCGGTGGATGTCTGGCTGCGGGCGGTGATTATCCCCGGAATCAATGATAACGATGGGTATATTCAGGATTTGTGGGAGGCTGCAAAGCAAATCCCCAATGTGAAAAAGATTGAGCTTTTGCCTTATCACACCATGGGTGTGAAGAAATACGAGGCAATGGGGATGCCTTATCCGTTGGAGGGGGTTCCGGCAATGGACAGAAAAAAGGTTGCCCAGTGGCAGGAAAAATTAAATAAGGCACTCATAGAAACGAACTTTTGAAAAGTTCGTTTTTTCTTTCAAAAAGGGGTTGACATTTTGAAGAATTTGGTATAATATATTTTTTGTTGCGAAGCTGGTATATTTTTTCGTAACTTACATATGCTAAAATACATATTCCTCTATAGCTCAGTCGGTAGAGCATGCGGCTGTTAACCGCAGGGTCGTTGGTTCGAGTCCAACTGGAGGAGCCAATCACAAAGGGATACACAAATGTGTATCCCTTTGTGATTTTCTTTTCGGTGAAACCGAACCAACGAACCTGCGAGCCGCTTGCGGACGCAGGGGACCGAGCAGCGACCGCGTCCGGTGGACGAAACAGGGAGCGCGGAGGTGGTGCCGCAACACAATGAAATAAGCCGCTTGACGGCGCAATTGAATTGATGTTGCAAACGGACGTGGTTCGAGTCCAACTGGAGGAGCCAGAAAAAGCACTTGCAATTTGCAAGTGCTTTTTCAGTTATATTTGCCTACGGCAAGTTATCAGTTTAGATTGCTTCGCAAGTTATGAATTGACTTCGTCAATGCTTTTTTGGGCAAATATATCATAACTAAAACCGTAAGGTTTCATCATAACGCTAAACTTGTTTAACTTGCATCTAAATTGTTCGCTTTTCCGTGGTTTTAAGGGCTTCTTGCAAAAATCAACTTTGAAATAAATGGGAGAAGATAAGTGGTTTTGAACCAGACTTGAACTAACGGCACTGCATTTTTTAAGTAGATTTTCAAGATAAGAAAGAACACGGTAAGTTATTATTGTCTGATGAATGTATGATAAGCGGTTTATATGTGGATTATTAAAGGATTATATGAAATTTTTAGACTTGTAGATTGTAACAATATTAATTTTTTATGATTATATAATTGTTATTTTATTTGTTAAACGTCCAAATAAATTGATAAAATAAATAATGGGTTGCATCACTTGTTTGGTAAGACAGCCCGGGGTACAATATAAGTGTAGGTAATTTGGGTATTTATATAGTTGATTACCTGCACTTATTTTTTTCTGAAAAGTTTTACTAATATTACTGGATTTTTGGTATTTTAGGCATCCATTAAGATTCGTTATCATAAAAATTAGACTGTTAATTCTTACGGTATTTGTGAGGAGTAATTCCTGTATTCTGTTTAAAAATTTTGATGAAATATGCAACATTACCGAATCCACATTCCTCGGAAATTTCCAAGATATTTTTGTCTGTATTTTCAAGCATATCAATTGCTCTGTATATTCTATAACAGTTTAGATATGTACTAAAGGTTTTACCTGTATTTTTCTTTAATAATCTGATTAAATAAGATTTGCTGAAATGAGCATAATTTGCGACATCATCAAGGGACATCTTTTCTGCAAAATTGTCGTGAATGTATTCGATAATATCGGCAAATTTATCAAAGTCGTTTATATCTTTTTTCTCCTTAAATGAATAAAGCCGGTGTTCATATATTATTCCGAAAATTTCGATAATCAAAGCTTTTAATGTTAACTCAAAGCCGTAAAACTGGTTGTAAAAGTATGAGTGAATAAGATTAAGAAGTTGAGTTATTTGTTTACCGGATGAGGAAGTTTCTTCAAAAATTCTGTTATATGATATTTTTTTTGAGAAAAAATTGTTGAATTCTGTTCCAAAAATAATATATGGATGAAAAACCACAGCAAAAAATTGTCCGGAAGTGTTTTGATTAAGGGTGTGAAGCTCACCACCGCTTATAAGGATTGCCTGACCTTTTTGCACAATAATGCTTTTTCCGTTTATGATACACTCGCATTCGCCACTTGTTACATAAAGGAATTCGTATTCATCGTGCCAATGATATGGAATGTCGTTGCTTGATTCATATATATTCATCTGCAACTTGCCAATTTTATGTTGTGCATAAGTTTCTTTTAAACTTGTCTTATTCATAAAAACCTCGCCTTGTTCAATATATTTATATTTTTGGCTTGTATGGTGTTAGAATAACCTATAATATTGTGATATATTATATTATATAATAATACAATATATTTTTCAAGGGGTGAATTTAATATGAAGATAACAGTCAGTGCAAAAGATTTTGGCTTGAAGGCAGAAAGTGAAGCCCTACAAACCAAAGCTGTTCAGGATGCTATTGATTACTGCTTTGAAAAAGGCGGTGGAGTGGTGGAAATCCCTGAGGGAGAATACCATATTGGTGATATCAGAATAAGAAGCAACATAACGCTTCATCTTCTTGAGGGGGCGAAGCTTTTAGGAAGTACTAATCCTGAAGATTATTTCAATTATAAAAATGATAAAGTTGAGCCACTGAGGGAAGACCAGATAACAGATGCCCCTTATGTTCATCTTTCAACAATACACGGGGAAACTGAATATGTAGAAAATAAACCTGAATACAGATTTAGAAGGATCCCGGGAAGTCGCTGGAATAATGCGGTTATCCGCGCAATAGATGCAGAAAACATAAAAATTATCGGAGAGGTAGGATCTGTGATTGACGGATGTAACTGTTTTGATGATGTTGGTTCTGAAGAAAACTATCGCGGACCTCATGGAATAACATTTTTTAACTGTCGAAATATTGAGCTTAAAGGCTATACAATTCAGAATACGGGTAATTGGGCGCATGAATTATTATTCTGTGACAACATAGATGTAGATGGAATAACTGCTCTTGCAGGTCATGACGGATTTGATGCTTTTGCGTGCCGTAACCTGAAGATTACAAATTCAGAGTTTTATACAGGCGATGATTGTATTGCAGGCTTTGGGAATGTTAACGTATACATCTCAGATTGCGTTTTGAATTCAAGTTGTAGTGCGATGAGATTTGGCGGAACAAATATGTTGGTTGAGAAGTGCCATATATACGGTCCGGGCAAATTTTGCTTCAGAGGAAGTATATCTCTTGAAGATAAGAAAAATTCGGCACCGTCACCTACAAAGGGAGCAAGAAATAATATGCTCAGTGCATTTACTTATTATGCTGATTACAGTATGCCGATAAATACTCAGCCGGGGAATATTATTATTTCGGATTGTACGATAGATATGGCAGACAGATTTTTGCACTATAATTATTCCGGTAATGAAACATGGCAGAAAAACAGACCACTTGAAAGTATTGAATTTCGTAATATAAAAGCAGAAAGCGTAAGTATGCCTATTACTGCTTATGGAGACAAAAATGTTCCTGTTACATTAAAGCTGAAAAATGTTGAAATCACAATGCGAGAAGGTTATGAAGATATTGACTTGGTTCATATTTGCAACTATGATAGCGTTGTTTTTGAAAATCTTTCTGTTTCGAACTATAAAGGTGACTGTATTATCAAAAAATGGTCAGATGGAAAGATTGTACTTAATAATGTAAATTGCGGCAATGCAAAAGAAGTAAAAGAAGCGGATAAACCATTCTTTACGAAAGCTATTTAAATTAACATAAAGAAAGGAAGTAAAAAAATGAGTAGATTTAAGTATTCAGTAGGACCATGGAATGTTCACGAGGGAGCAGACGCATACGGTCCTGCAACAAGAGAAACAATTTCGTTTGAGGAAAAGATAAGGACATTTAAAGAAATGGGATTTGATGCAATCCAGTTCCACGATGACGACTCTGTGCCTAATATGAATAACATGACAGAAGCAGAAATCATCGCAGAGGCAAAAAAGGTAAAGGCACTTTTGGATAAGTATGATTTAAAAGCTGAGTTTGTTGCTCCAAGACTTTGGATGGATCCTCACACAGTTGATGGTGGATTTACCTCAAACAGCAAGGATGACAGAGAATTTGCAATGTGGAGAGCGTATCGGTCAATTGATATTGCAAACGCATTAGGTTGCGATAAGCTTGTTTTGTGGCTTGCAAGAGAGGGTACAATTTGTTATGAAAGTAAAAGCCCTGTTACTTCAACAAAACTTCTTATTGAAGCTATTAATAATATGCTTGCATACGACAAGAATATAAAAATTATGATTGAAACTAAACCAAACGAGCCTGTTGACAGAAGCGTGTGCCCAACTCTTGGACATGCTATGGCAATTTCAGCAGCATCTAATGATCCGTCAAGAGTGGGTGGACTTTTAGAGTCAGCTCATGCGATGCTTGCAGGACTTGATCCGGCAAGTGAAATTGGATTTGCTTTAGCTATGGGCAAACTTTGGGGTGTGCATTTGAATGACCAGAACGGAATGAAATTTGACCAGGATAAGAGCTTTGGTGTTGAAAATCTCCGTACAGCATTCAATCAGATGAAGGTTCTTATGGAGAATGGATTTGGCGATAACGGAGAGTATATCGGTCTTGATGTAAAGGTTATGAGGACAGAAAAGCAGGAAGGAAGCTACAAACATCTTGAGAACAGTCTTAAGATTGCAAAAATGCTTGAAGAAAAAGCTGCAAGATTTGACTATGATTTCCAAGAAAAGTGTGTAAAAGAACGAGACTACGAAGCACTTGAAATGTATGTTATGGAACTTTTGATGAAGGGATAGTTTTTGAAGTAGGAAAACGCGAGATTGACGCGGCAATCAGATATCACGGAACACAGTTCCATCATTCTCTGTCTGATGTTGTAAGGGATTCTGTAGACCGTGAAATGGACAAGAAGGAACTGCAGATATTGCTGCTCTCATTATGGTAGGTTCAAACAGTACAAGCTCAGGACACTCTTTGGTAGATTTGAAGCCGGCGTGGCTGATTGGATATGACGGAGCAAGTGAGAAGGAATGGAATTTCTAACGAACAGTCTTGATTCGTATAAATCCAATTATGGTATCTATACTCCTTGGAGATTGTTTTTCATTTGAATATTGCCCCACAAATTTTTGATTCGACTGAAGTTTAGCGAAATGCATCTAAATCCTTCGTCTCATTCGCTTGTTTTGAACATATTGGATCGAACCTTAAAAAGCTTGATAAAATAAGACTTTCAGAGGTGGCATCTAAACCATTCGACTCTTCCCAAAAAAGAGAGACTACACAAAGTGTGGTCTCTCTTTTTATGTTTTGTGATGGAGGACTTGAAAGGACGGTCCAAACAAACAGTCCGGGGGACTGTTTGTCCGTCCGTGGCTTTTCCGCAGAAAAGCAAGTCCAACACGGGAGCTTTTTACGGACAGTCGAGAACGCCTGTCCCTACAATCAATCGCCTTCGGAGCGTGCGGAAGGATATATGCTTGTGAAAAAAAGTTTATTGTAAAAAGAAAAATGATGTGATATAATGAATATAAAGTCGCCAATGGACTGTTTAACGGACAAATGATTTCAGCAAAATAGCATTTTGCAGTCCGGAAATCACGAGAAAGTGCGTACAGTAATGCATTATATGAACAAGTAAACACTCGCAAACGAGCATAAAAGGGGGATTTTTATGGAGGAAAAAAAGCCGATTCAGATTATTCTTGATACCGACATCGGGTGGGACTGCGATGATGCGGGTGCTCTTGCATTGATTCATCGGCTTTGCGATAAGGGCGAAGCCAAATTATTAGCTGTTACTCACTGCTATAATTCACCCTATTGTGCAGGCTGTATTGATGCAATCAATCGTTTTTACGGCTGCGAGGTTCCTATAGGGATTAATTTTGCCGGGACAGAAAGAAAAAATCCCAAAGGCGTATACGCAGGCGAACTCTGCGAAAAATTCCCGAACAGTTATCCTGCAAATTCAGACGATAATGAAAACGGACCTGCCGACACATTAGAAGTGCTAAGAAAAACTTTAGCTGATGCTGAAGACGGCAGTATTACACTTGTTGTTACAGGCACACTGACCTCTATGGCGAGATTGGTAATGAGCAAAGCGGATGTTTTTTCGTCTTTGAGCGGGAAAGAACTGATTGCCAAGAAGGTTAAGCGTACGGTTGTTATGGGCGGTAGATTCTTTGAAAGTTGGCCTATGGTTCTATATGAAAGCGGAGACCCTACGCATCACATGATGACTTGGGAATACAATATTAAGGGCAGCGGGTATGAGGATGCAACAGCTGTTTTTGAAAACTGGCCCGGAGAATTGGTTTTGTCAAGTTATGAAATTGGTTCTTATATCGTATCGATGGTAGGATATGCAAAAAGAGCAAAAGTCGAGGACCCTGTAGCGTGGGCTTATCAAGTGCATAACGGCGATACCGGACGTCCAAGCTGGGATCATACTGCGGTTCTGGAAGCTATTCGTCCCGGTACATACTGGAATTATCATGAGTTTGGACAAATTTCAGTCGACGAAGAACTGATAACCCATTGGAATCGGAACAGTGATTTTAAGCACAGCTATCTGTTACCAAAAGTAGACTATAAAGAAATACAGCAAGTAATTGATGATTTGATAGACGGAAGGTAAAGAGACATCTAAACCATTCGGATATTCCAAAACAAAAAGACATCCATCGGATGTCTTTTTTGTTTTATGATGGAGGACTTGAAAGGACGGTCCAAACAAACAGTCCGGGGGACTGTTTGTCCGTCCGTGCTTTTCCTTGAGAAAGATGAGTCCGACTCAGGATGTATTCTTTTGTTTTCTCTGTATTATACTTAATCTGCTTCGATGCAGTTAACTGCATTGTGCCAAAGTCACTATTCCCAAGGCATTTTTTTATCACATATTATCAAATCCACGTCGTCTTTGTTACACAAAGTAAAGGTTTTTTGAAGTCCCAGTTTTGATGAGTCACAAAGAAAGATTTTCTTTTTTGAGCGATTAAGCATAGCTTTTCTTAATGAGGTTTCTTCTTCTGATATGTCGCTTATTTCACCGTCTGTTGATATAGCCTGACTGGAGAAGAAAAAAATGTCTGCATTTGTAGTGTTGATATATTTTTCGGCAGTGCTACCAAAGAAGATGCTGTTTCGACTGTCAAAAAGTCCGCCTGTACAGTAGAGTTTTATGTGGGAATGAGTACATTCTGAAAAAATACGTTGATTGTTTGTTATTATTTTAAGGTCTTTAAATTTGCCAATATACTTTATAATTCGTCTTACGGTAGAAGAACCGTCCATAAAAATAGTTGCACCGTCAAATATATGACTTGCAGCCTCTTTTGCTAGTTTTTCCTTTATTGCGGAGTTTGATGAATCTCTTAAATTAACAGGAACAACATTGTTTTCATATTCTGCTGCAACTACACCACCGTATATCTGCTTTACATAGCCTTTTTGCTCAAGAATTTTTATATCTCTTCGCACAGATGATTCGCTCGACCATACGATTTTCGAAAGCTCTTTAATTGTAGAAAATCTGTTTTGTTTCAAATAATTTAAAATAGTCTCTTGCCGTTCGTATATAATCATATTTTGCTCCTTTGTGAAAAAGTTTGAAAAGATTTCAATATCAGCACCAGTGATTGACTTCTGCTTTACTTGATAATATAATTATAAAGGAATTTTCAAAAAGTTTCAAGTATTTTCAAATCTTTTCAGGAGGTAATTATAAATGGCGGTTATAACAATCGTAGGGGCCGGAATGATGGGAAGTGCACTGGCGTTCCCTGCAAGAGAAAACGGACACGAGGTAAGAGTTGCAGGAACACATTTGGACAGAGAAATTATTGATGGTTGTATAAAAAACAACAGGCATCCGAAGTTTGAAAAGGATTTCCCTGCAGGGATAAAATTTTATCAGATAGAACAGCTTGCAGAAGCTATTGATGGCACGGATGTTGTTATTGGTGGTGTGAGTAGTTTTGGAGTAGAATGGTTCGCAGAAGAAGTGATTCCGGTGATTCCCGATAGCGTTCCTGTTCTTACAGTAACAAAAGGACTTATGGATACAGATGACGGGAAGCTTCTGACATATCCTGATGTTTGGAAACAAAAGCTTGAGTCGATTGGAAAGAAGCTGTCTCTTAACGCAATCGGAGGTCCTTGTACAAGTTATGAACTTGTGGCACACGACCAGACAGAGGTTGCTTTTTGCGGTGATGACATTAAAACCCTTACGTATCTTAAAGAACTTATGCAGACTGATTATTACCATATAAGCATCACAACCGATGTTACAGGTATAGAAAGTGCAGTTGCACTGAAAAACGGTTATGCACTTGGTATTGCTCTCACAATCGGACTTAATCAGAAAAGCTTTGGAAATGATGAACTTCATTTTAACTCTCAGGCGGCAGTATTTGGTCAGGCAGCGAAGGAAATGTATAAATTGCTTGAGTTACAGAATGCTTTAACGCTTGACAATCTCTGTGTCGGTGTAGGGGATCTTTATGTTACGGTTTATGGCGGTCGCACACGTCTTGTCGGCATTCTTTTAGGCAAGGGGCTTAATATTGACGAAGCAAAGGCTGAATTAAACGGAGTAACTTTAGAATCTTTAGTTGTTGCTGAGAGAGTTGCAAGAGCAGTTAGGGTAAATATCAAAAAAGGTATTTTGAATAAAGAAGATTTTCCGCTTTTACTTCATATTGATGAAATAATAAGCAATAAAAAAGAAGTAAATATTCCGTGGGAGAAATTCACGTTTGTAAAAGAGGTCTAAAAGATGGGAAAAAGAATTCGATACACCAAAGAAATACCGTATTACGGACATTTTGATGTTGTTGTTTTGGGAGGCGGACCTTCCGGGGTGTGTGCAGCTATAGAAGCTGCTCTGTTAAAAAAGAATGTATTGCTTGTTGAGTCAACCGGAATGCTTGGCGGTATGGCAACATCGGGTTTGGTAGGTCCTTTTATGACATGCTATGACCGGGATGGCAATATTCCTGTGGTTGGAGGGCTTTTTAGAAAAATAGTTGATAAATTGTCAGAATATAACGCGGTATATAAGCCTGAAGAACTCGATTCACCAAGTATATATACATCATTTATTGAAAGATATCACCGTCACGTTACTGCATTTGATTCATTTACATTACAGCTTGTTCTTGACAAAATGACACAGAATGCGGGGGCTGATGTTATGCTGTACACTCGCTTTGCGGACTGTATCTGCGAAAACGGCAAAATACAGGAAGTCATTCTTTCGGCACTTGAAGGACTCGTTGCAGTTGATGCTGAAATTTATCTTGATTGTACGGGGAATGCCGATGTTGCAGCTGCTGCGGGAGTATATACTTATAAGGGTGACGAACAAAGCGGTGTGCCACAACCTGCTACGTTGATGTTTGAAGTAAGCGATGTTCAGGATGAAGGATTTATGTCAAGAAGCGCAAGACCTGACGGTCCAGTCAAAGCGTACAAAACTCCTGTAGAAGGAAAGTACAAGGTTAATCATTATCGCGTATTTGATGTGGATGCAACTAACTCAGAGAGTATGACGAACGCGCATATAAAAGCACGAGAACAGGTTTTAGATGCCTATAAAGTGCTTTGCAATCAGACACAAGGGTTTGAAAATGCGAAAATTGCGCAGGTTGCACCGGTTCTCGGAGTGCGCGAAAGCCGTCATATTGCAGGAAAATACAAAATTACGGTGGATGATATTGTAAACGGAACAAAATTCAGCGACCGCATAGCAACCTATGGATATGGAATGGATGTTCATCCCAGAAACGAGAAGGAATCCGGTAATTTCAAAATTGAAGTTGCAGAAAGATACTATATCCCTTACAGAAGTCTTATTCCGGAGGGGTGTGATAATTTAATCGTCGCGGGCAAAACAATCTCCTGTGAATCGCAGGCGGCGGGTGGCCTCCGCTGTATGCCCTGTGCAATGGCAATGGGGCAGGCGGCAGGCGTTGCTGCTGCATTGGCTGTAACCAACGGTTGTACACCGGAAAACATCAATATTGATAAGCTGCAGACGATTCTCAGAGAAAAAGGTGCAATTTTAGACTGATTACATATAGTATCTTTGATGTTATATCAGATTTGTTTTTTTATTGGCGGCTTTCTGTATTGAGCTTGTTCGACGGCACGTTTTACAGCTAAATGTGTGCGGCTGTCGGAACGACACATAGGTCGTTTCCTACAATCTTGAAAACAGATGCATTTTATGATAATATATAGGTGTAAAAAATTTTTAATACAACAAATACCTTAAATTGTGTTGTTCATTTTAATCTTTATTTTCTTTATAATTAAAGTGTAAATTAAAAAGGAGGATTAAAAATGAACACAGACAAAATTTTAGCGGAAGCAATTGCAAAGGACTATGCACCAAAGGACAATTCAAAAATAGTTGCCCTGAAAAAGCTTGACAAAAAGGCTAAACTTCCGGCAACAATTTTTACTTACACATTTGGGATTATATCCGCACTCATTGTTGGCACAGGTATGAGTCTTGCTATGCAGGCAATCGGTAGTGGAGTTGTGTCAATGGTTGCAGGAATTGTTATAGGCATTATAGGATTTGTTCTTTGTGGAATTAACTATCCTATTTATAAAAGGATGCTTGAAAGAGACAAAGCAAAATATGCTTATGAAATTGTTGAACTTGCTCGTGAAATCAGCGAAGAAAAATAAAATGAAAAGGAGGGGTGGCTTTGAATAAATCAGAGAGCAAATATTTTAATACTGCCAAAAAGATGGACAAGGCACTTATATCCCTTCTTGAAGAAAAATCTTTTGAATATATAACAATCAGCGAAATTTGTAAAAAGGCAAATGTTAATCGTTCTACGTTTTATTTACATTATGAGAATATGGTTGATTTACTGAATGAGACAGCAAGATTTCTGCTTGATGGTTTCATGGCATATTTTGATGATGAACGAAAGAGCATAGTAAAAAAGCTTATGGAAAGCTCACTTGACGAACTGAATTTCATTTCAGATGAATATTTACATCCGTATTTGTCATACATTAAAGAAAATAGGCTTGTGTTTTCTACTGCTCTATTACATGCAGATTCATTTGGTTTTAATGAGATATTTCAAAGGCTCTATGAGAATGTTTTCAATCCTATTTTAGAAAGGTTCAATTATCCAGTTGCCGACAGAAAATATGCTATGATGTTTTATCTTAACGGAATAACTGCCGTTGTAACAGAGTGGTTAAAAGATGGATGCGAAAAGACTATTGGAGAAGTATCTCGAATTATTTACGAATGTATATTTGGGATGAAAAAAGAGAGCATCTAAATCATTCGGCTCTTCCAAAAATCGACAAGGTTGTTACAGAATCTTGTCGATTTTCCTTATTACCTCTTCATTATTCACTCTTCCCTGAAAAGGCTTGTCGATTTTTGAAAAGTAACAAATAATAGTGACAAGGAGGCGGGTAAGGTTGCTTTGCATACGCAAAGCTTATTTCTACTTTACAATAAGCATAATAAGTGCTATAATGTTTCAGAGGTGATTTTTATGAAAAAACTTTTGGCATTATTAATGGCTGTACTTATGACGGTCGGTAGCTTTACCGTCTGTATGGCGGAAAGCACTGATGAAACAGAGTATGCCTATGTGCTTTATAAGCTTGGGCTTTTCAGCGGAACGGGAACTGATGAGGAAGGAAATCCTGTTTTCGGGCTGGAGAACAAGCTTTCAAGGCAGGAAGCTGCTGTTTTGCTTGTAAGACTTTTAGGCAAAGAAACTGAAGCTAAAAATAATGTTTTGGAAATACCTTTTACTGATGTTGCCGATTGGGCAAAGCCTTATGTCAGCTATGCATATAACAACGGACTTGTAAACGGAATCGGAGAGACAAGCTTTGGTTCAGGTAATCCTATTTCCGCGACAGAGTATCTTACTCTTGTTCTGCGCGCTCTCGGGCACGACGATAAAAACGGAGACTTTACGTGGAATGCGGCATGGGTACTGTCAGACAGCCTCGGAATGACCGAAGGACAGTATACTGAAGAAACAAATGCCCTGTTTACAAGAAAAGATGCGGCGCTTATTTTCCGTAATGCGCTTTACCAGAAAATAAAAGGCGGAGAAGATACTTTGGTCAGCAAACTCTTTGCCGAAGGAGTTTTCTCTAAAGAACAGCTTGAAAGCACCGGAGAGTCAAGCTTGTTAAAAGCAGCAGGACTTATTGCGGAGCCTTCTGCTTCCGAAAGTGTCAAGACGGTTGCTCCTGTTACGGGCGTTACATTTGAACAACGCGGCGTGTATGTGAAAATGACGCTTACAGAGCCCGAAGATAAAACGGGAATTGTAAGCTATGAAGCACTGATTTTCAATAAAAACAATCCGGAGATTGCGGTTCATCGCAGCATCGCTTTGGACAATGCAACTGCATATTACCGTCTGGATAACCCCGGGATATTTGTGCCCGGCAATGAGTACAATGCCATTAAAGTAATTGCAAATGGTGCCGAGGGCTATGCACCTGCTTACTGGGAATCGGACATAGCGATTACACCCACAGAAAAGGATATTGAAATTACCGGGGCGTGGGTTGTAAACGATGACGAAATAGACCTTAACCTTGTCGGAACAGATAAAGGCTATATGGGATTTATTTTCACAAGAAAAGACGGAACCGTTGTTGATGAGGACACCTTCTTTAACCATAACGGAACAACAGCTAAATACCGTGCAAATTTGAAAAACTGGTCTGATGAGGATAAAAAAGCACTTGAAAACGGAGAAATTTCCGTTGCAGTCACAGGTATGTATATTGAAAAGATGACGGATGATGCCGGTAGCTGGATGATTATATTTGACAGAATCAAAGCCCCGAAGGTTACGGTTAAATGTGAAGTTGATATAGTTAAATAATATAAGCTTTTCATGCAGGAGGAACGACAATGGAAAAAATTCTGACAGGTTTTTGTTATACAGACATACACAATCAGCAGGCGATGCTTGACTATCCTACAACAGTAAGAAGCTCACTCATCAAAGCTAAAGAGCTTGCAATGGAAGAATTCGGTAAGGCTGATATAGCTTTAATCGGCGGCGACAATGTATCGGATTATCCTTACTGGAATAAATCCTGCGCATGGCCCAAGAAAAACTTTCTCGATCTTAAGGCGAAGCTGCACGCGTGCGTTGCCGAAAGTGCAAAGGACGGCAAGGTAATGTACGTTGCGGGAAATAACGATATGATTCTCGGTGATATTGCTACCGAGGAAAATGAGCCCTATAACACCACAGATTTCTATGACTTGATGGATAATGCATTCGGGAACCTTCCCGATAATGAGAAAATCATTCTGAAATCCGTTGAAAAGCCCGGAGAGCTTTACTGGGGCGCATTCCATTATGTGGTAAACGGTCTTGATTTTATCGGCATAAATATCGATCCCAACACGGCGTTTAATTCTCACGAGGGAAGCTACAGCGACGAAACTCTTGTCTGGGTTAAGAATAAAATGGATGAAATTGATCCCGACGGAAAAAAGCCTGTTTTCGTTGTGGGACATTTGTCGGCGATATATTATTACAATGACGGTACGCTTACAGAAACAATGGTAAACGGAAGTACCGCATTGTTTTACGATATATTCAAAGGGCATAAAAACGCATTTTATCTTTACGGTCACGTTCACGGGGAAAGGTCCTGCTATAAGAAGTTTTCATCAGGTGCAATTTTACACATAAATAAGGATAATCTTCCTGTTGATATGAACCTTACCGCGACAGATTCCAAGGATAAAGACTATGAATTTACCTTTGTGCATATGGGAGGACTTCGCCCCTTTGACAGAAGTCTTTATGAGGAAGACGGCTTGACGGGCTACGGCGGAGAAGACGAGCTTAAATATTTTGTGCCCACCGGAACGCCCAAACTGGCACAGTATCTGGTTTTTGAAGTATATTCCGACCGCGTGGTTTTTCATATCAGAAACACAGGTACCCATGAGGAATACAATTACAAAGATAAACTGCAGGAATATACCGTATATTTAAGATAACAAAAATAATATTTTGCAAAAAGGAAGTGATTTTATCACTTCCTTTTTTACGAAAACTCTTGCTAAAATTTCTATTCGTGATATACTTAATTATGAGGTGATTGTTATGAAAATCCTTAATTTCGGATCGTGTAACATAGATTATGTTTATTCACTTGATCATATTGTCGTGCCCGGCGAAACCGAGATGAGTGATGCACTTAATATATTCCCCGGCGGAAAGGGGCTTAATCAGTCGATTGCCCTTGCAAGAGCGGGCGCAAAGGTGTATCACGCGGGGGTAGTGGGAAGTGACAGTAAGATACTCACGGACATTTTATCTGAAAGCGGAGTGGATTTATCATACCTTAAAAAGCTTGATGTAAAAAACGGACACGCCATTATTCAGGTAAATAAGGACGGGGAAAACTCAATTTTCCTCTATCCGGGCTCAAATAATATGATATCGGAAGAATATATAGACTGTGTTCTTGAAAATTTTCGGGAAGGGGATATCCTTCTTTTACAAAACGAGATAAATAACATTTCTTATATAGTAAGAGAGGCATATAAGAAAAATATGTGCATTATATTAAATCCTTCTCCGTTCAATGAAAAAATATCAGAGGTTGATTTTAATCATCTTTCATACATCATCTTAAACGAGGTAGAGGCAGAGGCGATTACGGGGAAGAGCTGTCCGAAGGAAAGCCTTTCTTTTATAAAAAATAAGTACCCCAAGCTTAAAATAATGCTTACCCTGGGGAAAAACGGATGCATTTATTCTGACGGAGAAACCGAGGTTCATCAGGATATCTTCCGGGTGAATGCAGTTGACACTACAGCGGCGGGAGATACATTTACCGGTTATTTTATAAAGGGAATCGCTGACGGCGAAGATATAAAAACAGTGCTTGAAACCTCATCAATGGCGTCGGCGATAGCCGTATCAAGAAAAGGTGCGGCTCCTTCTGTTCCCGAAAGAGAAGAGGTTATAAAAGCACTTTCCGCGAAACAAAAATGACAAAAAAGCTTATTGATTTTAACGCAAATAAGTAGTATAATGTCTTTGCTTAATTACTTTTGGGAGGGATTTTTTTATGAGATATGTATTTATGAGATACCCCGGCGGAAAATTGAAGGCAGTTACATTCAGCTATGATGATGGCGTAAGGCAGGATTTGCGTTTTGCCGAAATTTTAGACCGCTATAACTTAAAGGGTACCTTTAATATAAACAGCGGATTTTTGGGGCTGTCTAACAGAATTACGGTTGAAGAAATAAAGGAGCATATTCTTGGTAAGGGACACGAGGTTGCCCTTCACGGGAAAAATCATATGGCACCCGGTGCCGGATTTAAACCTGTATTTGCAATTACGGATATTTTGGAATGCCGTAAGGAGCTTGAAGCGACCTTTGATATGATAATCCGCGGTATGGCATACCCCGATTCGGGAGTAAAAGCAATGCACAACGGAAACGACTATGAAACGCTGCGCACTTTAATAGAGAGTATGGGCGTTGTATATTCCCGTACCCTTGGCGCTGACAATGACGGCTTTATGCTTCCTTCCGATTTTCTTTCATGGATGCCCACGGCACATCATGGAAATCCGGCACTTTTTGATATGGTGAAAAAATTTCTTGAAATTGATGAAACACGCCTTTATTCATCTGCGATGTATCCGAGGCTCTTCTATCTCTGGGGGCACACCTATGAATTTGACAAGGACGACGGCTGGAACTTAATTGAAAAATTCTGCAGTGAAATCTCGGGTAAGGTTGACACCTGGTATGCAACCAACATTGAAATATACGACTATGTGAAAGCATATAATTCCCTTGTTACAAGTGCTGACGGACGAAAGATATATAATCCGACATTAAAAGAAATATGGCTTAATATTGACGGTAAAACCCTGTCGGTAAAGTCAGGCGAAACAATTAATTTATGAGGTGCACTATGAAAATAATGACATTCAATACCCAGCATTGTCAGAATTACATTACAAGGAAAATTGACTTTGAAGCAATGGCAAAAGTGATAAGAGACAGCGGAGCTGACTTTGTGGGACTTAACGAAATGAGAGGAAAGGGAACGAACATAGAATACGAAAAGCAGGTTGAAATTTTATCCTCTCTTACGGGAATGAAGTATTACGGCTTTGGAGATGCTATTATGGTTGGGGGAGAAAACCCCTACGGAAACGGCTTTTTATCCAATATTCCCGTTGTGGAGTGGGAAAAAATTATGATTCCCGATTCTGTCGGAGAAAAGACACCTACTCACGAGACAAGATGTATTCTTAAAATTACGTTGGAGGGCGGCATCACCGTTTTGGTAACTCATTTCGGACTTAATGATGACGAAAAGGAAAACGCCGTTAAAACGGTTTTAGAGAACCTGGAAAACGAAAAATGTATCCTTATGGGAGACTTTAATGTGACTCCGGATGATGAGTTTTTAACACCCATAAAAGAGCGTATGACTGATACTGCCGATGCTTTTTCTGCTCCTCTTTTAAGCTTCCCTTCGGATGAACCGAGGATAAAGATTGACTACATATTCGTAAGTCGGGATATTAAGGTTATATCGGCGGACATTCCTGCCATAATCGCATCGGACCACAGACCGCATACTGCGGAGATAGAATTTTAAGAAGGTGTTTTTGTGAAAGCAAAATTCAATCACGATCTGCATATACATTCAAAGCTTTCCCTTTGCTCGGGGAGAGAGGAACAGACAAAGGAAAATATATTAAAATATGCCATTGATAACGGACTTGATACAATCTGCATAACAGACCACTTCTGGGATGAAGCTGTTTCCGGGGCATGGCACGATTTTTATACAGTGCAGAATTTTCCTCATATAAGCAAGATTAAGCCTTTGCCGCAGGCTGAAGGTGTCCGCTTTTTATTCGGCTGTGAAACGGAAATGGACAAGTTTTCCACCGTTGCCGTTTCAAAGGAGAAATATGACGAATTTGATTTTATCGTAATTCCCACCACGCATTTTCATATGCGAAGCCTTACGGTGGCGGAGGAAGACCTTTTAACAACCGAAAAAAAGGTAAATATCTGGCTTAAGAGAATAAATGATGTACTTAAAATGGATTTGCCCTTTCACAAGGTGGGCTTTGCCCATCTTACAACGGCATTGATTGAACCTGAAAGAAGCAATCTTCTTAAATTTATAGAAGCAATTCCCGAAGATGAAATGAGGGAAACCTTCAGACGTGTTGCTGAAAAAGGGGCAGGAATTGAGCTTAACCGCGACGGTATGAATTTCACCGAAGATGATGCGGACATTATGCTTAAGCCTTACCGCATAGCAAAGGAAGAAGGGTGCAAATTCTATTTCGGAAGCGATGCTCATAATCCGGAAGGGCTTGCTGCTTCAAAGGAGCTTTTTGAAAGGGCGATAGAATATCTGAATCTGGAAGATACGGATATGGTAAATATATGAAAAAAGCGGCTTCAATCGGATTTTTACTTATAACGGTCTTTTGCATATTACTTTCGGGATGCGGCAAAAATACGGAAGAAATTACAACAACCCGTTTCAGAACACTGGTTGATGAGGCAACCAAAAGCTTATCCCTGGCTGAAGGAAAAATATATGTCATTGATGAAAAAAGCTATAACGAAGAAGAGATAAGCTTTTATATGAGCGTTATGGCGGAAAAGGAAATAAATGAACTGAGCGGAACTGATGTTGAAAGCTTTATGGGAATGGCTTTTTCTAAAAAAGAGTATGACGGCGTGGTTTGTCTTGTCAAAAAGGATAACCGCGACCTTATAATGGAATGCGGAAGTATGAAAAAGCATAATATGCTTGACCGCAATCTTATGGGAATTACACATCCGTCGGTGGATGAAAAAAGCGGGGGTTTTTATATATCGCAAAACAATCCGGAGTTTCTGAGTGAGCCCTACGGGACATCCTCTGTTGCAAGATCGGGATGCGGGCCCATAGCCCTTGCTATAGCAATAAACTATGTGGCAAAAGAAGAGCGGACAACACTTTCTGAGGTTATAGATTGGACACTTGAAAACGACCTTTATGTTCCCGGCTCCGGCACAAAATGGACTCTTATGAGTGCATATCCGCCTGTCGTTGGTTTAAAGGGCAGGGAGGTTTTTACAAGTGACTTTGAAACCTTCAAAAGTCTTTTCAAAGAGGGAAGTGTCATTGTCACGAGTATGAAAAAAGGGCATTTTACGGATAACGGACATTTTATAGTTTTGATTTCCGAAAAAGACGGAAAGGTATCTGTTTTGGACCCTGCAAGCATAACGAGAACCCTGGAAGAATGGGACACCGAGCTTATATTCAGCGAAAGTAAAAAAGGTTTTTATGTGATAAGTAAATAATTAAAGAATGCAAGTCCCCGGAATTTTTCCGGGGCTTTGTGTTTTGGAGGAAAAATAGCAACTTTGTCCTTTGTATAGCAACTATTTCATATTGACGGAGACTTTTCTGAGTGGTATAATATTGTTATAAAATGGCAGGTTAAGAGAATTTATATAAAGGAGCATTTTTATGGAAAGCTTTAAACACGGTGAAATAACGGAATTTGTGCAGTGGTACGATACCGACGGTAATATAATAAACTCAAGCGACGGAGGGGTGATATTTGCAGAAGGCAAATATCACTGGTACGGTCAGGCTCTTCAGGCAAAGCCCATGGCGGGAAAGGGAGAAGGCGGAGCTGCCACGGTTGTGGGCGTTGTTATGTATGAATCTGAGGATTTATTAAACTGGAAATATGAAGGCGTTATTCTTCCGGTATCCGTGGATGCAAAGGGGGATCTTAAAGCACCTATGCGCCTTGAAAGACCGAAGATTATATATAACGAAAAAACAAAACAGTATGTTATGTGGTGTCACTATGTGGCTTACCCCGGTGACCACGGAACTGCTCCCGGCACAGCCGAAGCGGGCGTTGCGGTTTGCGACAAGGTGAACGGGGAATATAAGTGGCTCGGAACTTGCCGTCCCTTAGACGGAAAGTTTGTCCGCGATAACACCTTATATAAGTGCGAGGACGGAACGGCGTATTACATTTATGACCGCCATGTTATAGAAAACGGAAAAGAGGACAGATGTCTTTATGCAGTGAAGCTGTCGGAGGACTATCTTTCCTGCACAGACGAATATGCAAGAATTGATGCGGCATACTGGCGAGAAGCACCTGCCATAGTTTATCGTAAGGGTAAATACTATATTGTTACATCCGACCTTACGGGCTGGAATTTCAATCAGGCAAAAGCCTTCAGAACTGATAACCTTATGCAGGACTGGGAATGTATAGGCGATCCCTGCATAGGAGACGATACGAAAACAACCTTTAATACCCAAAGTACATATGCGTTCAAAATTGAGGGGACAGAGGATAAATATATTATGATGTTTGAACGCCACAACACAGAAAATTTCCTTGAGTGCTCTTATGTGTGGCTTCCTGTTATATTCAATGACGATGAAACAATATCTCTTGAGTACAAAAAAGAATGGTTTTTGGAGGAGATTTTATGACGGATAATATTATCGAATTAAATAAAGAATCAGAGCAGTTTGTGCTTCAGGCGGGAAAAGAAAGATCGAGAATGAATTTCGGAAAGGTTTTTGGGGATAAGTATATGCCTCTTACCTTTGTTCACGCATCGGATATGCATGCGGTTTGCGATAACTGGAACAGAATGGTTGAATATGTGAACTATTACAAGGATTATATAGGCTTCGTTCTTCACACCGGCGACTACTGCGGAGGCGATCAGACTGTATATAAGGATCTTTACGTGGAGGGAGAAAGGTGCGAGAAAGTAATTTATCAGACCAACGGAAATCACGATTGCTTCCCCGGAGACTATCCCTGGCACTTGGCTGAAAAGGAAAGCGTATATAAGCTTTTGTTCAATCATATAGAAAACTGGGATGTTAATTTTATGGATATTCCTCATTCCATGAGCTATTATAAGGATTTTTCAGAATCCAACATAAGAATGATTGCACTTGATGATTATTATGACACATGGGAGACAAGGGTATGGCTTCGCGGAGTTCTTTCAGATGCATTGGAAAAGGGACTTCACGTATTTACCGCACAGCACGAAAGAACGGGATATATCGAAGAAAACTTCGGAACAAAATATACATCTTTAGATGATTACAGAGCTATTCATAAAGCCTATGAACGCTCCAGAACCGCTTATGACTTTGACCACAGAGGAAGAGTTTTGTATGAGGATATAATTTTAGAATTCATCGAAAACGGCGGAAACTTCATATGCAACTTTGCGGGACACGAGCACTATGACGAGTTCGGCCTTACCGACAAGGGCGTGCTTAACGTGGTTGTGCAAAACGGCACATACTGGTCTGCCCACGGCGATATGGAAAGAATAAAGGGCACAAAGAGCTATGACTGCTTTAATGTGGTCGGTATCGATACGGAGCTTGGGCTCTTAAAGATAATAAGAATCGGTGCAGATGTTGACCACTATATGAGAAAGAAAACTGCACTTTGCTTTGACTATGTAAATAAGAAGATAATTTCCGAAGCATAAAAGGAGAAAAGATATGGATACTATTACATTAACCAAAAAACTTACAATGAAAAAGCAGTATGACGTTATTGTCTGCGGCGGCGGTGTCGCAGGTGTTGCGGCGGCGGTTACTGCGGCAGGCGAAGGTCATTCTGTTCTGATTTTGGAAAAGTCAAATATCCTTGGCGGTCTTGCAACGCTTGGACTCATAAATCTTTTTGTGCCTATGTGTAACGGACGCGGTAAGCAGATTATATTCGGCTTATGTGAAAAATGGGTGCGCCTCAGCGCAGAGGTGGGCTTTGATACAATTCCCGAAGAATGGAAAAACGGTGAACCGAAAGAGCCCACAAACGTAAGATATATCCAGAGGTTTTCTCCCGATATTTTCGCCCTTCAGCTTACTGAAGAAATCGTTAAATCCGGTGCGGACATTCTCTTTGACTGTATCGCATGCGAGCCTGTTATGGAGGGCAAAACATGCAAGGGTGTTATTACGGAAAGCAAATCGGGCACAGAGTATTACGGATGTAAGATGTTAATCGACGTAACGGGGGACTGTGACGTGCTCCGTCACGGCGGAGTTCCGGTTGTTCCGGGCGAAAATTTCTTCACATATATGGCGAAAATGATAACTCTTGAATCCTGCGAAAGGGCTGTAAAGGAAAAAAATATTTATCGCGCCTTTACGGGGATTTCGGGAGGCGGTGTAAACCTTTTCGGCGACAATCAGCCCGAAAACGTTCCCAAGTGGTCAGGTCTTACGGTTGAAGAGGTAACGGACTATCTTGTAAGAAATCAGCTTTTAGTGCTTAAGAGATTAAAGGGAACAGACCGTTTTGCCCGTGAAATAACTCACCTTCCTTTTATGCCGCAGTTTCGTACCACCTGCCGTCTTGACGGTGATTACGCCTTAAAGGTAAGCGATGCATATAAGCATTTTGATGACTCAATCTGTGCCATAAACGACTTTGAGCACAGAGATCACCTTTTTGAAGTGCCCTTAAGATGCATAACAAGAAAGGACTATCCCAATATGCTGACAGCGGGAAGGTCAGCATCAGGTGAAGGCTACGGCTGGGACGTTTTAAGAGTTATTCCGCCTGCGATTATCACAGGTCAGGCGGCGGCACATACGGCGTGTATGGCATTAAGAGATAAGGTTAATGCAGCGGACGTTAATATAACTAATCTTCAGAAAAAGCTTGAAAACGATGATATTATGGTTCATTTCCCCGACGAATATGTGCCGGAGGATAAAACCGTTGTTATTCACGGAAAAAATGCGGTGGAGATTGACGGCGGACATATGTAATAAATCGGAAGTGAAAAGATGGATGCAAACGAAAAAAAGTATAAAATGATGACCGAAACTCCTGTGGAGCCTCTTATATTGCGCCTTGCAGTACCCACCATAATAAGTATGCTTGTTACGGCGTTTTACAATATGGCGGACAGCTTTTTCGTAGGAAAGCTGTCCACGGAAGCGACAGCGGCGGTTGCAGTTGTATTTTCCCTTATGGCAGTAATTCAGGCTCTTGGTTTTTATTTCGGTCATGGCTCAGGAAACATTATTTCAAGAGAGCTTGGAAAAAGAAATTATGACGAGGTATCTTATGTGGCATCAACGGGATTTTTCTCTGCGGTATTTGTGGGAATCATCCTTTGCGTTACAGGGCTTATATTTGCACCTGCTCTTGCAAAAATGCTTGGTGCAACGCCTACCATTATCGATGAAGTAATAAGCTATATGCGTATTATTTTATTCGGAGCACCTTTTATGATGGCATCGTTTGTATTAAACAATCAGCTTCGCTATCAGGGAAGCGCAGTTTACGCAATGGTGGGAATTGTAACCGGTGCTGTTATAAACGTGGCGCTTGACCCGATACTTATATTCCGCTGTGGTATGGGCGTAAAGGGTGCGGCTATCGCAACCTTAATAAGCCAGATTATAAGCTTTCTGCTCTTGCTGGTCGGTATGAGCAAGGGAAGTGCCATAAAGCTTTCGATTAAAAACTTCAGGATTGATTTTTACTATCAGAAGGAAATATTCAAATGCGGTTTACCCTCACTGTTAAGGCAGGGGCTTGCCAGCATATCAACTATGATACTTAATCACGCGGCAGGTGCATATAACGATGCGGTAATTGCGGCAATAGGAATTGTTTCCAGAGTTTCAATGTTTGCAAATTCGGCTCTCATAGGATTTGGACAGGGATTCCAGCCTGTTGTAAGCTTGAATTACGGTGCAAGGCGTTTTGACCGTGTAAAAAAATCCTTTTGGTTTTGCGTGAAAGCGTCATTGGGCTTTCTTATAATAATATCGGCAATCGGCTTTTTCTTCTCTGAAGAAATAGTGGCGGCTTTCAGAGACGATGCCGAGGTTATAAAAATCGGCTCATTTACCTTAAAGGCATATTCTGTGGCATTTCCGCTTAATTCGGTTATCGTAATGTGCAATATGCTTTTCCAGTCAACGGGAAAGACGGTTTCTGCATCCTTTATGGCATCGGCAAGACAGGGACTTTTCTTGATTCCCTGCATATGGATTTTAGACGGAGTCTTCGGTCTTACGGGCCTTCAGCTTTCTCAGTGCATCACGGATTTTCTGACCTTTGCATTTGCAATTCCGCTTTTAGTAAACTATCTTAAAAATCTATCAAAAGAAGAAAGGGCTCATAAAAATGAAAGTATTGCTTGATAAAAATAAAAACTTCTACAAGGGAAATATGCATTGCCACAGCACCCTTTCGGATGGCACTTTTACACCGGAAGAGCTTAAAAAAATGTATAAAGAAAAGGGTTACAGCTTTCTTGCCATAACCGATCACGAACACGTAAACAACAATTCATATCTTGACGATGAGGAGTTTTTAACCATAACGAGCGCGGAATATGCCATAAAGGAGTTTCCGAAAGAGTCTACATTGGTTAATCTTAATATGAAGGTCTGCCACCTCAACATCTATGCAAAAAAACAGGATAATGACTATTCTGTATGCTACAATTCGGTGCTGGACCACTTTTCCAAAGGAAATAAGATAAACAAGGATGACACCGATTATGACAGAGTTTACGGAAAAGACGGAATAAACGACCTTATTAAAAAGGCCAACGAGGCGGGCTTTTTTGTTGCCTACAATCATCCGAGATGGTCTCTTGAAAACTATGGCGACTACGGCGGATATGAAGGACTATGGGGCGTTGAAATTTTCAATACCAGCGTAAACGACGGGGGACTTTACGAATACGATATAAATGTGCTTGACGACTTTTTAAGGGACGGAAAGAGAATTTTTGCAACCAGCGGTGACGATAATCACAATCATAACAAGGATAATCCTTTAAGCGATTCATTCGGCACCTTCCTTATGGTAAATGCCGAAAGCCTCACGTATGATAATATTATAAATGCCCTTCTTAAAGGTGATTTTTATACATCAACAGGGCCCGTAATTGAAGAGCTTTATATAGATGACGGAAAGGTTTACATAAAGTGCTCTCCTGCATCAAAAATCACTCTTTCTACCAGAGGCAGAAGGTCGGCAAGATGCGATGCGAAAGATGCTCCTCTTACGGAAGCGGTGTTTGAAATAAGGGAAAAGGACGAATACATAAGACTTGACGTAATTGACGAAAATGGAAGACGGGCAAACACTCAGGCGTATTTTATAGGTGAGTTGTAAAATAAAAAGATGAGGCTTTGCCTCATCTTTTTATTTGCAGGAAATGGAGGTATAAGGTGCTAATTCCAATCGGATATAATAGCCCTTATCGTGCTTGCATACGGGGCAGATTTCGGGGGCTTCCTTAGAAAATACGATATTTCCGCAATTTAAGCAAACCCAGTCGCATGTAACATCGGAAATGAAAAGCTGATTTTTCTCCATAAGGTCTGCAAGGTAGGAAAAACGGTCGCCGTGAGTTTTTTCAATTTCGGCAATATTGGAAAAGGTTGCAGCAATCTGGGGGAAGCCTTCTTCCCGTGCGGTTTCCGCAAAGGACTTATAAACATCGTCGTGCTCTTCATATTCGTTGTGCTTTGCGGCACGAAGAAGCTTGATTACAGAATCGTGGATATCAACAGGGTAGGTTCCTTCAATTTCAATGTTTTCTCCGCTCAAGTCCTTCAAGAAGTTGTAAAATACTTCGGCGTGCTCCTTTTCCTGGCAGGCGGTAAAATCAAACACCGCTGAAATTACATAAAGATTCGCCTGCTTTGCCTGACTTGCGGCAAAGGTATAGCGGTTTCTTGCCTGGGATTCGCCTGCAAAGGCCTTCATTAAATTTTCTTTTGTTTTTGAGTTATTGAATTCTGACATATTAATCCTCCTTTTTAATAAGTATTGGCAAAAAGAAGGAGAATTATACAAAAAAGCGGTGTGAAACTCACACCGCTTTCTTAATTTTTATTTTGCACTTTTTATTGTAACTGTCCTTGTGTCGTTGTCCCATCCGACTTCGGCACCCAAAGCCTCGGAGATTGCTCTTACCGGAACTAAAGTTCTTCCGTCGGTTATAAAGGGGGCAACATCAAGCTCTGTTCTCTTTATTTCGCCGGTTGCCACATTACATAGCATTAAAACCTTAGCATCAATCTTAAGGTCAATTATTTTCTCGCGGTAGGTTGCACGGATCATCTGAGAATCCGCTATCCAGGTAACAGATGCACCAAGCTCTTCGAAAATACCACGCATGGGAACCATGGTACGACCTTCAACTATTGTGGGAGGAACATCGCTTTTAAGGGCTTTTCCGTCAACAATAATGGAAATGTCGGACGCCGAGACACATAATGAGAGAATGAGGCAGAACGCCATTAAGAGGGGAAGGAGCTTTTTCATAATACCAATCCTTTCAAGATTAAAATAAAACCACTCTTAAAGATATGATACCACAGTTTTTCTTTTCTGTAAAGAAAAATATCGGCAGATAAAATCTGCCGATATTTTTAATTTATTTAAGATTTATTGTGACGGTCTGTGTTTCGCCGTCCCATGATACCTCATAGCCGAGATTTTCGGAGATAAATCTTAAAGGAATCAAGGTTCGTCCGTCAATAATTACGGGAGGAGCATCCATAACTGCGGCTTTACCGTTTACAAAAGCCTCGGGGTTATCGATTATGACAACTACTTCGTTTGAGTCAGTTTTTACTGTGGCGGCTCTTTTTTCTCCGTCCCATAAAATTTCAGCGCCTGCGATTTCGAATATTCCTCTTACGGGAACATAGGTGCGCCCCTCTCTGATAATGGGAGCAACATCAAACTGAACCGGAACATCCACGCCATCCGTTACTTTTGTGATTGTGCTGTTACCTATTGTAAGCCTGATTTCGGATACTTCATTCTTTGCGGGAGCGGATTTTCCGGGATACATATAAAATTCTGACATTGCGGCATAGCCGTTTATGGTTTCGGTAAATACAAATTTAAGCTTTCGCAAGGTTACATTTTTGCCGAATTCTATCGTCTGGGATTTTAATGTAAGTGCATCTACTGCTCTGTCAAAGCTTCCGCTGTTTACAAGCTCATATTCGTCATCTCCGGCAGCGGATGCATAAATTTCGTACTTTAAGGGGTAGCCGTTGGCATCGGTGTAAGAATCAAAACCAACACCGGAAACCTCGGCTTTTTCGGGAAGCAGTATTTCGAAGTGGTGGGGAGGAGTTTTAATCTTGATGTCTGCAACAAAGCTGGTAGCCGTGCTTCCGTCGACAAGGTTATATGGATTTCCTCTTGTCCCTTCTATGCTTGAAGCTGTAATTGTCCACTTGCTTCTATCTGAAAGAATTTCGTCCATAACGCCGGAAACATTAACCTGATAGCTTGCAAGAACTTTGTTATTATACTTTATGCGTGCCACGGTTTTACCTTCGCCAATGCCTTTAAGTGTAAAGGTGTCATTGTCAAAGGAGGCGATGCTTTCATTGTCAACGCTGACTGTAAGGTTAAAGCTTGCATTGAAATATGTGGTGGTTGAAACGGGAACAGCCGGAACGCTTTCATTTACCTTCAATGTGAAGCCTTCCATCGGCACTTCGTTTCCGTCATAGCCGAAAAGTGCGGCACACTCCGGAACAGCATTGGTTTTGTTCATAATGTCTGCTATCACATCGCCTGCCTCGTCGCCAAGCTCGTTATAGCCCTTCTGTCTGTGATGAAGGTCGGGCTTGACCTCTGCATAGGTTGAGGGGCGGTCATAACCGTAGTATGCCTTAAAGGCTTCTGTATCGGGATATTTTTCGGTAAAGTAGTCGTTGACTCCTTCGTTGGTGCGCCATATATCTGTGTTCATTATAAGGTATATGTTCTTGTGCTCTTCCTTTGCGGAGTTACCGAGATAATGCTGTGAAAGACGGGGACCTGACATATAAAAGTCCTTATCACCATTTGAATTTACGCCGGCTCTTACAAGCCAGATACCGGCATAGTTTATGCCGATTTCCTTTTTCCAGCCTTTATACATATTCATAAACATTTCGGTATATTCTTCCATAGTGTTTGCGCTGGCGGTTCCTATCCCGTCAGAGCAGCCCTGAAGCCAGAAAAAGCCTGTTTTGCTTTCATCAAGCACATAGTGGGGATCATCCGAAATGGCTTCTTTTGCCTTATTTGCGTAACTTACGGTGTAGCTGTAAGCGTTATGGGTAGCTTTTGCGGGATCAAAGTCGTCCATTATGCGGGCGCAGATCCCTGTATTTATTACCCATACGGTCATATTCCATTCGTCGGAAAGTCGGGCACCTAACTGGCTTGCCTCTGCCGCAGACCAGCCCTTCTGAGACCAGGTTTCTGATATAAAAGCATCTGACGGTCTTCCACCGTGCTCTGCGGTGTAGGTTGCCTCTTCTATTGTTACTCCCGATGCGGGAAGAGCGCAGTTCATGGAGTTGGTAACAAGATATCTGCCTTTGTATTTTCCTATGGCAGAGGGGGCTTCTTTATAATCCGATGAGTCGCCTGCGGCATTGCTCTGTCCCGATACAATGACGAGTGCTATGTCGGCGGCAGTTGTCTTTACAAGATAAAGCTTGCCCTCTGATTTTACTATGGCTCTGCCGAGGCCTGTTGCCGTGATAATGTCGGATGCGCATGTTACAACAGATGTATCCTTGGCAGCCTTTCCTTCATCTGAAACTGTTTCGCTTAAAAGTGTGGCATTTTTAATACTGAAAGTGTTTCTGTAAGGAAGGTTAATCGATTCTGCTCCAAAGGATATTGCCGCAGAATCAAGAATTTCCGTTACAGCATCGGGTGTGAGTGCAGAATCCACAGAGGCAAGGTAAGAGGAAACATCGGTGCCGTAGCTCGTAAGTTCGGTTTTGGCATTGGCTTTGGCATCGGCTAATGCCAATGCGGAATTTATGGTTTTTACATTAAATTCAGCATAAGAGTCTTCAAAAGTGAATTTGAACATATAATCTCCCAAAGGCAGTGCTTTTATATAATCTTCCGAAAGCTTAAGGGAAGATGATGAAACGGTGTATACATTCTCCGGGAGTGTTTCTCCGTTAACGAGGGCCTCGAAAGTTACGGAGCTCTTTAAGGATACCGGAAAGGATGCATCAAATGAGCCGGATACATCGATGGTTTTATCGGAAATGGAGAGGGCGGGCTTAAGAAAATGGATTTCGTCGCCCGTTCCGTAGCCGGATATGGCATTTTCCACCTTTACACGGTAGTATCTGTAGGTCACGTTCTCAGAAAAATGTGTAACTTTTACGGAAAGGTCGCCTGCATAAGTATCTTCTTTTATGTCTGTGAAGTTTATTCCGTCATCTGAGCCCTGGTAAATAACAGATGTAAAGCATCCGCCTGTGCCCGCTTTTCTGGGCTTATACATAACACCCGATATTTCCGTTGCCGCACCTGTATCTATATCAATATAGTGGGGAACATTGTCACGGAAAATGATGGTGGAGCCTTCGTTTTTATAATAGGAGTGGTACTGGTTTGTAACGCCGTCAATTAAATTTAATGCCTTTTCTCTTGCAGATGTGGAACAGACAGCCCATGAAGAGGTGGGCTTTATTTCGTTTTTCTTATAGCCCGATGTATTGCTTTCGGAATAGTCCTGCACAGTGCCTTCAAATCTGACATAGTTGTATACACCGTTTAAGCGGATAATTCCCTTTTCACCGTCGGAGAATTCCAGTACAAAATCAAGGCTTCTTTTTCCGTAAAGGTCTGTGTCAACGCCGATAAAACGTCTTGAAATGGTAAAATTGCCGGTCGGAGCATCGTAAGTATAGTTTTTATCGGCACAGGGGTAGGTATCCCATGGCGTTTTTCCGTCGCCCACGGATATGGCTTTTCCGTCGAGGGTGAGCGACTTTACGGTTTTCCCTGAAGGAACGGTAAATGTGGCATCTTCGGGTATATTTGTGCCGTTTTCTGCATTAAAAACAAAGCTTGCTGTACCGAAAACAGGAAGCGTTTCCTTTGCCGATGCAGTAACTGCTGCAAGCTGAATAAGCAAAGACAAAGTGATAAGACAGGATAATAGCTTTTTCATAAAATTTCCTCCTTTTAAATCCTTATATAAACATATTAGCACAAAAACAGAAAAAGGTATACTAATATTTAAATGAAAAACTTCATTTTTTTAATGTTTTTCTTGAAAATGTTGCAAAAAGGATGTAAAATGCTTGAGGAGGGAACAGATATGGAAAAAATGCAGAGACTTTCGGAGAATTTTCTTAAAGGTAATAAAAGCATAAATGTCAGAAATATAAAATACAGGAAAAATGCCGAGCTTCACAGCCACGAATTTTACGAGGTGGAAATAGTACTTTCGGGTACGGGCGAGCAGCTTATAAACGGCAAAAAATACAAATACAGAAGAGGCAGCGTATGGATAATGACGCCTGCGGATTTCCACGAATATTCCTGCGACGGAGAAATAGAAGTTTTCGGAATTTATTTTTCTGAAAAGCTTTTGCCAAGAAGTGTTTTTGATAAAATTTTCAGTAAAAACTACAGCCGCTTTATTAATCTGACCGAGGAGAAAATCGAAGATGTAAGGAATCTTATGGAGAATATCGGTTCGGCTATGCACTATGATGACTATTCAAGGGAAACTCTGATGAAAAAGCTTATAGAATGTGTTTTCATCACCATCATGAGCGAGGTCGGTGAAATGGATGAAACGGCAGAAAAGGCTCCTTTTCTGCTTGCCAAAAGATATATCGAAATTCATTTCAGAGAAAATCCGTCTTTGGAAGAGGTGGCAAGGGTAATAGGCAAGTCGCCGGTGTATTTCAGCAAATACTTTTATCTGAATGCGGGGATGTATTATACGGATTATCTGAACCGACAGAAGATAAACTGCGCGAAATTTCTTCTTTCGGAAAGCAATATGACGGCAACGGAAATTTGTTATGAAGCGGGATTCTCATCCTTTTCCAATTTTATTCGGGTGTTTAAGAAGGAAGAGGGGATTACCCCGACGGAATACAGAAAAAAACAGAAAACTTGACAAAGTTTTCTGAATATTATATCATAGCTGTAAGGAAATAAGGAAAGGATGATTTTTTTGTATTATATATTACTTGCAGAGGGCTTTGAAGAAATTGAAGCCCTTACACAGACCGACGTTTTGAGAAGAGCGGGCATTGATGTTAAGAATGTGGGTGTAACGGGGGAATATGTGACAGGCTCCCACGGGATTACCGTTAAGGCAGATATATTAATAACCGATGCGGCAAAATGTGTTCCCGAAGGAATTATCCTTCCCGGAGGAATTCCCGGAACTCCCAACATTGCGGCAAATAAGGATGCGGTTGAGCTTATTAAAAAGGTGGCACAAAAAGGGGGCCTGGTTGCGGCAATCTGCGCAGCACCCTCGGTTCTCGGCGAAATGGGACTTCTTAAAGGAAGAAAGGCAATCTGTTACCCAGGATTTGAAGACAAGCTTACCGGTGCAACCGTAACGTGCGAAAAGGTTGTGATTGACGGAAACTTCATTACCTCCCGCGGTGCAGGCACGGCAATGGATATGGCACTTGCCATAGTCACCTATATTACCGGAGAGCCCTCTGATAAGCTTTCCAAGGCAATGATTTATGGATAAAAAAGGCATAAGGAATTTGGGGAAGCTTTTGCGAAAAGAAGGAACGGCTGACGGCTTTGAAAATGCTGCGTATGCTTTTTTATCAAAGCTCACGGGATACAGGAAAGCATCGCTTGTTATGCTTTACTTGAGTCTTCCTGATGAAGCACCCACCGACAGACTTATAAAAATGGTGTTGTCGGATGGAAAAAGAGTGTGCGTCCCGGTAACGGAAGGGCGTGTGATTACGCCTTGCGAAATTTCAGAAGGGGAAGAATTTTCTGAAGGGGCCTTCTCGGTAAGAGAACCCTTGGTAAAAAGAGCAGTCTGCAAAGAAGAAATTGATATTTGCGTTGTTCCGGGGCTTCTGTTTGATAAGCGCGGAACAAGGTGCGGGTACGGAAAAGGGTGTTATGACACTTTTCTTGAAACAATCAATCCCTTAAAGGTGGGGCTGGCTTTTTCGAGTCAGGTTGTGACGGCTTTTCCCTCCGAGGCTCACGATGTGAAAATGAACTATATAATCACTGAAAAGGAAGTGATAGACTGTGGCGAAGAAATATAAGAAGAAAACCATATTTCCTGCAATAATTGGCCTTATTATACTGCTTGTTTTAGTTGATGTCATTTGTGATTACACGGGAAAGAGTGAAGGTGAAATAATAACGGTTAATGTAAATGAGGGCGAAAGCTTTTCTTCCGTGGTAGATGAAATGGCTGAGGCAGGGGTTATAAAATACAGCTTCCTTTTCAAAAGGTATGCCATAGCCGGGGGAGCGGATACGGCTCTTAAGGCAGGAAGCCACACTATGTATAAAAGGATGGGGTATGAAAGAGCGCTTGATGAGCTTATAAACAGCGGGGAGGGATACAACACCGTAACTGTCACAATCCCCGAAGGATACGAGCTTAAACAGATAGCATCAATTGTAAAAGATGAATTCGGAATCACGGAAGAAAATTTTCTTAAGGCGGCAGAAAAAGATTACGGGATTGAATATATCAGGGAGGTTCCCGCAAGAAAGGGACGTACAGAGGGGTATCTTTTCCCTGATACGTATGAATTTTTCGGTTCGGCGACAGCCGAAGAAATAATTAAGAAAATGCTTGAAAATTTTGCTCTTCAATGGACAGAGGAATATGACAGGCGGCTGAGCGAACTTGGAATGACGGTGGATGAGATTGTAACCCTTGCTTCCATAATCGAGCGTGAGGCAGGAAGTATTTCCGAGATGGGAAAGGTATCGTCGGTATTTCACAACAGGATGGAGATAGGAATGGCGCTTCAATCCTGTGCAACGGTACAGTATATCCTGCCGGAAAGAAAGGATGTACTTGACATAGCGGATACAAAAATAGATTCTCCTTATAATACATATCTTTATCCCGGGCTTCCCGAAGGGCCTATTGCAAATCCGGGCAAGGCGGCGATAGAAGCGGCACTTTACCCGGAAGAAACGGATTATTATTACTTTAAGGTAAACTCCGAAGGAATAACGGTGTTTTCAAAAACACTTTCCGAACATAATTCCAAATAAAAAAATCGGACAGGAATCTGTCCGATTTTTTATCTTTTCATCCATATGTTACCGAAGGATTCGTAAAACCACCGTATGATATCGCGGACGGATGTGGCATTGAGTGAATAGATAATCCTTTGCCCCGAACGCTTGTCGGTAATGAGCCCCGAGGCTTTCAAAACAGCAAGGTGACGGCTTATTGAAGGTTTTGTGATATCAAATTTTGCGGCAATATCTCCTGCAGACATATCGCGGGAACCAAGCATTTCTAAAATTTTTCTCCTGACGGGATCGGAGAGGGCTTTGAATATTTCGTCTTCCATAACAGACCTCCTTGAAAAAACGGCTAACATATTAAATATTTAGCTAAAAGACTAAATATCAGATATAGAAAAAATTCCTCTATTTTGAAAGGAATTTGTGTATGTTTTTACCAAAAAACGGCGCTTTTGCTCTTGACTTAAGCTTTTATATTTGATATAATGATATTCCATACTGTAAAGTGGTTAAATATGCCCTTACAGTATGATAATAGCATATATTCAGCATAAATGCAAGGATTTTTTTGCAAATTTTTTAAGCCTTTTGGCTTGGAAAGGAAGGTCAGTATGGCACAGTTTAACGAATTCGGTGTCAGAGACGAGAAGTTCTTTGCCGACATCTGCGACAAGGTGAAGACTACGGGCGTTTCGTTACATCCGGAAAAAATGGGCAAAATTACCAGGCTGAGCTTTTCTAAAATCGATGAGGTTCTTGAAATGCCTAACCTTATTGATGTACAGAAAAAGTCTTACCAGTGGTTTTTAGAGGAGGGACTTAAGGAAGTATTCCGCGATATTTCTCCGATTAAAGACCATAACGGCACACTCATGCTTGAGTTTATCGATTATCATCTTGACGATAAGCCCAAATATTCCATTGAGGAGTGCAGAGAGCGTGATGCCAACTATGCGGCATTGTTAAAGGTAAGAGTAAGACTCATCAATTTGGAATCAGGTGAAATTAAGGAGCAGGACATCTTTATGGGTGACTTCCCCTTAATGACCGACCAGGGTACATTTATTATAAACGGAGCTGAAAGAGTTATCGTATCTCAGCTTGTGCGTTCTCCCGGTATCTACTTTACCAAGGAGAGAGACAAGAACGGTAAGCCGTTAATCAGCTCACAGATGATTCCCAACCGCGGTGCATGGCTTGAGTATGAGACAGATTCCAACGACGTTTTCCATGTTCGTATCGACAGAACAAGAAAGCTTCCCGTAACACAGCTTATCAAGGCATTGGGCGTTGATACCGAAGCTGAAATTATGGAAGTGTTCGGCGAGGATGAAAGACTCAGAAGCACCCTGGAGAAGGATCCTACCGCCAACAAGCGCGAGGCTATGTTTGAAATTTACAAAAAGCTTCGTCCCGGCGAGCCCCCCACAGATGACAGTGCGCAGACTCTCATCAACAACTTATTCTTTGATCCCAAGAGATATGATCTTGCAAAGGTAGGTCGTTATAAATATAATAAGAAGCTTTCCATGATCGGAAGAATAGCAGGTCATACCGCTGCTGAAGATATAATCGATCCCGAAACAGGTGAAATTATCGTTGAGGCAGGAAAGGTAATAACCAAGGAAGATGCAAAAAATGTAGACTATGCAGGCGTAAACGTTGTTATGGTTTACCCCGGAAGCAAGGCTGTAGAAGCAAATGCATCTCCCGTTAAGGTATTCTCCAACGATATGGTTCACGCCGAGAAATATCTTTCCTTCGATCCCAGAGAATTCGGCATAACCGAAAAGGTTGTCCGTGCGGTTCTTATGGACATAATCGAAAACAGCGAAAACGAAGAAGCTATTAAAGAAGCTCTCGTTTCACGTCATGACGAGCTTATTCCCAAGCACGTTACAATTGAAGATATCTTTGCATCAATTAACTATGCTGCCAACTTAATAAATGAAATCGGAAGCGTTGACGATATTGACCACTTAGGTAACAGAAGACTCCGTTGTGTAGGTGAGCTTTTACAGAATCAGTTCCGCATGGGTCTTGCCAGAATGGAACGTGGTGTAAGAGAAAGAATGTCCATTCAGGAGCTTGATTCAGCTACACCTCAGAGCCTTGTCAATATCCGTCCCGTTGTTGCTACAATAAAGGAATTCTTCGGTTCATCTCAGCTTTCACAGTTCATGGATCAGAACAATCCTCTTTCCGAGCTTACTCATAAGAGAAGACTTTCTGCCCTTGGTCCCGGCGGTCTTTCCAGAGACAGAGCGGGCTTCCAGGTTCGAGACGTTCACTACACTCACTACGGCAGAATGTGTCCCATTGAGACTCCCGAAGGTCCCAACATCGGTCTTATCAACTCTCTTTCCATCTATGCAAGAGTAAATGAATACGGCTTCATCGAAGCTCCTTACCGTAAGGTTATAAAGGGTGAGGGCATAATTACCGATGAAATCGAATATATGACCGCAGACACAGAAGACGAATATATCGTGGCACAGGCCAACGAGCCCATCGACGAAAACAACAAGTTCGTTGACAAGAAGGTTGCGGCACGTTACCGTGACCAGATTATGGAAATCGAAGCTGCAAAGATTGATTATATGGACGTATCTCCCAAGCAGCTCATCTCCGTTGCTACAGCAATGATTCCCTTCCTTGAAAACGACGACGCTAACCGTGCGCTGATGGGATCAAACATGCAGCGTCAGGCAGTTCCGCTTCTCCGTACCGATTCTCCCATCGTAGGAACAGGTATGGAATATAAGGCAGCCCGCGATGCAGGTGTTGTTCAGCTTGCTAAAAACGACGGTGTTATCGAAAAGGTTTCCGCTGACTACATCGGAATCCGTACTGATGACGGTGAGCTTGAAGAGCATAAGCTTGTTAAGTTCACACGTTCAAACCAGGGTACATGCTTCAACCAGAAGCCCATTGTAAACTGCGGCGACAGAGTTAAGAAGGGCGACGTAATCTGCGACGGTCCCGCTATAAGCCAGGGCGAGCTTGCACTCGGCCGTAATATGCTTATCGGCTTTATGACCTGGGAAGGTTACAACTACGAGGACGCCGTACTTCTTAACGAAAGACTTGTAAGAGAAGATATCTATACAACAATTCATATTGAAGAATACGAATCCGAAGCAAGAGACACCAAGCTCGGTCCTGAGGAAATCACCTATGATATTCCCAACGTGGGCGAGGATGCTCTTAAGTACCTTGACGAAAGAGGTATCATAAGAGTTGGTGCCGAGGTAAGAGCAGGGGACATTTTGGTTGGTAAGGTTACACCCAAGGGTGAAACAGAGCTTACCCCCGAAGAGCGACTTCTCCGTGCAATCTTCGGTGAAAAGTCCAGAGAAGTAAGAGACACATCCCTTCGTGTACCTCACGGCGAATGCGGTATCATCGTTGACGTTAAGGTATTTACAAGAGAAAACGGCGACGAGATGCCTCCCGGAGTTAATAAGCTCGTAAGATGCTATATTGCACAGAAGAGAAAGATTTCTGTCGGCGATAAGATGGCCGGCCGTCACGGTAACAAGGGTGTCGTTTCAAGAATTCTTCCCGAGGAGGATATGCCTTATCTTGCAGACGGTACTCCTCTTGAAATCGTTCTTAACCCCCTGGGCGTACCTTCGCGAATGAACATCGGACAGGTGCTTGAAGTACATCTTGGTATGGCGGCAAGCAAGTTCGGTGTAAAGATTGCTACACCCGTATTTGACGGTGCAAGCGAGGAAGATATCACAAAGCTTCTTAAGGAAGCAGGCTGCAACGAAAACGGTAAGACCACTCTTTATGACGGTAGAACAGGTCGTCCCTTCGACAACCCCGTAACCGTTGGTTACATCTACTTCTTAAAGCTTTTGCACCTTGTTGACGATAAGATGCATGCACGTTCCACCGGTCCTTACTCTCTTGTTACACAGCAGCCTCTGGGCGGTAAAGCTCAGTTCGGCGGACAGAGATTCGGTGAAATGGAAGTTTGGGCACTTGAGGCTTACGGTGCGGCATACACACTTCAGGAAATCCTTACCGTTAAGTCTGACGATATCGTAGGACGTGTTAAGACTTACGAATCCATCGTTAAGGGCGAAAATATTCCCAAGCCCGGTATTCCTGAGTCCTTCAAGGTACTCATTAAGGAAATGCAGAGCCTTGGTATGGACATCAAGGTTATGGGCAATTCCGGAGAGGAAATTGAACTTAAGGATACCGATGCTGATGATTACGACGATCCTTCACAGGATACACTTGAAGAATTCAAGCGTAATATGGTAGACGACAGAAGAGAAGACGCAGGCTTCGTGCCCGAAGAAGGAAGCGAAAGCATTTTTGATTCGGATGACGATGATGCAGATGATTCTTTGTTGGATGAAGATATTCTTTCCGACTTTGACGACGGAGAAGAAGAGTTTTCTGAAGACAACATCGAAGACGATTTTATGTAAGAAAGGGGCCAAAAGATTATGGTAGAATTTAACACATTCAATTCAATAAAAATCGGTCTGGCATCGCCGGAGAAGATTCGCGCTTGGTCCCACGGCGAGGTTAAAAAGCCTGAAACAATAAACTACAGAACTCTTAAGGCAGAGCGTGACGGTTTGTACTGTGAAAAAATCTTCGGTCCCCAGAAGGACTGGGAGTGCGCCTGCGGTAAGTATAAGAGAGTTCGCTATAAGGGCATTGTCTGCGACCGATGCGGCGTAGAGGTTACCAAGGCAAAGGTAAGACGTGAGAGAATGGGTCACATTGAGCTTGCGGCTCCCGTATCCCACATCTGGTACTTCAAGGGAATTCCTTCGAGAATTGGTCTTTTCCTTGATGTATCTCCCAGACTCCTTGAAAAAGTTCTCTATTTTGCGGCATATATGGTTGTTGATCCCGGCAGAACCGAGCTTGAAAAGTATCAGTGCTTAAGTGAAAAGGAATATCACGAAAACCGCGAAAAGTACGGCGATGCTTTCAAGGCAGGTATGGGTGCCGAGACCATCAAGGAATTACTTGAGGATATTGATATTGAGCAGCTTTCTGCAGAGCTTCACGAGGAGCTTGAAGGCGCTCAGGGACAGAAGAAGGCAAGAATCGTAAAGAGACTTGAAGTAATCGAAGCCTTCCGTCAGACAGAAACCGTAGCACTTGCTCCCGGTATGAGCCTTGGCGGACGTCCTCTTGCAAAGCCAGTTACAGACGAAGTAACAGGCGCTGTATATCCCTATAACTACGTTCTTAACGAGGACGAAATCAACGAAATCTGCGAAAACGGAATTAATGAAGTTACAGTTTATATGAACTCTCCTTCCTGGATGATTATGACTGTTCTTCCCGTAATTCCTCCCGAAATCCGTCCTATGATTCAGCTTGACGGCGGAAGATTCGCAACAAGTGACTTAAATGACTTATACAGAAGAGTTATAAACAGAAACAACCGTCTTAAGAGACTTCTTGAACTTAAAGCTCCCGAAATCATCGTAAGAAATGAAAAGAGAATGCTTCAGGAAGCTGTCGATGCATTAATCGACAACGGTCGCCGCGGAAGACCTGTAACAGGCCCCGGTAACAGAGCACTTAAGTCTCTTTCCGATATGCTTAAGGGTAAGCAGGGACGTTTCAGACAGAACCTTCTTGGTAAGCGTGTTGACTATTCAGGACGTTCGGTTATCGTTGTTGGTCCCGAACTTAAGATTTATCAGTGCGGTCTTCCCAAGGAAATGGCAATTGAGCTCTTCAAGCCCTTCGTAATGAAGAACCTTGTTGAAGAGGGTATTGCCCATAATATCAAGAGCGCAAAGAGAATGGTAGAGCGTGTTAAACCCGAGGTATGGGACGTACTTGAAGATGTAATTAAAGAGCATCCCGTACTTCTTAACCGTGCTCCTACACTTCACAGACTTGGTATTCAGGCATTTGAGCCCATCCTGGTAGAGGGAAGAGCTATTAAGCTTCATCCTCTTGCTTGTACAGCGTTCAACGCCGACTTCGACGGTGACCAGATGGCTGTTCATGTACCTCTTTCACCCGAGGCTCAGGCAGAAGCAAGATTCTTAATGCTTTCTGCAAACAACCTCTTAAAGCCCCAGGACGGAAAGCCTGTTACCGTTCCTACACAGGATATGGTACTTGGTTCATACTACCTTACCATGGAGCGCGAGGATGAACTTGGAGCAGGTAAGTATTTCGCAAGCCCTACAGAGGCTATGCTTGCATACGAAAACGGTGACCTCGAAATGCACGCACCCATCAAGGTTAAGCGCGTGATGGATGTTGTAATCACCGATAAGAATACAGGCGAAGAGAAAACCTATGTGGCAGAAGGCTTTACCGATGCTACAATCGGAAGAATTATCTTCAACGAAAAGGTTCCTCAGGACCTTGGCTTTGTAAAGAGAAAAGCTCCCATAGTTGATTTTGCCAATACTGATGCAGCAGCTCTTGAAGCTGAAATTGCAGAAATCTTAGCTGATTCGTTAAAGTACGAAATCGTTACTCTTACAGGTAAGAGCGGTCTCGGAAAGATAATCAACAAGTGCATCAAGAAGCACGGCGCATCTATGACCGCTGTTGTTCTTGACGACCTTAAGGCAATGGGATATCACTACTCCACAATCGGTTCGATTTCCATCTCTGTTGCAGATATGGTTGTTCCCGAAAAGAAGAAGGAATACCTTGCTGAAGCTGAAGCTCAGGTTGATAAGATTGAAATGCTCTTCAAGATGGGTCAGCTTTCCGACGACGAGCGTTACAGACACGTTATCAAGGCCTGGGAAGAAGCAAACGAAAAGATTACAAAAGCACTTATGGATAACTTGGATCCCTACAACTCACTGTTCATGATGGCTGATTCCGGTGCCCGTGGTAGTAAGAATCAGATCAGACAGCTTGCAGGTATGCGTGGACTTATGGCGGATACACAGGGACGTACGGTTGAAATTCCCATCCGTGCAAACTTCCGTGAAGGTCTTAATATTCTTGAATATTTCATTTCTTCTCACGGTGCAAGAAAAGGTCTTACCGATACAGCTCTTAAGACAGCTGACTCCGGTTACCTTACACGTCGTCTTGTTGATGTCAGCCAGGATGTTATCATAAGAGAAGAAGACTGCGGCACAGTTGACGGAATTACAGTTTCCTCCATCAAGGACGGAAACGAAATGATTGAATCCATTTCTTCACGTCTTTCCGGCAGAGTTCCCACAGAGGATGTTGTTGATCCTGCTACAGGTGAAATTCTTGCCAAGAAGAATGAAATTATGACAGACGATGTTGCAGCTGCAATTGAAAATGCAGAAATTCCCGAAGTTAAGGTTCGTTCAGTTCTTACCTGCCGTGCAAAGATCGGTGTATGTGCTAAGTGCTATGGTGAAAACCTTGCAACAAGCGCACCCGTTAATATCGGTGAAGCTGTTGGTATTATTGCTGCTCAGTCCATCGGTGAACCCGGTACACAGCTTACAATGAGAACATTCCACTCCGGTGGTGTTGCTTCAAACGACATCACACAGGGTCTTCCCAGAATCGAAGAACTTTTCGAAGCAAGAAAGCCCAAGGGACTTGCAACAATCACCGAAATTGACGGTACTGTTAAGCTCAGCGAAACCAAGCAGAAGAGAGAAGCTATCATTACAAATAACGAAACAGGCGAGAGCGAGACCTATACAATCCGCTACGGCGTTGAACTTAAGGTTAAGGACGGCGACGAGGTTAAAGCAGGCGATGCTCTTACAAAGGGTCCCATCAATCCCGGTGATATTCTTCGTATCAAGGGCAAGGACGCTGTTCATTGCTATATGATTCAGGAAGTTCAGAGAGTTTACCGTCAGCAGGGTGTTGAAATTTCCGATAAGCACGTTGAAGTTATTGTTCGTCAGATGATGAAGAAGATGCGTGTTGAGGAAGCAGGAGACACCGGCTGGTTAGTAGGCTCCATGGTTGAGAGACTTGATTATATCCTTGCTTGTGAAGCGGCTGAAAAAGATGGAACCAATCCTCCCGTATGTAAGGACGTACTTCTTGGTATTACCAAGGCGGCTCTTGCAACAGATTCGTTCCTTTCCGCTGCATCCTTCCAGGAGACAACAAGAGTTCTCACCGAGGCTGCAATCAAGGGCAAGAGCGATCCCTTACTTGGTCTTAAAGAAAACGTTATTATCGGTAAGCTTATCCCCGCAGGTACAGGCGTTGATATTTATCAGAATATCGAGCTTGAACACCCCATTGAGATGAGCGATATTAACTACTTCGCATAATAAAAAATCCGTGTGGCAAAAGCCACACGGATTTTTCTTGTATTGAAAAGGCTTTTGTGGTAGAATGGATTTATGATATGTTTTTGGCCTGACTTGACACAAATAAAAATTTTGTCGAAATTAAGTTTAATAGTATTAGAAAGGGAATTTTACATATGAAAAATAAATTTGCAGAAAATTTGAGTAAATTAAGAAAAGAAAGAGGATATACACAAAATACATTTGCAGATGCTACAGGTATGCAAAGAAATACAATTGCTTGTTATGAAACTGGTCGGCGTGAATGTGATTTTGATACATTATTACTTTTTGCTGAAGTATTAAATTGTACTGTTGACGAACTGCTGGCTGATGAGAACGATATTACTGAATTAAACAATATTGTGATATCTAAAAAGGCAGGTTCAATATACATTTTAACCAATCCTTCGTTTCCTGATTATGTTAAGATAGGATATGCTGATAATGTAGAGAATAGATTGCAACAATTAAATAACAGCGAGTGTACACCGTTTGCTTTTCGTGTATATGCAACTTATGATGTTGATAGCAGATTATCAGATATTAAAATCCATTCAATAATTGATAAATTAAATCCTGATTTGCGTTCTATTGATAATTATAATGGAAAAAAGAGAGTCCGTGAGTTTTATGCTATGTCTGCTGAAGATGCATATTCGTTGTTAGAAGCCATTGCAGAAATTCATAATTGTGTTGATAAATTGAAAAAATGGGAATTAAGCAATGAAGAAATCTATGCTGAAAAAACAGCAAAAGAAGTAAGTATGGAAAAAAGAGCAAGAGCCATTAATTTTGCGTTTGACCATTCAAAGATTCCAGTTGGAGCAAAATTAGTTAATATAGAAGATTCGAATATAATATGTACGGTTGTTGATGAGCGAAGAATTGAATATAATGGTGAATCAATGCATATAACACCATTCGCAAAAATGATTAGTGGGAAAAATTGGCTCACAACAGGACCGGGATATCTAAAAGATCATTTCACCTATAATGGTATTTTGTTAAGAGAAATTATTAACTAAATATTCCGTTGTATCATAGGATAATTGATCAAAAATGCAATATAGAAAGGATAATATATTATGGCAAAAAATAACCAAATAGAAGTAAATGGTATTGATATTAAATATAAAAAGATAAATAAAGCTGACTATATTTCTCTTACTGACATTGCCAGATATGCAAATCCGAAAGAGCCAAAGGTTCCAATTCAGACTTGGATGAGAAATAAGGATGTTATTTCATATTTGGGATTATGGGAAAAGTTAAACAATCCCAATTTCAAAGGTATCGAATTTACGACCTTTGAAAATCAAGCAGGAAGAAATAGTTTTTATTTATCTCCGCAAAAATGGATTGAAACAACAAATGCAATGGGAATTATTTCAAAATCAGGTAATAATGGTGGAACATTTGCACATAGAGATATTGCGTTTGAGTTTGCAAGTTGGTTAAGTCCTGAATTTAAGCTTTATCTTATAACAGAATTTCAAAGATTAAAAGTTAATGAACAGAAAGAACTTGAATGGAGTGCAAAAAGAGAACTTGCCAAAGTTAATTATCGTATACATACAGATGCCATAAAAGAAAATATTGTTCCTAATCTAAGCGAAAAACAGCTTGCCTTTGTTTATGCCAATGAGGCAGATGTTTTAAATATGGCTCTGTTTGGTAAAACAGCAAAAGATTGGAGAACAGAAAATCCGGATAAGAATGGCAATATAAGAGATTATGCGACAATAGAACAACTTTTGGTAATTGCTAATATGGAAAGCTTTAATGCAATACTTATAAAACAAGGTGTACCTCAAAGAGAAAGACTTGTTCAACTCAATGCTATGGCTAAATCCCAGTTAAGAGTTCTTGAAAATCAAAACACATTAAAATTGTTGAAAGAATAATATAATAGTTTGCCGATAATAAATATTTACATGTCGGGCAGGAAAATCTAACATTCCTGCGGGTTTTAATGGATTTTGTTCAAGGAAAAAACAGCGAAAAATAGTAGGTCCTATTATTCACTGTTCTCCTAACTTGACACGAGTAATTGCAACCTTTTTGCACCATAATTTGTATTATATATGAAAAGACTTTTATGAAAAAGTGTCTTATATAATATTTGGAGGTGCGATATGAAAAAGTACTTGGTTTTATGTTTAATTGTATGCATGGCATTTCTTTCGGGATGCGGCAGAACGAAAGATGTGAACGGACCGACTGAAAAGCATGAATCATATCTTGATGAAAAGTATGAACATATAACACTTAAAATTATTGACGGGGCAAAAGACGGTAATCTTATCCTTGCGGGAACGGAAAAAGCTTCTGTTTATTTCCTTGATGCAAAAAGCATTGAAATTCTGATTGACGGCAAAAAGGCTGAATTTAAAAATCTGGAAGACGGTATGCCCATAGATGTTTATTACAAGGGCGATTTTAACAATGCTCCACAAAAGCAAGGTGTGCCTGTTGATATCACATCTTTCTGCATTTCGATTAACGGACACTCTCGTGGCACGAAAGAAAATCCCGGCGGAACATATTATGATTTAAGCGGTCTATACTTAAAGGTGCTTGAGGATTTGTGGGAAAAAGATTCTGGATTAAATGGAGATATAAAATATTTAAGCATTGACTTAAGCAAAGCACCGGGAGAGCTGACAGAGAGCGAAAAGTCTGCAATCAGCTATATCTTTGCAAAAGCACACGATAAAGAATGTTTAGAGCTTACATTTGAAGAATTGAGAGAACAGGGCTTTATTGAAAAAGATGAGCTTTACTGGGAAGACGGACTTTTGTTTTCCATAACTGACAGCCGGAATGCAGAAGAGCAGTATTTCGGCCTCGCAGTAATGAAGTTTGAGGCGAAAAAATGGCGCAGCGGGCTTGGTGCATACTTCTTTACGGATTGTACTGCGTCCTGGCCTCAAATGGGCACGTGGACAGATTATAACGTGGGCAGTGAAGCCATAGCATAAAGGAGGCAGATTTATGAAGAAAATAATTGCTTTATTATTAAGCTTACTTACCCTTACAGCCTGCACGAGGATTGTTAAGGTGGAAGATGTGAAAGTTGCCGAAGATGAATGGGGCTTGACCTTGTCGGCTGAAAATGTAACACCATCGGGGATGACAATAGTCTTTAAGCAGATGAACGGAAAACAGACCGGAGAGCTTCAGACAGGGGATTGGTATGCGCTTTATAAAGAAGAAGCAGGCGAATGGAAGGAAGTGCCTTATGCGATAGAGGACGGAGTAAATGTAGGCTGGCACTCAATTGCCTATATGATTCCGAAAGGCGGAAGCTACGAAATGGAGGTTAACTGGGAATGGCTTTACGGAAAGCTTGCACCCGGTAAATACCGCATAAACAAGGAAGTTATGGATTTTCGGGAAACCGGAGATTTTGATGAAAAAATTTACAGTCTTGAATTCACTGTTTCGGGAAAAGCGGAAGTCGCACTTTATTTTCCCGATAAGGATGTTATGAATCTTGAAAAAGAGGTAAGAGAAATCGATATCAGAGGAAGTATCGAAAAAAGTATATTGCACGAACTGATGAAGGGGCCTGAAAGCGAGGAGCTCAATCCTTCCTTATACGGAAATATAACTGTTATTTCGGTTGCCACAAAGGACGGGCTTTGCACAATAGATTTATCCTCTGACTTTACAGAATATAACACGGGAGGCTCAACCAAAGAATATATGGCAATTATGTCAATAGTGAAAAGCCTTTGTGAATTAGAGGGGATTGAAAGAGTTAAGATAAACATTGAAGGAGAAGAAAATCCGCAATTCGGAGGGCATTTCACATTGGAGGAGCCTTTTTCTCCCAATGGAATATAAGAAGGTGATTAAATGATAAAACACCCAATACCGCCGCTTTATGACGAAAACTCAAAGGTGCTGATATTAGGAAGCTTTCCGTCAGTTAAAAGTCGTGAACAGATGTTTTTCTACGGCCATCCGCAAAACCGCTTCTGGCGCGTTTTAGCCCTTGTTTTCGGGGAGGATACGCCCTTAACCATAGAGGAAAAGCGAAGCTTTGTTTTAAGGCATAACCTTGCCTTGTGGGACGTTTTGGCATCCTGCGACATAGAGGGAAGTGCCGACAGCACCATTAAAAATGCAGTTGCAAACGACTTGTCTGAGATTATAAAAAACTCCAAGGTTGCAAAGATTTTCGTCAACGGAAAAACTGCGGAAAAGTACTATATAAAATACACGGAGAAAAAATTGGGACGGAAAGCAATCTGCCTTCCGTCCACATCACCTGCCAATGCAAGCTATTCAATAGAGCGCTTGAAAGAAGCATAGAATATAATAAAAAGCGATTGACCAACGGTCAATCGCTTTATTATTGTTACGCTTTTTTGATTTTTAATAGTCTTAAAATTACCGGGCTTAAGATAAGGTTTGTTGCGAGTTCAACTAAGAAATTTAAGCCTGCAAGACCGAAAAACATATAAGCAGCGGCAGATTCATAGCCTAAAGCCGCGCCCCATTCTGCGATGGTTTCGTAAAAGAAAAGTCTGCAGCCGATTAAAAATATTCCCGTGTTAACGATGGGGCAGATAGCGGCTGATGCAAAAACTGCGCCGTATGTGCTGAGCTTTGACAAGGCTTTGTAAGTAAGTCCTGCAATTAAACCTGCGAAAATACCTTTTGCAAAAACCGTGATGATTGTACCGGGAACATTAACAGCTAAAAATGCTGCGGCATCTCCCGTAAGGAAAACCGCTATGCTGAAAATAAATCCCAGCCACGCGCCGGCAAGCGGGCCGCCCACCGAGGCACCCAATACGATGGGAACCAAAACAAGGGAAATGGAAAACAATCCAAACTTAATCCCTCCGCCGATTACCTGCAGTAAGATGACAAGTGCTGTCATAATTGCGAGAAAAACCAGCGATGCAGTTGACATTGACCTTTTGTTATTCATAATTAAAACCTCCTTGGCTACTGCTCCTTAAAGGATGCAATGCACTGATTTTTTATTATAAACAAAGAGGGGTCGTACTCTTTGCTTATTACTTAATAAACAGCGACGAAATCGCTATAACCGAGGGAATGGTTGCAATTGAAATTAATGTGGTTATTGCCACAAGCTCCGAAGCATAGTAGGCATCGGCATCAAACTTTGTGGAAAAGAGCACCGAAATTGCCGCAACGGGGCAGGCAGCGGGAATTAAAATTGCATTTGCAATTACTGTGTCAATGGGGAAAATAAACCTTAAAAGGAAAATTAAAACTGCCGATACAAGGGGAATAAACAAAAGCCTTAAAAAGGATACTGAATAAAGTGAAGGACGGCTTAACGCCTTTTTAATGCTGATATTTGCAAGATAGGTTCCAAGTATCATCATTGAAAGGGGAGTGTTTAATCCCGCAATGCCGCTTACCGCTTCCATTGCGATTTCGGGAAGTGTAATTTTCGGAAGGAATAAAAGCATTGCAACGGCAGTGCCGATTACGCCGGGATTCAAAAATGCCGACTTTAATGTGATGGATTTTCTTGTTCCCGTAAATACAATTACGCCGTGTATCCAGTAAAAAATAGTGAAGGTTGCAAGATATGCACTTCCGTAAAATACCCCGTCACTTCCTAATGTTGATGAAAGAAGAGGGATTGCCATAAAACCGCAGTTTGAGTAAACCGCAGAAAAGAGGTTTACCTTGTATATTCCGCTTTCTTCCTTGCGATAAATGAGTGAGCTTATCCCTATTGCAACAAAGTGAATTAAAATTGCAAGAAGGGCGGAGATGCCCAGTCCCATTAATAAGTCGGGGCTGAAATCTTTTATTTTTTCCTGATAGGATTTTATAAGAACACAGGGTGTAACAATTAAAAGAAGGATATTTGTAACCTGCTTTACACCGTCAGTATTTATTTTTTTGGTTTTTGAAAGGATGAAGCCGATGGTCATATAAATGAAAATTATAATAACCTGAATGCCCACCTTTAATGCCAGTTCCATTTTTTACGCTCCTTATTTATGATAGGTTTCTCCTGCGGAGATTTTGGATGCACGGTAAAGCTGTTCTAAAAATATAACCCGTGCCATCTCTTTGGTAAATGTCATTTTTGAAAAGCTTAAAAGAAAGTCGGAGGAGGATAAAACGTCCTTTGAAAGACCGTGGGAGCCGCCTATTATAAAGTCAGCTTCGCTTGTTCCGCTGTCGCTTAAGCCCTTTAAGGTGTCTGCTAAGTCCTCGCTTGAAATCTGTTTTCCTTCTATGGCAAGCGAAACGATATATGCACCCTTACCGACAGACTTTAATATTTTTTCGGCCTCGTCGGAAAGTGCCTTTTCAATTTCACCCTCCGAAGGATTTTCCTTTTTCAGCTCTTCGGGTATCTCTATTATTTCCAGCTTGTGAAAGCGGGAAAGCCTTTTTATATATTCGGCTGCGGCATCCTTGAAAAAGGATTCCTTCTGCCTGCCGACGCAAATCAATTTAATTTTCATACTTAAAACCTCAAGCTTATTATACAACTTTTTTCATATTTTGTAAATATGAAAAAAGAATAAAGAGTGCAACTATGCTCTTTATTCTTTTCGGCATTTTATATAGCGTTTAAGTTTGCGATAATCATCTTGCAGCCTTCTGCTACGATTTCGCGTAAATCCGACAAATCATCCTCCGTAATGGTGGCATCTTCATCGGAAACCTCGTCATCGTCCGCGGTTTCCAAAAAGAACAGCGTATCGTAAATTTCGGATAAGGTTTCGTTGTCATCGTCACCCACAAAATCAAGCTTTAAGGTAAAAGCGAGGTCTGAGCATATGTTCCAGAAATTGAGAAGGGTTGATGCGTCAAAATCGTTATCCTTGCCGATAGCAAAGCTTAAGAGAGAGGAGAGGTCGAAAAGCATGGTGTCCTTGGGTGTAAAGCCCTTTGCCTTGCAGTAAGCATCGAAAACATCCTCATCGCGGAAGCAGGCAACGTGATCCTCTTCTGTAACAAAACCTGAATTGATGTCGGTAAACCACAGGCAGAAATAATCCTTTTCTTCGGTTTCAAAAATGACTTTGCTGTATTCTTTCATAAAAGCTGTTCCTTTCTTTAACAAATTATCTTGAAATATTATATACTTCTTTATATATTTTACCACAAATTTTAATTTCTTCAAGTAAAATATTGAATTTTTATAAAATTTTGATATAATGTTATAAGAATAATTATCGGAGGCGACAGGTATGATTAAAGGAAATATGGTAATAGGGCAGTCGGGCGGCCCCACTGCGGCGATAAATGCATCACTGGCGGGTGTTATAAAAGAAGCACTCGATTCAAAATTCGAGGGTAAAATCCTCGGCATGGTAAACGGAATTGAAGGCTTGTTAAAAGAAAAATTCACCGATCTGGGTGAAACCTTTTCCGGGGAAGGCAATCTTGAAAAGCTTATCCACACACCCTCTGCATACCTTGGCTCCTGCCGTTATAAAATGCCTAAACCTGACAAGGATTCGTCCGTTTATGACAAGGTTTTTGAAATTTTTGAGAAGCACAACATAAGATACTTTTTCTATATCGGCGGAAACGATTCCATGGACACGGTTTACCGTTTAAGCGAATATGCAAAAACAAAGGACTATGAAATTTATATAATGGGTATCCCGAAAACCATTGACAATGACCTGGCGATGACCGACCATTGCCCCGGCTACGGAAGTGCGGCAAAGTTCGTTGCAACAGCAGTTAAGGAAATGCACCGTGATACCAACGTATACGACCTTGAAAGCGTTTTAATCGTGGAGGTAATGGGAAGAAATGCAGGCTGGCTTACGGCTGCAAGTGCCCTTGCAAAGGACGATACATGTTCATCTCCCGATTTAATCTACCTTCCCGAAGTACCCTTCTCAATGGAAAAGTTTATTTCCGATGTTAAAAAGTGCCTTGCAGAAAAAAAGGTTGTTCTTGTGGCAATTTCCGAAGGTATCAAGGATGAAAACGGAATATATGTATGTGAAAGCACAGCATCAGGCGCGGTTGACAACTTCGGACATAAGTATTTAAGCGGCTCCGGCAAGGTTCTGGAAAACGCCGTAAGAGAAAAAATCGGCGTAAAGGCAAGAGCGGTGGAATTAAACGTATTCCAGAGATGTGCATCTCACTTACAGAGTAAGACCGACGTTGAAGAAGCTCTTGCAAACGGAGGTGCGGCTTTCCGTGAGGCGCTTTCCGGCACAACAGGTAAAATGATGGGTTATGTAAGATGCGGCGACTATGAGATAAAGTTTGAAGCAATGGATATATCGAAAATCGCAAACGAGGAAAAGATGGTTCCCGCAGAATACATCAATTCCGAGGGAAACGGTGTTACGGATGAATTTATCAAATATGCAAGACCTTTAATTATAGGAGAAAGCTATCCCGTATACGAAAACGGAATGCCCTGCCATTTGATTCTTTCCAAATGAATCCTTTGAAATAAAGGGGATTTTGTGATATACTCTTAAAAGGAGGCGGATTTTTCGTGAAAAAAGATATTATCATATCGATACGCGGCGTATTTACGGATCAGGAAGAAGAAAATGACGATCTTGAGCTTGTCACAAGCGGTCGGTATTACGAGAGAAACGGCAAAAAATATATAGTTTATGAAGAAAGCGAAGTAACGGGCTTTAAAAAAGGCACCCAGACGATGCTGAAAATTGACGGAAATATTGTCACAATGTCAAGAACAGGAACCGAGGGCGGCAATACATATATGGTTTTTGAATCGGGTAAAACCCATATGGGCCACTATGAAACACCTTACGGAAGCTTTACGGTAAGCACAATTACAGACAAGCTGAAGGTGGATCTGGGGGAAAGAGAGGGCGACATAAGAATCGATTATTTTGTGGATATCGACAATGTGCCCCAGTCGGCAAACTCACTTTCCATGTCCATCCGTGAAGCGTGATGAAGGGCGTACTTTCAAGCCTTGCAGAAAGGCTTTCGATAAACATTCTTGCACTACGAGAGCATAGGAGCCACCCGGGCTTCTATGCTCCTAATGTTGATACGGATACCTTTTCGCTTCCCGGAATAAGGGCTGAAAGGGACGGGATTTTTACAAATTTTTACCCTGAAGATACGTGGTATGAAGCTTTGATAAAAAGCTATCTTGACTTAAAAATCCCCGCTTTTGAAAAGCCCTCTTTAAGAAGTGAATCGGTAAAAAGAACGCTTTTTGAATGTGCAAAATATTTTGGTGAGGAAATTAAGATACCTGAAATAAAAGAGGCTTCTGGCTTTGACGGAATAACCTATAACAGCAAAGCACCAACTGATGCAATAACGGAAGAAAGAAGCTATGAAATGACGGACTCTGCCTTTTATCTCTATGCGGCGTCAAAAAAAGCGGAAGGCGCGAGCGGAAAAGAGCTGTCTTTAACCGACGAAGGAAAACGGCTTTTAATCGCTATGGCATTTTTAGAGGCGGATATGAAAAGGTGCATAAACCGCCTCGATACATCCGTCTTATATAAACGTGCAAAAAAGTGTGCAGAGCTTTATTTTGATTATTATTACGAGGGGGATACAGATAAAAAGGGAAAAGGTATTTTAAGCCATGCATATTTTAATTTTTCTTCGGCAATTTTCTATTTATTTGGCTCAAATGCTTTACAAGACGACAAATTTATAGTATAATATAAAGATAAAAATCACAAAGGAGAACTATTATGAAAAAGTTAATGCTCGGTAATCACGCCGTGGCGCGCGGTGCTTACGAAGCAGGTGTAAAGGTTGCATCTGCTTATCCCGGAACACCCAGCACGGAAATAATGGAATATATGGCAACACTTCCTTGCCCTCACGTTGAGTGGGCGCCCAATGAAAAGGTTGCGCTTGAAACGGCAATCGGCTCCGCTATGGGCGGAGGTAGATCTGTCTGCGCTATGAAGCACGTTGGCTTGAACGTTGCGGCAGATCCTTTATTTACAGCTACATATACGGGCGTAAATGCAGGTCTTTTAATCTGCGTTGCGGACGACCCAGGTATGCACAGCTCACAGAATGAGCAGGACAGCCGTAACTATGCAAAGGCATCCAAGGCCATTATGCTTGAACCCTCTGACAGTCAGGAGTGCTTAAGCTTTGCAAAGGAAGCTTTCGCGATAAGCGAAAAGTTTGACCTTCCCGTAATTTTAAGACTTACAACAAGAGTGTCCCATTCTCAGAGCCTTGTTGAAGTGGGCGAAAGGGAAGAGGCGGAAAAGGAATACGTTAAAAACCCCATGAAGAACGTAATGATGCCGGCTATGGCAAAACGCCGTCATCCTGTTTTAGAGGAAATACTTAAGGATGCATCGGTTTATTCCGATACATCTACCCTTAACAAGGTTGAATACAACGATACAAAAATCGGTGTTATTACATCAGGTATCTGCTATCAGTATGCAAAGGAAGCACTGGGCGACAAGGTATCCTACTTAAAGCTTGGTATGGTTTATCCTCTTTGCGACAACCTTATAAAGGAATTTGCATCAAAGGTTGAAAAGCTCTATGTAATTGAAGAGCTTGATCCCTTCTTTGAAGAGCATATAAAGGCGATGGGAATCGAAGTAACCGGAAAGGATGCCTTCACTTTAATCGGCGAATATTCCGCTGATATGATAAAAGAGGTCGTGCTCGGTGAAAAAAGAGCTGAAAGCGTAAAGGTGGAAGAAAGCGCTCCCATGCGTCCTCCCGTGCTTTGCGCAGGATGCCCTCACAGAGGAACATTTTATGCATTATCATCCTTAGGTCTTCGTGTATGCGGCGATATCGGATGCTATACATTAGGTACACTTGAGCCCTTGTCTTCCGTCGATGCCTGCGTATGTATGGGTGCATCAATCGGTCTTGCTCACGGTATGGATAAGGCAAATCCCGAGGTTTCAGGAAAAACCGTTGCAGTGCTTGGTGACTCCACCTTTATTCACAGCGGTATTACGGGACTTATCAACGTTGTATATAACAAGGGTAACTCCACGGTAATCATTCTTGATAACTCCATAACCGGTATGACAGGCCATCAGGACAATCCCCTGACGGGTAAGACAATAAGAGGCGAAGCTGCTCCCCAGGTTGACCTTGTAAAGCTTTGCGAGGCAATCGGAGTTCCAAATATCAGAGTTGCCGATCCCTTCGACCTTAAGGGCTTCAAGGCGGTTGTAAAGGAAGAGGTTTCAAAGAAGGAACCCTCCGTTATCATTGCACAGCGTCCCTGCGCACTTTTAAAGAGTGTTAAGTACGAAGGCAAAATGACGGTTACAAGCGATTGTGTAAAGTGCAAGATGTGCTTAAAGATAGGATGTCCCGCAATAAGCTTTGACGGTGAAAAGATCAACATCGACAAAACTCAGTGTAACGGATGCGGCTACTGTGCACAGCTTTGTGCAAAGAAAGCACTTAAAAAGGAGGAAGCGTAATGAATACATCAATTATGATAGTTGGCGTTGGCGGACAGGGTACGCTTCTTGCCAGCAGAATACTCGGTAATGTTGCAATAAAGTGCGGATATGACGTTAAGGTGAGCGAGGTTCACGGTATGAGCCAGAGAGGCGGAAGCGTTGTAACCTATGTTCGCTACGGAAACGAAAACGTATATTCTCCCGTTATCGGAGAAGGATGTGCCGATATCATTATGGCGTTTGAAGAGCTTGAAGCAATGAGAAGTCTTGAGTTTCTTAAAAAGGGCGGAAGACTTCTTGTAAACTCACAGAACATCGATCCTATGCCCGTTATCATCGGCAAGGCAAAATATCCCGATGCAATAATTGAAAAAATAAAAGCACTTTCCGTTGATATAACAGCGATTGATGCTTTAAGCCTTGCAACAGAGGCAGGAAGCTCCAAGGCGGTAAATGTTGTATTGATAGGCTTGCTTGCCAAGAACACCGACATTCCGAAGGAAACATGGACAGAAGTTATAAAGGAGACAGTACCGGAAAAATTCCTTGATATCAACTTAAAGGCATTTTCTCTGGGCTATGAAATATAATGCTTGGAAATTTATATAAGTTTTCGGATAAAACAATGGATATAATCGCCCGTGCTGAAGAGGCGGTTTCCGAAAAATTCAGAAAAATTGAAGAGGTTTGTCTTTACAATCAGGCAAAGGTCTTAAAGGCCTTTGCCGATAACCATATCGGTGCGGCACACCTTAACGGCACAACGGGCTACGGCTATGACGATATGGGGCGTGACGCGCTTGACAGAGTGTATGCCGACGTTTTCGAAGCTGAGGATGCCCTTGTAAGATACACTATGATTTCCGGAACTCACGCCATTTCAACGGCGCTTTTTGCAGTGCTTCGTCCCGGTGATACCCTTCTTGCGGTAACGGGAAAGCCCTATGATACCTTTGACGGGGTAATCGGGCTTGACGGAAACGAAAACGGATCCCTTATAAACTTCGGCATAAAATATGCCCAGGTGGATTTGGTTGACGGACACGCCGATATTCCTTCGATTAAGGCATATCTTTCAAAGGAAAAGGTAAAGATGGTGCACATTCAGCGCTCCCGCGGCTATGAATGGAATCACGATATCAGATTGCCCGAAATAAGGGATATAATCGAGGCTGTAAAAAGCATAAGCCCCGACACAATCTGTTTTGTGGATAACTGCTACGGCGAATTCGTGTCAGAGCATGAGCCTACTTATTACGGTGCTGATTTAATGGCAGGCTCCTTAATTAAAAATCCCGGTGGAGGTATCGCCAAAATGGGCGGATACGTTGCAGGCAGGCACGATTTGGTTGAGCTTTGCGGCTACCGTCTTACAACTCCCGCAACAGGCAGGGAGGCAGGGGCAAGTCTTGATGAATTAAGATATATGTATCAGGGCTTTTTTATGGCTCCCCACGTTGTAAGCCAGGCTATGAAGGCGTCCCTTCTCTGTGCGGCGGCAATGGATATTCTGGGCTATGAAACATCGCCGCATCCGATGGATGAAAGGACAGACATAGTTCAGGCAATACTCTTTAACAACCCCGAAAAACTTGTAAAGTTCTGTCAGGGAATACAGAAGGGTGCTCCCATTGATTCATATGCAACGCCGGTGCCCTCGGATATGCCCGGCTATTCGGATCAGGTAATTATGGCGGCAGGTGCGTTTATTCAGGGCTCGTCCATTGAATTTTCCGCAGACGGGCCAATGAGAGAACCTTACATTGCATATATGCAGGGCGGACTTACCTACGAGTCGGCAAAAATCGGCATAATGCATGCTGTGGATATGCTTGTTGACTGAAAATGAAAGTGCAGATACAATCTGCACTTTTTTAATTTATAATTTGTCAAAATACTCTTGCTAAAGTTTGTCTTTTATTGTATAATAGAGTTATAATTGATATAAAGAAGGTATAATATGAAAAATACAAAACTTTTCGCACTTATTATGTGCTTTTGTCTCATTTTTACAATGGTGGCTTCTGCCGTTCCCGAAAATTCTGCGGCGGCAACAGGCCCTGTTGTAACATCAGCCAATTACATACTTGTTAATATGGATACAGGAGAGGTATTGGTTGAAAAAAATTCCTCTGAAAGAAAGTATCCTGCTTCCACAACAAAGATTATGACGGCTCTTCTGGCGCTTGAAAAGCTTGATCCTGAAGGAACTTCTACGGTAAGTAACGAGGCTGTTATGTCCATATCCTGGGACAGCAGTAAGCTTGGGCTTTATGAAGGGGAAACCTTCAACAATTTCGAGCTTATAAAGGGTATGATGGTGGTATCGGGCAACGATGCCGCAAATGTTCTTGCGGAAGCTGTATCCGGCAGTATAAGCGATTTCGTTGCACTTATGAATGAAAAGGCGAAAAGCTTAGGATGCGAAGGAACTCACTTTGTGAATACCCACGGACTCACAGATGAAAACCACTATACAACAGTAGCCGATATGGCTAAAATCGCTGTTGCAGCAATGAAAAATCCCGCTTTCAGGGAAATTGTGAAATCTACATATTTTGAACTTCCCAAAACAGAAAAATGCGATGTTGTAAGAAGCTTTAATACAACCAATAATCTTATTACAAATGCGAGAACCTCCGACTATCTTTACAGCCCTGCTACCGGTATAAAAACCGGCTACACAGATGCGGCAAAGAACTGTCTTGTTGCTTCGGCTGAAAAGGAAGGTGTTCGTCTTATATCGGTAATACTTGGAGCAAGTGTGGTTGACGGAGTGAATACAGCATATTCCGACACCAAAGCTCTTATGGAATGGGGCTTTGAAAATTATGTCAGCAGACAGATTATTAAAAAGGGCGAATTCTACGATGAAAAAAGCATAAAGTATGCTAAGGGCGCAAAGACCGTTAAGCTTGCTGCGAAAGAGGATTTTTCCTTTGTATTCCATAAGAATGTTGACGAGGATTTAATTACAACGAAGGTAACTGTTGATACACCTGTGCTTGCACCGGTAACGCCTGATGATGAACTGGGAAAAATTGAAGTTTTCTACGGCGATGAATATCTCGGAGAGACGATACTCACCGCGGATAAAGTTTATGAATATTCCTGGTGGAGTGCCTTTGTCGGAGTAATCGGAAAAATCATCGGAATAGCATTTCTTGCGGTTCTTGCTGTTGTTGCAGTACTCATAATTGTAAGACAGGTTGAGTATGAAAAAAGAAAAAAAGAAAGAATGAGAAGCAGAGGCTCAGAAAGAAGATAAAGCTTGTGTGCATCCTTTTTAAGGATGCACATTTTATCCCTTAAAATATAGAAGGAGGTAAATTTATGAAAAAGTTCTTGATATATCTTTTGTTTCTGGCAGTTCTTTTTCCGACAGGATGTGAAGAAAGCGATAAGCCTGAAGCTTTGAATCAGGAAGATTATGTGGTTGTGGCAGGCGGTGCTTTGCTTCCCATGTATGAACCTTTGAAGGATGTGAACACGAAAAATATAGAAGAACGCTTTGTTACAGATGAATTTGCCTACGAAATAATGACCGGGGAATTTATAAAAAAAACAGAGGTTTACAGTATGATAAAGGGAAAGGATGAGTCTGCCGTTATATTAAAAACCAAAGACGGTTATATTGCGGTAGGAGAAACCTCGGACGGCTCATATCCCGGAGATGTATATATTGCAAAGTATGATAAGCTTCTTTTGGAAAAGACCTATGGCGGAAGCGATTTTGACTATCCCTATACCGCAGCCTATAACGAAAATATGGGCATTTTGGTTTCGGGAAAAAGTCAGTCCGGCGAATCGGTATTCGGAAATAACCCCTTTGCGGCTCTTTTTGATAAAGATACTCTGGAGCTTAAATGGAGCAAAAGGGTGCAGTTTGCAGGAAGTGCGGACTATCTTTCCGATACGGCGGCGTATCTGTCCTGCGGCAAAGCGACAGAAGACGGAGTTAAAATTGTTATCACCAAAGTATCGGAGGATGGCGAAGTTATATGGGAATCTGAGCCCTTGGAGCAGATAATTTATGATATAGCCGAGCTTTCTTCGGGAAAGGTCATTGTTTCACAGCATTACGCCAAAGACGGTGATATGGTAAACAAATTTGTTTTAATAGATGAAAACGGCATAATATTAAAAGAAACGGAAACTGAAATTTACGGAAGCTTAACAGCTACAGATGACGGCGGATTCATAATTGTGGCAGAACGCCCTGTAAGAAGTGTTCCGCAACCTTTATATATATCGGCATTATGGACGGACAATGAAACCGTTGCGGCAAAATACGACGAAGAGCTTAATCTTTTGTGGCGTAAAACCTATGATACGCTGCAGGGTGAAATGGGTACTGATACGGTTGTTCCGCAGAAAGACGGAAGTCTTATGATAAAGAAAGCCGAAAAGGTGGAGAAATAAAATGACAAGACAGATTAATGTCGGAAATGTGAAAATAGGCGGTGGCGCACCCATTAGTGTGCAGTCCATGACAAATACGGATACAAAGGATGCTTATGCAACTCTTTCGCAGATAGACAGGCTTTACAAGGCGGGCTGCGACATTATAAGGGTAACTGTACCCGATACCGATGCGGCAGAAGCAATGAAGGAAATCTGTGCGAAAAGCCCCATTCCCGTTGTTGCGGATATCCATTTTGACTATAAACTTGCACTTGCCTCCATTGAGGCAGGTGTATCAAAGGTAAGAATAAATCCCGGAAACATTGGTTCTATGGATAGGGTTAAGGCTGTTGCCGAAGCGGCAAAGGCAAAGTGTGTACCAATAAGAATCGGCGTAAACGGCGGTTCACTTGAAAAAGACCTTGGCAGTCCTACTCCTGAAAAGATGGTGGAGAGTGCACGCCGTCATATAAAGATGCTTGAAGACTGCAATTTTTACGATATGGCAATTTCACTTAAATCTTCCGATGTGAAAACAACCGTTGAGGCATATCGCCTTGCATCAAAAGCCTTTGACTATCCGCTTCACGTGGGCGTGACCGAGGCGGGAACAAGCTATTCGGGAATTATACGCTCCAGCGCAGGAATTGGCGCGCTGCTTCTTGACGGAATAGGTGATACATTAAGAGTGTCTCTGACGGCTGATCCCGTAGAGGAAGTAAAAGCGGGAATTGAGCTTCTTAAAACCCTTGATTTGAGGGGCGGAGCCAAGCTTGTTTCCTGTCCTACCTGCGGGAGAACAAAGATAGACCTTATCGCTATCGCATCCGAGGTTCAGAGCCGTCTTGCAACGGTTAATAAGGACATAACCGTTGCAGTTATGGGGTGTGTTGTAAACGGCCCCGGTGAGGCAAAAGAGGCGGATATCGGAATTGCAGGCGGAAAGGGCGAGGCAATTTTGTTCAAAAAGGGAGAAATAGTAAAGAAAATTCCCGAGGATAAAATTATAGAAGAATTGTTCGGCGAAATAGATAAGATGTAAGTTGAAGGGAAAAAGATGAGAACATTAGGTAAAACACTTAAAGGAATTAAGGTTTCGGAAAAACTTAGCGAAGCGGAAGTAATAAAGTTTGAAATGGATAAAAAGGCAAGGAAAATTTCCCTTGTCTTATCTCTTGATGATGTTTCGTCGCTTTCTGAGCTTGACAGCCTTAAAAAGGAAATGACCGGATTTTACAAGCTTTCGGAATGTGTTATATCGGTATTTTATGCCAACGCATCAATGGATGAAGCCTTTTTCAAGGCTTATTATCCGAATCTTTTACACGAGGTGAAAAAAGCCGAACCCGCATTTTACTATATGCTTATGGGAAGCAGAATTGAATTTTCCGATGAAACCCTTAAAATAACCGCTATTCACGGCGGAATGGAAATGCTTCTCATAAAAAAATGCGACAAGCTTATACATAAAATAATTCTTGACCAGACCAATCTTTCCGTTAACGTGGAGTTTATTGATAAAAAGGAAAAGGTTGAAATGCCTGACCTTCCCGAAATTTCATATTCTGAAAACGAGGGAGAAGGCAAAAAAGAAAAGAAGGTTGTGCAGAAGACAACAAGCGGAGATGTTTTACTTGGCAAGAGCATCAAGGGCGAAATTATTGCAATTGACGATATATCCGAGGAAACCGATAAGGTTATAATAAAAGGAGAAATTCTTGCGGTTGAAACCAAGGAGCTTAAGAGTAAAAAGGTTATTGTAAAGTTTATAATTACCGACCTTACAAATTCCATCGGATGTAAATTCTTTACTTCTGCCGATAAGCTTGAAGAGGTATTGGAGGGCGTTAAGGTGGGAGCTACCGTGTGCGTACAGGGTGAGCTTCGTAACGATCCCTTTGAAAGAGAAGAAACCATTGCCGTAAGAAATATTGAAAAGGCACAAAAGAAGAAGAAAACAGACGATGAGCCTGTAAAGAGGGTGGAACTTCATTGCCACACACAGATGTCGGCGATGGATGCGGTTTGCTCTGCAAAATCTATTGTAAAGCGTGCCATAGAGTGGGGAATGCCTGCGGTTGCCATAACCGACCACGGTGTTGTTCAGTCCTATCCCGAAGCACTTAAGGCAAAGGGAGACAATCCCATTAAAATTCTTTACGGCGTCGAAGGCTATCTTGTTCCCGATACCATTGATGCGGTTAAAAACGGAAAAGACCATTCTGTTGAAGATGAATTTGTTATATTTGACATTGAAACCACGGGACTTGATAAAAACACCGATGTTATAACGGAAATCGGTGCCGTAAAAATGAAGGGGGATAAGGTTATTGACCGGTTTTCCACCTTTGTTGATCCGAAACGTCACATTCCTGAAAAAATCACAGAGCTTACGGGAATAACCGACGAAATGGTTGAAGGAGCTCCTTTGGAGGGCGAAGCCGTTGAAGAATTTCTTAATTTCTGCAGCGGTGCGCCGGTAATTGCCCACAATGCAAAGTTTGATACGGGCTTTATAAAAATTGCCGCAGAGAGAAACGGACTTAACTTTGACAATACCATAATCTGTACACTGATTTTATCCCAGGCACTGCTTCCGGAACTTAAAAAGCATAAGCTTAACATAATTGCCGAGCATCTTAATATAGATAACCCCAATCACCACAGAGCGGTAAACGATGCAGAGGTAACGGGTGCAATCTGGGCAGAATTTTTGCGTAAGATGAAAGCTTTGGGCGTTAATAATGTAATGGATATAAATTCTGCTCTTGGCGGACAGATTGATGTAAGAAAAACCAAAAACTGCTATCACGTAATCATTCTCATAAAGGAATTTAAGGGTATTAAAAACCTTTATAAGATAATAACGGAATCCCATCTTAAGTACCTCGGAAGAACCCCCCGAATACCCAAGAGCCTTCTTACAAAATACAGAGAGGGACTCATTGTGGGTTCTGCCTGCGAGGCGGGAGAGCTTTACCGTGCAATGGTTGACGGTAAAAATGAGACGGAGCTTGAATCCATTGCATCATACTATGACTATCTTGAAATTCAGCCCCTTAAAAACAATGCCTTTATGATAAGAGAGGGGATTGTAAAGAGCGAAGCTGAACTTATAGAATACAACAAGAGAATTCTTGCTATGGCAGATAAGCTCGGAAAGCTTACTGTTGCAACCTGCGATACCCACTTTCTGGATCCTGAGGATGAGGTTTACAGAAGAATCCTTATGGATTCAAAGGGCTTCGACGATGCGGATAATCAGCCTCCTCTTTACTTCAGAAACACAAAAGAAATGCTTGACGAGTTTAAGTATCTCGGGGACAGAGCCTATGAGGTTGTTGTGGAAAACACCAATAAAATTGCTGATATGATTGAGGATGTTATCCCTATAAAGGACGGAAACTATCCTCCCACAATCGAAAACAGTGCCGAGGACTTAAAGCGTCTTTGCTATGAAAAGGCACACCGTCTTTATGGTGATCCTCTGCCTGAGTTTGTAGAGGACAGACTCGTAAGGGAAATTAACCCCATCATAAATAACGGTTATGACGTTATGTATATGATTGCTCAGAAGCTGGTTAAAAAGTCCAACGACGACGGATATATCGTGGGCTCGCGAGGCTCGGTTGGTTCGTCATTTGTTGCCTTTTTGTCGGGTATTACGGAGATAAACTCACTTCCTGCACACTATCTTTGTCCTGAGTGCAAATATCTTGAATTCCCCAAGGTTTCGCCCGGTTTATCAGGATGTGACTTAGATGATAAAATCTGCCCCAAGTGCGGAGCAAATCTTATGAAGGAAGGACACGACATTCCCTTTGAAACCTTCCTCGGCTTCAATGCGGACAAGGTTCCCGATATTGACTTAAACTTCTCGGGTGACTATCAGACCAAGGCACATAAATACACGGGAGAGCTCTTTGGCGAGGGCTATGTATTCAAGGCGGGAACAATCGGAACTGTTGCTGAAAAAACAGCCTATGGCTATGTGAAGAAATACTTTGAAAAACGCGGTATAAGGGCAAGAGAGGCTGAGGTTGAGCGTTTGAAGCTTGGATGTACCGGCGTAAAAAGAACGACGGGACAGCACCCCGGAGGCGTAATTGTCTGCCCCAAGGAGCTGGATATTCACGACTTTACCCCGGTTCAGCACCCTGCGGACGATCCCGACAGCGACGTAACGACAACACACTTTGACTATCACTCAATCCACGATAACCTTTTGAAGCTTGATATATTAGGGCACGACGATCCGACGGTTATAAGAATGCTTGAAGACCTTACAAACACCAAGGTTCAGGATATCAGGCTTGACGACAAGGAAACGATGAGCCTCTTTTCATCCACCGAGGCTCTGGGGGTAACGCCTGAGCAGATAGACAGTGTTGTTGGCACCTACGGCATCCCTGAGTTCGGAACAAGAATTGTAAGAAATATGCTTGTTGAAACAATGCCCAAAACCTTTTCCGAGCTTATCCGTATCAGCGGACTTTCGCACGGTACGGACGTTTGGTTCGGCAACGCCCAGGACCTTGTAAACTCCAATACCTGTACCCTTAACAGCTGTATATGTACCCGTGACGATATTATGGCTTACCTTATTGCCATGGGGCTTCCCAACGGCGATGCATTTAAGATAATGGAGTCTGTAAGAAAAGGTAAGGGACTTAAGGATGAATGGATGGATATGATGAGGGAGCACGATGTTCCCGAATGGTATATTGATTCCTGTCTTAAGATAAAGTATATGTTCCCGAAGGCTCACGCGGCGGCATATGTTACCAACGCCTTTCGTATTGCCTGGTACAAGGTGCACCGCCCGGTTGAATATTATATCGCATATTATACGGTAAGAGCGGATGACTTTGACTATGAGCTTATGACCAAGGGGTATGACTTTACCAACGACAAGATAAAGGAATATGAAAAGATAGGTAAGGCAATTTCCACCCGTGAAAAGAACATTCAGACCATTCTTGAAATCTGCCGTGAAATGTATGCCCGTGGTATTGAATTTGCACCTGTTGACCTTTATAAATCCCACGCATCAAAGTTTTTAAAGGGTGAAGACGGAAGGATAATTCCTCCGCTTTCATCCATAGCTAACCTTGGTGCGGTTGCGGCAAAGCAGATTATGGAGGCAAGGGAAGAGGGCGGAAAATTCTTCTCAATTGAGGATATCCGTCAGCGCGCCCACGTCGGTAAATCCATAACCGACTTGCTCCAAAATGCAGGATGCCTTAAAGGGCTTTCCGAAAGCAGTCAGACATCGCTTTTCGATATGATGGAATAATGAAAAAGCATTTGAACGAAAGTTCAAATGCTTTTTATACTTTGCGGTTTACTTTTATTTGACAAATCGTGATAACGGTGGTATAATATTTCTGCCAAACAATTATTACGAATATTTTTTTGATTGTCAAGGAAAAATACCTTTGGTAAAAGGTGTTTTCCTTTTATTTGAATTTTCCTTGACGATTTAGATAGGTATTCATAATAATTGTTTGGCGACAATTAAGGAAACACTTTTTCGTGCGTCCTTAATTGGACGCATTTTTTTATTTTGTGAGGGATTTTCCGTGAAAAAATTTATGCTCGCTGCAGGCGTATTTGCATCCTTTTTAAGCATACTTGAATTGATTGATATAATCCTCTGGCACCGTATGACGGCCGAGGAACAGTTTATGTATGTGGTGACGAGGAGCCACCTTTTTGAAGAAGAAGTATTTTTTGCACTTTTATTGCTTGCGGTGGGGCTTGCTGTGATGACGGTGAGTGTATGGATTTTAATAAAAAAGAAAAAATGAGCTGTAATTTTTACAGCTCATTTTTTTATCAGTTGGGTTTATTCTGATTGTTTCCCGGCCGTCTTCCGTGATTTCTGTGGAAGTTTCGTGAGTGGGGCTTAAAGGGGATCGGAGCATCCTTCTTTTCGCCCTGGGAAGAGGTGGCAGCGGGTTTTGTATTCTGACTCTGTGACTGAGGCTTTCTTTCACCCTGGGGAGCACCTTGCTTTTTCTGCTGTCCCTGAGTATGTCCTCCCCGTCTGTAATTGTTGTGAGAATTATTGTTTCTTCCTCCGCCCTGACGGCCGCTGTTTTGTCTGTGGTGTGAATGATGATGCTCTTCCTCCTGAAAATCGTTTTTCTCGTGAGTTCTGGAAGGAGCCTTCTTTACAGGCGCATCGTTTTCGGGAAGAGGGGGAATGGGATCGAAAACCGTAGGAACAAGATAAATTTCATCTCCGTCAATGACTTCACACTCTTCAAAGGTTTTTGACAAATCCTCTATCTGGATGCCTTTGTGCAGGACATTAAAGGTTTTGGGATCTGCCGAGTCAACGATAAACTGAAAGCCTATAAGCTTTTCAAGCATAACGCCTATCGGAATGTCTCCCGTGAGGCGGTATTTTAATTTTCTTGTATCGTCTTTTCCGTATATAAATGTAACTGTAAGCTTTTGCATATTAAAAATCCTTTCCTGGATATTATTCCAATGTCTGGGGAGCATCCTTTTTTGCGACTCTGAGAACGTAATCAATTCCGGCTTCGTCAAGGGCGGTTTTTGTGCATTCTCTTGCCAGCTCTTCTGTGTTGTTGTGCTCGCTTAAATGTGCCAAAAGAAAATTTTTCGTTCCGCTTTCTGCCAGAGCTCTGCATACAGAAGCGCAGAGGCTGTTTGACATATGACCTTTGTTTCCTGCAATTCTCTTTTTGAGAAAATAAGGATAAGGCCCCTCCATAAGCATCTTCTCATCGTGATTTGACTCAATGATGACACTTTTTGAACCTTTTATGTAATCAAACATTTCTTCGGTGAAAATTCCGGTATCTGTGATAACGGACGCCTTGTCGCTTTCTGTGTGAAACGTGTAAGCTACAGGCTTTTTCGTATCGTGGGAAACTGAAAACGGAAGTATTTTCACATCGGAAACTGAAAATTCTTCGCCGGGAGTTATAAAATTAACATATTCACCGGGAATAAAAGAGCATTCTGAGTAAGTTTCCCTTGTCGTAAAGACAGGAATGTTCAGCTTCTTACAAATCAGCGGGACGCCCTTGGTGTGATCCGTATGGGAGTGGGTGAGTAAAAGAGCATCAGGAGCCTTGGTTCCCAAAGAATCAAGCCCTGAAAAAAACTTCTTTCCGCTTATTCCGCAATCAGAAATTATCACAGTGTTTTCTGAAATTATAAGGTTTGCATTTCCGCTGCTTCCGCTGGCAATTGTGGCAAGATTTAAGCTCATTCTTCCACACGCTCTATCTTTGCGCCGAGGGCACGAAGCTTTTCTTCAAATTTCTCATATCCGCGGTCAATCAATGTTATGTTTGAAACCTCAGTGGTTCCTTCAGCCATTAATCCTGCGATTACAACGGCTGCACCGCCCCTGAGGTCTGTTGCTTTTACAGGAGCACCGTAAAGTGTGGGAACCGATTGGATAGTTGCCATTTTGCCTGCGGCATTTATCTTGGCACCCATTCTTATAAGCTCGTCCGTATACTGAAAACGATTATCCCAGACTCCTTCAACCATAACACTTAATCCTTCTGCAACGGTTAATAATGCAACCATCTGAGGCTGAAGGTCTGTGGGAAAGCCGGGATAGGGCATGGTCTGGACATTTGTTGCCTTAAGCTTACCTGTTCCTTCAACACGGATTGCATCATCAAGCTCTGTAACCTTTGCACCCGCTTCGATAAGCTTTGCGGTAAGTGATTCCATATGCTTGGGAATTACGTTTCTTATCAAAACATCTCCGCCTGTTGCGGCAGCGGCAATCATAAATGTGCCCGCTTCAATCTGATCGGGAATAATCTGATAGGTGCCGCCCTTCATATCGGTAACACCCTTTATTTTAACCCTGTTTGTACCTGCACCCTTTATGTTTGCACCCATAGCATTCAAAAAGTTAGCCATATCAACAATATGAGGCTCTCTGGCTGCGTTTTCAATAACGGTTACGCCTTCTGCCTTGCAGGCGGCAAGCATTATGTTTATGGTGGCACCAACGCTTACCTTATCAAGGTAAACTGAAACGCCCGTAAGGTTTTCTGCGGTAGCCTTGATAACACCTCTGGAATCGTCAACTGCCGCACCGAGAGCAGTAAAGCCCTTAATGTGCTGATCGATGGGGCGGGAACCGAAGTTACAGCCGCCGGGCATAGCTATTTCTGCCTTTCTGAAGCGGCTTAAGAGCGCACCGATTAAGTAGTAAGAGCCTCTGATTCTTCTTACCAGTTCGTAATCCGGAACGGCATAGGTTATATCTTTGGCATCTACCACGATGGTATGTTTGTCAGGTCTTCCGATTTTAGCACCAAAGCATTCAATCATACTTAAAATCACGGAAACGTCGCTTATATCCGGGATATTTTCAATGCGGCACTCACCGTTTACCAAAAGAGTTCCCGCAAGTATGGCGAGAACGGAATTTTTAGCACCGCTTATATCAACATTGCCTTTCAGAGGAACACCGCCTGTGATTACAAGTTTCTCCATAATCATTCTCCTGTATAAAATCTGTAAAAAGACATAATTATCTTATTCTATCTATTTTATTATACTACCTGACGATGAAAAAAGCAACATTTATTTGAGGAAAATACACATATTTATGTAAATTTTTCTTGCCTCTGAGTAACTTATGTGATAAAATTATAATCAGGAAAGAATAGCTTTTTCCAAGGAGGGATTTTTATGAGAACAATGCGAAAAACAGCACTTTTACTGCTTAGTATGGTTCTTGTGCTGTCGTGTGTCAGTGCGGTGTCTGCAGCTGATGCCGATCCTTACAGCTTATATGCTGTAATCAGTGATGAAGCGGTGCCTTCTGCAAAGGAAGGAGAGCCTAATACATCTCACATAAAGCTCAGGGACGGATATCTTTATCTTCCGAGCTCTACAGATATGTCAAAGGTAAAGCTTTGCTTTGAAGGAGAGGGAGAACTTAAGCTCAGAGCCGATAAAGGCGGAGGAAAAGCGACAACCTTTAAAAGCGGAGATACAGTTGATCTTAAATATCTTTTTGCATCCTGCAATATTGAAAACTACCGCTATCCTGTTGAGCTTTCCAACAGTGCGGGAAGAATTGCCTATATAAACATTATGAAATCCGAAAATCTTCCGACGATATTTTTGACTGTTCCCAGCGGAAATCTGGACTATGTAAACTCCATAAAGGGTAATCAGGAAGCGGGAACGGCATTTATCATTGATGTGGACGGAAAGGTTTTATACAACTCAGGTCTTAAAAAGATAAAGGGCAGAGGTAATGCAACCTGGGGCGGCGGAGGTACGGGTAAAAAGCCTTATAATATCACTTTGGAGGATAAAGCCGACATAATCCCCGGTGCGGGAGCGGGAAAGAAATATTGCCTGTTAAACAGCTCTGCATCCAAGCAGGACGAAACTTACATAATTAATCAGGTGGTTTTGGAGGCGGCAACAAAAATGCCCGGAAACTACTATCCCGTACACACAAGAATGATAGAATTCTACTGCAACGGTGACTATAGGGGACTTTATGAAATAACAGAAAAGATTGACACGGGCTCCTCTCTTGTTGATATTCCCGACCAGGAGGATTTTACCGCAGACGGGCCCGACGGTGCACAGGTTCAGGTAACAGATAAAAACGACAGTGCCATCGCGGCAGGTGTCAAGGTGTATGCTTACTGGTCTTCTGCCGCATATCAGGTGGATGAGCCTGATATAACCGGAGGATATATTGTTGAGGGTGACGGATATTATCAGAAGGAAAACTGCTGGTTTGTAACAAAGAATGGCAGAGGCTATACCGTAAAGCGTCCCGAATTTGCCACAAGAGAGCAGGTTGCATATATCGCAGAGTATGTTCAGGACTATGAAAATGCGGTTTATTCGGCGACCGGCTACAACGACAAAGGAAAGCACTATTCAGAATATATAGATATGGATTCTATGGCATCCCGTTTTATCCTTGAAAACTTTTTCTATTGCCGTGAACAGCTTGGTAACTCCACATATATATCGAAGCCCGCAGGAAACGACACAAAGCTTTATTTCGGGCCTATGTGGGACTATGAAAACGTAATGGCAAGCTATGCGTGGATAAGAAACGGAGGTACAACGGAATATAATCCCTATAACACGCTTATTGTCGGCACAGGTATGGGTAAAACACTTATAACCAAAGGCGACTTTATGGAAAGGCTTTATGACATAAACGAAAAGGATTTTCTTCCGCTGATAGATTCCTTCCTGGGAGAACCTGCATTCCCCAATAACGGAATTTCGATCAATAAAATGGCAGAAGCTTATAAAATTTCCGTTGCCATGGATATTGAGCGCTGGAAAAAGCAGGATATATGGGAAGCAGAGCTTAATAAGTACAGGGAATGGATGCAAAACAGAATAAACTACTGGACAGGAAGCAATAATGTCAAGAGCCTTTTTGACGAAAGCAACTTAATGGGTGCTACGTTAAAAGAAGAAAACGGCACACTGGTGGTTGAGCTTCGCGGAATTGCATCCGGTTTCAAGTGGTACAAGATGAGCGAGGATAAAAAGACGTCATCGGAAGTTATAGGTGCTTACGGAATGAGCTTTACTCCTTCGGAAAGCGGAACATACTATGCTGTTGTTTCGGGAATGAAGACAAGCGACAATCCGGGTGTGAAAAACGGAACACTTACCACAAATCCCGTAACGGTTAAAAAATAAGAAAGGAGAGGTTTTATGAAAAAAATAATATCATTAATGTTAATAGCGCTTCTCTCCTTATCTTTGGTAAGTGCGGTTACGGCGGCAACGGATGAGTATGCACCTTCATCTTTGTGGAAAATTGAGGTTAACTCGGACAGAGGCAGTACAATAAGAAATTTAATTGACGGCAATATAAATTCATATTGGCATTCTGCTTATGTGGTGAAAGACGGCCAGATTACAAGCCAGGATAAACCGCCCTTTGAAATTGTCGTTACATTCCCTGAACCTAAAAATATTGCGGGAATCCGCTATCTTCCCAGACAGGTGATAAATAACGACAACAGCAGTGCAGGAGTTGCGAAAAGAGTTTCGCTTTACTATTCTGCCGACGGTGTAAATTTCACACACATCAAGGACGATTTTTACGGCGAAGATGTGAATGACAGAAAAGAAAAGACCACCTTGTTTGATAAGGTAACGGCAAAAGCTTTTAAGTTTGTGATAACTGACGGCCATGCAAACTACGGCACCGGTGCGGAGCTTAAGTTTATAAAAAGCAGTCCTGAGGACAAGGACGACGACGAAACAAAAAATACCTTTGTCTCAAAGGAGCATACCGCCTCCGTTGACGGTATGAAGCCAAAGGGCGAGGTGGCAAGAGATGCTTATGAATACAGCACAAACTGGAAAATTACGGCAAGCTCTTCCTTTGGAAACAGTGGAATAAACAACCTTTTTGACCGTGATAAATCCACCTACTGGCACAGCTGGTACTATTATGACGGAGAAAAAAAGGAAATAACAAAAAGGGATGAAATGCCCCTTGAAATTACCGTGGAATTTCCCTATGCAAAATGGGTATCCGGTATACGTTATACTCCGAGACAGGACAGCAGCTCGGGCCGTATATCCCATATCGAAGTTTTCGGAAGTAAGGACGGAGAAAACTTTAAAAAGCTTGCCTCGGATGTATATTCTTTTACAAGCGGAACAGACAGAAGCGTTAAAAAAACATCCTTTGATGAAGCTGAAATAAAGGTTCTTCTTGTAAGAATTACAGGAGGTGCCGGCGGTTATGCAACCGGTGCCGAGCTTGAAATTTTAAAGGGCAAATCATCGGGAGAGCTTACACCCGTCAATGTCGAAACGAAAGAGCCTGTGACTCTTTCTGTGCCCAATGTAAAAGCAACTCCTGCAAACCCGAAGGGAACACCGGAGCCGGATACAATTCCTTATAACAACAACTGGGTAATAGAATCAAACTCCGCAACGGGAGCTGGAAATCTGGCAAGCTTTTTTGACAGAAACCCAGACACAAGATGGCACTCATGGTACAGAGCGGAGGGGTCAACAGTTGTCGAGCAGTCCGATGCGCCATACGATGTATTTATCACCTTCCCGGAGGAGGTTACAATCTCGGGGGTTCGTTATACACCCCGTCCTGCGGGAACAACGGGTATCGTTGACGCGGCAGAGGTTTACGGCTCAGCCGACGGATTCAGATATGTGCTTCTTGGAGAAGGTAAATATAATTACGGAAATAATTATTCCGTAAGAAGCAAACAGACCATTTCCTTTGATGATGTAAAGGTTAAGACAATCTGCTACAGAATGACTAAATGCTATGGCGGAAGCCATGGCACCGGTGCCGAACTTGAAATCATAAAGGGAGAAGAAGCTTTCGCAATAAATGTTGAAGAATACCTTAAGTTCAATGAAAAGACGGGCGGAATAATTACTCTTACAATTGATTCCGAGGTTGCTGATAATGACGGAAACGAAGTTAAGTTAATAAGCCCTGCCACAATTCTTGACGGAAGAACGCTTGTACCCGTAAGATTTGTTTCGGAGGCTCTGGGCGCAAGGGTTTCCTGGAATGCTGAAGAGCGCATGGTCGGCATTTCCGGCAACGATATGAATATTGAGCTTAAAATTGATTCCAACCGTGCAACTGTAAACGGAAGAATAAGCATTTTGGACTCACCTCCGAGAATTATCAATAATTCCACAATGGTGCCGATCCGCTTTATTTCCGAAGCTATGGGCTCAGAGGTTGAGTGGGACGGAGATGCAAGGCAGGTAAAGATAAAGTATAAAAAGAGCATAGGCATCTGGGGTGACGGTGTTGCCGCATCTGCGGGCGCTGTAACCCAGACTCTTGACAAGAGGCTTTATCAGCTGACCGGCGGCATCAAGGTTAACGCGTTCGGCGGAGAAAACGAAAATGCATTAACCGTTGCGGCACGTCAGGGAGCATATGATATTGTGCTTACTGAGGATGTGAAGCTTTCCGCAAGCGGCGGAACGCCCATCAAAATTGCTCTTTCAGACGGACGGGAAATCGTTCCGAGAAGCGGTCTTGGCGGATGGAATAAGTGCACTATTGACGGAATTTCCGGAATTCTCGCCTTTGATGTTGACTATACGGTATCTCCCAGAAAGCTTCGCGGAGTACGATTTATAAGAAGCTCGGGTAGTGAGGTAACTGTCAAGAAGGGCACAAAAATAGAAACTGCAGCGGCGGGAACTTCTGCAAATATCGGAATATTCACCCTCGGAAATACAGCACTTCACAGAGAAAGCCCCGAGGAGCTTGTGGCAATACTTAAGGATATGATAGCATCCTCCGGCTGTAAGGACAGCTACATTGTAATAACGCCCGTTGAGGGCACAAAGGAAGAGCTCCTTCCTTACGAAGAAGCATATAAGGAAGCCTTCGGTGATAAGTGTATTGTCATAAGAGAGGTTATGCTTTCTGAGGAAATCATAAAGCGATGGGAAATCGTAAAGAATGACAAAAACGAGACAGATTTTGACCTTGAGAGAATTCCTCTTGATTTCCTGAGAGGCAAAAATAACCGCGGACACTTTAACGACCGTGGCTACGATGCTTTAAGCGAGATTCTTTATGATAAAATGGTAGCACTCGGATACATTAAAAAATAAAAGAAAAAGCACCGCCGTTCGGCGGTACTCCTTAGGGAGAAACCGGTTTTGGCTTGTTATTTTTCGCTGATAGTGCGCAAAAAAATGCAGATATACGTCAGTATACCTGCATTTTTTATGCTTCTCTGAGTCGAAAAATCCCTAAACCAAAACTGCGCATGCACCACAAAAATCTCGATTTTGGTGCAGAACAAGGAAAAAAGTTGAAGGAATCCTGACGGATTTAGAGACTTTTTGACACAGTTATGTGCCAAAATCGTGGTTTTTGGGCGATTTATCCCTAAAGAGTATCGCCCTTCGGCGGTGCTTTTTCTAACTATTATCTATATTTGAATAGATTTTTTCTATTGATTTATTATTTTAATTTATGCTAATATAGCTAATGAGGTGAGAATATGAAAAAAGTCAGAATAGGTGTAATGGGAGCTTTTCGCGGAGAAAGTATGATTAAATATTCTGCGGAGGCAGATAATGCCGAGATAGTTGCTATATGCGACAAAATGGAAGGAAGAGCCAAAGGAATATGCGATAAATATAAGGATAAGAATATTGCATCATACGAAAGCTTTGACGAATTTATAAAGCACGATATGGACGCAGTTGTTCTTGCAAACTATGCAAATGAACACGCTCCCTTTGCCATAAAGTGTATGAGGGCAGGAAAGCACGTATTTTCCGAGGTGCTTCCCGTTCAGACAATGAAAGAAGCGGTAGAACTTATTGAAGCTGTTGAAGAAACAGGTATGATTTATGCCTACGGTGAAAACTACTGCTATATGCCTGCACCTTACGAAATGCGAAGACTCTACAGAAACGGAACTCTCGGAGAATTTGAATACGGCGAGGGTGAATATATACACAACTGTGAGCCTATCTGGGACAAGATAACCTACGGCGAAAGAGACCATTGGAGAAACAATATGTATGCAAACTTCTATTGCACACATTCAATAGGTCCGCTTATCCACATAACAGGTCTTCGTCCCGTTAAGGTGACGGGTTATGAAAGTCCCTTCATTGAAAGAAAGGTGCGAAACGGTGCGAAAAGCGGTCTTTTCGGTATCGAAATGATAGAGCTTGAAAACGGAGGAATTGTAAAGAGTATACACGGAGACTTGTATAAGGACTCTATCTGGTACACGGTTTACGGTTCGAAGGGAAGGGCAGAAAGCGCAAGAGAAGATGCAGAAAACGGCGATATTTCAACAATTTATGTAAATATTGATGAAGAATCAGGGGCATATGACACTAAAAAGCTTGAGTGTTATAAGCCTGAAACTGTCTCCCGGGCAGGTGGATATGGTCACGGAGGTTCTGACTTTTATTCAATGTATCATTTCACTGAAAAAATCCTCGGAAATCCCGAAGCTGATATAATTGGTGTTTATGAAGCACTTGATATGTTCCTTCCCGGTATGTTTGCATACAGAAGCGTGTTAAAGGGCGGAATACCTGTGGAAATTCCGAATTTAAGAGATAAAGCAGAAAGAGAAAAATGGCGTAATGATACAACCTGCACAGATAAATCTGTTGCAGGAGATATGCTTATCCCTGTGTATTCAAAGGGAACTCCCGACATCCCTGATGAAGTATATGAAAAAGTAAGAAACAAATGGCTTGGGAAGTAAGGTGATTTTTATGGAAAAATTTTTTACAGAAGCTTTTGAAAAAATGAACGATGAGGCAAGGGAAAGCTTTTATAAAACGGTGTTCTTAAACGATGACTCGGAATATGCGGCAAAAATAAGGAAGGATTATTACAAAACCAAATTAAAGCATATGGGAGAAAATGTTCAGATAGGTAAGGGTGTTAAGTTTGTAAATCCCGAGTATATAAGCCTTGGAGACAATGTGAGAATATGCGACGATGTCACACTAATTGCTCGTGGAGAGGGCGGCATAACTCTCGGTAACGGCGTGTGGTTAAACGAAAGAGTTTATCTTGATACCGAAAGTGCAGACACAGGCTACATAAAGATAGAAGATAAGGTTTATATCGGCACGGGAACCACTCTCTTCGGTCATAAGGGACTTGAAATAGGGGATAATGTGCTCCTTGCCCAGAATATCACATTAACGCCTTATTCCCATATTTTTGACGATCCTGAAAGAAATATAATAACCCAGGGCGGACACTCTGAAAAAGTTACAATCGGAAGAGATTCCTACATTGGCATGGGTGTTGATATAATGTACTCAGGTAATATAGGCGAGGGGAGTGTGGTAGGTGCAGGAAGTGTAGTGGTGAAAAGCATACCTCCTTATTCAGTTGCCGTGGGAAATCCTGCAAAGGTAATTAAAAAGCGAGGTTAATAGGGTGTATACTTGTAGATAGAAACCGAGAAAGAGGTTTTATCACAGTGATTGGTATATAGAAAAATAAACTTAAAAAAGGCATTACCGTAATTAGCGGTAATGCCTTTTTAATCAGAAGTTGTTCTTTTAAGCTTGTGTAAACAAAGCAGATTTCTTTTTTATCTTTATTTAAGCGTTTTCGTCAAGTTCATCACATCATCTTTTTAAGACGTTCGTTTACTTCAATCAGGAATTCTTCCGTGCCTACCTTTTTCTTTTCGGGAAGGGTTGATAAGAGATATAAGTCACCTGTCATAACGCCCTCTTCAATGGTGTCAATTGTTGCCTTTTCAAGCTTGTCGGCAAATGCCATAAGCTCAGGCAGGTTATCAAGCTCACCGCGCTTACGGAGCGCGCCTGTCCACGCAAAGAGTGTTGCAACACTGTTGGTTGATGTTGCTTCGCCCTTTAAGTGCTTGTAGTAGTGTCTCTGAACGGTGCCGTGAGCAGCTTCGTATTCGTAAACACCGTCGGGAGAAACTAAAACGGAGGTCATCATGGCAAGGCTTCCGTAAGCTGTTGCAACCATATCGCTCATAACATCACCGTCATAGTTTTTGCACGCCCAGATGTAGCCGCCCTCGGAGCGGATAACACGTGCTACCGCATCGTCTATAAGGGTATAGAAATATTCGATTCCTGCCTCTTCAAACTTTTCCTTATATTCGGAATCGTAAATTTCAGCGAAAATGTCCTTGAAACGGTGGTCATACTTTTTGGAAATGGTATCCTTTGTGGCAAACCACAAATCCTTTTTCATATCAAGGGCAAAGTTAAAGCAGCTTCTTGCAAAGCTCGAAATAGACTTATCTGTGTTATGCATACCCTGTATAATACCATCTGTATCCTTGAAAGAATGAATCTTTTCTCTTGTTTCGTTTCCGTCCTTGTCAACGGTAACAAGATAAGCATCGCATCCTTCTTTAACCTGCATTTCGGTATTCTTATATACATCGCCGTAAGCATGACGGGCGATGGTGATGGGCTTTGTCCAGGTGGGGATGTAGGGAGTGATGCCCTTAACGATTATGGGGGTACGGAAAACGGTGCCGTCTAAAATTGCACGGATTGTGCCGTTGGGTGACTTCCACATTTCCTTTAAGTTGTATTCCGGCATTCTTGCAGCATTGGGAGTGATTGTGGCACACTTAACGGCAACGCCATATTTCTTTGTGGCCTCGGCTGAGTCAATTGTAACCTGGTCGTTTGTCTCATTTCTGTAGGGAAGACCGAGGTCGTAATATTCTGACTTCAAGTCAACATAGGGGTAAATTAAAATATCCTTTATCATCTGCCAGATTACTCTGGTCATTTCGTCGCCGTCCATTTCAACCAGGGGTGTTGTCATTTTAATCTTTGTCATGGTTTTGCCTCCTTAAAAGTTTTCTTTGGTATAAGCTAAAAGTCCACCTGCCAGGATAATTGCCTTTGCACGGTCGGAAAGCTCCAATGAAAGGGTATAGCTTTCGCCCTTAGTTTTGTTTTCAAGAATTAAATCCTTGCCTTCCTTAACAGAAGCGATAAGGTTTTTGATTGAAAGGGAATCGCCCTCTTTTATCTTGTCATAGTCTGCTTCGTTTCTGAAGGTGCAGGGGAGAATGCCTGCGTTTATGAGGTTAGAGCGGTGGATTCTCGCAAAGGATTTTGTGATAACCGCCTTAACACCGAGATGTAATGGAGCAAGCGCCGCATGCTCACGGCTTGAGCCCTGACCGTAGTTTGCACCGCCGACGATGATGCTCTCGCCAAGGGCTTCCGCTCTTTCGGGGAAGGATGCATCACAAACTGTGAAGCAATGCTTTGAAATTGCGGGAATGTTTGAACGGAGGGGAAGTATCTTTGCACCCGCAGGCATAATGTGGTCGGTTGTGATGTTGTCACCAACCTTAAGTGAACAAGCACAGTTTATTTCATCCTTTAAGGGGCTTGTCTTGGGGAAGGGCTTTATGTTGGGGCCCCGGAGGATTTCAACGGAATCCATATCAGTAGCCGGTGCGGGAGGCTCAACCATATTGTCGTTAATTAAAAATTCTTCGGGGAGATTAAACTCGGGCATATCGCCTAAGGTTCTTGGATCTTTAAGAACACCTGTGATTGCGGAAAGTGCCGCAACCTCGGGGGATACAAGATAAATCTGTCCGTCCTTTGTTCCGCTTCTTCCTTCGAAGTTACGGTTGAAGGTACGAAGGGAGATACCGCCGGAGTTTGGGGACTGTCCCATACCGATGCAGGGGCCGCAGGCACTCTCTAAAATTCTTGCGCCTGCTGCTATCATATCTGAAAGCGCACCGTTTTCTGCAAGCATTGTTAAAACCTGCTTGGAACCGGGAGCAATTGAAAGGGAAACATCGGGATGAACTGTCTTTCCCTTTAATATGTATGCAACCTTCATCATATCAAGAAGTGAGGAGTTTGTGCAGGAGCCGATGCAAACCTGGTCTATCTTCATTTCACCGATTTCGGAAAGCTTTTTAACGTTGTCGGGAGAGTGGGGGCAGGCAGCCGCAGGCTCGATTTCGGAAAGATTGATTTCAACCACTTCGTCATATACTGCATCCTCGTCAGCTGAAAGGGGAGTCCACACTTCCTCTCTCTTTTGTGCCTTTAAAAATTCCTTTGTAACCTCATCAGAGGGGAAAATCGAAGTTGTAGCACCAAGCTCAGCACCCATATTGGTGATGGTTGCGCGCTCGGGAACAGATAAGGTTGCAACGCCGCTTCCTGTGTATTCAATTACCTTTCCTACACCGCCTTTAACGGAGAGTCGGCGAAGCACTTCAAGTATTACGTCCTTTGCCGCACACCAGGGGGAAAGCTTGCCTGTAAGCTTTACGTTTACAATTTTGGGATAGGTGATATAATAAGCACCGCCGCCCATAGCAACAGCAACGTCAAGTCCGCCTGCGCCGATGGCAATCATACCAAGTCCTCCGCCCGTGGGTGTGTGGGAGTCAGAGCCGATTAAGGTTTTTCCGGGAATGCCGAAACGCTCCAGATGAACCTGATGGCAGATTCCGTTGCCGGGACGGGAGAAATATATGCCGTGCTTCTTTGCGATTGAGCCGATGAAACGGTGGTCGTCCGCATTTTCAAAACCGCTCTGAAGGGTGTTGTGGTCGATGTATGCAACGCTCTTTTCTGTCTTGACTCTGGGAACGCCGATGGCTTCAAATTCAAGATAAGCCATTGTACCCGTGGCATCCTGAGTAAGAGTCTGGTCGATTCTTATGCCGATTTCCGTACCCTTTTCAGGCTTGCCTTCAACGATGTGGGCATTTAATATTTTTTCAGTTAATGTAAGTCCCAAATAAATCAGTCCTTTCTATGTAAAAAAACTTGATGAATATATAAATTTTATCATTTTATTTTATCATAAAAGTATTCTTGTGTCAATCTTTAAGGCTTTCTGTAAATATAAAAAAGGATTCTCCTTAAGTGAGAATCCTTGGCAATTTTGCACTATATTTTGATAAGCATTTCTTTGTTGTCATTATGAATGAGTGAAGCACTTCCTCTTGAGTCATTCTGAGAGAGCGTAGCGAACGAAGAATCTCAAAATACAACGGGACATCTCCATAGATATTAAAAAATGTAGAGGTCGATGCTTGCATCGACCAGAAAAAACGGGCAGATGTGGTCATCTGCCCCTACAAAATTATTGGTTGTCAAAAATAATCTCTTTCTTATAAGTTTTCGCTGTACCCTTCGTCGTCGAAGGTGGGATTTGCCGAGCCCTGACGCGCCAACTCGTCGCATCGTTCATTTTCGGCGTGACCGTCGTGTCCCTTAACCCAATGGAAGGTTACCTCATGTGTATCAAGTAAGGGAAGAAGCCTTTCCCATAGGTCTATGTTTAATACCCTGGACTTATCCGCCTTTCGCCAGCCTTTGGCTTGCCAGCTTGTAAGCCAGCCTTTTAAAATGGCGTCGGTTAAATATTTGGAATCGCTGTATAAATCCACCTTGCAGGGCTCTTTCAATGCCTCTAAGCCCTTTATTGCCGCAAGTAATTCCATACGGTTGTTGGTGGTAAGACGGTAGCCTTCATAAATTTCCTTTATGTGTCCGCCGTACTTAAGAATAACGCCGAAGCCTCCGCTTCCGGGATTGCCCGAGCAGGCACCGTCTGTATAAAGCTCGATTAATTTCATAAAATCAAGTCCTTTCGTGTATCACATACTATCATAGCAGATTTTAAGAGCTTTGTCCATAAAAATGTTTACAAACTGAAAACTATGTGGTAAAATAAAATTGCCACATAATTTTATATATTTTTGTCTACTATAAGTGTGCGTTTTTAATTTGCTAAAAATGCATGCTCTATTTTGCATACTTATAGTGGATCTATATTGTTATGTATAAAATTGTGTGGCAGCAATCGGAGCTATGCGTTTTTTGTGTGCAGGCTTTGATTGTCTGCACACTTTTTTATTTGCAATAATAAAAGAGGAGGCATATGAAAAAGGCACAGCAGATAAATTGTGTGACAATTTTAAGAAAAGGGGATATGTATGAAAAAAGGATTGGTAATTTTAATTTGTGTATCGTTGTTGCTCGGAATATTTAGCACAAATACTTTTGCTAACGAAACGAGCGGTACTTGCGGGGATGGCGTAACGTGGAATTTTTCCGGCGGTGTTCTGACAATATCCGGTAATGGAGAAATTTGGACTAATGTTTGGAGCAATTGGTATGATAAAGGAGTTGCAATTGTTGTAATTGAAGAAGGCGTGACGGGAATCGGGGGAGGTGCATTTGTTAATTGTAATTTACTTTGCGATGTAAAGCTTCCAGAAAGCCTTATATCGATAGGCGAGCAGGCATTTGAAGGTTGTGATAATTTACCTGCAATAAATCTGCCGGGAAATCTTAAAACCATTGGCAGTTGTGCCTTTTGGCAATGTGATAATCTTTCTTCAATAACCGTTCCGGATAGTGTTGTCAGTATAGGTTCAGAAGCTTTTGCATGGTGTGACAATTTGGGGTCAGCAGTAATCGGAAACGGAGTGATTTCCGTGGGAAATGAAACTTTCAGGGGATGCACATCGCTTTCTGAGATAACCATAGGTAAAAGTGTAAAGCTTATTGGCAATAATGCGTTTGAAGGCTGCGAAGCTCTTAAAACAGTAAATTATTGTGGAAGCAAGGAAGAGTGGAAAAAGGTTGTAATTAACGAAGGCAATGAAGCACTGAATAATGCGAAAATTAATTATAATTATGGCGGAGAAACAAAAAATGACGATGTTTTTGACAGCATAACCACAGAAATTACTATAGGCGAAAGCAGGGCTGAAAAAACAATGTGCACAACTCACACCTACAAAAGTGCTTCAGGTGATGTATGCACAGTGTGTGGCTATAAATATGAACCGACACTTACGAAGTACGAGAATACAATGGAAGCGATAACCGCAAATACAGCTGTAAGAAAAGCACCCTATGCAAAAAGCGGAGAAATAGTTAGAAAGCTTGCAGCAGGAACAGAAGTTAAGGTTACACATTTCTTAAAGAATTCTTTGGGGAACACATGGTATCTGACAGAGGACGGATATTATATATATAAGGAAAATCTTACGGTTAAGAGGGTGTATTATACCTTAAGCTACAATGCAAACGGCGGAAGCGGAGTGCCGGATAAGTTGGAAGTGAGGGCGGGCTCTGCCGTAAAAATCCATTTAAATATTCCTACACGTTCAGGATATAGCTTTAAAGGATGGGCGAAAAACAAAAATGGCAGTGTGTCATATCAGCCGGGCTCGAAGCTGATTCTTACCGAAAACACTACACTTTATGCCGTATGGGAAAAGAATGGTGATTACAGTAACGCGATTAAAAAAATCATATCGAACATAGTAAACGGCTCGTATGCTTCTTCTAAGCTTGGAGATTCAGGCGCAAAATATTGGAGCTGGTATTATGGTAAAAACAGCACTCGCAACGACAGTTGGTGTGCGGTGTATACTTCCTGGTTGGTAAATCAAGCAGGAGTTTCTGGGTTGAAAACTGCAAATCCGAATGAACAGGTAAATAAACTGAAAGCCCAGGGAGTATTTTATAAAGAAGGATACAAGCCAAAAACAGGGGACCTTATATTCTTTACGAAAAACGGTAGCAATGCAGATCATGTAGGAATGATTGTAATAAACGATAAAGGAGAAACATATATACTGCACGGGAATTATTCCAGAGCGGTTAAATATACAAACATGAATGGTGTATGGACAAATGAACCGAGGCGTGTATTTAAGGATTATATTATGGGGTATGGTGACGTTGAAGCTTACGTAAATTCGGTTAAATAAGGGGGGATTTGTTGTGAAAAAGTTTTTATGTTTTATGATGGCTTGTACATTTATTTGTGGTGCATATATAAAAATTTGCGGATATGATGTTTTAAGCATAGAAAATTTTTATAATACGAATAGTTATACAGAAGGAATATATATTGATGTTACAAAGTCCGATTGGTTTCACGCCAATGTAGCAATGGCATATGACTATGAGTTAATGAAAGGGAATGGCGAGGGGATATTCAGCCCAAGCGGAAATGTTACCATAGCGGAAGCTATTACAATAGCGACAAGAATAAATAACATATATAATTATGGAGAAACATTGTATGTGGATGTTGATGAAGAATTTTCTGCTTGGTACACTCCGTATGTCGTATATGCACTTGACAGCGGTATAATCGCTTCTGAATATGTCGATTACAATGCTCCCGCCACACGTGCGGAATTTGCAAAAATATTGGCAAATTCAATGGACAACGTAGAATTTACAGAGATAAATTATGTGGATGACGGAGCAATACCGGATGTTCCGATTGACAGTGATTGTGCTGAAAGTGTATATCTTTTGTACAGAGCCGGAATAATTGCAGGCTCTGATGAGAGGGGAACATTTTACCCCGATTCCACCATTACCCGTGCGGAAGCGGCGGCAATAATTACAAGGATGATTGATCCGTCATTAAGGAGAAATATTGAACTTTACGGCGAATATTGAAAAAGCGAAAAAGAGATTCTTCGCTCGTTAAAACTCGCTCAGAATGACAGCGTAAGGCTGTGGCAGCACTCATAATGCCAGGAGAGTAAAGGCGTTTTGTCGTGTTTGTCATTCTGAGTGAACAAAGTGAACGAAGAATCTATGATATCAAAGGGATTCTTCGCTTCGTTCGGAATTACAGCGCAAGGGAGGAAGAATCTTGCTCCTGCCGTAAACATCATATAAATACAAAAACAGGACTGCCAAGCAGTCCTGTTTTTCATCTTCCTTATCTGAAAACAATTTCGCCGTCTTTGATTTCTTCAATTATGGCGAGGGATTCTAAGCGTATTCCCATATCGCGGATTAATTTTCCGCCTTCCTGGAATCCCTTTTCAATGGCAATTCCGATGCCTTCAAGAGAAGCACCGCTCTGCTTTACAATTTCAAGAAGTCCCTTTACAGCCTGTCCGTTTGCGAGGAAGTCATCTAATATTAAAACGTGATCGGATGCGGATAAATATTCCTTTGACACTCTTATCTGCTTTGATTCCTGCTTTGTATAGGAATAAACGTCTGCAGTATAAGCATCCTTACATATATTTTTCGGGTTGCCCTTTTTTGCAAAAACCACAGGCACATTAAAGAGCAATCCCGCCACTGCGGCGATGGCAATGCCGGATGCCTCGGCTGTCAATATTTTTGTTATTTTATCTGAGGGAAATAATTTCCTGAATTCCTTTCCCATTTCGTATAAAAGTGCGGTGTCAAGCTGATGGTTTAAAAACATATCAACCTTGACAATTCCCCCGTCAAGAAGTAATGCGGTATCTCTGATTTTTTCCTTTAAAAGCTCCATATAACCCCATCCTTTTATGTAATTTAATTAATTATAGCAAAAAATGTATAAAAATACAAGAGAAATTTAAATATAATCCTTCGGTTTTTTGCCGGTGACCTTGAAAAACGCCTTGTAGAAGTTTGACGAACTCTGAAAACCTGCTTCCTCCGCGGCGGAAAGTATTGACGGTGCACCGCTTTTAATTAAAGAAATTGCCTTTTCCACCCGCTTTATGGTGATATATTCAAAAGGTGTTACACCATTGAATTTTTTGAATACCGTAGAAAAATACGAGGGGGCAAGGTTTGATGCTTTTGCAATGTCGGATAAAGTGAGTTCTGTTGACAGATTTTTGTTTATGTAGTCCGTGGCGGCAGAAAGACTTTTTAATGTGTCACGGTTTACGGAATCGCGGCTCTCCTTTACATAGCCAAAGTCACGGAGCAAGGTTAAAAGAATGGAAAATAAAAGCATTTTTATTTTAAGCTCAAAGCCTTCCTTTTTTTCGGAAAACTCCTTTTCAATTTCTAAAATCGAACGTCTTATTTCTTCGGTCTTTTCATTATCCCGGGAAATTCTGTTTTCAAACCTTTCACTTCTGTATGTGAAAAGCTTAAGTAAGGGAAGGTTCTCATATCCGCTTTCCCATATAAGCTTTGGCTCAAACTGAATTCCTATTACATCAAGGGGGGCACAGTCCGATATTTCGGTTATGTAATGCACTTCATTTCCCGCAAAAAGGAAAACATCCCCCACGGAAAATGGATAGCTTTTTCCAAGGACGGAGTAAATGCCTTCGCCCGATACAAAAAGGGCAATTTCGCATTCCGTGTGGGAATGCTCTCGAAATTCTCTTATGCCGGAGGGTGCCTTTGCGTGGTAAAAGGATAAGATGCTTCTGCCTTTGAGGTCAGTCAAGCTGTGCTCTGAAAATCTCATAACATACTCCAATCTTAAAATAGTGGATAAAATAAGTAATATAACGGTTGAATTTGCCGCGTTTTTATTTTATAATAATAAAAAAATGATATATTGTCAAGGGGGCATTGAAGTGAACATCAGAGAAATGGTGGAAGAAAACGTAAATACCTGTTCAAATCCTTCGGAGCTTAAAATAACGGACATACGCGTTGCCAATATAACGGGCGCGCCGAAGCACTGTCCTTTAATAAAGATTTATACAAATCAGGGCATTACGGGCTATGGCGAAGTGAGAGATGCATCAAGCGCAACCTATGCACTTATGCTTAAGAGCCGCCTTATCGGCGAAAATCCCTGCAATGTGGATAAGCTTTTCAGAAGAATAAAGCAGTTTGGCGGTCCATCCCGTCAGGGAGGCGGCGTGTCGGGAATTGAAATTGCACTCTGGGACTTAGCAGGCAAAGCCTGGGGCGTTCCGCTGTGGCAGATGCTTGGCGGAAAGTTCCGCGACAAGGTAAGGGTTTACGGCGATACCGACGTTGACGGAAAGCACACCGGCCGTGATATGGGGATGGCGATAAAAAAACGTATCGATATGGGCTTTTCCATTGTTAAGATGGACTTAGGCGTTGAGCTTTTATATGATGAGCCGGGATGCATAAACGCACCTCTCGGAATGATTGAGGACTTCAAGAAATACTCAATGAAGGCAATCCTTCATCAGAGCGGCTCTATTGATATGGATATGATGCTTGGCAAAAACTATGAGGTGTTCACGATCCCGCACTATGCAACGGGAATAAGAATCACCGAAAAGGGACTTGACTACCTTGAAAACTATGTTAAAGAGGTAAGAGAGGTGGCAGGCTACGAAGTTCCCCTTGCAATTGACCACTTCGGTCACGTTGCCCTTGAAGACTGCATCAAGTTTGCAAAACGCCTTGAAAAGTATAACATCGCGTGGCTTGAGGATATCCAGCCCTGGCATCTTACAAATCACTATAAGAGAATTGCGGATTCCTGCAATGTGCCGCTTGCAACGGGCGAAGATATATACCTTGCCGAAAACTTCCGTCCGTTAATGGAAGCGGGAGCAGTATCCTTGGTACATCCCGACCTTCTTTCAATCGGCGGGGCTTTAGAGACCAAAAAGCTTGGTGATATGTGCGAAAAATACGGCGTTGGTATGGCAATTCATATGGCGGAAAGCCCCATTGCTATGATGGCGGCAATCCATGTGGCGGCGGCAATTCAGAACGTATGGGCGGTTGAATTCCACTCCGTTGACATTCCCTGGTGGAACGACCTTGCAATCGGTATTGAAAATCCCTTATTCCATAACGGCTTTGTAAATGTGCCGGACACTCCGGGGCTTGGAATAGAACGCTTAAACGAAGAGCTTATAAAAGAGCATATGCATCCTAAGTACCCCGAAGCCTGGGAAAGCACGGAAGTCTGGGATAAAGAATGGGCAAACGACAGAGAATGGAGCTGATAGTATGAATTTTAACGACAGAGAAGAAATAATCGCTTTGACTCCTTTATGGAAAGGAGAACGCCTTCCCGACGGAAGACCGAAGGTTGAAGAAAAATATCTTAAAGCACTTAAAAATCTCACCCTTGAAGAAGTGTGGAAGCCTATTTTCGTAAAGGGCTATGAAAGTCAGTTTGAGGGAAGGCTCAAAACCCTTCACACCGACGGAAGAAAGTTAATCGGCCGTGCGGTTACGGCAATTTACTGTCCCTACCGCCCCGACCTTGATGAATACACCAAGGAAATCGGAAGAAGAGAGGGAAGGACGGGTACATACAATCAGTGGGTAATAGACAATTTGATGGAGTTAGACGTCCCTGTAATAGATATGTACGATAAAATCTATAAGGGCACTTTCCTTGGCGGAAATTTAACCACCGCCCTTAAGAATAAAACGAAAAACGAAAACGGCGGTGCCGTTATCTGGGGCGGAATCCGTGATACCGAACAGATGGAAAAGGTGGAAAACACCCAGGTTTACTACAGGGGAATCGATCCCACGCCCATCCGTGATTTTATTATGACGGGCTATAACACGGTTACAAGAATCGGAAACGCGGTCTGCCTTCCCGGTGACGTGGTATTCGGTGCAGGCGGCGGTGTGCTCTTTATTCCGTCTCACTTAGTTGCCGAGGTTGTTGGCGGTGCGGCAAAAACGCAGGTTAAGGATATGTTCGGTTTTGAAATGATAAGTCAGAATAAATTTACCACCGCGCAGATTGACAAAAACACCTGGACAAAGGAAATGCTTGACCTTCTGATGGAATTTATTAAGACAGACGACCGTGCAGCAGCCTACCGTGACCTTGACTGGACAGAGGAATATTACCTTGCCGAGCACGGCGATCCGACGGATACTCAGTCGGCACTTTAAGGAGGCATAGTATGTTTAATCTTGAAGGAAAAAAGGCTCTTGTAACGGGCTCGACTCAGGGCATTGGCCTTGCAATTGCAAAAACTTTATCGGAATACGGAGCTACTGTTTTTATCCACTGCGGAAGCTCAGAGGAAAAAGCAAAAAATATTTCCTCGGAAATAAAAAACTCTTACCCGGTATGCGTAAATCTGCTTGAAGAAGATGCGGCTGAAAAGCTTTATGCTGCAACGGGGGATGTTGATATCGTTATCTTAAACGCCTCAGTTCAGATAAAGAAAAAGTGGGACGAAATTACAGAAGAGGATATGTATAAGCAGTTTGACATCAATGTGAAATCCACTTTTCAGCTCATACAGAAATATGTACCAAAAATGAAGGAAAATTCCTGGGGAAGAATCATAACCGTAGGCAGTGTTCAGCAGTATAAGCCCCATAAGGAAATGGCGTTTTATGCGGCGACAAAATCCGCCAATATGAATATTGTCACAAATTTAGCATCACAGCTTGCGCCTTTCGGAATAACCGTAAACAACATTGCACCGGGTGTAATTGCAACACCGAGAAATGAAGATGCCTTAAACGATGATAAGTACAGAGATATCGTTTTATCAAAAATTCCTGCAGGATATGCGGGAGAATCTTATGATATTGCAGGCGGTGCGCTCCTTCTTTCAAGCGACGCGGGGCGTTATATCACAGGTACCGACCTTATAATAGACGGCGGTATGCATTTATAAGACTTAAGCACTGTTTCAACAGTGCTTTTTTATGTCAAAATAAATCAATCAAAGAGGAGTATGGAAATCATAGACTTTTATAAGATAGTGTGATATACTGATAAAAATTACAGTTTGATTTGTTATGGTGAAAACAAATATTAAGGAGTGTTTCTATGAGGATTGAAAGCATACCGCAGGTGAAAAACGCTGTATACGGAAAGGGGACGGAATTTTCCCTTCCGCTTAATATTTCTCTTGACAATTACAAAGAAAAAGCGAAAGCACTGATAGATGCACTGTACTGCGACTATGCGGTAACCGGCACTGAAGGCAACATAAAAGCAAGTTTTGATAAAAACTTAAAGATAAAAGGCGAATACGGCCTTAAAATATCGTCAGGAAAAGCACATATAACCTACGGAGACTATGAGGGCTTAAGAAATGCTTTGGCACATATAAGTAATATCTTAAAAATAAGAGAAGGTAAGGCATATCTTCCCGAGTGCGATTTTTCCGATAAGCCAAGGTTTACCCACCGCGGAGTTATGATAGACCTTGCAAGGGGAATTCCGGGCAAGGAACGCTTTTTATATGACCTGATTCTTATGGCAAAGGCGAAAATCAACATTCTGCATCTTCATCTTTCGGATAATAAGGGCTTTGCAATTAAACTTTCTGTGCTTAAAGAAGAAATGTTTATAGAAAACGCCTATAGTATTTCCGAAATGAAGGAGCTGATTTCCCTTTGCGACAGTCTCGGGCTTGAAATAATCCCCGAATTTGACTGTCCCGGTCACAGCGGAAAGCTTGTTGAATGCTATCCTTATCTTACCTGCGAAACCGGCCTTTCGGAGCAAAGTAAATGGACACCCTGCATCGGGGAGGGAAGCGTTTTTAAGATATATGAGAATATAATTGATGAGCTTTGTGAAATTTTTCCTTATGAATATTTCCATATCGGAGGGGATGAACTTTCCTTTGACGATTTGGGACTGGCGGCAAAATGTCATTGGGCAGAGTGCAAAAAGTGCAACGCCTTTATGAAGGATAACGGCATAGCCGATGTGCAGGATTTGTACTATTATGTAATGACAAAGGCTTATGAAATGGTTAAAAAGAACGGCAAAAAGGTTATTATGTGGAACGATCAGATTGACACCGAAAGAGAGATTAAGCTGCCTTCTGACATTATACTTCATTTCTGGAGAGTTGCCGCACCCATGAGAGGCCCTCATATAAACGTATCAATGAACAGCCAGTTAAAGACGGGAAGGAAAATGATAAATTCCCATTTTCCCGAGGCGTATGTTGATATTGATTATGCTCACGAAAGAGCAAATAAGGAAGATACCGTAGGAAACTGGAAAATAGATGAGCGCCCCTATAGCGATGAAGAATTGAAAGAGAATATCATTGGAAGTGAAATGTGCGCCTGGGAATACGGCAACGAAAAGGATTATCCCCATTACAGCTATACTCTTCCTTCGGAATTTTTAATTTACGGCGATAAAATGTGGAATAACGAGTGTTTCAGCATTGATGAAGATTATGAAAAGGCGCTCACAAAAATTCTTTTAGGCTTTACAAGCCCTGATGACTTAAATGTATTTACCTGCCTTGGAGGTGCTATTCTTTCGAGGAAAAATGAAAAGTGCATTACTTCGAAAATCACAAAGGATAAGGCTTTTCTTATTGAAACTAAAAACGCCTTATCTGAAAGGCATAGCCGCCTTGCAAGGATTTATTCAGAGTGCATAGAAGAAGCGCTTGAGAAAATATGAAAAAACGCTGCCTTTGACAGCGTTTTTTTGCAGGTGATTGCTTTTATACAAAAACTGTGGTATAATAAGCTAGAATATGAAAGGGTGGAGCATATGGAAAATATAAAAGTAACCGGGGATATGTTTGTTATGGGCGGAGAGCCGTCTCCGGGGCTGACAATTGAAAAAGCAAATGAATTATTTAATAAACTTGAAACTGAAACCGATATTGCAGATTTGTTTTCTGCTGTTGATAATATGGCTTGGTGGCTTGAAGATGAGCAATACGATTTTGAAGTAGGAACAGAAGAATATAAAGAGGTGTGTGAAAAAACAGAAAAATGGTTTACATTGTCAGAAAAATTGAGAAATAAGATATTTGATATTTTAAAATCCAAAGGAGTAGAAATACCGGAAACAGGATACAATGCTGTTTTAGAACCATTTATGAAAAGAAACGGATATATAAATGGAAACGGCTGGTGGATTGAAGAGTAATTCATTGCGGAGGACAGCAAAATGAAGCTTGCAAGTATATTTACAGACCATATGGTACTGCAGAGGGATATGCCCCTGTGCATATTCGGAACGGGCGAGGGAAAGGTGAAAGTGACGTTTTTAGGCGAAACGGCGGAAGGCACATCTGAAAACGGAAAATGGCGCGTGAAACTTATGCCAAAGCCCTTTGGCGGCCCCTATGAAATGAAAATAGACCTTGACGGAGAAGAACTTGTTTTAAGAGATATTTTAATCGGGGACGTGTTTTTAGCTTCCGGGCAGTCAAATATGGAGATGCCGCTTTTCGCAACGGAATCGGGCTTTTCGGACGCAAAGAATTGCGATAACAACGCAATCCGCTACTTCACCGTGCCGAGAAGATACAAAAAGGGCGTTGATACATACGGGTACCACTTTGCGGATGTCTATAACTGCGATACGCCATGGCAGATAAAAACGGAGGAATCAGCGCTTAATTTTACTGCAATAGGTCACTACTTTGCAGAGTATCTCCAAAGGGAAGTAAATGTGCCAATAGGCATCATTTCCTGCAACTGGGGCGGACGCAGAATTGAAGCTTTTATTAAAAAGTCGTACTTTTACGGAGTACCGTCTTTAGATGGGCAGATTAAAGAATTTACGGAATTTGTATCTTCCCTTGATATGGAAGAGTATGAAAAAGACTTTGATAAGTTTACAAAAGATGTGGAAATATATATAAAAGAAAAACACAAGGGAAGACTTGATGATACAAGACGCCTTGGAGTTTATGCCGCGGCACCCAAGGCAAATCTGGATGATTTTCCGCAGAAATTAAAAGGGCCTTACGACTCGGTATCTCCTTCTGTTTTGTGGGAAAGTATGTTTTCTGAAATAGTTCCCTTTGGCATCAGGGCAATGCTTTGGTATCAGGGTGAGTCCAACGGATATGACAGGGACTACCTTGAAAAATATCTTACCTTCTTAAAATGCATAAGAGAACAGTTTGAATGTGATATGGATGTGTACGCCGTGGAGCTTGCACCCTATATAGGAAGCCACGCAGACTTAAAGGAGATAGCTGACCTTAAGTTTATAACCGGACACAACTGGGCGTTTTTAAGGGAAGCGCAGCAACAGGCGACGGCTATGGGCAAAAAAAACCACCTTGCCACATCGGCAGAGCAGGGGGATATATTTGAAATTCACCCCAAACGCAAAAAGGAAATTGCAAGGCGCCTTTTCTTAAAAGCTATGAAATACACCTACGGAATGGATATATCGGCGGATCAGCCTGTATATAAATCGGCAGAATTCAAGGACGGGAAGGCATATATCACGTTGGAGAATGCGGATGGCTTATACGGACAGACCGGCGGTGTTGAAATGCTTGTTGCCGGGAAGGATAAGGTGCTTAAGAGAGGTTTTGTGAAAATCACGAAGGATAACCGTTTAGAAGTATATTCGCCCGAAGTGCCGGAGCCGGAAATTGTGCGTTACGGCTTTGGTATGTACTATTTCGGTAAGCACATCTATAACGGAGCAGGGCTTCCTCTTGCGCCCTTCAGAACAGATAAGGACTGAAAGTAAAATGAAATATAAAAGCTTTTATAAAACACCCGTTGACTTTTCCGATATGGTTATGATAAGTGACGGCGAGGCTCTTACAAACCTTTATTTTGAAGGAAGCCCGGACACAGAAAAGGCAGTGGGTATTTCAGAAGAAAAAGAGCTTGAAATTTTCAGGGAAACCAAAAAGTGGCTTGATATCTATTTCGGCGGAAACGTTCCTGACTTTATGCCGAAATACAAAATAGAAAACCTAACCCCTTTCAGAAAAGAAGTAAGTGATATGATGATAAAAATCCCTTACGGAAAAACCGTTACTTACGGCTTTATCGCAAAGGAAATAGCGAAAAAGCAAGGCAAGGAAAAAATGTCCGCTCAGGCGGTGGGCGGTGCCGTTGGGTGGAATCCCTTATGCATTATAATTCCCTGCCACAGAGTGGTTGGGAAAAATGGAAAACTCACAGGCTACGGCGGTGGAATAGAAAATAAAATAGCCCTTTTAAGAGTTGAAAAAACAATATGAATGAAATTTATTCAGAAGAAAAGACTAAAGAGGAATAATATGGATATAGTGCAAAAGTTTTATGATAATATAGCGAAAAAGTACGATAAACTTTTTTCGGATTGGAATGAAGCAACAAGAGAAGAGGCTGAAATACTTGACAGAATATTTAAGGATAAAGGCTTCGGAAAAGAAACGAAAATTCTTGACTGTGCCTGCGGCATAGGAACACAGGCAATCGGACTTGCCGGATTGGGCTACAATGTAACAGCCTCCGACATCAGCGAAGGAGAAATTTCTGAGGCAGAGAAAAGGGCAAAAGAAAGAGGCGTTGAAATTTCCTTTGCGAGGGCGGATTTTCGTACACTTTCAGACACATTCAATGAGAAATTCAAGCTTATCATTGCAATGGATAACGCTCTTCCGCATATGCTTACACTAAACGAACTTGAAAAGGCGGTAAAAAGCATTTCAGGTTGCCTTGAGAAGGGCGGAATGTTTGTTGCCAGTATCAGGGACTATGACGTATTGTTAAAAGAAAAACCTCCTTATTCACCGCCTTATATCCATAAAACAGAAAACGGAAGAAGGGTTTCTTTTCAGATATGGGATTGGGAAGGGGACAACTATTGCCTTACGCAGTACATCATTGAAGACGGCGAAGAAATTGAAACAAGCAAATTCAGCTGTGAATACAGGGCTGTAAGAAGAGACGAACTTACAAAACTGCTTATTAATAGCGGCTGTGACAGCGTAGAGTGGAAGTTCCCGGAAGAAACGGGATTTTATCAGCCTATTGTGATTGCAAAAAAATCTATTGACTAAAGTATATCAGTATTGTAAAATAGAATATGATTCTTTAATGCATAAAGGAGAATGAATATGCCCGGACTTCTTAAAAATTTAGGATTTTACGACGGAAAATACGATTTAATTGAAAATATAAACATTCCTATGACCGACAGAGTGTGCTGGTTTGGTGACGGTGTTTATGATGCAACGGCAACGAGAAACGGCGTTATCTATTGCCTGGATGACCACGTCGACCGCTTTTTTAATTCTGCTTCAATGGTGGAAATTGAAATTCCCTATACAAAGGATGAATTAAAAGAGCTTCTTTTAGACCTTGTTTCAAAGGTTGATACAAGCGAAACTAACGGCGAAACATTTTTATACTGGCAGATAACAAGAGGGGCAAACATTCCCAGAAATCACATTTTCCCCAAAAACGCCAAGGCAAACCTCTGGGTAACTGTTACACCAAGAAAGCTTGCTGATATTTACAGAAGAGCAAAAATAATTACTTATGAGGATATCCGTTTTTATATGTGCCACATAAAAACTCTTTGCCTGCTTCCAAGCGTTCTTGCATCGGAAGCGGCTGAAAGAGCGGGGGCAGAAGAGTGTGTTATGTACCGAAAGGAAGCGGACGGCATAAAGAACAGAGTGACGGAAGGTGCTCACACCAATGTCCACTGCTTAAAGGACGGAAAGCTTTATACAGCACCCCTTGACAATCTTGTACTTCCCGGAATTGCAAGAAAGAACTTGATCAAGGTTTGCAACAAATTGGGAGTTCCCGTAGTGGAAGAGCCCTATTCACTGGAATTTTTGCTTGATGCCGATGAAATTATGCTTTCTTCAAGCTCCAACTTCTGTATCGTTGCAACCCACATTGACGATAAAGAGGTGGGCGGAAAAGCAGGCGAGCTTTTAAGAAAAATTCAGGATGCTTTGGTTGAAGACTATATTCAGAATACTAACATATAAAAAAAGAGGAACTATCGAGCGATAGTTCCCCTTTTAATTTACAAAAATCAGTCTACGATTTCAACCTGAGTGGGCTTATTGATTTTAACATCTACTGTGCCGTCAGCTTTTCTTTTTGCATCAATGCTGATTACACCGTAAGGTGTGGGATAGGTTCCGTGGATGTAGTTAAGCTTTGTGCCGAGATTGGGCTTTACGCTTACCTTCTTACAGCCGGGAGCGAGTACCTTAACACCTAAAATGTATTCCTGGATATAAGCCGCAGGACCTGATGCCCAGCCGTGACATAAGCTGTGACGGAAGCCCTTGTAGCAGTATGCACCGTGGTCGCCGTGGATGTCGTTTTCATCGGGTGCTACAAATTCATCAATTCTCTTTGCGCCCTCTGTCCACTCCAGGTTAAAGTCTTCAAAGAAGGTTGTTGCGCCAAGCTCAATCATCTTGCCCCAGAACTTGTTCATAAGGTCGATTGTGCCGTCAACATCACCTGCTTCGCCTCTTGCCTTAAGAACGTAATAGCCAAGGAAGGTGGATACGTTATGTAAGGGATCAACAGCCAGAATGTTCTTATTTACATCATCATATGAGCTGATTCCGGCAAGTGCCTGAAGAGCTGCAGCAGCCTTACAGTTACCGGGATCGGGAGCATTTGCCATAATGAGCTTTTTATAGCCTTCACACATTGCAGCCATTTCTTCATCCTTGTACTCTTTTGCAATGTTACTTGCGGCATCAAGTGCCATGGTGAATATTGCGGCAACGCCTGCCTTCTGTCCCTGGGGATCTGTTGATGTGGGCCAGTCGATAAAGTTTTTGTCAATTGCGATTGTACCGTCTTCGTTGATTACGGAGAAGAGATTTGAAAGGGTTGCATAGAGATAATCCTTCTGAGCGAAGAGATAATCGTAGTTACCGTTCTGCATATACCAATCCCAGTGAATCTTGATCCACCAGAGGGTATAGGAGGGAATGTTGTTCATCCACTTATCGGGAGCGAAGCATTCCTTTGTTAAATCGAGGCTCTTGGGAACGCAGTCGTCATAGCCGAATACTCTCTGAATTGTGGAGGTTTCGGGATGCATATCACCAATCCATACAAGACGGTCGCGCTTGATACCGTCCCAGAGGTAGTTCTGCATATTTAAGTGTACTGTGTAAACAGCGGTTTCAAATACTTCGTTAAGCATAGCATCATCGGATGTAAATGTGCCCTTGTATTCGATGTCTTCATAAATGAAAGCGGCACGGATAACGTTTAAGTGAACGAAGCCTTTGGGGCAGTCGATTCTTACAAAACGGTAGCCTGTCTGGCCGATTTCGATGGAGCCCATCATAGAAACGGGAAGCTCTAAATCACGCTGAGCGTGGTTGTTTGTTGCATTCTTTTCGCCGTAGAGCTCGGTCATACATTCCATAACGGATTCGCCGAAGCGGATATGAAGTCTTCCTTCCTTCTGAACATCACACTCACAGCCGTGAGCGATTACGAGTAATCCGCCGTGAATTTCATAGCCGAAGTCAAGTAAAATAGAACCGCCTTCCTTGATTGTGCAGACAGGGCCGATGTTTAAGGGAGCCTGAAGAGGCTTATCCATCATAAGAGCCTCAACATTGTCAATGTCACCGTTAGTCCATACAATCTTCTTGGGCATCAAGTATCTTTTTGCTCTGGTATCGCGGATACCTTCTGTGAAAACGTTTCTCATATTAATTCTCCTTATAATTTAATATTTCTCCTGTGTAAACGGTATGATAATCACCGTTTTTGTACCATTTTTCGTTGCATTCGGGGAAGGTTTCCTCTTTTGACATTTCGGTTTTATAAATGACGCGGCATTCATAAACCATACAGCCTGAAATTCCGGGAACGTCAATTTCCTTTGACGGAACAGTTTCCAACTTGCACTCTTTAATCTTGTCATAATCCCGTCCCGATTTGCTTCCGCAAAAGGCAAGGGAGGTCTTGTGTGAAGTGTCAAAGGGAACAGAAACCGTAAATACCGGGTTTTTATCAAGCAGCTCCTTCGTGTAACGGGACTGGCGCACCATAACGGCAAAAACACTTTTTCCCTGGGAAATGCCGATTTGCCCCCAACCTATTGTCATAGGGTTAAATTTACCGTCATAACCTGCTGTGAGGTAAGCACCGAAAGTTCCCATATTGGTAAGTGCTTTTCCCGAATTTTCTAAAAAATTCATCAAATTCCCCCTTGCTAAAACTTAAATATTATATTATCATATAATTATGAAAATAGCAACGAAAATATTAAAAAATTTTCCGAAAGAAGGAATAAAATGAAAAGACAGGAAAAAATTCTGATTGTCAGGGAACGCTTGTCCGCGCTTTACCCCGATTCGGAATGTACCCTTACCTATAAAGACCCGTTTCAGCTACTCATAGCAACACAGCTTGCGGCACAGTGCACCGATGCACGGGTTAATATTGTGACAAAAACCTTATATAAAAAATATCCCACGGTTGAGTCCTTTGCTGCTGCGGATTTAACAGAGCTTGAGCAGGACATAAAAAGCACCGGCTTTTACCACAACAAAGCGAAAAACATAATAGGCTGTGCAAAAAAGCTCTTGTCTGATTTCGGAGGAAAAGTGCCGAAGACTATGGAGGAGCTTTTATCCCTTCCCGGAACAGGCAGAAAAACCGCAAACCTTGTGTTGGGTGATGCCTTCGGAATTCCGGGAATTGTAATTGACACCCACGCAAAACGTTTGGCGGGAAGAATAGGCTTAACGAAAGAAGAAACACCCGAAAAAATAGAAAAGGACTTAATGAAATTTACACCAAAGGACTACTGGACTATGCTGGGACATCACTTTGTTGACCACGGAAGAGCGGTTTGTGATGCAAGAAAACCGAAATGTGAAAACTGCGTGCTTTCAGACATCTGCACATACGCAAAAAAGAATAAAAAATAATTTGCCGCATAGCCTTTAAATAGGAGGCGGTTTTATGGCGAAAATTTCTGAATTCAGGCAAAAGGAAGTGCTTGATATTGCAACGGGAAAACGCCTTGGTTACATCTGCGATATGGAAATAGATGATGCATCAGGGCGTATAATTTCGGTTACGGTGCCGTCGGGAAAGCTCTTTTCATCAATTATGAAAAATTCCGACAGGATAATTCCCTGGGAAAACATAGAAAAAATAGGAAAAGATATGATACTTGTAAGGGGAGAAGACGATGGATACGAAAGAAATAATAAAAAAAGCCTTTTTGATGTGCGAAACGAATGAACCGGACAACATAACCCTTACGGATTTTAACGGCGTAAAGGTGAAAATGGATGCATCGGGCGTAGAAATAGGCTACAGTACAATTCCTCAGCTTATGCGGGGCTGTATGCTCACGGCAAAGGCAAAAAAAGAGGGAAAAGAAAGCTTTGAAACAGAAGAGCATCCCCGGTTTTCTACCTGCGGTGCAATGATAGACGTTTCGAGGAACGGCGTTATGCGCGTAAATAAGGTTTTTGAATTTATCGATTATATGGCGCTCTACGGTCTTAATATGCTGATGCTCTATACCGAGGATACCTACGAGGTTGAAGGATGCGAAATGTTCGGCTATCAGCGTGGAAGGTATAAGAAAGAAGAGCTTAAAGCTATTGATGAGTACGGAAAGGCTATGGGCGTTGAAATAATCCCCTGCGTGCAGACTTTGGCACATCTTGCACATTACACAAAATGGATTGAAGGTATGCGCCTTTCAGACAGACCGGGCATTTTGTGTGCAAACCACCCGCCGGTATATGAATTTATCGAAAAGTGTATTGCAACCTTAAGAGAGTGCTTTTCATCAGACAGAATACATATCGGAATGGACGAAGCCTTTGAAATAGGCAGAGGTAAATATCTTGACAGGTTTGGAATCAGGGACAGAAAAGAAATTATAACCGAGCATCTTATAAAGGTTAACGAAATCTGCAAAAAATATGGCTACAAGCCTATGATGTGGTCGGATATGTATTTCCGCTATCCCGGTAAGGTGGGGGACTTTCACAGAGAAAGCACCGTTTCCACTGAAATTGCGGAAAAAATCCCCGATGTTGATATGGTATACTGGGACTATTACAACACCGAGGAAGCTTTTTATTCAGACATTATGAAAAAGCACGAAGAACTTGGTAAAACCACCTGCTTTGCGGGAGGAATATGGACCTGGAACGGCTTTTTGCCGATAGGAATTTATACGGAAAATACCACGGAAAGTGCACTCAAAGCGGCAATTTCAAATAAGCTTGACACCTGCTTTGCAACGCTCTGGTCAAACGACGGATGCGAAACAAATCACTTCCTTGCAATGGGGCTTATGGCATATTTTTCAGAGTTTTGCTACAGAGGCGAAGCTGTGACGAGGGAAGAAGTCTATGAAACGGGCGAATTTGTTTCAGGACTTTCCAGAGAGTTTTATGATGCCTGCTCTGATTTTCATATTGCAAGGGATGTATCAAAGGATAACTTTATGCTTGATACTCACCCTGTGGGTAAAAAGCTTGTCTGGGCTGATATTCTCCACGGAATCCACGGCTGTGAGATGGATTCAGGTAGCTATGTATCAAAAATGAAAAAGGCAAAGGCTTTAATGGATGAGTATGCATCGAGCCTGGACAGAAACGAAGAAAACTATATCTATGCATCCCTCCTTTTTGAAATTGCGGGCATAAAGTGCGATATATTCTCAAATATCAAAAAGCACTACGATGAGGGAGACAGGGCATATTTTGATAAGCTTTCGGGTGAAACTCTGCCTCACCTTTATGAGCTTTATGAGCGCCTTTCGGATATCCACGAAACCATGTGGCTTGCAACCTATAAGCCCCACGGCCTAGAGGTATTGCAGATGCGCTATGCCGCAACATTAAAAAGACTCATATATACCAAAAAGGTATTTGAAATTTATGCCCTCGGCGAAAGCGATAAGATAGAGGAACTCGAAAATAATCCCATCTACGGCAAAGGCTTCGGGAAAGGCTTTATGAATGTGTATACACCCTGCTGGTAAAAGTTAAAAAGGAGATGTAAAAAAAGTCCAGACCGCAAAAAGGCGAATATATTAGTGGATTGGGCAAAGTTACAAACTCTATGTTGTAAAATAGTGTTGAAAAATCGCATTCCTGCGATTTTTCTTCATTTTGAGCCTTTTTGCTACGAACAAACTTCACCCTCGACGTATCTATATACGCCTTCGGGTAACTTTCGAAAAGTCTGTAAACAGACTTTC
>JAFQQJ010000010.1 GCA_017411325.1 Clostridia bacterium | reverse complement strand
CTTCGCCAACATCATATATTCCTCCTTAGCTCAGTCGGTAGAGCATGCGGCTGTTAACCGCAGGGTCGTTGGTTCAAGTCCAACAGGGGGAGCCAAAAATCGACAAGATTCGTCAGAGTCTTGTCGATTTTACTTATTACCTATTCACTCTTCACTATTCCCTAAAAACCCTTGTCTATTTCGGAAAGTAATAAGTAATAGTGAAAAGTGAAGAAGTTAAGGTAGCTTTGCTTATGCAAAGCTTATTTTAATATATGAATCTATTTTGTTCTGTTTTGTAAAAAAAGCATCGACAAAGTCGATGCTTTTTCAGTTATATTCTGCGCATGCGCTGAGCGTTTTTAAGACAATTTATCCCTACGCTGCACCGTCGTAATTGCAAGTACTTTTTATCTGTAGTGAAAACTATTCGGTGAAAATAAGAATGTTTTTTTCGCCTTCTCGCACAAGCGAATAGCTTCTTTTCACACCAAAGAAGTTTAAAAGATCGTGCAGGTTGTAATAACGCTTGTTTTCAAAGTCATACCAATTGATGCCGTCCGACGTCACTCCTACCTGGTTTTCAACATAGTTTGAAACGGGGGAGTCCAGGGTAAATGTTTTTCCGTTCATCTTAAAAGTTGTTCTGTAGAGTGATGGGTAAGTTTCGGATATTTTTTCTGAGGTGCATGAAACATCTTTCTCATCTGCAACAAAAGCAATACATTTTTCTGTATAAGGTTCGATGCGCGGACAGTCAACGGGGGTACCGAAAATCAATACACAACCGGGAGAATTGGAATTTGGGAAGGAAAAATCGTCTGAGGAAAGATAAATTTCTCCGGAAGGCTTATCGAAAAGTACGGCAAAACCTGCAATCTCAGGGAACATACCATTGCGCATATTTACAACGTGGTTTTCCCCTTTGTAGCGGACAAGAGTGAAGCGAACGATCTCGGGAGAAATCGGTCTTTTTGAAATAGCACCATTTTCGCGGAGCGTTTCCATAAGCATCTGTTCTGAATCCTTAAAGGTAGTGGCAAGGGCATTTTTTGATATGAGTGCAACATCTCCTCTTGTGAATACTGTTTTTTTCGGAATAACGACCGTTTGTAAGACCAATCTTGTCTGAAAGCTCCCATGCTTTATCCCATGAAAAATCCGAGCTACTGTCATAACCGAGAGCACGAAGAATAAAGGTAATGTACTGTGAAGAGGTTACCGTGGCTGAACTTCCAAAAGTTGTTGCACTTATTCCTGATGTAAGCTTATTTTCATAAGCATATCCCACATAAGGCTCTGCCCAAGCAGGAACATCGGTGAACGGAGTTTCAAACGTACCTGCTTTTGCCTCACTGTCTTTGCCGAGGAGACAAACGAGCATTGTGATGGCTTCTGCTCAGTTCGGAGCGCGGTCAAGCTCATAGACAGGCCTTCCGTTGCTGTCTATGCCGGTTTCGTCAAAAAGACCGTAGGAATAAAGAGTATCAGCGGCTGAAGTCTTCTCTGCATCTGCGGCAAAAACACCTGAACTCAAGGAAATACAAAGAAGTGCTAAAAAAAGACAAAATAACTTTTTTAAAATTTCATCCTCCTATGAATAATTATATCACGTAAGAAAAAACGGTCAATATGTATTTATAATTTACAGGATAATGAAATTTCTTTAACTTTTCGTAGAACAAAAAGAAATAATCATTGAGCCGCGTAAAACTATACTGCCGTGAATTCTGAAGATACATTAAATTGCTAAATAATCTATAATTGAAATTGTTATTTTTTACAGGGTATGGTATAATGATTTCATCGAAGATGAAAGCAGCGATATAAATTCCTAATGGAATTTGCCATATATACTGCGTATGCGATATATCTAAAGATGCGATATGTCCCTTCGGGACGAGAATAAGGGAATTTATATCATATCGCAACCGAATTAAATGAGGTTATATCGCATTTG
>JAFQQJ010000009.1 GCA_017411325.1 Clostridia bacterium | reverse complement strand
CGTTGAATATCTTAACGACGGGATCGTCCTGCGGTGCAAGACTTGCTATTCCTCTGACAATTCCGTCTAAAATTCCTGCCATAGTGTTTTCCTCCGTATTACTTTAATTAGCGAAGTCCTTCAATGCTTCTTCTATTTCATCCTGATTTTCTTCAATGTCGGACATATAATCGTCCCAGCCCTTCTGCATACCCTGAGCTATGTCTACCTTTACTGCGTTGTAGTAGAAAAGTCTGTCAAACTCGCTTTCCTTGTCGTTATCATATTCAGAGCTTACGTATACCGTGTATATCGTGTCGTCAACTCTGAACGCCCAGCCCTGAAGCCATCCGCCGAGAGCGTCCTCCAAGGTGGTTGGGTCAAGAGCATTTTCGCCCTCGCCGACAAATTCGTAGCCGATTATGTTGTAGCCGTCCTGAGAAACGGCGGCGGTTTTGTCAAATACCTTTTTGAAGTATGTATCTATTTCCTCGTCGGTAAGCTCGCCGTCCTTTTTGGTAAAGGTGAAAAGTCCGCGTCCGTCCTCGCCGAGTGCCGAATATTTACTTGCAAATTCCCATTCCCAGTCAGGCTCAATATCGGCAGCCTTTATGCCTGTTGCCTTTTCGAGATAGTATTCCGCCGCCTCGGGGCTGAAAGTTTCAAGGTTGTCTTCGTGATCTTCCTGAGCTTTTTCGCTCATTTTACCGGTATCAACGGTTTCTTCGGGCTTTGCCGTACAAGCTGCAAGTGTAAGTATCATAAGGGATACGAGTATTATAGTAAGTATCTTTTTCATAAGTAAATCCTCCGTATTATATAAATTTATTGTTTAATTGTTGTCTTGATTTACAGCTTCGCGCCGCACTCACCGCAGAAGCCTGCGCCTGCGTCATTCTTTGCACCGCACTGTCCGCAGAATTTGGTTTTGGGTGCGTCTGCTGTCTGTATATTCGGCTGTGCCTTTTGCTGTGGCTGTGCATTTTGCTGACCTGCGCCTGCGTAAGCCATCTGAGGCTCTTCCGCCTTGCCCTTGTTAAAGAGCTCCTTGAACTTGCCGGAAATCTTAGAGAGCTTTCCGTAAAGATCGAATGTAATTTCTGTTGTGGGTGCTACTTCCATATAACTCGCCATTGTCTGACAAAGTATGTAGCTGTCAAGGAATGCAAACTTTATTACCCAAGTAATGAATACTGCAAGCAAGAAGCCGATAAATGCGTTCCACGAAAGAAGCTTGAAAAGAAGTCCTATGGGAACGAATACCGCGATAAGTACAACCAGTGAAAGAAGAAGCACCTTAAGCATTGTCTTTGCCGCATTTTTAAGAAGATGCTTGATGTTCTGTGCGTAGATTACAACGCCGTCGCAGGCACTTCTGAATGCGCCCTGCTCCTTTTTGTAGAAGGTGTAGCCAAGACAGCACTCGTCAACGTAGCCGAGGGAAAGCTCAACGAAGAAGTTTGCAATTCCCGTTACCGCTCCCATGCCGGGGATAAAATCAAGTGCGTTACCGAGCTTTGAAATGCCTCTCTGAATCTGCTTTACCGCACCCGATACCAGCTTATCTACTGCGAAATATATGTTTGAGGTTGAAAATCTCTTTTTAACGGCTTCCTTGCCGTAATTCACCTGATTGTCAGGAACCTTGCCGGTGGTTACCGCTTCTGCAAGCACTGCAACGTGTCCTGCTTTAACGAGGTAGCCGAAGTAGTGCATAATCGCAAATCTCACGACTCCCGTTGCACCTATCCATATAAAGATACAAATTACCATTCCGTTTTCGCCAAACAGCCAGCCGAGACCGAGCAGTATTGCGAGCAGCACTACCGAGATAAGCACCGTTGCCGCTCCGAGTACCAATTTCGCTATTGCAAAAGGCATTGTCTTTCTGAAAAGTTGACCTGCTTTCATAGTGTTAATCTCCTTTACTTGTTTTTCTTGAATTTCTCGTTCATACAAATTCCAATTAAATCTTTCTCGTCCTGCTTTAACATAAAACTGCAGGTTCCGCAGTTTTTGTCCTCACCGTCAGCGTATGGACAGTCTTCTGTAATGACATCTACCCATTTTCTGCCGCCGGGGGTTATTCTCGGACATTCGATAAAATCGGGGAATTCTCCGAGATGCTTTCCGCTCAGCTCATCATATCGGAAATTCACCTCCAATATGTCGCCGTCGAGCAGGTAAGTCTTTTTTACATCATGTTTCATATCATAGGCTCACCTCAACTTTCCTTTCGTTGTCTTTATTTTATACTAAAAATAATCTTATTGTAAGTCACGTCTGATAGGTGAAAAAGTATAATTTTTTGCATAATTCTGAGTCTTTCAATAGGCAAAAAATTGAAAAAGCCTGTGATATAGCGTATTTGGGGGCAAAAAATCCCGTTCGCGTGCGAACGGGACCTTTAAGCTTTTGTCAGTCTTCAAGATATTTCCGAAGCTCTGTCTTTTTGCTGATACAAAGCTTCTGATAAATAGAGCGTATGTGATTTTTTACCGTACTCTCGGATATATCTAAGTGTGCGGCTATTTCCTTTGAACTCCAGTCTCGGTTATACAGATGGGTTATGCTTATTTCAATGGGTGTTAAGGTGTGAAAAAAATCGTTTTCCTCCGGCTTATGAAGTCTGTACCAGCCGTCATTAAATTCCTTTACAACCTTCATTATCTTTTTATAGTCTTCGGGATAGTCTGTTTTTAAGCACTGTTCTGTAAGACCTTGAAGCAAATTATGATGTATGCCGAACAGCTTTATAAAGCCGTCGTGCCTTGCAGTTTCCCATGCAATCATAAAGTGCTGGCGGGCAAGAAGTGGCTTTTTAAGTCCCAAAAAGGATGCCGCCGCAACTATAAGCACATAAATTGCAGCAACCGGATAAAAGCTGTTGCAAAAAGCAAGGGCTGTATCACATATACCGATTGCTCTTTCAAAATTCTTTTCTCTGTATGCCTTGTAAGCCAATATGTATGCTCCGTAAAGTCTTATGCCGTTCGGAAGAAAGTGCAGATATTCCTCGAGGGGCGGCACTTCGGGAACAGGCACGTTCAAAAGATATTTTCCGATATATGCAGTAAGCACACCGATAGCATGCAGCTCTTTTGGTGCGTCTTGGTTTTTAAGCCCTTCCTCCAGTTCTTTTGATACACGCTCGGAAAAGAAGCCGGCAAGGTGAATATGACCTCTGAATATATTTGCAAAGGTACACATTACATTGGCAGAATAGCGAAGCGATTCGTCATCTGAGTCAAAATACTGCTCCAAAAGCTGTGCGGCTTCTTCTGCCTGATCTGTATAATAGTAATACTCTGCAAGAGCAATGTTTTTATCATCGGGATCGGGAATGGATTCTATAAACTTCATCGCTTCTCCCACGTTAAAGGAGCAGCGAAGGAGCGGAAGCTGATAACGGGTAATAGTTTTCTTAGGCGTTACTTTATTTGTCTTCAGCGGCTCTTTAATATCATCCGGTATCCACCAGACACGGTTATCAAAGTATGCCCCCGGAAGCCTGCCTTCCTTTGCCCATTTTTGGATTGCACGGCTTGTTACGCCCATACGCTCTGCCGCTGATTTTACGCTTTCATATCCCATATATCACACCTCGCTTACATTTTTTCTGCAACCTGTG
>JAFQQJ010000008.1 GCA_017411325.1 Clostridia bacterium | reverse complement strand
TAATTCTTGACAAAACTAACTTTATGTGTTATAATATTATACTGTAGAGTTAACTCTGAGGGCGGTATGCGGTTCGAAACGTATGCCCTAAAAAAACATTGCCACAGTTTGACAGATGTGGTATACTAAGGAGGGTAAAAAACGCAAAAAGGTGTTAGCGGAAGCGAGGAGCCGAAGAGGGCGTTTACAACCGTGCGACGAGCTTTCGGCGTGACTTTTTGCGAAGAGGAAGAGCGGCGGATAAAGTGAGCTTGGATTTTTAAATCCAAGTGAACGGTATAAAGCCTGCTCTGACGAGAAACCTGGAATTCCATTTACAAAAGGAAAAAGAAGAGGGAAGAAAAAAGCTCAGGAAAAAATCCCTATATAGAGGCGTGGATAAAAAACTACAATCCTTTGGCGAATAATAAAAAGGATGACGGTGAAAGCTTTCGCGAAAGAGTAAGAAAGGGTTGGGAAAGCAGAACTACTCCAAAGAGTACAGTTAATTCGAGAAGCTTAAGAGCGCCGGAGAATGCTTTTTTGCAAGCACCGTCAAGGATGCCCGAAAGGTACATATCAAAGACGGAGCTTCCCCGAAAAGCAGAGCTCTTCGCAAATGATTTTGAACCGGATTATCCGGCGTTTAAAGAAAGCGATTTTCCCGATTATCATCTTTTTTCAAATTCCGCCGGAGGGAAAAATACACAACCCGAAAGCGATAATGAGTGGGATGCTACGGAAACGAAAGTTGAGACTGAAGCGGTTGAAGGCGGTGTAATTCGACCGGGATATAACCAAAGAGGACATTGGAGTCAGGATCCCGATGCGGACAATTACGGTAAGGATTCTGCAAAGTATAAGTTACTGATTCGTTTTGATGATATGTGGAGATTAGCAAGCGAAACGAATAAAACTAATGTGTTGGCTTTTTCTGATAACTTGAGAGATTTTGATACGAATACAATTTGTAGAGCGTATTATCTTAATGATTCAGACGGTGCAGGAACAATGGGGCATACGGGTATACTTTTGGTTAATGCTGCTGGAGAAGGTATTATGTTTAGTTATGGGGCTTTAGAGAAAGATAAATTTGATTCTCCGGCGAGAATGTATGTGGGAATTTACAGTGAATCCGGAGTAAAAAATGCTTTAACAAATAAAGAAATTCATAGCATAAGCAATTCAGGAGATTTAATAAAAGAAAGATATAATAGATGGATACCATATGATATAACATATGATAACGGAAATAAAATGCTTGATGCAGCGGTTGAAGCTACTGTAGATATGAAAAATTATGACTTAATCTTAAACAATTGCGATGAAACAGTGACGAGAATTTTCTCGGCAGGGGGAATTAATATGTATAGCAGAATAATTCCTAATATAACATATAAGGAGGAACTGGAACGAGCGATTAATAAGAAAATGATAGAGTTGATTACGGAGGCATGGAAATGAAACAAGGGAAAATAATACTTTTAAATTTATTACCGACTATATTAAGTTTATTTCATATAATGGGGGGATTGCCTTACCCCTGGGTTTTGCTATACTATTCATTTTTGGGATATATACCAATATTGGCGTTTCTGTTGGGAGGAATATACTGCATACTGATAGACAAATTTTTATTTAAGCTGCCTTTAGGACAAGGGGTTACTATTTCTTCAATTTGTGTAACGTTAAATATAGTTGTGTATGGTATAACTTGTTTGGCTTCAGGATCTTTTGATACAACAATTTTTGTTTTGCTTGCTGTCCAACAATATACAACATTATTGCTTGCTTGGGCCGTAATATCATATGTTTGCCGACACAAGACAAGAAAATAGCAAAGCGTCCGCTTGGGTATGCCCGAAATGGACATATCAAAGACGGAATTTCCGCAAAAAGCAGAACTCTCCGAAAATGATTTTGTTATGGATTATTCTGCTGAAGCAAGTCGATTTAAGACAGCGGAACCCACAAAACCGCAACAAAACGAATATGGGTATTTTGATGAAATAAAAGAAAAAACAGAAGCTAAAACAAAGGACGCAGTTGCGGATATAATATTGACAAAGGTAGGGCAGTATGGATTTGTTAAAGAAGATGTAGTCAGATTTCTTTCCGATACAGATCCTAGAGATATTGTTGATGCAAACTATCGTGTTGTATATAATTTTGACGAAACATATGCAAAAGATGTTTTGCAGGAAAAGCTGAGAGAGGCTTCCGATATTGCTGTTGAGATTGCAGAAAAAAGTGCAGAGTATATAGCTCGTCAGGCGATAGATGATTTAGAAAAATTTGACGACACATCAATTACTGCAGCATATTATCTAAACGACTTTAACGGAGCAAGCTTGATGGGACACGCCGGAGTTTTGTTAGTGGACAGCGATGGAGAAGGTATTTTATTCAGCTTCTATCCTCAAGATCAGAACGTACTTAAAGATTCTGCTTCAGAAATGCGAATAAGCGTATTCAGCAAGGGTGAAACAAAGACATTTCTTGAAAATAAAAAGAGTTATGGCATTTCTACAACGGGGAAATATAGGTCGGAACAATATGAAAATGTTTTGCCATATTTTATAGGTCCCGCACAGGGGAAAGCAATGTTTGAGCAGGCTGTAGCTATAACGGCTATGAACGACTTTAAGTATAACCTGCTGGAACAGAATTGTGATCATGTAGCCTTGTCTATTTTAAGGCAAGGAGGAATTAACGCGGAGAAAAAGTATATCCCCAATCTTACTTATGCAGCAGAGTTAATTTAATGAAATATAATTTGTAGAGGGGCGAGAATATGAAAATGCTTAGAATGGTTTCAAAAGTTTTAATATGGACTATACTTTACATTTTGCCGATAGCGCTTCTTGCGGTTTCTTTAGTAGCATCGACAGGAGACGAAGTGGATAATTTCGGGATGTTGGCAATAATACTTTTCTTCTTTAATCCTTTATATGCTGCTTTGATAAGCTATTGTTTTATAAACAAAATAAGCGTGGCTTTTATGTATATTTGTGAAGTGATTCCATGGCTTTTATTATGCTTACGATATCTTGCGAGAACAAATGACGATTGGCTTATGATAGCAGAACTTGAGTTTTCCGCTGGAATATATCAGATAATCGGCATAACAATTTGCTTTGCCGTTGCCTGTCTCGTTAAATATCTGCTGTATCGCCGCAAAGCGAAAAAGGCACAGCGCGGTGCAGAGACGGTGGAATAGGCAGACAAGTGGACGTGAGTTATTTACAGGATCAAAATGTATATGGATTTTTGGCAAGATTTTTTCCGAATACATATACATGTGCAGATTATGTGAAATGGTTTTTGATAATAATGGGCGGAGCAGAAAATCATTCGATGAGTTCTGTAATTAGTGCTATGCAAAAAGAAAGGGAACAAAAATGAAAAAAAGTATATTGCATTAATCATAGCAGGAATATTAGCGTTGGGGACGATAGTTGCCATATCTGTTTCAATATGGATTGAACTAAGCAAAAAAGAGATTTCTTACACCTTAACGTATACTCTTTATGGTGAAGAAAAAACTCTGTCCGATACAGTAATCTGCGAATTTGATGGTATAGGCTTTTCAACAAAAGATGGATTTAAGCCCAGATATTGCGTCCCCTTGTCTATGATTCATAATTGTGATCATATGGCACTGGCTATTTTGTGGGCGGGGAAAATTTTAATTGATAAGGATATACTTCCCAATAATACGTACAGAGGGTCAGAAGGGATTGATGTATAATGAAAAAAACTATACAGAATTTAATTCCGTGTGCTGTCACCTTGCTTTTTCTGGCAGTGATACTTTGCCTGAGGGGTGGAAATACACCTTGGAAAAACATCGGGATTATTGAGGGGCTGAGCTTTGCCTATTCAGGGATAGCGCTTTTGTTTACGCCCTATCTTATGATTATAAACTATAAGAATACAACAATAAAGACTGCAGTTTTGCTGTTCTTTCTGATTGTAGCCGAAGGGATTCTGTTGCCTTTTTTACCCTGCCTTGCAGTATTAACCACAAAATATATGGGTATGGACGAGCTTTCAAGCTTATTGGTATATGCACTGCCTATGGCATTTTCCTATACAGTTCCTGTCGTAATCTGGCCTTTATTATGCTTTTATAAATTCATCAGGCGGGAGAATGTGATTATATCAAATATATTACCGCTATTTCTTGCAATAGCCTTTTGGCTGATGACCTTGGTTACAATGTTTGTGAGCATGGAGTGGTATTTTGCAGAGATTGATTGCTTTGAAATACGAATGCTTATTTTGCTGATAGCATTGCCGGTGTATGGCTTATGCGCTAACAGAAAAGCGGTTGATTATGGCGACTTAGGAAAGAGAGTTATATCTTCTGCAATCACAATTGCAGGATGTCTTGCGATATTCTTTTTCGCATCGGAGCGCCGGATTACAGAAAAATATTTTATTTATGTATTGCTGTTTGAAGTGGTGGCTTTTACAGGGCAATGGATATATCTTCATAATCTGCGCAGCAAAATAAAGTGAGCGTCCGCTTGGGGATGCGTGCATCAGGGTGTTTTATCCGGCACTAAATGAAGCCGGAAAAGGTACGTCCACATTTGCACAAAATAAAAGACGCCTGTCGGGCGTCTTTTATTTTCCCCTTTTGACAAATTTTAGTTGACTAAACGCCCTAAAAGTTATATAATAGATGTGCTATACATTTTTTAAGGAGGATAAAGCATGAGAGCAAAAAACATTATTGCACTTATCGTAATCGCGGCTGTTATTTTCATGATGTGCTTCGTTTGCCTTTTTGATGTAACCATCGGCGATTACAGATTCCCGGATGCTCTTGATGAAGAGTACGGAATTAAGCAGGGCCTTGACCTTGTGGGAGGTTCGCTTATTGAATTTAAACCTGAGGAAGGCGTTAGCCCGACGGCTGATCAGATGGCAACAGTAAACTCCATCATGAGAAACCGTCTTGATTCCCAGAGCTATTATGATGCAACAGTAGCCGTTCAGGCTGACAACACCGTAAGAATTGAAATCCCCAATGTAGACGATCCTTCAGAGGCTGTTTCAATTCTCGGCTCCACAGCAAAGCTTACCTTCAGAGATTATCAGGGTAACGTGCTTATGGAAGGCTCTGACGAATTCGTTGCAGATGCGCAGATGCAGTACGGACAGACCTCAGAAATCGGTGCGGCTCAGTACTATGTTGCACTTTCTCTTACAAATCAGGGTAGAGAAGCATTTAAGACGGCAACAGAAACTGTTCTTAACTACACATCCGAGGGCAACAACTACATCGCAATTTATCTTGATGAAACACCCTTCAGCCAGCCTATGGTATCCGAAGTGATTGACGCGGATTCCTGCGTAATCACAGGTGACTTCTCAAGAGAGAGCGCTGAAACACTTGCAGCACAGATAAGAAGCGGTCAGCTTCCCTTCCGTCTTACCGTTTCCCAGCTTCAGAGCGTAGGCCCCACACTTGGTGAGGAAGCTCTTTCCAAGAGCCTTGTTGCAGCAGGTATCGGTATTTTACTTGTAATTTTATTTATGATTGCACTCTACAGACTTTCCGGTGTTACTGCGGCAATCAGCCTTTGTGCTTACACCGCACTTGTTGTAATCATTCTTATCAGAATCGGTGCAACACTTACTCTTTCCGGTATTGCAGGCTTAGTTCTTTCAATCGGTATGGCGGTTGATGCTGACTGTATCATATTTGAAAGACTTAAGGAAGAGCTTCGTACAGGTAAGACCATAGGTGCATCCTTGGATGCGGCATTCAACCGTGCAATGGTTGCAATTTTCGACGCTAACGTAACAACCTTAATCTGCGCCGTTGTTCTTTACTTCTTCGGCACAGGTTCAATCAAGGGCTTCGCCGTAACACTCGGCGTTGGTACTGTAGTAAGCTTCTTTACTGCAATCGTTCTTACAAAGGTTATCTTAAAGCTTATCGTTAAAGGCTTCGGAATCAAGAGTTCCGGCTGGTTCGGTGTGAAAGGAGTGGCTATTGATGAAACAGTATAATTTTACAAAAAACAGTAAAATATTTGCCATCGTTTCTCTGGTTCTCATTCTTGCCGGAATAGTAGGCCTTATAATAAACGGCGGTCTTAACTACGGTATCGATTTTACAGGCGGTACAAACATTCAGCTTTCCATGAAGACAGAAAGCTATGAAATTTCCGCAACAACAGACGAAATTGAAGACCTTGTGTCAGGCGTTCTTGGCGGTGCGGAGGTTCAGGCGCAGTCTCTCGGAACAGACGCAATCGTTATAAAGACAGTTGAGCTCGGCGGATATTTAGATGCAGAGGCTGAAGCAGTTGAGGGCGAAAGCGATGTTGAAAAGGTTTTCGCGGCAATTGAAGAAGCATACGGCGTTTCCATTCCCGAAGAGGAGAGAAACGTAACCACAATCAGCGCATCCACCAGTAAGAAAATCTTAACCGATTCTCTTTCTGCAACATTACTTGCTGTTGTGCTTATGCTGCTCTACATCACCGTAAGATTCGAATTTTTATCGGGTGCTGCAGCTGTTATCGGTCTTATCCATAACATCGTAATTATGATCGGTGCATATGCACTCTTCCGTCTTCCCGTAAACAATTCCTTCGTTGCGGCAGTTCTTACAATCGTAGGTTACTCCATCAACAACACCATCGTTATTTTCGACCGTGTTCGTGAAAACGTTAAGAAGGAAAGAAAGCTTCCCTATAAGGATATTGCTGACAAGAGTGTAAGTCAGTCTTTGGCTCGAACAATCAACAGCTCTATCACAACACTTCTTACAATCGGAATGCTTTATATCATGGGCGTAAACTCCATCAGAGAGTTTGCACTTCCCATCATCATCGGTATCGTTGCAGGTACCTACTCTTCAATCTTCCTTTGTGCACCCCTCTGGGTTAAGATGAAGAGCGCCTTCATAAAGAAGAAATAAGGCATCAAAAATTATTGTAAATAAAAAGCGGTTCGGATTTTCCGAACCGCTTTTTTGTAGTACAGGTAATGTAATTGCAGAATGTTAAACAGGCAATGGGTGATGTGAATTTTCGTATTTCTCATTTTAATGGTAGTGGTTTATGCGATATCATAGGGCAGGGAAAAAGTTTCTGCCGAAACTATGGCATATTTTTCGGAACGACCAAGGCCGTTCCCTACGACCTCGCACACCCCGCTCCGCATGGCAGAATCTTGCTCCTGCCGAAAAAACAAAAAAGCTGTCAGGCAACGCCTGACAGCTTTTAACTTACTTTAATTCTCTTGCGCCGTCGCCGATATCGAAGATATAGAAGGATGCTTCATAGCCGATTTTTTCCTTGTAAATCTTACCGACGGTTTCGATGAAATTGTCAATCGCATCATTTTTAACAATACTTACGGTGCATCCGCCAAAGCCTGCACCTGTCATTCTGCTTCCGATTACACCGGGAACGGTCTGTGCGGTCTCAGCTAAGGTGTCAAGCTCAACGCCCGTTACCTCGTATAAATCCTTTAAGGAAGCGTGGGACTGATTAAGATACTGACCGAAGGTGGCAATGTCGCCTTTCTTTAAGGCTTCAACGCTCTTTAATACTCTGTCATCCTCGTAAATTACGTGGGTAACTCTGCTTTTAACGATTTCGTCCTTAATTACATCCTTGTGCGCTTCAAACTCCGCAGGTGTGATTTCACCGAGGCAGGTCTTTTCGGGCATCACTTCGTGTAAAAGACGGAAGCCTTCCTCGCACTGGCTTCTTCGCTCGTTGTATGCCGATGCGCCAAGCTTGTGCTTTTTGTTGGTGTTGGAAAGAACCAACTTGCAGTCGCCGATTTCAGCGGGAACCATTTCACACTCCAATGTATCGCACTTTAAGAACATAGCCATATTCTTTTCGCCGTTGGCTGATGCAAACTGATCCATAATACCGCAGTTTACGCCGACATATTTGTTCTCGGCTCTCTGACCGATTAAGGCAAGCTCGGTTTTGTTGGCTTCCTTTCCACCCATCTCGCCTGAGAAGGTGGAGAAAATCTTTGCTGTTACAACCTCGATTGCTGCAGAGGAGGAAAGGCCGCTTCCGTGGGGAACGCTGTCCTCATAGAGTAGGTCGGCACCTGTCAATATGTAGCCGTCCTTCATAAGCTCATCAAGTACGCCCGCCTGATAGTTGCCGTAGTTGATGTCCTTATAGTCGCCGATTTTGTCAAGGTCAAGGGTAACGATTCCGTCTAAATCCGTTGCCTTTAAGCGGACAATTCTGTCCTCTCTCTTTCTTACCGCAACGGTGCTTTCTGCGGAAATTGCCGCAGGGAAAACGAATCCTCCGTTATAGTCGGTGTGTTCGCCTATTAAATTAACTCGTCCGGGAGAAGCGAAAAATCTTATTTCGCCGCCCTCACCGTAGATTTTTTCAAACTCTTTTTTAAGTGCACATAAATCTGCCATAAAAATCATCCTTTCGATCATTTGCTTTATATTCTATCATAAAACAAGATGATTTACAAGAATTAATTTCTGAAATCAAAAGAAAGTGTGTTTCCGTCGGACTTGATTTCTTTCTCTGAAACGGCACAGCCACAGGTAAGCTTAACCTTGTATGAAACGCCCGAAAAGGAAAGTGTAAGTTCCTTTTCGCTTACACTTTTCACTTCATAGGAATGGGGGCATTCGATGCCGATTGCATTTTTAAGTGTAAAGGGCATTTTGCCTTCAATTTTCATGCCGCTTTCCGTGAGAGTAATCGTAATGTCTGAAAATTCAGCTTTGGCAGAGCCGTTGCTCAAATCTGTAAATTTCATTTCGCTATTTTCGGGAAAGCTTCCGTCTTCAAATGTAATAAATCCGCCTGCTCTCACGCCTTTCCCGGTAAAGCGACAGCCGTCAATAAAGGGAAGTGCCTCGTAAGTTGCGCAGTTTTCGGTGCATACGGAATCAAGGAAGGGGTCTTTAAGGCTGTCAGAATAAATGTGAAGGTCGCGGATACGTACGCCGTTATCGTCTGAATAGATGTTCACTCTGAAATGCTTGCCCGAATACCAGAGGGAATTTTTGCCCTCGTCGTCAAAAGCAGTGTGCGCCGTAATTGCCGAGGCGGGAGTGTCGGAAAAGGTTTTTTTATACCATCTGCCCGTTTCGCCTGCTGTTTCAACGGTAATTTTGCCCTCGTTCTGCAATTTTTCAAATAAGGGGAACTGATAATTAAGACCTGCCGCCATTTTGTCCCAGCCAAAGGAATTTTCCTGACCTGCCTGGGCATAGCCGAAGGAAAGGCAATCGCCGTTGAAGTTCTCCTTCATATACCAGTCAACCCATTTGGGATTTCCGCCGCATCCGGGATAAACCGGCTCTAAAGAAATAACGTCCTGACGGGTGTATTTTTCTGCGTTTTCCGAAAGCTTGTAGTCATATTGATAAACGGGATCGGAGCCAAGCATTCTGAAAAGGGGAACATTGAGCATATTTTCCTTGTTTACCGCAGGAAGGAACACATTTTTGCGGTTGGGATAGTAGCCCTGACCGTAGTATCCGCCCCAGAGGGTGTAACCGTCAGTTCCGAACTGCTCCTTGCAGTTCATAAGTGCATCAATGCCATATTTGTCATTGGCATAAGCTACTGTGTGGGAATCGAAAAGCCAGGAGCCGAAGGTTTTGGGATAGCAGCCAAAAACCTCGTAAAATTTTTCAAAAAGAACGTCAACCAGCTTTTCGCGCTCCTTTTTGGTGTATCCAACGGAAAAACCTGTATCTGTATGCCAGTCCCAGCTGTAACGTCCGCGCCAGGGAATGCCTGCCGCCAAAGCCTGAGGCTCTACAATTTCGTACCAAACGCCGATTTCAAATTGATTCGTGTCAAGCTCTCTTAAAATATTCTGATAAAAAGGCATAATTAAAGCATCATACTGAAGCAGAAAGGTTGCCTTTAAATTGTGCTTTTTAAGAAGAGAAATCTGCTCCTTTACGGGAGTTTCCAGATCCATGGGAAGACGTGGCTCAACGGCTCTTATAAAGTTTACTATATTTACAATTTGTCTTTTTTTCATAAAAAAGTCTCCTTTTCAATTTTATGCGATTATACTGCCGCTCGCATAAAAAGTCAACCGAAAACAGAGAATTGTGTTATTAAATATAATTTTGTACGATTTTATAATTTAAAATGTACTTGTATAAAATCGGAAATTGATGTATAATGAATGAAATATGCAGGGAATGCATTTTGCAAAGGAGGGAGAACCATGCTTCTTGAAGATGAAAAAATTGAAGAGCTTGGAATAGAAAATTTAAGACTCATTCAGTCGGATAAGCTTTTTAAGTACGGCACCGATGCGGTGCTGCTTTCAAAATTCGCCAAGGTGAAAAAAGGCGGCGAGGTTTTGGACTTTTGCACAGGAAGCGGAATAATTCCTCTTTTGATGTACTCCCAAAACAAGGAATGCTCCTTCGACGCCCTTGAAATAACGGAAAAAGCCTCGGATATGGCAAGGCGGACAATGGAATTAAACGGCCTTTCCGATAAAATAAAGGTAACAAAGGGCGATATCAAAAACGCCCGTGAAATTTATAAAGGAAGACAGTTTGATTTAATAACCTGCAACCCGCCCTATATGGATGCGGGCGGAGGATTGGTGAACCCCGACACGGATAAAGCCTGTGCAAGGCATGAAATTTTCTGCACACTGGAGGATGTTATAAGGGAAGCATCCCACTTAGTGCGTCCCGGCGGATTTTTCTCAATGGTGCACCGCCCACGCCGCTTAACCGACATAATGAGCCTTATGAGAGAGTATAAGTTAGAGCCGAAACGCCTCACCTTCGTGGCAGACTCACCGGATAAAGAGCCTGATATGATTTTGATTGAAGGTTTGAAATGCGGCGGAAAGTTCTTGAAAACAGACATCCTCTATTTAAAGGAGAATTGATATGGCAGGAAAACTTTATTTATGTGCAACGCCCATCGGAAATTTGTCCGATATTACTCTTCGCTGTTTAGAAGTTTTAGAATCGGTTGACTTAATTGCGGCGGAGGATACAAGGCACACCTTAAAATTACTTAACCATTTTGAAATTACAAAGCCCTTAACCAGCTACTATGAGCATAACCGGAAGGAAAAGGGCTATATGCTGGCAGATGAAATGCTTGAAGGAAAAAATATTGCTCTGGTTTCCGATGCAGGCACTCCCGCAATCAGCGATCCCGGTGAGGATTTGGTTGCAATCTGCATCGAAAAGGGGATTGACGTTGTGCCCGTTCCCGGCTGCGTTGCGGCGATAAACGCCTTAATCGGAAGCGGTATGCCTACGGGCAGATTTTGCTTTGAAGGCTTTTTAAGTGTAAACAAGCAAAGCAGAAGAGAGCATTTAGAGGCAATTGCCGACGAAACAAGGACGATGATTTTCTACGAAGCGCCTCATAAATTACTTGCCACACTTAAGGATTTTGAAAAGGTGTTCGGGGGCGACCGCAAAATTTCTCTTTGCCGTGAGCTTACGAAAATCCACGAGGAATATGTAAGGCTCACCGTTTCCGAGGCGATAGCCAAATATGAAGAAACTCCCCCGAAGGGAGAGTTTGTGCTGGTGGTATCGGGGGCAGAGGAAAAAATTGAGGACTTTTCTTCCTTGTCCATATCCGACCACGTTGAAATGTACATAAACGAAGGGTTATCTGAAAAGGACGCCATGAAGGCGGTTGCAAAGGACCGAGGAATTAAAAAAAGCGATATATACGCAGAATATAAGTTAGGGAAGTGCGATTAATGGAAAAGACAAGAATGATTTTCGTCCGCCACGGTGAAAGCGAAGGAAACAAGGTGCACGCCTTTTTGGGCCATTCCGATGCCAACCTTTCGGAAAAGGGACACCTTCAGGCGGAAAAGACAGCGGAATACTTAAAAAACGAAAAAATTGACGCGTTTTATTCAAGTGACTTAAAGAGAGCCTATCAGACGGGCTGTCACATCGCAGGCCGTCACGGATGTGCTCCCATTCCGGATGAAAAGCTTCGTGAGGTTTTCGCAGGTGAATGGGAATGGAAAAAGTTTGAGGATTTGCTTAAAGAATATCCCGTAAGCTTCGGCATATGGAAGGATAACGTGGGCGAGGCGCACCCCGACGGGGGTGAGGCGGTAAGTCACCTTTATGACAGAATTATAAAAAGGGTTTGGGAAATTGCAAGGGAAAATTTCGGCAAAACCGTTTTAATCACATCCCATGCAACGCCGATCCGTGCCCTTCGCGCCTATTGGGAAGGGCTTGGCGCAAAGGATATGAAGCTTTACCCCTGGGCAAGCAATGCTTCGGTTTCAATCTGTGACTACTTTTCAGACGGTCACGTAGAAATGGTTTCCTACAGCGATGATAGCTTTATGGGTGATATTGCAACAGCATTACCCAAGAGTGTGTAAAAAGAAAATGCCGGCAATTTCCCTGCAAGCACCATTTGAGGTACTGAGGCAGGGCATACAAAAGCCGACATCAGATGAATTATACTGAGTTATTAATAATTTGTCAAGGAGGAGTTTGATTATGAGTATATTTGGTAAAATTTTTTCTAAAAAACCTTTATCTCCGGAGGAAGTAAAGGAAAAAAATAATAAGTTTATAAAGAAAATGGGAGTTTCGTGCAATGATGTTCTTCCGTGTATCGAAGCTGCTTGCGATACAAAGTTAAAAGATTTAGATTCAATTTGCAAAAGAGCTGTTGCATCTTTGATATCAATTCAGCTTGCTATTGAGATAAGAAACGGTAAAGAATATGAAGAAGCCAAAGCGTTTTATTTGGATTTGTTAAACAGATTTGGAGTAGAGAATGAACTGCTTGACATTGAAAAAAGATTGTTTGAAAACGAATACGAACAGCGGGACATTGTGAATGTAATATGGACATACGAATGCTACTGGTCGTTGGTCTGGGCGTTGGGATTGGTTGAAACTTCCGATTTTAAGGTTCCCAATGAGATATGTGATTGCGGAAAAGCACTTAGCCTTGTGGCAAAGAGCGGCGGCTTTGATAACTTTAAGAATAAAACAGCACTCAGAAAAAAAGAGGAAATTGTTGAGATGTTGGATTTATATTATCGCTACCATTGGGCTTGTGTAGAAGATAGTATTAATCGAAAAGCGAATATTGCAGCTCTCAGACCTGAAGTTGTTGTAGAAAGAAGAAGAGGACTTGAGTGGTTGGTATCAGAAATTACTGATTGGAATGAGATTTCATTAAATACTTGATTTCCTGCATACAAAAGGGGTGTCGTTTTTGAACAGTACAGTATTCACGGTTTTTGTTTTACCTTATTTTATCGGAATAATGATAAGACTGATATTTATTAAGTGGAAAAAGGGATATATTTTAACGGGAGCTTTTGCTGCTCTCTCGGTTATAGCGTGGATATGGACAAAGCACCTTACAAATCACGGAGTTGACGGAACCGTAATGCTCTGGGCTTTGATGATGACAGAGCTTACGGTGGGCGCCTTGATTACAGGCGTAATAGGGTTTTTAATAAAAAAGCTAAAGCGTTAAAAATGCTTTAGCTGTCGGCATAGCGCTTTGGCGTTGTGCCTTTTATTTTTTTAAAAAGCTGAACGAAATAGGGAACGTCGGAAAAACCTGAGCCTTCCGCCGCTTCCGACACGGAAGAGCCGTTTTTAAGCATCTTGCATGCCTCGGAAATCCTTACCCCGTTAAGATAGGAAAGATAGGTAATTCCTGCACTTTCCCGAAACTTTGTGCAGAAATAAAACTTACTGTAGCCCATTTTTTCCGCTATATCGGAAATAGATATTTTCTCACGGAAGTGAAGCTTGGTATAGTTTATAATTTCCCTAAGCTCACTTTCGTCAAAGGCGTTGCCCGAAGGAAGGACTTCCTCCCGGCTGAAGGTGCGAAGATGAGAAAAAAGGGATACGGCAATGCCTGTTGCCGAAAATATATCTTCGGCTTTTGCCAAAGCGTTCACAATGGGCAAAATTTCATCAAAGCAGTCGGGATTTACGTCAATTGACATAAGGCTTTTTCCCTCGGATGCCAAAAGAGCCTCAAAGCTCAAAAAGGGCGAAAAGCCCTCGGGGGAAAGCTTTACGTTTAAAAGATTACCGCTGCTTTTTTTATAGCTCATTGAATGAACGGTTTCCGGCGGAATATAAAAAACCTGATTGCCCGACAGCTTATAGCGGTGTCCTCCTATAATCACCTCGCCCGTCGCCCCGGAAAAAAGCAAAATCTCAACAGTTTCCGCATAGTGGGGTGCGACAAGCTCATCACGGTCAAAGGTTGTATAAATCACCGAAAATGGTATGCTTTTTGAAAAATCTTTATGCTCTTTAAAAGCGGTGAAAATATTGTTCATAGCCCTATTATATATTAAATATCAAAATATTGCAACATTTTTCCTTAATATTTCCCATTGAAACGGGACTTTTTTCGCACTATAATATAATAAAAGGAGGTTTTACTATGATTAAAGCTGTAATTATTGGTTGTGCGCATATGCACGTTAACGAAATTGCCTTATACATAACCGAGGCGGAGGGGATTACTTTAGCTGCTGCCGCCGACCTTGTGCCGGATACCCCCGAAATCGTAAAGGCGAGATACACAAGGGACTGGAACAAGGAAAATATAAAAAATAACTATTGTGACAACATTTACGATGACTATATTAAAATGCTTGATACTGAAAAGCCCGACTGGGCGTTTATCTTAACGGAAAACAAAAACAAGCCTGCCGTGGTGGAAGAATGCGCAAAAAGAGGAATTAACGTAAGCATCGAAAAGCCCATTGCCGTAAGCTATGAAGAGGCATTAAAAATCGAAGAATCCGTTAATAAATACGGCATCGAAGCCATCGTAAACTGGCCCGTAATCTGGCGCCCCTATATGTATGAAATGATAAATGCATACAGGCTCGGACTGGTGGGAGACCTTAAAAAGCTTTACTACATAAACGGTCACACAGGCCCCCTCGGTGCAGGTGCAAAGCACAGAGGCGTTTCCGACACCGCCGAGGAAATGACGGACGAGGCAAGAAGCAAAACCTGGTGGTATCAGAAGAATCAGGGCGGCGGTGCCATCCTTGACATTCTGTGCTACGGTGCAATGTATTCCGCACTGTTACAGGAAGGCGACGCAAAAAGCGTTTATGCATATTCCGACAACTTAAACACGCCCTACTCCGATGCGGAGGACAACGTGAGTGCGGTAATAAAATACGATAACACCTACACCGTTGCCGAGGGAACGTGGACAATTCCTCAGCTTGTTCTTCCGGGCGGCCCCGTACTTATGTGCGAAAAGGGCGCAATTTACACCAAGAAGGAAGACGGTGTATGCACCGTTCTCGCTGTTGATATGTACGGAAATCCTTTAGAAATTCCCAAATGCGAATTTCCAAAGTATATGAAAAACATTGCAGAGCATCTTACCTATGTAAAGAAAACGGGCTCACCCCTTACAAAGGAAGTAACCCTTTCACAGAATATGAAGGTTATGGCAATTTTGGATGCGGCGAAAAAATCCACCGAATCGGGATGCGAGGAAAAGGTAGTATGCAGGGCGTAGTAGGAATCGTCGCTGACATTCAGCGCTCATCCATACACGACGGGCCCGGGATAAGAACCACCGTGTTCTTAAAGGGCTGTCCCTTAAACTGCAGTTGGTGTCACAATCCCGAATGCATAAAAAAAGAGCCCGAAATCCTTTTCTATCCCGAAAAGTGCATCGGCTGTAATATGTGCGATAAGGGCTGTTTTTCAGGGGCAAAAGTTATTTGCGGAAAGGAAATGACGGCAGATGAGGTTTTATCGGAGGTTATGCTTGATAAGGCATATTATAAAAATGATGGCGGCGTCACCTTTTCGGGGGGCGAGCCTATGCTGCAAAAGGAATTTGTGGCACATCTTTCCGACCTTTGCCACGAAAACGGAATAAACACAGCCATTGAAACTTCGATGTATATTTTCGACAGCGGCGTTTTATCAAAGATGGACTATATAATGTGCGACGTTAAAATATGGGATGACGAAAAGCACAAAAAATACACCGGTGTTTCCGGCGAAAAAATAAGGGAAAACATTAAAAAAGCGGATAAGCTTGGTATCCCGATTTTAATAAGAACGCCCATAATTCCGGGAATTAATGACACAGTTGATGAAATTAAAAACATAAAAAGCTTCGTTATGTCCCTTGAAAATGCGGCAGGATATGAGCTTTTGCCCTATCATCCGCTGGGAGAAGGGAAGAGGGCGGCACTGGGACTCAGCGCCCCGGATTTCTGCATTCCCGAAAAAGAAAAAATGGAGGAATTAAAAAGCTATGCTCACATATAAAGACAGACTTTCAAGTATGAGGGAAACCAAAATCCGTCATACTCTCTTAAAAAGAAAGCAAAACGGCTTTACCGATTTAGACGATTTTGGCACAGTGCCCATTTCCGAGGGCTATGCCGTAACACCCTGGTACAACAGCGAAAACGGAAGCTTTTACGGCCTTGACGGAATGTGCGAAAACTTCTGCCGTGTACTTGATGCCCACGAGCCATATGTTGACCCCATGGAAATGCTTTGCGGTCGCTGGAGGGATATGCTTGTAAACTACAGAGGTGACCTTCACTATATGCCCGACTGGCTTAAGAACAACCTTAAAAATCTTGAGTTTATCAAAAACGGCGCCACAAACCAGTGGAGTAAGCGATGGGACGAACAGCGCTTCCCCTATGACCACTTAAAGCCCTGGCAGGAAAAGTACAACATCACCACGGGTATTGACGGAGATGCCCACTTTGCCTGCGACTATAAAATCGGATTTTCTTTGGGCTTTGGCGGTTTCCTTGATAAAATTAAAAAATACCGCGAAATAAATCCCGATAAAAAGGCGTTTTACGATGCGGAAGAGCGGTGCGTTCTTGCGATAGTTGCCTTTATCGACCGCCATATTGCAAAAATCGGAGAGATGATAAAAACGGAAAACCGCCCCGAAATAAAGGAAAACCTTGAAACAATGAAAAAGGTCTGTGAAAATATCCGTCTGGGCGCACCTTCTACCTTCCACGAGGCTTGTCAGTGGACGGCGTTTTTCAACTGCGCATCCCGAATCTACACCCGTGACGGTGCAGGCTTTCAGCTTGACGGTCTTTTATATCCCTTCTATGAAAAGGATGTAAAGGAAGGGATAACAGACGATGAAACAGTAAAATTCTTAATTGCAAACCTTCTTTTAATTGATCCCCATTACTATCAGATTTCGGGCGTTGACGAAAATGATTGTGATATGACAAATAAGCTTTCCTACCTTATCCTTGATGCGGCAGACTCCATAAACATCGCCTGCAACTTAACGGTAAGGGTGCATCCCGCCTGCGATAAGGCGTTTCTTAAAAAGGCGGTTTCCTGCCTTCTTAAAAATAAAAACGGATGGCCAAGATTCTGCAACGACAAGGCACTTTGCGAGGGCTATATGAGAAACGGCGTGGACAAAAAAACCGCCCGTGAAAGAATTGCCGTGGGCTGTAACTGGATGTGCGTGCCCGGCAAGGAATTCCCCATGAATGACACGGTAAAAATCAACGTGGCAAAGGTTATGGAGGAAGCACTTAAGGATATGAAGGCGGAAAAGGAAAAATCCACGATGCGACTTTTTGAAATTTACAATGAGCATCTTAAAAAAGCGGTTGAAATCACCGCCGAGGGCATAAATCTTCACATCGACCACGCCCACGACGTAACTCCCGAGCTTATTATGAATTTAATGATGCATAACACTTTGGAAAAGGGCCTTGATATATCCGAGTGTGCCTCTCTTTATACCGTGGGCATTGACGGTGCGGGCCTTGCTGTGGTTGCCGACTCCTTCGGTGCTATGGAAAGCCGCATCGAAAAGGAAAAACTTCTTACCTGGGATGAGCTTTATGAGGCACTGGATAATAACTTCGCCGATGAGCGAATCCGCCTTATGTTAAATTCCGCACCCCGCTACTGCGGCGGCGAAACGGAGTCGGATGCTTGGGCAAATCGCCTTACAGAGTCCTGGGTAAAAACCGTCAAGGGGCAAAAAATGTCTGAGGGCAGATGCCTTGTTCCCGGCTGGTTTTCCTGGAGCAGAACCATTGAATACGGTTCTAAGGTTGGCGCAACTCCCAACGGCAGAAGGGCGGGAGAGCCCATTTCCCACGGCGCAAACCCCAATCCGGGCTTCCGTCGTGACGGTGCCGTTACCGCACAGAGCGAGGGCATCGCAAAAATTCAGTGCGGCTACGGAAACACGGCACCTCTTCAGCTTGAGTTTGATCCCAATCTTGCCAATGACGAAGCGGGAATCGACACGGTTACAAGCTTAATCGAGGCTCATTTTGAAAACGGCGGAACACTTATAAACATCAACATCCTTGATAAGGATAAGCTTCTTGCCGCCAACGAAAACCCCGACCTTTACCCGGATTTAGTTGTAAGAGTAACAGGCTTCACCGCATATTTTGCAAGCCTTTCACCAAGATTCAGACAGCTTGTGGTGGACAGATTCTTAACTGGTATGTAAAAAGGAGATTCTTCCTCGGCATAGCCTTCGTCAGAATGACATAGGTGTACTATGCTGTCATTCTGACAGAGGGGATTCTGAAAGCCCCGAAGGAAGAATCCGAAAAAGTACAGAAGTCACCTTCTGTGCTTTTTTCATCTTGCAAGAAAAATGTTTGTATGATAAAATGTTGTAGGGAATGCATTTATGCATTCCGGGGAACGGATAAATCCGTTCCCTGCATATGGAGGTACTTATATGAAATATAGAGAACTTGGAAATACAGGGTTAATGGTAAGCGAAATTGCCCTTGGCGGCGAATGGCTTGAACGCCAGACGCCCGAGGCAGTATGTGCTGTGGTTGACCGCTGCCGAGAGATGGGCATAAACTTTATCGACTGCTTTATGTCGGAGCCAAATGTCAGGTTAAACATCGGAAACGCCATAAAAAACGACCGGGAAAAGTGGATAATTCAGGGACACATCGGCTCTGCCTGGAGGGACGGTCAGTACGTTAGAACCAGGGACTTAGAGGAAACCAAGGCGGCTTTTGCCGACTTACTCAGTCGCTTTCATACCGACTATATGGACCTTGGAATGATTCACTTTGTGGATAAGCTCGCCGACTGGGAAGAGGTATTAACAGGCGGCTTTATGGACTATATGAAAGCTTTGCGAGCCGAGGGGAAGATAAAGCACATCGGGCTTTCCACCCACAACCCCGAAATTGCCCGCCTTGCGGTTTTAACGGGCGAAGTAAAGGTAATTCTTTTCAGCCTGAATCCCGCCTACGATATGCTTCCCGCCACGGACAATATCGACGATTATTTCGTGGAACAGTATGCTGAAGGGCTTTCCGGCATAGCAAAGGAGAGAGCCGACCTATACAAGCTTTGCGAAAGCGAAGGCGTTGCCATAACGGTAATGAAAGGCTTTGGCGGCGGAAGATTGCTGGATGCAAAGCGTTCACCCTTCGGCGTTGCATTAACTCCTTGCCAGTGCATACACTACGCGCTTACAAGACCTTCCGTTTCCTCGGTTTTAATCGGCTTTTCAACACCTGCACAGGTGGACGAGGCGGTTTATTATGAAAACGCCACAGAGGAAGAAAAGGACTATGCAACCGCCCTTTCAAAAATGCCCCGCCACGCCTACATCGGGGACTGCACCTACTGCGGACATTGCAAGCCCTGTCCCGTAAATATCGACATCGCAATGGTAAATAAGCTTTACGACCTTGCCACCGTTAAGGAGGATGTACCCGCCACGGTTAAGGAGCATTACGGCGATTTATCGGCAAAGGCGTCCGACTGCATCGGCTGCGGTGCGTGCGAGGAGCGCTGCCCCTTTGGCGTAAAGGTGACAGAAAGAATGGAAAAATGTGCTAAGCTTTTGGGATAAAAACAAACAACACCTATTTAGAAAATTTTCTAAATAGGTGTTGACATTTTAAAGGATATATGCTAATATGTATTTAGATAATTATATAAATAGCGAATAAGGAGGATGAAAATGGGGATAAATGAAACCTTGAAGGCAATTTCGGACCCGGTACGCCGTGACATACTTTTTATGCTTAAGGAAGGCAGGCTGTCAGCCGGTGAAATCGGCGAAAAATTCAATCTGACGGGAGCGACCGTTTCCTATCATCTTGCAAAGCTTAAAAGTGCCGACCTTGTAAGCGAGGAGCGGGAGAAAAACTTTATCTATTACAGCTTGAACACCTCGGTTTTCGAGGATATTCTTGCCTGGATTTATAATTTAAGGGGGCATATCGAATGAAATTTATGAAATGGAAAATATTTTTTATAACGGCTCTTTTCTGCCTTTTACCCATTTTATTGGGGCTTGTGCTATGGGATAGCCTGCCCGAAAGCATCCCGATTCACTTTGACATAGCGGGAAATCCTGACAATTACGCAGCAAAGGGCGTTGCGGTGTTCTTAATTCCCGTACTGATGGTGCTTGCTCAGTTCTTCTGCTGTTTTATAAACGACATAAACACCCACATCCACGGGGAGCGGAAAAAATTTACCCTTGTGACAAAATGGATACTTCCCGTAATGTCCATCGTTCTTCAGACAATAACCTTTGGCTATGCCCTTGGGTGGAACATCGACATAAGAAAGGCTGTGGCATTAATCGTCGGTGGAATTTTTATAGTAATGGGAAACTATCTCCCGAAATTTGACTATATCAAAAACTATGATGTGGAAGCGGAAAAGGCAAGGAAAATAAACCGCTTTATCGGCTATATGTCTTTTATTATGGGAATTCTTTTCATAATAAGCATTTTCCTTCCGCCGGTTTTCACCGTATATTGCATCATCCTTTTAATTCCCTACGCAATAATTGGCTTGATTTACGGAATTAAAGTGGGAAGAAAGAAATAAAAAGAACAGCAGAACGGCGGTACTTCTTAGGGATAAATCGCCCAAAATCCACGATTTTGGCACATTACTGTGTCAAAAAGCCTTGCAATAATTAAAAAACTCCAACATCGAGTTGGAGTTTTTTGTTCAAGAGCTAAAGGCTCTTTTCACATATCCGTCAAGGATTCCTTCGGCTTTTTTCCTATGCGAAGGAAATTTTCTTAGGCATCTTAATATGCCGTGAAAATTTCCGAGCAAAAAACTTGCCCTCGATGGGCACAGTTTTTTCTCATAGTC